>CBINGZ010000038.1:0-60843 GCA_966250335.1 uncultured bacterium | reverse complement strand
CTCTTCACGGAGATCACAACGCTCCTGGTACACACGGTCGAATCACCTGATCGTTCACTTCACAAGCAGCAGCATCCGCACGGCGCTCCAGGTTCCGGAACGCATCGTGCAGAAATAGACCCCCGAGGGGAACAGCTCGGCGTCCCATGAGACCGTGTAGTCTCCCGGCGCCGTGACCGCGTCGACAAGCCTGGCGACCTCGACGCCGGCCGCGTCATGGATCGTGAGCGTCGTCGGTCCCTCAAGTCCCACCGAGTACGGGATCTCCGTGGTCGGGTTGAAGGGGTTCGGACGCCCCTCGCCGAGCGTGTAGTCGGCAGAGGCGATCTCGATCAGTCTCATCGTCAGCCCGCAGATCGAATCGATCGCGATGCTGCCGGGGCTTGTCGGAATCGTCGCGCACCGGAGATCGGGGATCTCCACCGTGAACGCCAGTTCCGAACGTACGGCGCCCCCCAGATAAAGCGCGAACGCAAGCTCCAGCAGCGCTCCGGTGCCGGAGGGAATCGACCCGTCGGAGGAACGGAGCAGCAGCGTGCGGCTTCCCGGCGCGTCGTCGACGTCGACGATGCTCCATGTATCCGAAAGAATCGCTCCGGGATATACTGTAACGAGCTTCGCCATGCGGCCGTCGTAGTCGATCTTCACGCGCAGCTCGCGCGCCTCCGGCTCCATGATCGCCTCGTCGAGGAGGAGAGGAACCCGGACCACGCTCCCGACGGCCCCTCTGAACTCACGACCGATCGCCGCGCGTCCCGTGTGCCGATAGCCCTCTCCCGTGATCCCGGTTTCCACGCTCCCAAGGTTCACGGCTCCGTCTCCCGTCGCAAGCACGAGACGGAGGGTCGCGGTGTAGGCTCCCGATCCCGGCGGCACGAAGACGATGTCGACCAGGAACGAATCCCCGGCCGCCAGCCGATGCGGGAGGGGGAACGGAGGGAGATCGAACGCCCGGTCCGGATCGTCAAGAAGAACGTCGGTGATCAGCAGATCATCACCCCCTTCGTTCCGTACGGTCACGAAGAGGGAAGACTCGCATCCGACCGGGGCCCTCGTCCCGGCGCCGGTAATCCCCGCCCCTTCGGTCCGGCCGGTCAGCAGAGACACTGAATCATCGCAGAGCGAGTTATCGCCCATTGCCTCCAGATAGGCTCTCTTCGGGCCGCCGTCGACCGGAACGAACTCCACGGGGACGGTCACGGTCCCGCCGGGCGGGATGACCCACGGCCTCGTCGGCGTCGGAAGCGAATCGAGGAACGACGACGCGAAACGGAAGGTCGACGCATCGGGCCCGGATATACGCAGTCCGGTGAGGGTCAGATCGCGCGTCGGCAGCGCCCTCAGCGGGATCAACGCGGTCGCCGTCGGTATCGTGCCGGGGGTACGGGCGATCGTCCCGAAGTCGTGATCGGTCATCAGAAGATGCGACTCGATGCCGCTCCCGCCGAGGATCGAGGTTATCGTATCTCCGGACTCTCCAATGACCCGCACAATGGCCGAATAGTATCGCTCGGCGTCGGGACGGAAGAGAACCTTCTGGAGATATCGTCTCCCCTCCGCGCGGTCGACCGGCTGAATCAGGTCGCCGGGACCGATCCGGGTCAGGGGATCGGAATTGTCCAGGAGGAAGTTCCCGGCGTCGGAGTCGGGGCCGATCAGCTCCACCGAGCGCACCGTGAAGGGAGCGGTTCCCCGGTTGACGATCTCGACGACCGCGTCGTAGGCGTCGAGGTCGTTCCTGGTGCAGGGGTTCGCGGTCGTGAGACGACGCTTCTCCCAGTCGTATCCTGAGAGGAACGGGATGGAGGCCGAGGTATCGACGACCCGAGCCCGGACCGGCACCGTGAAGGTCCCGCATTCGGTCTCCAGCACGAGGGAGTCGGTATGGATGCCGGGCCCCGTTTCGTAGAATCGTATCGTAAACGGATAACTCTGTCGGGGCTCGATCACGGAGATCGGGGGAAGATCGCCGATCGAGAACCCCTCACCGTCGAGAAGGCCATGCGCCATCCTCACGGCGATCACGCGGATCGGATAGAGACCGCGGCCGGAGATCGTCATCGATCTCCCCCCCGTCGCCCCCGGAAGCAGATCTCCCAGATCGATCGGGTTGGGGAGGATCTCCACCGTGCTCCCCGCGTACTCCATCGGAACGACCCAGACTCTGCCGTCTCTTCCCCTGATCGTGACCGTGGCCGAACCGCGAGCCCTGGGATCGATCGCCGTGAACCTGATCGTCACGCCCAGCGCCGTCGTCCCCTCGGTCGGTATCACCCTCCACGTCACCTCGCCGTTGACCGGCGAGTCGACGGTGATCGTCAGCGGCGCATGGAGCGCCCCGTCGATCCCCCTGATCGTCGCCTCGGCCAGACCGCACTCCTCGTTTCGCCGCAGCGCGGAGACGAAGGCGGCGATGGGGACGATCAACGTATCGCAATCCGAAACGATTATCAGCGAGTCCGCGTAGCCGGCAGCTTCCCCGACGGCGTTCAGGCGAACCCTCACTGTTCGCTTCTCCTCGAACCCGAGCGGCCCGAGGGGAGAGTCCTCAGCCAGCGAGAAGCCCCCCTTCCCGGCGTCGCCGTGCAGAAGCCGAATCTCCCGGATCACCGTCCCCTTCTTCCTGAGGGTTCCGAGGGTCACCGAGAGGAGGGTGTCGATCCCGGAGCGCAGATCACGTAATACGATAGATTCGGGCCCGGCCGTCAGTTCGTTGGGGAGATGGAGGTAGGGGATCTTCCGCACACCCCTTCTCCCGGAAATCCTCACGACCGCGCGCCCGGGCGCGGAACGATCGAGAGGAGTGAACCGGATACGGAATCCGATATGATCCCCCTCCCCCTTCACCTTCTCAATAACAATGACCGTGTTGACGCTGTCGGGATCGATCACAACGGTGAGCTCTCCCTCGTCGACGGTATCGAGGTTCGCGACCTCGATCTCCGTCATATCGCATCCCTCGACCGGCGTCACCGTCGGCGTCACGCGGCCGATCAGCGGGTAGGCGTAGGAGCGCGCAAGCTCCTCGTAGTAGGTCGAGTAGTGCTGCGGCCTGTCGCTCCCCTTCTCCGGATTCACTCGCAACGGGAGATACTGTTCGATCCCGAATCCCACCCCGTAGGCGACGGCGCCGAAGAATCCCTTCTCCGATGTGATCCTGTGATCCCCCGCCTCAACCTGGAGAAGGGCCCATGAGTAGGGGCTGCGGGGAATCGGCGTCATCTTCACGGGGGCGCCGTCCAGCCGGACCAGCGCCGCGGAGTCGGCCGTGATCCAGGCGTAATGCTCCAGGTAGGGAGGGGATACGGGGGAACTGAACGGAGCCGACGAGTACCATCGCTCCCTTGGAACAAGGGTGGCCACGGCGGGGGACCATGTCCTGACGATGTTCCCTCCCGAGATCGGTTCGGCCGTCTGAATCATCCAGGGAGCCGTCACGACCATCGCCTGGGAAGGTCGGCTGGTCCGGTAGACGAACGGCGTGCCGTTTCCGGAGGCTCCCCCCCGGAACGTCAGATGATCCCCCTGCGTTACCTGCCACCCTCTCCCATCCAGGGAGGAGATATCGGTGGCGCCGGGGGAGGCCCCGTAGATCCGCAGGACCTCCTCCTTCGCGTTCTCCGTGAACTTCGTGATCGGGGCATAGACGAATGTCTCTCCCATCATCTCGGCCGGCCAGATCCACTCCACCCCGGAGTTCGCCATGCTCCCTCCGGTCGGCATCGGGTTCACGCTGAAATACATATCGGAGCCCGCATTGCGGGTGTTGCCGCTTACCACCCCGACCGGCGCCGACGCGCTGACGTACGCCCGCTGGAGCGCCCGTTCCTCAAGGAACGCCTCCCCGGCGTCGAGAATGAAGCTCCGCTCGGTCGGCCATCCGTCCAGAACCCCGCCGATCGTGACGCGGGTCCCGTCGGTCGCCGCCACCACGATGATCTGGATCGGCGGGCGGAAATCGGCTCGCAGCACCTCCTCGAGCGGTTCTCCCGCGTCACCATAGGTGATCCGCATGAGCGTCGGCACCTCCATGTGCATCGGCACATACTCCTTCCCCCACGACTCCACCGGGAGCGGGGTGAACCCCTCCGCTCCATGATCCGACATGAACCAGCAGTAGACCGCAAGCTCGCGATCCGATGAAACGGTGAACGTCCGCCGGGAGACCGTCCCCTCATTCGTCGGAAAGACGGTGGGGGAGGGGGCATTCTGATCGAAGAGCGAGACCGGTGTCGACACTCCCGGCACGACCGTAACATCGCGACGGAAGGAGAGGCCGGTGATCGTGACCGTGGCGGTATCGTCGCTGAAGAGGGCGATGACCGCCTCGCTCCGACCCGGCATGGAGGATTCCGGTTGCGAGCGGTTTCCGTGAACGGTATCCGGAAACGCGATGACAAAACGACGGCCCCAAGTGCGGGAGGGGCGTTGCGCCCCGGCCTCGACCGCGAGGCAGAGAAGAAGGACGGCAGCAAGAAGCAGAGACTTCATAGGGAGCCTCCGGTGGGGGGATTGGGGATACGTGCGACAGCAGCCGTTCTCTATGTCGATCCGAGCCGATGTGGAAACGGCAGGCAGGAGGGGATCGACGGCAACGACGGCGCGCGGGGGTAATTACGAAACTTATGTCATTATGTCAAGCGTGGATGAGCGGTTCGAGACACTATGGAGTCAGCCCCCCCGGAGATGCTCCGGGGGACTCGAGATCAGAACGTCTTATCGCTGGGCGATCCTTCGGAGACGGGATCGGGTCCGGGAATCTCGTATTCGTGAACGACCGCGGCGTTCTGGTTGCCGTTGCGCGGCTTGTAGTTGATCTCCCCGAGACCATGATAGCCGGCCCGGATCGGCATGTCGGCCGGAAGCGTCCCCCGAAGGGTCTGCGGGATGAACGGTATCCAGGTCGAGCCGGACTGTCCGCTCAGCATGCGGGAGTCGCTCGGGTAGACATGGTTCTCGATGATCTCCAGCGGGATATCGGGGAGCCGCTCGTAGCCGGCCGAACCGAACACCATCTGAAGCAGATATACCGTGCTGTCGGCGTCACGGTTGAAGTTGGGGAGGAAGAGCCATTCCTGCGGCTTGTTGTAGACCTCGTCGGCCTGCGTGTTCCCCTCGGCATCGAGCAGGCGGACGAAGATGTCGGTCGCCTTCATATAGTTCTCCGGGGTGAACTTCGGCGAGATCCAGAGCGCGCCGTCACCCTTGTACATCGTAATCGGCATGCTGAACGTATCCCCCTGCATCACCGTACGGACCGTACGGCCGTAGCCTTTCACGGTGTGGCTGAAGGTCCCCTCCACGATCTCGGTGCCGGTGCCGGTCACCTCCACCGTCAGGTCGGCCACGGCGCCCGAACGCTCCACCTTCGTGTCGATCTCGAACATCGTGCAGGAGGCGGCCAGGGAGAACTCGGAAACGCCGCCGGCGCCGTCGAACGCATCGGCCTGCACCACGACCTCGATCACCCCTTCTCCCAGTTCCAGGGTCGAGACCCGGCTGGAGCCCTCGGTCCGCTCGCGCGCGTCGATGCGGGGAAGATATCCGACGTTGTATCCCTTCCGATCGAAAACAGCTCCGGAGACGATAGACTTCGATCCCTTCGGCGAGCTGAGAGTGAAGTTCATCTCCACGGCCCCCGGGGGAACGGCGAAGTAGAACCGTCTGATCAGCCCCGCCTCGAGCTTCTGAGAGGGGGTCGTGATCGAGTAGTTCCCGGCCGGGGTGAAGAGGTAGGGGACGATCACCGTGTTGACCAGCTCGAACTCCACCTCCTCCGACGGGGCCTTCCCCTTCGCGGAGGCGCGCCGGGCGATCACCTTGCCGCAGTAGAGTCCCGGCTCCTTCATCTTTTCGCGATCGTACATCACATCCACTTCCGCCGTGCCGCTGTTCCGGATGTAGACGGTCTTCTGCACCGGCTTCAGCCAGGGGACGTTCGGCTCCAGCGTGTAGGCGCGGAAGAACTCCGTCTCGCGCGTCTGCGAGGGGGGCTCGGCCCGCATGATCGTGAACGACTGACGCCACGTCTCGTCGGGGACGTATGCGCTCCGCCAGAACGCCGTGCTCCCCCCCTTGTCGGGGTAGTTCGGCGACATGGTGTTGATGGCATACTCCTGGAAGCCGTCGGCGAACCCGCTCTTTTTATATCGCTTCAGGATATCATACGCGCGGCGGATGTCGATCACCCCTCCCCCCTGTTCGATCGAGGGATATCCCGCCAGCGGGCGCGCCGACTCGCGGAGGCAGCGGCGGAGAAGTCCCTGCGTGGGGACCCATCCCGGTTCCTCCTGGCGCATGGCGCTCAGCAGAAGCGAGACGACCCCCGCCGTATAGGGGCTCGCCATCGAGGTGCCGCTGGCGCGCGCCTCCCCTTCGAAACGGGGGACGGTGCTGATGGCGGTGCCGGGGGCGAGAACATCGGGCTTGTCGACCTCGCCGCCGCGGGAGGAGAAATCCCAGATGATATCTCTGTCGATCGCCGCGCCGTACGAATCGCGCCCGATGCCGCGCGGCAGAAGGGCTCCCACGGAGATCACGCGCGAGGCCGCCGCCGGGATGCCGACGGTCGAGAGACCGGAGCCTTCGTTGCCGGCGGAGGTGATCACGTAGAGGTTCGGATGCTCGGCGATGATATCGTCGATATATCGTTCCATGTCGGCCCGGCCCTCGTAGGCGGAGCCGATCCCGAAGCTCATGTTCACCACCACCGGGATGTTGAGCGGCTGGAGCGAATCGGCCAGGCGCGCCGCGTACTCGTAGGCGCGAAGCATGCTGCCGGTGACCGTGTTGTCCTTGGCCGTGTCGCCGGAGAACTTGCAGGAGATGAGCCTGACGCCGGGGGCGATACCGTTGAACCCGCTCTCGCCGCTGACGCCGAACCCGGCGGTGATCCCCGCCACGTGCGTCCCGTGTCCCCCCATATCATAATGGAAGGAGACGGTATGGGCGGCGGAGTCGATCGAGGCGGCGAAGGTGAGAGGGGCCTTCCGTTCGGCATCGTGCTGCTTGAAGAGGATCGTCTCCTGACGTTCCACGTAGCTCCCGACCGACCGCTCCCCCTTCATGCTGGAATCGGCGTCAGTGTCGACGGCGACCCTCCATCCGTTCGCACTGCGATAGAGAAGCACGGCGAAGGCCGAGAGCGACTCGCCGTCTCCGTCGAAGTCGCGCACGGAGGAGGCGCGATATATCGACTCGTCGATATATCCGACGTAGAGATTTCCGTCGACGGGAGGGGGATCGAGGGAGGTGATGTCGGCGGGGGTGAAGGGGAGGGTCGTCGCATCCTCCCCGTTCCCGGACCCGTTCCCGGACCCGTTCACGGGGTCGCACTCGACGACGCAGGAGGCGGAGAAATCTATGGCGTCGATCACCTTCGGCTCGCCGGTGGAGGTCTCCCCCAGACCCGGAATCGACATGTCGACCCCGGTGTCGAAGATCAGCAGCATCACGCCGCGACCGTCGTAGGTGGGATGAGCCAGGAGGAAGGAGTCGACCCCGGAGGTGGAAAGCGACATGAAGTTCCAGGGAGGGAGATAGGTCGCCTTTCCTCTCGACTCCGATGTGCCGGGTGTGGGGCCGCCCCCCCGCTCCGTCGATCCGGCGCCGACGGGCTGCCCCTGGGCGGAACGACCGCCGATAAGTGTTGCTGCAGCAAGACCGAGCAGACAAGCCGAAACTGAACGTATACGCACGTTGATCGGGAATATTATGGTCATGGGAACCGAACGATCCGGCGCCCGAAGTCGGGAACCGGGAGGGCTAATTTACTTCAACGACGGCCAAGAACGCCCCGAAAATCGTACGCCCGACTCCGGTCCCTCGATCGGTAGCCCCCTCTCCCTATCACGGTTCGACAGGCTCATGATCACACCCCGATCATCGGCTGCAACGGTTCGCAGGCCCGAAAACTTTTGTTCACAGGATGTAACCTCTATGGCCGTTTCGGCTTAAGTTGTAAGGATGCGGGCGCCGTCCGGGCCCGTATTACCTCCATAATTATCGGAGGAGGATACAATAACGCGTTTGAAATTTCGTACAGGACTGTTTCATCTTGCAGCGATCGTTCCGGTTATCATCATGTTGGCGGCGGCTCCGACGAGGGGACAGGAGGCATTCAGAGCGACCCACTACTCGTCCCTGAACGGATTTTATGTAGTCCCGCCGGTCTCCACCGATGCCGGCGGGCTGGCGATCATGAGGTTCGACGCTCAGGCCGGCACGCTGGAGTAGAGGATTACCCTCAACGGCCTCTCGGGCCCGATCACTGCCGCACATTTCCATAGGGCGCGCCGAGGACATCGGGCCCTCCCATCCATACCATCACGTTCAACGAGAAGAACAACACGGCGACGGGCATCTGGACCGTGGGGGAGGAGCTGCCGAACCTGCTTGCCGGCAAGGTGTACATCAACGTGCACACGGCCCGGAACGGCGACGGGGAGATCCGTGGTCAGGTCGGTGAGATACGGAACGGTATCGACCCTCGCCCCCCACCTCGTGGTCCCGCCGCTCCCCAGCGGCTCCGCCTACGGAAACGGGTGGTTGTCGGTCGATCCGGTGGCCCGAAGCATCCGGTATGAGATCAGCTGGTACAGGCTCACGAGCGCCACGCAGAGTGTCGGGTTCTACAGGGGGGCGACGGGGCAGGTCGGGCCGTTGCTGCATACCCTCAACATCAGCGGCATCAACCAGTCGGGTGAGAACTCGGGCGATGCCACAGGAGTATGGGAGAACATCCCGGTTGAGGATTTTGCGACGTTCCTGGCAGGCGGCATCTATGTGAACGTGCTTAGCGTCGGGAAACCGCAGGGCGAGGTCCGTAACCAGTTGTCCCCGGTGAATTTCTATTCAACGGCCATATCGAGCCTGAACGAGGTGCCGCCTGTCACGGCCGCAGAGGCGACCGGAGCGGGGACGGGATATCTAGACGTATCAGTCACGTCGGAAGGGGCCCAGCTATCCGGCGTCTTCTACATCGCCGGGACTACCGGGCCGGTCGTGGGAGCGCATCTCCACGGCGCCTATGCCGGGACGAACGGACCGATCGTGAGGACGCTGAATCGGGTGTCGACGGACGGCCTCTTCCTCCTCAGCGGGGACATGACGACCGATTCCGTACCGATCCTCAACGCCCGGGGAACGTACATCAACTTCCATACGGACCTGTTCCCCGACGGCGAGGTGCGCGGGCAGCTCATTCCCGCGGCCACGAACCTGGTAACCGCCGTCTCCTCGGCTCCGATCGAGGCGCCGGCAACGGAGAGCGTGACGGGAACCTACGACAGGGCCGGAGGGACACTGCGGTTCGATCTTCCGGACGAGGTCATGCCGAAGGGAGGAAGGCTCAGGCTGCACGATATTCTGGGAAGGGTTGTTTCCGAGATGGAGATATCGGGGAGCGAGGCGGTCATGGACGCGGGGATGCTCCCGGCGGGGGTATACATCGCGTACGTGACGGTCGAGGGGAGCCCGGTCGGTTCGTGCCGGGTCGCCGTGACCCGGTAACGCGCGCCGTCGCTCACAACGAACCTGCCGAATACCGCAACGCCCCCGGCTCAGCGTCGAGCCGGGGGCGTTTCCGATCCTGCCATGAGATCCCGATCACGGAACCGCCCGATCAGTAGCCCCTCTCCCTGGAGATCGGGTTTCTGAGCGGCAGGCCCCGGTGAAACCTGTCGAGATTATCGAGAAAGATCTCCACGACGGCGCGCGCGAACCCCTGGAACCCGCCCGCCGTGTGCGGCGTCACGATCACCTTCTCCATCCCCCAGAGTGGCGAATCGGGGGGAAGCGGTTCCTTCTCGAACACATCCAGCGCCGCGGCGCCGATCGTTCCGTCCCGCAACGCCTCGATCATCTCGGCCTCGCGGATCACATCCCCGCGCGAGATATTGATGATCGCCGCATCCGGCTTCATCATCCTGAACTGCCCGCTCCCCATCATCCCGGTCGTCTCGGAGGTCAGAGGGACGGTCATCACCACGTAATCCGATTCCGCGAGAAGTTCGGGGAGCCGGTCGGTCGGATAGAGACGATCGACCTCCGCAATCTCGCGCGAAACATCACGCTTCGATGCAACAACCCTCATACCGAACGCGCGTGCCCGGAGGGCGATCCCCCGGCCGATCGCTCCATATCCGACGATCCCGACGGTCTTTCCCCTGAGGGCCTGCCGTTTCGGGCTTTCGGTCGGAAACTTCTCCCAGGCCCGCCGCTCCTGCGCCCGGATCTGGTCGGGGAGGCTCCGCGCGAGCGCGATGATGTAGCCCAGCACCTGATCGGCAACACTGTCGCTCATCGCCCCGGAGGAGTTCGTCACCGTCACCTCGCTCCGCCGGATCGACTCCACCGCAAGGAGCGAGTTGACGCCGGCCCAGGGGACATGGATCCACCGCAGCCGCTCCCCCCGCTCGAACTGTTCCGCGGTCAGTCTTCCTCCGAAGAAGATATCGGCCTCCGTTATATATCGATCGATATGGGCGATCCGCGCTTCCTGTTCTTCAGGCGAGGGGATGAAAAGGTCGCCCCATCCCCGGGCCGCCCCGGCGATGCGGGCGTTCTCGGCGTCGGCAAGGGGGTAGCTGCTGAGTATCGTCATGGGATGGGCCGTGATGGTCTACCTGACTTCGGCGGGTCGCGCACCCGTCCGCCGGACTCCGACCGCCGCCAGCACCGCCTCGGCCGTCGCTCGTCCCGTCTCCGCTCCTCCGTTCATGAACCCCTGGAAGTCGTAGCTGCAATGTTCGCCGGCAAAGAAGAGGTTGCCGACCGGCTCCCCCTCCGCCCCGGCGATCGTGGTCCACTGTCCCGGGCCGTAGCAGGCGTAGCTCCCTCTGGTGAAGGGATGTCCCGGCCAGTGGAATCGCTCGGCGCGCGCGTTGCGGGCGGCCGAGGCGCCGGGGAAGATCTTCTCGAACCCCGGCATGAGCGCATCGACCTGCGATGCTGCCGTCCCCTCCCCGGCACGCTCGCCGGAGGGGCCCCCCAGATAGAAGGTGAACCCGCCCCCCTCTCCCGACTGGAGCTGGCTGTTGTCCCATCCGGTCTGGCACGCCTCGTCGGTCAGGTAGTAGCCGGTGACGCCGGGGTGACCGTCATAAGGGGAGGTCCGCCAGAAACGTCTGTCGAACCCCGCCATGATCTTCGTGTTGGTGCCGTACCCCAGCTCGGCGATCGCGCGCTTCTTGACCTCGGGGAGGGTCACTCCCTTCATATCGACGTTCCTGAGCATCGTGAAGGGGATGGTGATCACCGCGATATCGGCGTCGACATCGGTCGCCGAGCCGTTCCCCTGCCGGAAGGTGAGGGTGAACCCGTCTCCCCGGCTTCGGATCGCCTCCAGGACATGTCCCGTCCTGATATGTTCGGCGAGCTTCCGCGCCAGACCGTCGACGACCAGCTGGTTCCCTCCCTTCACCTTGTATCGTTCGTCGCTCTCGCCGAAGATCTTGAACGATCCATCGGAATAGTCCATATCGGTGGCGAGGAGAAAGAGGAAGTTCAGGGCGGACTGGCGATCGGTCGTGAGGCCGTACTCCGTTTCGTACGCCACGTCGAGGAGCTTGCGCAGCCAGCCGGAGAGGCCGATACTGTCGAAATACTCCCGTATCGACATCCGGTCGAACGGCTGAAGGGCCTCTCCCGACCGGTAGTTGACGACATCGGGGGCCGCCGCGTAGTGGGAGGCGACGACCCTGGCCGGGGCCCTGAACTCCTCGATCACCTGCCGTTCGGTGAAGCGACGCCCTTCCAGATAGAAGACCTCGCTGGCAAGCGCGGCCTCGCCGGGAGCGCGGGTGTCGAGCAGGGTGAGCCCCAGCTCGGAGACGAGCCGGAGCATCTCGGCATGATGGCTGTCGATGAACTCCGCGCCGAGCTCCGTGGTCAGGCCGGGGCCCATGATGTCGCGGGCCGTGAAGATCCTGCCGCCGGTCCGGGACGAACCCTCATAGATCGTGGCGCGAACTCCCTGTTCCTTCAGTCTGTAGGCGGTGTTCAGTCCGGCGATGCCGCCGCCGACGACCACGATCCGGGGGGCGTCGGCGCCGGGGGAGTCGAGTTCCTTCCTGCATGCGGTCAGGAGTCCTCCCGCGCCGACGACAAGAGCGGTCGCCGCCGTCCCTTTCAGGAAGGCGCGGCGGGAGACAATCGCCTCACGATGCATTTCGATCAGCTCGTCGGCCGGCGGCGCGTCGGGGCGGCCGGAGTAGGCGGCGATCCTGAACGCGCGACGGAGCGCCTCGAACGTCGGCGTATGCGCAACGCCCGACGAGAACCCTCGATCGATCCTTCCCATCCTACATCCCCCAGAAAAAATCGCGACCGGCGGCTATCTCATCCATCTGCCCCCGCAGATCGTTGATCGCCTGCCGCCAGTAGCTCACCGTCCCCCAGCCCGGCGCCAGACGGGTCACGGCGCCGTCGGCCGTCTGGCGGGCGCACCATGCGTCGAAGTGGATATATCGCATTGCGCGGAGCGGTTCTATCAGTTTCAGGGTGCGCCTGTCGAAGCTCCGGAAGATCTGATATCCCTCAAGGAACATGTCGATCTCGACCAGCGAGGCGCGGCTGTACTCCGGAAGGATCATCCAGATATCCTGGACCGGAGGGCCCATCGCCATGTCGTCGAAGTCGATCAGATAGAACGATTCGCCCGGCCTGTGGACGATATTGGCGCGGTGGCAGTCGCCGTGGATTCTGATCCGCTCGACCCCCTGGAACATCGGATCGATCAGCCCGATCATCTCCATGGCGGCCTTCTCGTACTCGCCGCTCAGCTCGCGCGGCACCACATCGCGCGACAGGATATATCGCACATTGTCGAGAGTGGCCTCGCGCGGAGACATGACGATCCGATCCTCCGCCGGGTGCATCGCCCCCACCAGATGGGTCCGCGCCACGAGTCTCCCGAGCTCCTCCCACTGCTCATCCCCCGGCTCGTCGAGAGCTCGGCCCGATTTCTTCGGGAAGAGGGCGAAGTGAACGCCGTCCCCGGCGCCGAGCGACCCGCCGTCGGCCAGGATGAGGGGGGCGATCACCGGAATCTCCCGCTCGTGGAGTTCGAAGAGGAAATCGTGTTCGTCCTGAAGCGCCCGGAGGCTCCACCGTCCGGGACGATAGAACTTCACGATCACCCCTTCCCCGCTCACACGCTGAAGCTCGAACACGCGATTGATGTAGCTCTGCAGCGGTCGGCAGAGAGCTGTAAGCCGTTCCCCCAGCGCCTTTTCGGCCAGGTCGATGACCCTGTCGGGAGTAAGGGCGCGGAAGCCGGAGGTCGCCTCGCCGTGCTTCCCGGCGTCTTGCGTGGCAGCATCTGAAATCATGGCCGAAGATAGGGACATCCCCGGACAGATCAAGAAGGGGGTGAGGAAGGATCTCTCCCCGATTCCCTGTCGGCCGCTCCGGTCTCGTCAGTAGCAGAAGGCAGCAATGCATCGCCGTACGACACGCCACCCTCACTCATCATCTTTAGCCCCGAAGGCGAACCATGTGTAGCCGCGACATTTTCCCCACACGATCTTAAGCGCCGAAGGTGCGTGCCGTTCTTCCCCGTTGGTCACGAGAAGAATGGCACGCACCTTCGGCGCTTACAGAATATTGGAATGGTTCGCGGCTACACATGGGTGCTCCCTTCGGGAGCCGATTCACAGGCGGAGGGTCGACCGACGACGAATCGGGATCAGATCGCAGCCTGATGAATCCCCATCTCCGGCACCCCCCTGCGGGAGCCGCCCGCCACCCGATCAATCGATCAGCGAATATCGGAATCCGATCGTCGCCTGGATGGTTCCCAGCTTCAGCTCCTCCTGTCCCGGTTCCGCGAGCGATGCGGTGAGGGGGATCGTGTAGGTGAGCCTGGGACTGAACCGGAGACGGGAATAGATCGTGAACTCCACCCCGGCGTAGACCGCGGCGTCGAACGTCATTCCGGAGGCGTCGGAACGGTCCTCGGCCGGGTACTCCTTCGTGTAGCCGTCGCGCGACTCGGAGTCGGGGTAGTTCACCTCCACCGTCTCACCCGATTCCAGGGTCACCGCCTTGGTGACGATCGTCTTCGAATAGCTCGTGCTCGCCCCGGTGAAGAGGTTGGCGCTTGCTCCGACTCCGATATAAAAATTCCTGATCGGATAATACTTCACCGACGGCTGCAGGTAGACGTAGGTGAACGTTCCCTTCCCCCTGTTCTCGTAGGTCACATCGGCCTGCGAGAATCCGTCGGAGGTTCTGACGACCGTGTTCTCGGTGACGTTGTTCGTCCCGCTGACATGGCGGGACTGAAGTCCGAGCAGTCCTTCCAGACGCACGATACCGGTGATCGGATAGTCGTAGGCGACGGCGAGGACAAGATTCGGGTCGTTTCCCTCGGAAAACGTCCCGCAGCCGGTGGTATAGGTCCCGGTCTGGCTGACGAGCGAGAGGCCGGCCTCTATCCCGAGGCGGGGGAACTCGGTCTTCGGTCCGAGCGGACTCCGATCGATCGATCCGGTCTGGGCGAACAGGGCCGATCCGACAGGGAGCATCAGGAGCGTCGCAGCGCTCGCGAGGAGTGTTCGGGGGGCTTTCATGTTGGAGAGAGTAGAAAAGTTCGCAGGACGATCAATTGACGCTGATTGGAAGGGGTTGATCGTAACCCGCTCGCCCGGTTCATCGAGCGATCGAGTGGAACCGATACTCGTCCACGTCGCAGACGGGACGGTATCCGATCTTCTGGTAAATGCTGTTGCTTGTAGGATTGCTCAGATCCGTGAAGAGGAAGCAATGCCGGCGTCCGGAGTTGAGCAGAAGACGACTGAGCGCCGCAACGCAGGCGGAAGCGTATCCCCTGCCGCGCAGCTCGACAGGTGTGTAGACGTAGTTGATACCGACGCCGTGTCTGGTCCGGCCGCGCCATGCGGCCATCGAGACCCGACGGTCGGTCTCCCACAGATAGATTCTTCCCTCCTCCACCGCCGAGGTGGCAAGCTGACGACAGCGATCGGGGGGGAGCGGCTGGGAGATGTCGTCGCCGAATCCCTCCATCCACTCGGCGATCAGAGCGATATCCTCCCTGACCGCGCGGCGAAACGTTCCCTCGACCGGAGGGGGAGAGATCACCTCACGCAGCTTGTAGATTCTCTCATGGCGCGCCAGCGAATATTTCGTGCCGGCCCGTATCGACCAGATTCTGGCGAACGACTCGGCCTCCCGCTTCGGGGCCAGAACGCCGGGGAGGAGAAGATCGCGTTCGTAGAGCGTGTCGGCCAGCTCTATTAACACGGGATCGGGAGCGCGCGTCACGACGACGTTGAACGGAGGGGTCCGCATCGCGGCGGCCACCATCCTGCCGTTCCGCTCCATCGTTGCGAAAAAGGCGTCGGTCTGGGGAGCGTCTGCCATCCCGGCGGCAACCCCCAGGATCAGACTGTTCTCCGCCTCGCGCTCCTCCAGGAAGGGGGCGGCCGAGGCGAGGAAGTGCCGCGGGTCGGGATGGATCGTCAGTCCCATGGGTCTCCGGAGTAACGAGCGCGATCGGAGAGAAGGGGTGCGGTCGCGTCTGTGGGGGGGAAGATACGCACATGGAGAGGGAAATCCTCATGCGCGGGAAGGCGAGGTTTGGAGAGGCTGGAGGGAGTCACAGAGGACACAGCGTTGAAGAAAGAGAGTTAAGAAAAGAGAGTGGGGTGGGACATGGCCTGGCGGATGATGCGGAGGAATTCTTCGGGGTTTTCGACCTGGGCCAGGTGGCCGGTGCCGGGGATGCGGGCTACCTCGGCGGCGGGGAAGGTGGCGGCGAGACGGGCGACCGAACGCTTCAGGGGGGCGGGAGAGGCCTCGCCGACGATCAGTGTTACCGGAACCTTGATGCCGGAGGCGAGGGTCTCCAGCGTGAGCTCGCGTCCGGTGCCGGCCGATACCTCGGCGACGAGCGATTCGGCGTCGGCTTCCATACATTCCACCACCACCGGGTCGAGCGTGTCGAACGAGTTCCTTCCCCCTTCCACCTTCAGGATCATCCGCCCGAACGTATGCGCCGCGGCCTTGTAACGACGGAAGAGCCGGAGCAGGGAGTATTGCATGTAGGGAAGGATGAACCCGGCGTCCAGATCGTCCGAGAGGTGAAGCGACGGTTCGTAGAGGATCAGACGCTTGACGCATTCGGGATGCTCGAGCGCAAGCTGCAGAGCCACCACGGCGCCGGCGCTCCAGCCGAGAATCGTGGCGGGACAGGCGCCGAAGAGATCGAGCATCTGCGCCGCGTCCTCCGCCTGTTCGTGATAATACCCGCGAGGGCCGAGCGGCATCCCCTCGCTCCGCCCGAACCCGCGCCGATCGTAGGCGATCACACGGAACTCGTCGACAAGCGTGTTGTAGACCCGGTACCAGATGTCGGCATTGAACCCCGTGCCGTGAATCAGGACGAGAGGCTCCCCCTCCCCCTGATCGTAATAGTACAGGTTATTGCCACGAATATGGACCAGCGACATGATGACGGAGAATAATTGACGACGTCGGAGACGGAACGGGCATCAAGCCTCACCCCCTGTAACCGAAGGGTCGGGAAGGAGGTTTCTCCAGCGGTCCGACTCCGCGATCCGACGGATCGTTTCGTTCCTGAGTTCCAGGAAACGGGTCATATACCGGGTCAGGACCAGACGTTCGGCCAGACGTCCCAGCGGACCGAGAGGAGCCGCAAAATCGAGGCGATCGATCATCAGCGTCCCATCTTCCCGTTCCTCGAAGAAATGGTCGTGCACGAACCTGGCGAAGACTCCCTTGACGATAACATCCTGAAAATGAGTCGGGGGATGGTATTCGGAGATGCGGACCGTCATCCGCTGCCGGACGCCGAAATGCCGCGCGCTCCATGTGACCGATTCTCCCAGCCCGATCAATCCCGATGTAACCCCGGCGACGGCCCGTTCCCCCGTATCGGAGGCCGACTCCAGGTGCAGATCGATGGAGCGTGAGAGGTCGAAGATCCGCTCCCGAGGGGCACGGATCATGGTGAAGAGTTCAATGACCGGCATGGTCCGGTTTCCCTGTTCGCTGAACGATCGATGAGCGAAACGCGGCCGGGCCGCCCCCTCACCCCTGTATTCCGCTATTCCGCCGCGGCCTGCGCCGCCGGGCGAAGTCTCTCCTCGTTGCTCTGCTCGACGAGGTCGGCATAGAAAACATCCCAGACCAGAATCTCGTTCGTTCCGATCTCGTTCATCGGATGTCCCTCGCTGATCCTCTGCGCCTCCTCGATGCTCTCGGCCCGGATCAGCGTCAGTCCCCCGGAGTGGTTCTCGAACCCGCCTCCGCCGCAGCCGACCAGCTTCCCGTCGGCGTGCAGGCCGCGAAGCCATTCCATCAGCCGGGGGACACGTCGGTCGAACTCCTCCCGGTTGAAATCGGCATCGGTGACGGCGGATCGCCAGATGAGCGCGTAGACTACTTTCATAACAACGACAATCGATACGGTCCTTGTAACGGCCGGGAAGAGAGGCGCGGCAAGATATCATATTGCAGGACATTACCGCCATTGCAGAGGGACGCCCGATGCCGTAGTTTCTCGCGCTCCTCATGACGACATATCTGCCGACCGACGGCCCCATGATCCCGAACACGATGATGAAAACGATACTCCGACCCCTCAGCACGATCCTTCTTCACACCCTTCTCGGGCTCCCCCTGTTTGCCCAGAGTCCCGGTCCCTCCCTCCTTCCCGCGCCGGACCGTCTGCCCGGCGACGGAGACAAGTGCGGAGGGGAGATAGCGGCCCTCGCCGCCGCGGAGCCTCGGTGGGGATACGGCTACGCCGACCTGCTGGTCGATCTGGAACGATGGGGGAAGAGTCCCTACGTGACGATCGACACGCTCGGCCGCAGCGTGCAGAACCGGCTGCTGTGGGAGCTGACGATCACCGACGACGCCCCGGGCGAGAGCCCGAGGAAGACCGTCTACATCCACGCACGGACGCATCCCGGCGAAGTGCAGAGCTGGTGGGTGGCGAACTCGATCATCGATATCCTTCTCTCCGATGAGAGCTATGCGCGCCGGCTGCGCGAGGAATGCGTCTTCCATATCGTCCCGATGTACAACCCGGACGGCGTGGAGATCGAGTCCCCGCGCCACAACGCGAACGATATCGATCTGGAACGGGAATGGGACAAGGAGGTGATGCAGCCGGAAGCGGCGGCGCTGAAGAAACGGTTCACCGAACTGATGGCCTCCGATTCCCCCATCAGGATCGCCCTGAACCTCCATTCGGCCTATATCTGCCGTCGCTACTTCGTCTTTCATGACGCCACGGGGACATCGCACGAGTTCGCGAACCTGGAGCGGGAGTTCATCACCGAGACGCGGGAAACATATCCTGAAGGGATAGAACCGTGGGACTACAACATCACCTGGAAGAACGAGACCCCGACCCATTTCCCCGAAAGCTGGTTCTGGCTGAACCACGGGGCCTCGGTGATGGCGCTGACCTACGAGGATATGAACTGCGAGACGGCCGGCGACTACCATACAACGGCGGCGGCGATCCTGGACGGGGTGACGGCCTATCTCGACATCACCACGATCTCCTCGGCCCCCGGCATTCCTGCCGCCGCGGGAGAGCTGACGGCCCTCCCGATGCGACCGCGCAGCGCCGACATGCGGGAAGTCCGCTTCTCCTGCACGCTTCCGGAGGCGGCGTCGGTCCGGCTCACGCTCCATACCGTGACCGGGGAGGTCGCGGCATCGATCGATCGTGGAACGATAGAGGCGGGGCGGCACGAGATCGTTCTGGAGGGAGGTGATCTTCCCCCCGGTCTCTATCTCTACAGAATAACCGCCGGGGAGCGCTCGGTCTCCGGGAGGGTTCCGCTGGGATGGTAACCGTCGATCACGGCTCGGCGCTCAGATGATCCCGATGCTTCGCATGACGAGAAATCCGACGGCCAGGAGGAGGAAGGCGATCCCCTGAAGCACCACGCAGCCGATCGGCATGGTGGCTCCCAGCATCATCCCCTCGCCGCGAGCCGCGTCGCGCCGCTTCACGATCAGCCAGATGCCGATCGCCGTGAACAGAACCGCGCAGATCCATGCCATGACGATATAGTCCTATGGTGAGCGATCTGCGAAGTTATCGCGGGATGCTTCCGGTCCCAAGATGGGGTACACACCGGAACATTCAGTCCCGGACCGGCCTCCGTACGGTTTGCCAGTCCGCGTCAATCGTATAAATTGGTCGGGCTTCCGTTCTCCTCTTCGATCGCGCCGGGTCCGCCGATCGAACGGGCGGCCCTCTCTATCCGCAATCATTATCCATCCAATCGACCTTCTCCGTATGGCGGCATTATCGGTTCTTCCCCTCCGCAACGCGCGGCTGCGCGGCATCTATGCGTTCATCCTGGTCTCCTCGGCGCTTCTTTCATCGTGCGGCGACGGCCGCAGGGTCGAGTTCGCGAACGGCGACGTCTACTATACCGAGAACGTCCAGGAAGAGGAGGCGCGGAAGCTTGGGGAGTTCTTCGAGCAGAAGAAATATTTCAACGAGAAGCGGGAACGGGTGGAAGTCGACAGGAGCGGCGAGATCTACAAGGTCCGCATGCCGGTCTCCGACGACCAGCAGAACAGCGCCGCGTATCTGGCCGGGGTGAAGACGATGAGTCTGGAGCTCTCCAAGAACGCGTTCAACGACGCCAGGGTGGAGATCGATCTGACCGACGAGAAGTTCAACTCGCTGAAGGTGGTCCCCCCCACGAACTACGGCACGCGGCTCGGCTTCAACGGCGCGGATCTCTACTACACGCCGGCGGTCAGCGCCGTCGAGGCGAAGCGGCTGGGGACGTTTCTGGTCAAGGACAAATATTTCGACGGGCGGCCGGCCACGGTGCAGCTCGCCCGTTCCGGTCAGCGCTACGCCTTCCGGGTCATGGTGAAGCCGGGGCTCTACAAGGATACGGCGTTCCTCCAGCGCTGCCGCCTCTTCGGCGCGCGTCTTTCGCGCAACGTCTTCGGGAACGCGCCGGTCGACATGCATCTCTGCAACGCCCTCTTCAAGACCGTCACCGTGGTCCAGTCGACCCCGACGGCGAAGGCCGACTCGACGGCGGCCGCCAAACCGAACTCGTAACGGGGTGCGCGGTCATGGACATCGCCTTCGGAAGATGGGAAGAGCGGGGGGGATCGTCTCCTCCCTGCTTCCGCTGATTCTGACGGCCGGCTGCGACGGTCGCGGCGAGCGGATCGATCTCGATCACGGCGCGATCTATCATACGCCGGCCGTGGAGCCGGAAACGGCCCGGCGGCTTGGGGCGTATCTCTCGGATGCCCGGTTCTTCAGCGACGCGATCCCCTTCGTGCAGCTCGATCGCGCCCGCGATTCGCCGACGGGGACCTACATCTTCCGGATCGCGCTGCGGAACGCGGAGAACGTCGACTCGACCACGGTCCGCGCCGCCCGCTCGATAGGGCTGCCGATCTCGCGGGAGGTTCTGGGGGAGATCCCCGTACGGGTCGAGCTGTGCGATGAGGATCTTAACCCGATACGAATATTCCCCCCTCCCGATTTCGGGAAGAAGGTTCATCTCAAGGGAGGGGATGTCTACTACCTCCCCCCCGCGACCGAGGCCGAAGCCCGCGCGACCGCCGAGTTCCTGGTCGGCATCCGGGTCTTCGACGGACGGCCGCGGTCGGTGCAGATAGCGCGGTCGACGGCCGGGATCATCCTGAAGGCGGTGGTCGGGCGCGAGGCGGCAGACGACCCCGGAACGACCCGGGCGTTCAGGACGATCGGCGAAGGAATATCGCAGAAGGTCTTCGCCGGAACGCCGGTGGAGGTCCATCTCTGCGACGCCAACCTGGAGACGCTTCGTCCGCTCCCCCCATCCGGCGGCGCCCCGGACCGTCGGAACCGATAATCGACGACAACTTCAATCCCACAGTAGAAGCCATGTCAGCACCAACACGCGGAACATCATCCCTTGTTCGACTCCTCCTTCCTCTCTCTCTTGCCGTGTTCGTCACGGCCTGCAGCGAGGACGCGGCCGCCGACTCCACGACCCTGACGTTCAAGAACGGCCACGTCGAGTATGGAACAACCGTCAGCGCGGAGGAAGCGACAAGGCTCGGCAACTACCTCGCGGAGCGAGGATTCTTCGACAGACCCAGAACGGTACGGCTCGACAGGGACGGAGCCGCCTACACCCTCTCGGCGGTAGCCAACGACGGCGGAGAGAAGGACAGGGCGCTCCTCGCCTCGTTCCGGGTGCTCGGGGTCGAGCTTTCCAAGAACGTCTTCAACGACGCCAAGGTCCATGTGATCCTGCGCGACGAGACGCAGGAGACCGGCACGCTGATCCCGGCGCCCGAGTACGGCGACCGCCTCACCTTCAACAAGAGCGATCTCTACTACTCCCCTCCCGTCACCAGGGAGGAGGCGACCCGCCTTGGGAACTTCCTCGTTCAGGACGGCTTCTTTGCCGGCGACCAGAAGAGCGCGCGGCTGACCAGGGAGGAGGGGGTCTATCAGTTCAGGTTCATGGTGGTCGAGGGGAAGCAGAACGACCCGGAGTACGTGGCCGCCTGCCGGGAGATCACGAGCCATCTCTCACGGAACGTCTTCAACAACGCCCCGGTGGAGATCCACCTCTGCGACCACACGTTCCGAACGCTCCTTGTCGTACATCCCGACCCCGCTCCCGTCAAGGAAGATTCGGCGCGCTAGAACGGGGGCCCCGGGAATCGAACGAGAGCGGCCGGCCGCGGCCGCTCTTCTCATATCGCACAGATCATCCTCACCCACGATACTCATGTCCGATTCTCTGAAATCGTCCTTCCTCCTTCGTCCGGAGATCGCCTTTCTGAACCACGGCTCGTTCGGGGCATGTCCCCGGCCGGTGTTCGAGACCTACCAGCGGTGGCAGCGGGAGCTGGAGGAGGAGCCGGTGGAATTCCTGGCGCGGCGCGCGCCGGAGCTGCTGCTGAACTCGCGCAGGGAGCTTGCCGCGCTCGTCAACGCCGATCCCGACGACATCGTCTACGTGATGAACGCCACGTTCGGCATAAATATCGTGGCACGATCGCTCAAACTCGGTCCGGGGGATGAGATCGTGACCACCGATCACGAGTACGGCGCATGCGACAAGCTCTGGAACTTTCTCTGCGCCAGGAACGGAGCGACCTACCGCGCGGTCACGATCCCCGTCCCGGTGACGACGCAGGAAGAGATCGTGGAGCGATTCATGGGGGAGATCACGCCGGCGACGAAGGTGATCTTCCTCAGCCATATCACCTCCCCCACGGCGCTGACGCTTCCGATCGGGGAGATCTGCCGCCGGGCCCGGGAGCTGGGGATCATCACCGTGATCGACGGCGCCCACGCGCCGGGACAGATCCCGCTCGATCTGGAGGAGATCGGCGCCGACTTCTATGCCGGCAACCTCCACAAGTGGCTCTCCGCCCCCAAGGGGAGCGCCTTCCTCCATGCCCGCAGGGAGATGCAGCCGCTGGTGGAACCGCTGGTCGTGAGCTGGGGATGGGAGTCCGCCGACACTCCTTCCAACTTCATCAGCCGGAGCTCGTCGTTCGTCGACCATCATGAATATCCCGGCACGACAGATATCTCCGCCCCTCTCTCCGTCCCCGCCGCCATCGCGTTTCAGAGGGAGCACGACTGGGAGAGGGTCCGCGCCACGTGCCGTGAGATGGTCCTGCGCGCCCGCCCGCTGATCGGCGAAGCGCTGGACGCGACCCCGGTGGCCCCGGACGAGGGGGGCTGGTTCACCCAGATGAGCGCCTTCCTTCTTCCCGAGGATATGGACGGCAGTGAGCTGCAGCACCGCCTGTTCGACGAATATCGGGTAGAGATTCCCGTCGTCTGGTGGAACGGACGTCAGACGATCCGGATCTCGATTCAGGGATACAACACCTGGGAGGAGGTGATGCGCTTCGTCGAAGGGGGGGCGCGTATCAGGCGCGGGGGCTGAGGGGGAGAGGGGGACGCCAATTTATGAGTCCTTGTATCATTCCCCCGATCGTCTTCTCTCTCCCTGACCAATCCTCTATCTTTGCGGGTCTTCCCAGGCATGTCGAAAGCCCGCGATCGCTCCGCCCGTTTCCGGCGGCGGACCCCGACCGATTCAAACATATCATTCTTCGATAGATAGGAGTCCACAGCATGCATATCGCACAGCGCATGTCCCGTCTCGGGACCGAGACCGCGTTCGAAGTTCTCGTCAAGGCCCGCAAGCTGGAGGCGGAAGGGCGCGACATCGTCCATCTGGAGATCGGCGAGCCCGATTTCGACACGCCCCAGAACGTGATCGACGCCGCCAAGAACGCTCTCGATGCGGGGTTCACCCATTACGGGCCCTCCAACGGTCTGCCGCAGGCGCGCCAGGCGATCGCCGACTACATCGAGCGGACCCGCCCCGGCGTGAACTGCTCGGCCGACGAGATCGTGGTGACCCCCGGCGCGAAGCCTATCATGTTCTACGCCATGATGGCGACGATCGACGAGGGGGACGAGGTGATCTATCCGAACCCCGGCTTCCCGATCTACGAGTCGGTGATCAATTTCCTGGGGGCGAAGGCGGTGGCGCTGCCGTTGCGCGAGCAGAAGGAGTTCCGGTTCGATCTGGCCGATCTGGAGGCGCGGATCAACAAGCGGACCCGCATGCTGATCATCAACACGCCGCAGAACCCGACCGGCGGCATCCTGACCTACGAGGATCTTGAAGGGATCGCCGAGATGGCGGTGAAGAACAACCTGATCGTCTTCTCCGACGAGATCTACTCCCGGATCACCTACGACGGGTTCGAGCATACCTCGATCCTGAACTTCCCCGGCATGAAGGAGCGGACCATCATGCTCGACGGCTTCTCCAAGACCTACGCCATGACCGGCTGGCGCCTCGGCTACGGCATGATGCCCGCCTCGATCGCCTCCCTGGTCGCCAAGATGCAGACCAACTGCACAAGCTGCACCTCCAGCTTCACCCAGATGGCCGGGGTCGAGGCGCTCACCGGACCGCAGGACCGCGCCGAGGAGATGATCGCCGAGTTCCGCCGCCGTCGCGACGTGATCGTCGACGGCCTGAACAGCATCCCCGGCTTCCGCTGCCACCGCCCGCAGGGTGCCTTCTACGTCTTCCCGAACATCGAGGGGACCGGCTACAGCTCGCAGCGGATGGCGGACTATCTGCTGAACACGGCGGGTGTGGCGGCGCTGAGCGGCACGGCGTTCGGACAGTTCGGCGAAGGGTTCATCCGCTTCAGCTACGCGAACTCCATCGAGAACATCAACAAGGCTCTCGACAGGATCAACGACGCGGTGAGCAAGCTGGTGCGGGACGAAGTGAAGATGGAAGGATAAGGGGGAAGGACGAAACGAAGATCACGAAGGGGGCTCGCGAGGGCCCCTTTCACGTTTTCTCCCCCAGCGCCTCTTCCGGCACGGCGCCTCTGACGATCTCGCGCAGGATATCGAACCCGACCTGATCGCTGGTCAGCTCCATCTTGGTGAGGCGCTCCCCGGCGCCCCGGTTGGAGAGGTAGAGGATCACGTACGGTTTGCGGCTCAGCTTCACCTCCTCCTCACGAAACATCGTAATCTGATCCCAGCGGAGTTCACGTCCACGGTGGAAGATGTTCCGGGCGCGGACCCCCTCGGAATCCACCTGGACCCAGCGGATGCCCCAGATCTGCCAGATCGCAATCAGAGCTATCACGACCCAGGCGAACGTCGTCCATGCGCCGAGCGACGTGGTGACCGCCAGCCCGTAAACGGCAACGGCCAGTGTCGCCGCCCAGACGACGAACTGGAACTTCCTCGGCGGAAAGATCCGTGCTTCATGGAGCACAGCCAGGTTCGGCATGATCGTTCACATCGTTTTCTGATGCGGTCGGGTTCCCCCCCTGGGCCCCCTCAATGTCCCGCGCGCACCCATGCGGCGGCGATGCGAAGCTCGGGATAATCGATGGCACCTCCAACAAGCGCCCGCAGTTCGCGCAAGGTCGCGTTCGGCATCCGTTCCAGTTCGTCGCGCACGCTCCGGATCAGGCCGTTCGGCACGAAACGTTCGATCTCGATCTCCACCCCCATCCGGATCAGCTCTTCCACATGGCTGCTGACCGTCGACGGCTGGCGGGCGGAGCGGCGGGCGATCTCCTCCAGCGCGCAACCATCCTGATAGAGAAGGAAGGTTCTCCTGAGTCTGTCCGGCACGCCGCTCGGGACCTCCTCGTCCCACACCTCCTCCGTTCTGAGCGATTCCAGCAGCCCGACGAAGGCTGCGCCGCAGACGCCGAAGACCTCGCCGGTCATCCCCTCCACATCCATGAACCCCGCGCGGCTGGTCGGGACGTCGTTCGATATTCTGACCAGCAGATCGTCCGGGCAGACGGCCCCGGGGACAAGGCGCTCCCGCCGGGCGATCTTGGCGCGTTCCTCCTGGAGCTTCTTCAGGATCATCGGGTTCTGGCTCTGCTCCTCGGTCGTCCTGACCGGAATGAAGCGGATCACCGTCAGATGGCGGATCGCCTCCCGTCCCCTTGCGGTGATCTTGACCACCGGCTTGAGGGTGGCGGAGCTGTCCATCAGTCCGTTGTCGATCAGGGCGCCGGCCAGTTCAGCCAGTTCGGCGCGTTCCATATCGCGCAGCTCGCCGAACCTGGGGTAGTCGTGCAGACCGAACTTCTCCACGGTCGGCGTCACGGTGCCGCGAAGGATATCGACCACCGTCATCTTGCCGAACCGTCCCCCCAGCTCCGCGACGACCGTCAGGATCATCTCCATGGCGCGCCGTGTCTGCGGCCGCAGCGGAGCCTGCGCCCCCTTCGGCTCCCCGGAGCGGCAGACGTCGCAGCGTCCGCAGCGGGCGTTCTCCAGTTCGGCGCAGAAATACTCCAGGATGAAATCGCGACGGCAGCCGGAGCTCTGGATATATCGTTCCACAGCATCCAGCTTCGTCAGCGCCCTGTTGCGACCTATTTCGATCGAGCGCTCGTCGATTCTGACGTTGCGGATCGGGAGGCGCTCGGCAAGGAACTGGTAGCCGGTGCCGGGGGTCGGCGGAGTATATCGCAGCAGGCGGCTCATCGCGAGCGCGCGCATGCTCTGCTCGAACGCCTCCGGCTTGATATCGAACTTGCGGATCAGTTCCTCCGGGTTGAAGAAGGTCTCCTTGGTCAGCGCCGCCCCTCCCAGGGTTCTGAGGAGCCCCATGATCGTCTTCCGCCGGTTCTCGTCGCGGGTGATCTGGTAGTAGTTCTGGATCTCCTTGCTTCCGGTCAGGAACTGCACCATCCCGAGCCGCTCGGCGCGGACCTTCCTGACGATCTCGTTCTTCTCCAGCACCCCCAGAATGCTGTTGAGCCCCGACGCGTGGATCTTGGCCCGCCCCGCGATATCCCGTTCGTCCGGGACGAAGATCCCCTCGTAGCGGCTCCCGTACCCGACATGGACCGTATCCCACAACGCATCGTAGACGGCATCGATGCTGGGGCGCTCCGGGAAGCTGCTCCTGATGAAGAACTCCTGCAGCCGCCTGTCGCGCGCATTGTAGAGGAGCGTGCAGTCGCTCGGCAGACCGTCGCGTCCGGCGCGCCCCGCCTCCTGGTAGTACGCCTCGATCGAGCCGGGCATATCGTAATGGACCACATGGCGGACATCGGCCTTGTCGATCCCCATCCCGAACGCGTTCGTGGCGACGATGATCTTGGCGCGGCCGGAGATGAACGCCTCCTGCGCCCCGGTCCGTTCCGCCTCCTGAAGTCCCGCGTGGTAGACCGTCACCGGGAGCCGTTCCGCATGGAGCATCAGCCCGACCGCCTCCACGGTCTTCCTGGTGCCGCAGTAGACGATCACCGACCCGGCGCGATTCATTTCGGCCGTGATGATCTCCCGCAGATCCCCATCCTTATCCTTGGAGGCGCGGACGTTGTAGCTCAGGTTGGGGCGGTCGAACCCACGGACGAAGCGGCGGGGGTTGTCGAGCCCGAGCTGGGCGACGATATCCTCCTGGACGTAGGGGGTGGCGGTGGCGGTCAGGGCGATCACCGGCGGACGGCCGAGCGCCTCCAGCGCCTCCCGCAGCTTCAGGTAGCTGGGGCGGAAATCATGTCCCCATTCCGAGATACAGTGCGCCTCGTCCACGGCGAAGAGGACGATCCGTACATCCTTCATCAGCTCCAGGAACTTCGAGCTCTCGAACCGTTCCGGGGCGACGTAGACGAGCGAGTAGAGGCCGTAGCGGATATCGGTCATCCGCTGGGAGACCTCGGCGAACTCCAGGGTGGAGTTGATGGTGGTGGCGCGCACCCCGCGGGCCGCCAGCGCATCCACCTGGTCCTTCATCAGGGCGATCAGCGGCGAAACGACGATCGTGACCCCCTCGCAGAGAAGAGCGGGGATCTGGTAGCAGAGCGATTTTCCCCCACCTGTCGGCATGATCACCATCGTATCCTGCCGCGAGAGAGCGGAACGGATGATCTCCTCCTGACCCGGACGGAACTCGTCGTAGCCGAAATAGCGGCGGAGCGCTTCACTGGGCGATGTCGGGCGAACGGCTGCTGGCATAGGCGATGTGGCGCTCACGCGGAATGACCGGAAGGGAACGGCGGCCGGGAGTGCGAGAAAAAATTAACGGCAAAGATACGGCGGCGACGGCTCGATTGTACTCCCCACGCTCCTTTCCCCGAGAGTTCGGCCGACGGCCCCGGTACGGACCTTCTCTCCCTCCTCCCCTACGGCCGCGTGAGCTCCCCTCCCTCATGGAGGCGGCCGGTATACCTTCCCAGCTCCTTCATCAGAAAAAGGTACATCAGCCAGAGGACCCCCGCGTCATCGAGCCAGCCGACGACCGGGAGGAGATCGGTGATGAGATCGATCGGCGAGAGGACGTAGAAGAGCCCCAGAACGATCCCCAGTTTCTTGAAGAGGGGGATCTCACGGTCGCCGAAGTAGCTCGGAAGACGTTTCACCCGCGTCAGGAAGGAAGCGTCGACCCCTTTCCGGAGGCGGAGATGCGAGATAGCCATAGTGCGATTCCTGGTTGAATACGCCCCTTCGGGAGCCTCTCTCCCGTCGCGATGCGCTTAACCAGCGACGAGGGGGGAGAGGGTCTATTGCCCGTTTCCCTCTTTTTTCCCGGTGGGCTTGCCGTGCTTACGTCCGAAAGTGTATTTTGGGTGCAGTTTAGCATTTAACCATAGAACATTGAGATACCGTTGGATCATTTCGTCCATATCAGATGATGCCACAATACATAACCTAGCGCGAGCAATCAACGTTTCGCCGACGATCGCCAGGATTCTGGTGGCGAGGGAGGTGAAGACCTTCGAACAAGCGAAGGAATTCTTCCGTCCGAGCCTCACGGATCTGCATGATCCGTTCCTGATGGACCACATGGACCGCGCCGTGGAGCGCTCCCTGCGGGCACTGAAGGATGGTGAGAAAATGGTGGTCTACGGCGACTACGACGTGGATGGCACGAACTCGGCGGCCATGCTCTATCTCTATTTCAGGAGTCAGGGAGCGGACGTCGATTTCTACATCCCGGACCGGTTCACCGAAGGCTATGGGGTCTCCGCGGTCGGCATCGACCGTCTTTACGACCAGGGTGTTCGTCTGATTATCACAGTCGACTGCGGAATCACCGCGGTCGAACAGGTGCGTTACGCCAATTCTCGCGGTATCGATGTGATCATCTGTGATCACCACGAACCGAGCAACGAGATTCCCCCCGCCTATGCCGTGCTTGACCCGATCAAGCCGGGATGCAGCTACCCGTTCAAGTTCCTCTCCGGTTGCGGGGTCGGCTTCAAGCTGATTCAGGGGATCGCCAATACTCTCGGCGATCCGGAGAGCGCGTATCAGTACCTCGACTTCGTCGCCATCGCCGCCGCCGCGGATATCGTTCCGCTCGTCGGCGAAAACCGGACGCTCGTCTCGCACGGGCTCCGTAAGCTCAACGATTCCCCACGTCCCGGTCTGCGGGGACTGCTGGAGTGCGCCGGCCTCAAGCTCGGCAACCTCGGCACCTCCCAGATCGTCTTCGGCATTGCTCCAAGAATCAACGCGGCCGGCCGCCTGGGTGATGCCCGGCGCGCCGTCGAGATGCTGATCGAGGAGGATGAGATCCGCGCCTTCCAGCGCGCCCAGGATCTGGAAGGGGACAACAGAAGCCGCAGGCTGATCGATGAAGGGACCTTCGCGGAGGCGCAGGTGCTGGCCGAGGAGATGATCGCCCGGAACGACACGCGGGCGCTCGTCATCCATAACGCCAACTGGCATCCCGGGGTCATCGGTATCGTCGCCTCCAGGCTGGTGGAACGGTACTACCTCCCCACCATCCTCCTGACGACGGTCGACGGCATGGCGAAGGGATCGGCCCGTTCGATCGCCGGGTTCGATATCCACAACGCGCTCAGGCAGTGCGAGGCGCATATCGAGCAGTTCGGCGGCCATCGCTACGCGGCGGGACTTTCGATCCGCGAGGAGAACATCCCGGCGCTCCGGCGCGACCTGAACGAGTTCGCGCAGCGGCAGATCTCGGACGCGATGCTGACCCCGGAGCTTCATATCGACTCCGAGGTTCTGGTGGATGAGATCACCCCCCGGTTCTTCAAGATCACGAAGCAGTTCGCGCCGTTCGGACCGGGGAACGCCCGTCCCCTCTTCATGCTCAGGAACATCGAGGTGATCGGCTATCCCCGCATCGTCGGACGCGATCATCTGAAGTTCAGGGTCAAGAGCGGATCGGCCTACATCGAGGCGATCGCCTTCGGCATGGGGGGAAGACTCGCCGAGCTGAACGGACGGACACGCTACGACCTGGTGTTCAACATCGAGGAGAACGAGTTCCGCGGGACGATCACGCAGCAGCTCAGGATCCACGACTTCCGTATCCACGACAAGGAATTCCAGCCGCAGCTCAGCCTGATCCCGAAGACGATCTCCAACAACAACAACGGTTCCGGCAGGATGGCCGCTCCGGAAGAGCCTCCGGCGCCGCCGACGGCATTTACCGGACCGGAGTCTCCCCTTATCTCCTCACTCCCCCCGGCATAAGGGATGGGGGAACGCGAACAGTCACGAACAACGATCCGACGACAGAGCAATGGCAGGCCATAGCAAGTGGGCGAACATAAAGCATAGGAAAGGGGCGGCGGACGCCAAGCGCGGAAAGGTCTTCACGAAGATCGCCCGCGAGATCACGATCGCCTCCCGTCTCAGCGGCGGCGATCCCTCCAGCAACCCCCGGCTCCGCCTGGCGATCCAGCAGGCGCGCGGCGTGAACATGCCGAACGACAACATCAAGCGGGCGATCCAGAAGGGGACGGGTGATCTGGAGGGGCAGCAGCTCGAGGAGATCATGCTGGAGGGATACGGTCCCGGCGGCATCGGCATCCTGATCGAATGCCTGACCGACAACAGGAACCGGGCGGTCGCCGATGTGCGCAGCTCCCTCTCCCGCAACGGCGGCTCCATGGCGGATGCCGGCGCCGTCGCCTGGAATTTCACCAGGAAGACGGTGATTTCGGTCGCCAGGGGGGAAAAGACCGAGGAGGATGTGCTGATGGCCGTCCTCGACGCCGGCGCCGACGACGTCAAGACCGAGGAGGAGACCTTCGACGTCTTCGCTCCGGTCGAGAACTTCGACACCGTCCGCAGGGCGCTGGAGGAGGCGGGCTTCAGCGTCTCCGCCGCGAACCTCCAGTACGTCCCGAACCAGACCGTGGAGCTCTCCGGCGCCGACGCCGCCACGGCGCTCAAGCTTCTCGACATCCTGGACGATCTCGACGACACCCAGAACATCTACGCGAACCTGGAGATCGACGACGAGGAGATGGCGAAGCTGGAAGCCTGACCAGGAAACGAGCCCGACGGGAAAGATCGGCGGCCGGAGCGCATGGAGCGTTCCGACCGCCGTTTTCGTTATGAGGAAAAGGGTTCGGAGAAACGGATTCCGGCCGCGTTACATTCCGGGAGGCCTCGCGTCATAGTCACGAGGCAGCCAATTACTCTACTTCATGCCGGAATCTCAGGGCCATATACGAGCGGGAGCAACGGTGTCGACCAGCGATGAATCGCTGCTCGACGGTTTCCTGCTGGGGGACGAAGGAGCGTTCGTGACCCTGTACGAGCGGTACGACAAGAGCGTGCTCACCTACCTGCGTACCGTGCTGAAGGAGACGCCGGAGATCGCGGACGATCTCTTCCAGGAGACCTTCGTCCGTCTCTTCAAGGAACGTACCCGGCGGGAGGAGGCGCTCAGGAACGGAGTCGAGTACAAGCCGATCCAGAACTTCCGGGGATGGCTCTTCCGGGTGGCGCACAATCTGGCGATCAGCCATCTCCGCTCCAATCGCCAGACCCTCTCGATCTCGACCGAGGAAGAGGGGGATGGAGCACGCTGGGACGAGCGGCTGATGGTGCCGATCGAGGAATCGTTCGCGCAACTCTACGGCGACGAGGACGAGATCCGGAGCGAAACGCTCTATCTTCAGTTCCGCAAATGTGTCGAGCTTCTCCCCCGCTCCCTGCGCGATGTCTTCGTGCTGCGGGAGATCAACGGACTGGAGTACGACGAGGTCGCATCGATCGCCGGTTGCAGCCAGGAGGCCGCCCGCATGCGGATCAGTCGCGCACGCCGCGCACTCCGCAAGGCGCTTGAAACGTTTCTCTCGAAGGATGAGTGATGCGCCCAGCGCATTCGAACACTAATGAACATAGAAGAACTCATATCGAACTATCTGGACGGCGAGCTCTCCAGTGACGCCGAGGCGGAGCTGCATTATCGCCTGGCGGTCTCGCCGGAGGATCGAAAGACCTTCCGGGAGATGATCGCCCTGCGGAATATCGCCCGCGACCAGAGAGTTCTCCATACGCCCGACGCCGGGTTGCGGAGCGCGCTCTTCGACCGTCTCCGCCGTGAGGAGGGGATGAAGCCGGCTCCCGCGCTCCTCCCGGTCCCGACGGTCGTCCCCGATTATGCTCCGTCGCGTCCCGCGGTCCCCCCCTCCGAAGGGAAGGCCGAGGAGCGTCGCCGTCGGCGCAGGATCATCCCCTTCCTCATTCCCCTCCTTCTTCTGGTGATCTCCTCCGGTGTCTACTGGGGACTCTCCGACGGAGGACCCGGGGCGGGCGAGGGAACGATCGTCTCGAACGATCTGGACGGACTTGAATCTCCGCACGGAGATATGGCCCAGGAAGACGCGGGATCGATGCGGGTCGCTCCGGGCGACCGCATGAGGAAGGAAGCGACGGCAGGGAAGGAACATGCGGCGGCGGCAACAACGGCGAACGCGCCGGTCGCCGCACGGCTCGACACGTTCAAAGGCCCGAGCGCCGCGCCGGAGATCGGGAAGGGTGGGTCGGCGCTCACCCGCAACGGCATGATCGCGGAAGAGAGGATCGAGACGTCGCAGAGCCTCGCATACAGCACCCCCCCCGCCGATATCCCGAGGGAAACGAAGGATATGGCGGGAAACGTCGTCTCCACGACCTCCAGGAGAGACGCCGCGCGGAAATCGCAGGTCGGCAGCCTCCGGTCGCAGTCGGCCGCCCCGACCGTAGTCGCCGACGAATCGGTGTCCATTACCTCCGCAGCCGGGGCGGACGGAAGCATATATGATGTCGACGTGGTCGACGGCGATGCGATCGACCTGGGCTCGACCCAGGGAGGCGAGAGCATCCGCTTCAACAGCACCATCTCCAACGCCAACGTGGCCGGCAGCCTTGGAGGTGGGGTATCGCTTCGCGGCTCCTCCTCCAGTGACGTGCTCAACAGCGGCAGGGAGTCGGAGAAGAAGGTCGAGATCGGACCGAGCTGGACCAACTCTCTGGAACCCTCTGTCGATCTGAGCATGAACATGAGCAGGTCGAAGAGCACCCCGTCGCTCCTCGGCGATCCGCCGAATGCCCCGGCCGGCTCCTTCTCGAACATCGCCCCTTCCGGCGCCGACACGACCTTGAGCCCGAGCGTCATCATCAACGGCATCCACAAGGTGGACGGACTGGAGATCGGCGGCATCGGCGAGGGGATTGCTTTCGAGGAGAACGGACCTTCCGGCAACCCTCGTGGAAGATCGTATCAGAGCAGCGACGAGAAGAAATCCCTCTCGGCCGCCTCGGTCGAGATCGCAAACGAGCCGGAGCGCGCCAACGACCGGGCCATGATCACGGCAGCGGATGGAACGAAAACGAATCTCGACACGACGGCTGCCGTGCCGGTGCTCCAGAAGCCGCTGATCCCGGAGGTCGCGATCGTGACGCGGGACGAAGAATCGGCCTCCTACGAGTATGACGATGCGATGTTATCCAGCCCTCTGAGCCCCACGTCGGGACCGCGCGGCGGCTACCTCTTCGCCCGTCCCCGGCAGAACTTCGTGGTCGACATGCGCCACGGCGGCATCGTTCCGGAACAGAGCCTGGGGATCGGGTACCGGACGGGGAACCACTCGATCGAGGCCCTTGGAGGACGCTCCGGCTACCGCCTGGAGACGCAGCGGGCCTCGTCGCTGGTACGAGGGAGCGGAGCGTCGTTCGAGTCGATCTCGACGACGACACACTCCTCGGAGATCGAGTACGAGTACTGGGGAGGCCTCGGCTACGGCTACGAGCGGCGCTTCAACGACTGGACGCTGGGGGGAGAGATCTCCCTGGGGCTCGGGTCGAAGTTCGCCCGCGCGAGCGCCGGACTTCCGATCTCCTACGAGGCGGCACGGAACGTCCGGATCGAGGTGGTCCCGATGTTGCAGTACGCCCGCTCCATCGACGACGCGCCGACCTCGGTCTCCGAGGGACCGCAATCTCCCGGAGCGGAGATGACGAAGGAGGAATCCTCCCGACAGGAGGAGGAGATCCGCGCCGGCATCGGCGCAGGCGTGATCATCATTATTCGCTGACGATCGGCGGTTCCGCGGGAGGCGTCATGGCCCGACGCGTTCCGGGAACGACGGCCGGTTCGGAACATCCGGTCCCCTTGCGGCATCACCCCGCGCAAGGGGACCGTTCCGTTTCACCCCGCTCCCGGACAATTCCGCCACAGGCATGTAGGACTGTATCGACCGGTAATTTCATCACTCCTTCTCCGTCTCAGACTAAGCGAAATTCTCTCGCGATGCTCTTACCGTTGTCGATTCCCGCCCCGAACCGGCCCCCGCACAGGGCCGCGCCGCCGCCGGACGGGAGGAAAAACCGCGTAATGGCACGGGATTTGACGTTCAGAACCTTAGATACGGAGACATTGTTAGTGCTATACAGAGACGTTGTACTAGGAAAGGATTACACGACTGCATTCAGAGGAGATCTGAACGATGATGACATATAGCACTAAGGGATGCGGCGGTCTGGCGGCGGCCGCGTTCCTCCTTCTCCTGGCTCCCCGTGAGGGAGGGGCCCAGGCGAGGGTGGAGGAGATCACTGCACCGGTATCGACGGCATTCGGGACCTACACCCCGCTGACCATACCTCCATACAGGATAGAGGTCGGCATGAGCGAGCCGACGCCGTCGGCCGATTTCTCCAACGTCTACACCTCCGACGACGATTTCTCCTGGAAGAAGAGCTTCAGCCCGGCTGAGCAGCTCCTCCTCCGCAAGAACGGTTTCGTCGCCCGCGCGGAGCCGTTCGGCACGTTCGCGCAGGCGTACGCCGAGTCGTCCGAAGGGGATCTCCCGATCTTCGTCACCGTCGACGCGATCCTGCACGGGCTGCGGGCCACGGCCGACGAGTCGTACAGGCAGATCGAGCGTGATCATCTTGCCCCCGGACTGGCGACGGTGCTCGACAGGCTCGCGCGCAGCATCTCCTCGCAGCTCGGCGGTGAAACGAACGCCCCCTCGGTCCGCGCTCTGACGGGACTGCTCGCCTACGTCCAGACCGGACAGGCGCTGCTCGACCCCTCGATCTCGATCGACTCCCGCGTGGCCGGTCTCGTCCGGTCGGAAATCGACAAGATCGACGCGGGGCGCTCGGCCGCCACGGCGATCCTTCCCGCGAAGCGGATCGACTACGGGCGCTTCATCCCCACGGGACATTACGCGCTGAACGGAACGTTCAAGAACTACTACCGCGCCCGCACGTGGCTGAGCGAGTTCGGCTTCGACCTTCGCGCCGACGCCGGGTTCGACCCGCAGGAGGGGCGCATGGCGATCCTGCTGGCGCGGACGATGGAATCGCTCGGAAGCGAGGGAGATTTCAGGGGGAAGTATCTGAGCGTCAGCGAGCCGATCGCCTTCTTCTCGGGAAGATCGCAGCAGGATATCAACTGGGATATGCTGGCCGGCGCGTTCCGCGGATACTACGGCATCTACGGCACCGGCTCGACCGTGGCGCGGAGCGATTCCGAAGTGGTGAGGTTCGTCGGCTACCTGGCCGACCAGCTCCCCGGCGGCAGCATCCGCTCCGACGCCCGCTCCTTCCGGCTTCTCAGCCGTCCGGGAACGCTCGGAAACTCCCTCTGGGACCGTCTTTCCTCCTCGTCGAGCAGAGGCTCCGGTCTGGCGCTGATGGCGGCAATGGGGGCCGAGCGGGCCGGCTCCGTCCGGAACGAGGAGCTTCGTCGTCTTCTCACCAACCGCCCCTCGGAGGACTGGGTGCAGGATCTCCAGTGGAGCATGCTCTATACGGTCCAGGGAATACCGGCACGCGAGGATGACTCGCAGGGCTACCCGCGCTTCATGCGAAGCGACGCCTGGCGCGACCGGGAGCTGGTGAGCGCCCTTGGCGCATGGGCCGATTTTCAGCACGAGACGTCGGTGATCCCCGCCTCCGGAACGGCGGCGAAGAGCGCTTCCTTCTCCGGCGGCAGATCGTACGCCGAGGGATATGTAGAGCCCGACCCGCAGGCGTGGGGAAGGGTCGCCGCGATGGCGCGCTACCTCCGCAGCGGACTCGACGACGGAGATTTCGGCGCGCTCATCAACCGCCGCCTGAGCGACAAGCTGCGCGACATGGAGAATATCGCGGCGCACATGATGCGGATCGCCGCCTACGAGCTGCAGGGGACGGAGCTGTCGACCGAGCAGGAGGGGATCATCGCCTCCATGCCGGCCCGGATCGCCGCGTATGAAACGTTCACCGACGAAAGCCTCCGCGATCCCGGACTTTCGATCACGGCCGGAGCGGCGCAGGGCCTGAGCGGATCGGCCCCGGCCAACGGTCACCCGCTGGCGATCTACGTCATCGTCCCGCGAGGGGACGGCTCCGGCGGGCTCATGCTGACCCGCGGCGCGGTCCAGAGCTACTACGAGGTGAACCAGCCGAACGAGCGCTGGGTGGAGTCGATCACCTCCGGACGCGCGGGGACGACGGTCCAGGCCGCCCCGTGGATGACCGGGTTCACCAGCGCCGACCGTCCGCTGGCGCAGAACTCGAGCGGGTTCCGTCAGATCTCCGGGTCGATACCGGCCTCGACGGTCTCCTACACCCCTACCTCCGCCGAGCGGCGCCGCGCGCTGCCGAACGTGCGGATCGACATGGAGACGAACGTGGTGCGCCGCAGCAACGGTGAACTCTGGTTCACGGTGCGCGCGCCGCAGCTCAACGGAACCGATATCGTGATCGTGGCGGTCAACGAGGCGGGGAACATCGTCCACCGCTCGGCGCCGGCCCGCGTGGAGCGGGGGGAACGCTACGACATGATCCCGGTGGACGACATGAAGAGCGGACAGTATTTCGTCCGCGTGGTCGACACCTTCGATCGGACCCTTGCCTCCGGGCGGTTCCTGGTGGTCCGCTGATCGCGACAGGTTCGAGCCTTTTCCGCCCCCGGCATCGTGATGCCGGGGGCGTTTTCGTTGAAGGGAGGGGATATGACGCCGGGGTGTTACATTCGCACCGTTGTAGTGTCGTTGAATCGACGGGCAGGCTAACCGAACGGGGAACGGCAACGTTTCCCCCGGCATAATCCCTCTGCCCGTCCGGCAGCGACGACATCAGAAATGTGAGCATCCTACACGGTATGGAGCCTTCATCCTTCAAATCTCTCCAAGCACTCTGCGACGCCGATCTCTTCGCGCGTTTTCTGGCCGGAGACGATGAGGCGTACACCGTTGCCTACCATCGGTACAGCGCGCGGCTTCTCGGCTATATCCATTCCATTCTGGGGGAGGAAGGGAGCGCGGGAGAGGATATCTTTCAGGAGACATTCCTCCGGCTCTTCCGCGAGCGCGCGAAATCGCTGGAGACGGCCGACGTCGCGCCGATCCTGAACATCGGGGGCTGGCTTTTCCGTGTGGCGCGCAATCTCTCCCTGAATCATATCAGATCGCGCCGCTATCTGACGGAGCTCGATCCCGCCCACGACGAACGGCTTCTGGTCCCGATCGAGGAGGCGCACGCCGATCTCTTCGGCGAACGCTGCGACGACTCGGAGATGCTCGCCGCCGTCGACTCGGTGGTGAAGACGCTGCCGACGGGGCTTCGCGAAGTCTTCGTGCTGCGGGAGGTCAACGGCCTCAGCTACCATGAGACAGCCGAGATCATCGGATGCACGGAGGAGGCCGCGCGCATGCGCCTCAGTCGCGCCCGCAGCGCCATCCGCCGCGCTCTTGCCCCTCTCTTCGTCGACGACAAGGAATCATGACCCTCTCGCACCCCCTCTCCGGAAACGCCGGAGTCGACTGCATCTGAACATCAATCCCGCGGATCACCCGGAACGCCCGCAGTGACGCATCTGGAGAACCTCATATATCGCTATCTCGACGGCGAACTGACGCCCGAAGAGCTCGACGAGCTCCACGGCGCCGTACGCAGTTCGCCGGAGGCGGAGGCGCTCCTGAGAAGGCTTTCGGCGATGAGGAACGCCGCGCGCGACACGCCGGCGCTCCATCTCCCCTCCCCCGCGCTCGAGGCGCGACTCTTCGCCGAGCTGAAGGCGGAGGGGCTGGGAAGCGTTCGTCCCGCGCCGGTCGCGATGCCGGTTCCGGCGGTCCGATCGCGGACGAGCCGTCGCCGAATCCTTGTGGCCGCGGCGCTCGTGATCCTGCTGGGGCTGATCGGCGACGGACGCCTGGGCGATATCGGCGTGACCGCCCCTTCCGTTGCTCCGATCGGGGTCGCCATGACGTCGGAGACGCCGCGCGCGGATTTCGGCTCGGCCGTCATCGTGCCGCAGATCACGATCACCCCCGCACGGCCCGAATCGCCCCGCGGCTCGGGATCGCGCATCCGTCGCATCCCTTTATCCGCAACGCAGGGAGCAGAGCCGGCGATCGCAGAGAACGGTTCGCTGCCGACCGGAACAGATCCGACGACAGCGACGACGGTACCGAACCCTCCATCGCACTCCGATCGACGTGATCTTCTCTCGCTCGACCTGAAGAGCACCCCCGCGATCGACGGAGGTAGTGAAGGGAACACGACCGACAGGAATCAATCGGAGAACGACAGGATAGCCGCATCGCGCCGCGACAGGCATGACATCGATGAGATCTTCGCCCCGCTCCCCGCTCCCGAGGCGCCCGGAGCGGGCCATAGCCATTTCACCCTTGCCGCCGTCTCCGGCATGACCTACGTCGACAAGGGGACAGGATCGGTCTCGTCCGAACACAACATCAGGTTCAGCGCCCCGGTCGGCGGCGGCCATGAACTCTCCCTGATCGTCGGGCAGGCTCCTTCGGTCCGGGAGACGCGGCGCGACTGGGTCGACGCGCGGTCGAAGATGCCCGATCCGAAGAAGATCAGCGCCACCCCGATGAGCGCCGCGGAGCCGCTCCCGCGCTACGAAGTCGATCTCCACGACGAGATCTGGATGGGGGCCGGCTACAACTATTCCCTGGCCGTCGACGACCGGGTCACTCTGCTGCCGGGGCTCCGGGCCGGCGTCGGAAGGGCGTTCGTACAGGTGGGACTGGAGCTGCCGGCGCGCTATCAGGTCACCCGGAACGTCGCCGTCGAGTTCATCGCCACGGCCGCCCGCACCATCCCGCACGGAAACAACCAGGAGGCGTTCACCACGGAGGACGCGGCCAACTCCTACTTCTATCTCGGCGAAAGCACCCCCGCGGACTTCACCTCGATCGGCATGCAGCTCGGCCTCCGCATCGGCCTCGACTGAGCCCCCCGCTCCCCGCCAGGGTCGATGACGAGCCGGGAAAAGGGATTTTCCAGTGCACCATCCGTTTGGAACGCATCCTCTATCTTGACCGTTGTGTCCGGCGAGCCCCCCGGCGTCGCATTGTGATGAACGGCACCGTGGAACAGCCCCCAAACAGGAGTCCAGACTATGATCCTTTCTTCCCCCTGCAGATTTCTTCTCTCGTTGATCGCCATCCTGTTCCTGATCGTTTCCCCCGCCGCGCTCTCCGCTCCCCCGCCGGAACCGAAGGGGGGGGCGCAGGACGCGCTTGTCTTCTCCACATTCCTCGGAGGGGAGGGAGCCGATCAGTTCGTCGGGATGACGACCGATCAGGAGGGGAACATCTATATCTGCGGCTGGTCGTCGTCGCCGAACTTCACCGCCACGCCCGGCGCCTACGACACCGAACCGAACGGCAGCTACGATGTCTTTGTGGCGAAGATCTCCTCCGACGGCTCCGACCTTGTCGCACTCACCTTTCTGGGGGGCGAGGGGGACGACCGTCCGCACGCGATGGCGATCGGCGGGGATGGAAGGATCTACGTCGCCGGGCATACCGGATCGCTGGAGTTCCCGACCACGGAGGGAGCCTTCTCCCGTGAGCAGATGGGGGATAACGACGGGTTCGTCGCCCGGTTCGATCCCACCCTCTCCACGCTGGAGTTCTCCACCTTCCTCGGCGGCTCCGATGCCGACGACATCCTGGCGCTCGCCGTGGCCCCCGGAGGGGAGGTGATCGCGGGGGGACGCACGGCATCTCCCGATTTCCCCACCACCCCCGGCGCGTTCGAACCTTCATGGAACAGTGATCCATCGGATGTCGATGCGTTCGTGACCAGGATCGCCGCCGACGGGAAGAGCCTTGTCTACTCCACGTTCGTGGGAGGGAGCGCCGAGGAGGGGGTCAACGGGATCGACACCGACGGCGAGGGGAACGCCTATGCCGTGGGGCAGACCGCCTCGGCCGATTTTCCGGTCACCGAGGGAGCGTACGACCGTGAATACGCGGGGGCGATCGACGCCTTCATGATCAAGATCAACCCATCGGGAAGCGATCTTGTCTACGCCACGTATCTGGGAGGGATAGGAGAGGACTGGGGGAATGCGGTGGATCTGAACGCCGCCGGAGAAGCGTACATGGCGGGCTACACACGATCGATGGACTACCCGGTCACGACCAGGGCGGTCGATACCACCTTCAACGGCAACACCGACGGCTTCGTCACGAAGCTCCGCCCCGACGGCTCGGCGCTCTCCTACTCGACCTACATCGGAGGAATCCAGGGGGACAACATCACCTCGATCGTCGTCGCCGGCAACGGCAGCGCGTTCCTGGCCGGGGGGACCTACTCGGCCGATTTTCCGGTCAACGGCTACGACAGGAGCTACAACGGCGATGCCGACGGGTTCGTGATGAAGATCACCCCGAACGGCCGCGACGCGCTCTACGGCACGTTCCTGGGAGGAACCGACGAGGACTATATCTACGGCATGAGGATCGACCCGAGCGGCACGTTCGCCTATGTGGGGGGAACCACCAAGTCGCCGGAGTTCCCCGTGACCCCGGGCGCCTGGGATGAATCGCACAACGGATTCACCGACCTCTTCATGACCATGACCGAGGTCCCCGACCCGAGCCTCGACGCGCCGGAGGAACCGGAGCGTCCCGCTCTGCGTCGATCGACCGTCCGTCCCAACCCGGTCTCGGGCGAGGCGAGGATTCATATCGCACCGGGAGAGGAGACCGGAGCACGGATCACTCTTCATCTCTTCAATGCTCTCGGCGAAACGATCGGTCGTGAAGAGATCGACTGGAACGGAGGGGAGATCATCTTCACACTGAAGGGGGCAGACCTCCCCGCCGGGGTCTATCACTATCGCGCCCTCTCGGGAGATCGTGCGATCGCCGAGGGAGCGTTTATCGTGGAGTGATACGACGCGCGGCGCTCACGGCCGGTTCTTGTAGAGGAACTGTATATGCCTGACGACCGACGCCGAGCCGACGACACCGACGCCCCCCTTCACGCTCCCGAGGAGCGGGTTGTACTGGTTGGGACCGAACCGGGTCTGCTTGAACCACTCGATGAAATTGTTGTCGGGCGCGTAGACGGAGATCTCGTGCAGGCCGTACCACTTGTAGCCGTACCAGAAGGTCGGCAGGGTCGTGTTCTGCAGGAAGGCCCACCTCGTGGTCTCGTTGTAGCGCCGCCGTGACCGGTTTGCGATCAGGTTCTCGACCCTTCTGTTCTTCTCCTCGCGCGGCGGCGTCAGGTATCTGCCGTAGTCGAGCGTGTCGAGGTTCGTGAGTGAGATCAGGTATTCGTCCACGTTGGGGAGCCGGGTCCAGGAGGCTTCGAGCGAATCGATCACCGGCAGATTGATCGTGTCGAAAGGATACTGGAGCGTGTCGGCCGGGGGGGCGATCCATGAGATCCGCTCCGGCGTCAGCGTCTGGCCGGAGATCTCCGACCCATCCGCCAGACGTATCTCCAGACGATACATCGTCTTCGGTTCGATAAGGAGCGTCGTATCCGGGTAACGATATTCCCCCAGAACGCTGTTCGGGACGTAGACCAGATCAAGCGTATCCGAGCCGGATATGAGTTTCATGGAGGCGTCGCGGATCGCGCTCCCCGCGTAATCGAACGAATCGACCACCGACTGCGACCGCGCCAGTGTGATCCCGCGGACCGGCTCGTCGACGATCAGGTAGGCGGTCACGACATATTCCGGAATGTAGTCGGTCGGGACCGGATCCTCGCACCCGCCGGCGGCGAACGCCGTCGTCAGAAGCATCGCGGCAAAGGCCCAGGGCCTTCCGGCGCATCGCGCCTTCAACATGATCGATCGGATCGATTTCATCAGAACTTGATCTCCAGAGCTATCGACGGAATGATCGGCAGCAGCCGCACATCGGTCACCTCCGTCTGATCGGTGGAGGTGTCGTAGCGGCGGAACCATATATCGCGTCGTGAGTAGACATTGAACACGTCGATCAGCAGCCGCATCGGGAGGCCGAAGAGGGTGGAGCTGTAGTTGGCGCTCAGGTTCAACTGATGGGACGGGGGAAGCCGCAGCCCGTACCGCTGCGACGGGATGATGATATCGGAAGCGACCGAATCCCCCGGCAGCACGCTTCTGAATCGCGACGTCGCCCCGGTGTACGACTGCCCGGACTGGAACGAGAAGGAGAGACCGACCTCCCACCTGTCGTTGATCTTGTACTGCGCCACCAGCTTCAGGTCATGCCGTCTGTCGTATTTCGGCCGGAACTCCGCCCCGTTGTTGATGCTGTCGAACTGCGCCGTGATGAAGCCGAGGCCGTACCCGAACCAGCCGGTCAGTCTCCCCTCCCGCTTCTGCAGAAAAACCTCCGCGCCGTAACTGTTCCCGACCCCGGTATAGAAGATCTGCGACACCGTCCCGGCCCGCGTGTTGGTCCGGTTCAGTTCGTTGATACCCTCCAGGGTCTTGTAGTAGATATCGATGTTCAGGTCGTACCCTTCCCACGGTGTCGTCTCCACGCCGAGCACGTAATGGTACGACCGTCCCGGCCGGGCCGAGGAGTCGGTGGGGAGCCATGTATCGAAGAAGGAGAAATCGGGGAGAGAGGCGAGATGGAGATACTGATGGAAGATCCCCCACGCCCCCTTCACCACCACCTCCGGCTGAAGCTGATATCGGAGCGCGATACGGGGATCGTAGGTGGTCTGCTTCAACTGATCGAGATAGTCGACCCTGAGACCCGCCTGCACCCCCAGAAGATCGGTCAACTGGTAGTTTCCCTGCGCGAAGGCCGCGTAGGTCCAGTCGCGGATCGTCAGGTTCGTCAGGCCGGCGTCCTGGGTTCCGGGCGGGGCCGTCGTATCGCTTCCCGTTGTATTCTGAAGATAGTTGAAGATGTAGTTGGTGATCTCGAACCCGCTCTTGAAGGTGGCGTCGCCGCTGGCGAACCATTCGACGTTCCCCTTGAGGGTGTAGTCGGTGATCGTGTTCTCCACCAGAAACCGCAGCCCGCCGTTGCCGCCGTTGAACCCGTTGATATATCGGCTCCCGCTCAGATTGACGACGGAGTAGAGATCGTCGCCGAAGATATGGTTCCACCGGAGCGCCCCGGCGCGATTGCCGATGCCGACGGCAAAGTCGATCCCCGGGGCGTCGAGCCCCAGATCGTCGCGCGTGAGAAATCCGCTCAGCGAGACGATATCGTTATCCGAGATGTTCTGCGTGATCTTGGCGTTGACGTCGTAGAAGGAGAAATCGGGGAGCGGCTCCTCCGGGTCCTCCGGAACAAGCGCCGTGATCAGCTCCAGATAGGTTCTTCTCCCCCCCAGAAAGAACGCCCCGTTCCCGACCGGTCCCTGCACCGAGAGCCGCGACGAGATGGCGCCGATCGAGGCGAGCCCCTCGAACTCGTTCCTGTTGCCGTCCTTCTGGGTCAGATCGAGCACGGCGGAGAGACGGCCGCCGTACTCGGCGGGATATCCCCCCTTGATCAGGTCCACATCCTTGATCGCGTCTGCATTGAAGGTGGAGAAGAAGCCGAGAAGATGGGAGGGATTGTAGACGGTGGAGCCGTCGATCAGCACAAGGTTCTGATCGGGAGAGCCGCCGCGGATATAGAGCCCGCTGGAGAGCTGCGACGAGGTGAGCACCCCCGGCAGATATTGAAGCGATCGGAAGACGTCCGCCTCCCCGCCGATCCGGATCTGGCTCAACTGTTCCACCGGGATATCGACCCGGCTGACGGTGATCTCCCGTTTCTCCATCTCCCCCTCCCCCCGCACCACGATCTCCTCCGACATCACCGCGGCCCGCTTGAGCGAGAAGGTCATCTTCTTCGATTCGCCGGAGGTGAACTCCAGCGGGACCTCCTGCCGCTCATACCCGACATAGGTGACGACGACCGTGTTCTTCCCCGTCGGGATTTTAGTAATGGAGAAGAAGCCGTTCTTGTTGGTGAGCGACCCCAGCTTCGTCCCCTTGATCGTCACCGTTGCCGAGATCAGCGTCTCGCGTGTCTCCTCGTCGATCACCGTTCCGCTGAGCGAGGCGGTCTGGGCCGCCAGGCCGAGCGTCCCCGCTATCCATAGAAAGAGACAGGCCGCCCAGGGGGGCAGCCTCCGGCGAAATGCGGCTGGGGCCTCGCGTTCGTTCATGCAGATCCTTGTATCCTTCGGTATACCCTTCGCGTGTGCCGACGAGATATCGACGGCGGCGGAACATGACAAAAGAAGAGAACGTTTGTAAGGTGAAACGGACGAGTTTACAAAGAGATATACCCCCTCCCTACACGACGCCCCCCTTCTTCAACTCCGCGATCGAATAGAACGTCCCGCGCCATGCCAGCCCGCCGCGCAGGGTGGTCACGACGGCGGAGCGGAGGATCGCGTAGGCGAAGAGGAGGACGGCGACGGGATGAAGAACGCCGATCCAGACCGGCATCCCCTTGCCGTGCGACTCCAGCGCATAGACCCAGATGATGACGACGATCGAAACGATCGAAGGGGCGAGCACCAGAACCGAATCGGAGAAAAAGGGGAGGATGTAGGGAGCAAGCATCACACCCAGACAGACCGTCACGGCCGCGATCACCTGGAACCAGTCGAACCCGATCCCGGGGAACGCGCTCCGTTCCAGCCCGCGCACCGTGTCGCGCACCCCCTGCCGCCAGCGGACCCGGACCCTCCCCTCGGAGTCGACGGCCATGGAGCGCCCCCCATGCTTCTTGGCGAGATAGGCGAGCTTCATGTCGTCGGCGACCTCCATGCGGAGCGCCCGATGCCCGTCGAAGCTTTCGTAGAGCGATCGGCGGATCATATTGAACGCTCCGATTCCGATATATGCGTCGAGCGACCGGGACTCCACCCGCCAGATCCTGAACCCACCCCCGATAGCCATCGCGAAGAACCCGAGCAGCGCCGCCTCGATATATCCTTTCCAGAGCATTTGAGGGAAGAGGGTGAGATGGCTCAGATCGTACTGAAGGGCGTATCCCATCGCCCCGCGGAGCGCATGCCGGTCGATCACCACGTCGGCGTCGGTGAAGAGGAGCCAGGCGCCGCGGGCGTGGGCGGAGGCGGCGTCGAGCGCATGACACTTGCCGAGCCATCCCTCGGGGAGCTCGGTGATCCGGATCACGCGCAGACGTTCCGGGTGTTCGGCGGCGAGGTTCTCCAGGATCTCCCCGGTGCGATCGGTCGAGCGGTCGTCGACGGCGATGATCTCGTAATCGGGATAGTCGAGCTCCAGCAGCGACCGCATCGCCGGCCCGATCGTCTCCTCCTCGTTCAGCGCCGGAACGATGATCGTCATCGGCGGGAGTTCCCTCCCCGCCCTGGGCGCCTGCGACAGCCGCCTCCTTCGTGACGCGATATAGAGCGTCATCAGGAGCCAGGCCTGGAGCAGAACCATCACGAAGAACGCGTAGATCGGCATGGAGAAAATGATCGAGAAGCGATATATGATGCGGCGACCGCGGGGAGCGTCCCGGTCAGTCGCGATCGTTCGACGAATAGAACTTCTCCAGCATCCGGGTCAGTTCCTCCGGATACTGCCACATGGGGACATGCCCCCCTTCCCTGAAGACGCTCGTGAAGGCGCGGGGAAGCTTCCCGCAGACCTTCTCGAAATGCTCGTACGGCACGATACGATCGTGTCGGCAGCCGATCAGCATGAGGGGCATGTGGCACTCGTCGTTCAGACGACGGAGCGTTTCGGCGTAGCCGGCGAGATCGGCCTTCATCATCAGAGCGCTGCTGCTGCGGACGAGATCGTGCCGCGCGGAGGCTTCACTGGCAACCTCGTCTCCTCGTTCGGTTCCGTAGCCTGCTCCGTAGCTGTAGCGCGCGAGCGTCCGCCCCACGACCCGCCTGACCTCCTCGGGCGCATCCTTCCACGCAAGCTCGGCCGCCGCCGGCAGGAGCCTGAAGCGGACCAGACGTCCAAGAGGAGGAATCCGGGTTCCGAGCGGAGTGATGAGGACGAGCGACCGTATCCGTTCCGGGGCGAGCGCGGCGACGGTGGCGGCGACGGCGCCGCCGAACGAATGTCCGATCAGGTCGAATCTCTCCAGTCCCTGCAGATCGGCGAACTCCAGGATGATCCGTGCAAGGCTCTCCAGCGCGAACATTCTCCGTGATTCGGGCGCGGGACTCCCGCCGAACCCCGGCAGATCGGGGACGATCGTCGTGTGCCGGGCCGAAAGGGAATCGACCAGCGGCCGCCAGAGGGTATGGGTGGCAGGATTGCCGTGGAGCATCATGAGCGGCGCCCCCCGACCCTGACGAACGAAATGAAGCCGCGCAACAGCGTAGGACATGACGATAGCGATCACATTGTTCCATCCCCGGACCGGCGGACCCGGAGGCTCCGGGCCGCCCCGGAAGAAGACCCCGCCTCGGTGACGTCCATAATAACCAAACCGGGCCGATCGCCGGGAGGGGGCAGTGTCCGGTTTCCGGACTACCGTTCGATCTCCGTACACAAAACGTACCGTGCAGTACGCGATTTCAGCGAGAAATCGACGACTTCAGCCTTTGGCACGATCTTTAAGGAATAGTAAACCAGTTCAACAAACAAAGAAAACAACAACAGCAACTCCCAGATCAATCATGAAGAACGTCCTCTCGATCCTCGCTCTCTCGGTCATCGCTTCCGCCGCCGCCTTCGCTCAGTCGGCTTCGGTCACCAGCACCGCCACCATCGTCACGCCGATCACCGCCGTTGCGACGGCGCCGCTCGCCTTCGGAACGATCACCAAGGGCGCCACGGCCACCGTCGAAGCCAGCAACACCGCCGCCGGCGCCTTCAACTTCAGTGGTGACGAGCTCGACAACATCACCGTCACCATCCCGGCGACGGCAACGATCTCGACGACCTCCGGCGCCGGAGCGAACATGACGGTGAACCTGACGCGGAACGGGGTGCGCTACAGCCCGCTGGGGAACATCCCGTCGAACGGCGCTTCGGTGGTCGACGCATCGAGCGGGACGGTGACGGTGGGACTGAGCATGGACAACCAGGGGAACGCGGTCAACAGCGACGGCCTCGGCCAGGCATACATGTGGATCGGCGGGACGGTGGCCCCGACGGCGGCGCAGCAGCGCGGCAGCTACAGCGGAACCTTCACCGTCAGCGCCGTCTACTCGAACTAAGGATGGGACGCCGCTACGCGGCTGCAGAAGAAAATTTTATTCGGTACAGGTATACAGGTAGAGGAGGGTGAAGCAAACGGGAGAACAGCGAAGGCGTTGTTCTCCCGTTCACCTTTTTATCCCCGTGCGATACGTTTGTGTCCTTCCTCGATGCCGCCGCGCACGACCGCTCCGTATCTGTCGTCCGGGAGTTTTCCGGCACGATCGGCCGCCATATCGTAGTATCTCCCCGCCTCTTCAAGATCCCCCACCTGTTCGCAGGAATATCCCATGTTGAGATAGAGCGACGGGTAGAATCCCTCCACCCGTTCGTCGCCCACGGCATCGGCCAGGTCGAGCGCCTCGCGGTTCCAGCGGAGGGTCTCCTCGGGGGTCGTCTGATGCCGCGCGACGTAATGCGCCGCGATACATCTGTCGAAGTTGTCCTTCGCCGCATCCCATGCGCGCATGAAGAGTGCGGCGGCATCGGCGGGTCTGCCCTCTCCCTCCGCCTTCATTCCTTCCGTGCAGAGTCGTACAATCGGGTTGTTCGGGTCCATAGCCAAGTAGTAGGATGATGTGATGAGACGGCGCCCTCCGATCAGGCGGCGCCGAGGGTTTCCTGTTCGGTGGCGCTCAGCAGATGACGGGCCAGAGCGAGATGATCCTCGTTTCCGGTCCGCAGGGTGAAGAGTGCGATCATGACCGGATAGGCCGCCCAGAGTTCCGCGACATGCTCCTGCATGCGGGGCCGGGTGACGCCGCCGGCCGCCCGGTAGCGCTCGATGAGGGTTCGGAGCGCGTCAGGGCCCAGGGTGGCATGATAGAGCATGAAGTCGCTCCCCGGATCTGCGACCTCCGCCTCGGTCCAGTCGAGCAGGCCGCTCACCCGGTGCTCGTCGTCGACGAGGATATGACCGGGGTGGATGTCGCCGTGGACGAACGCCGTCTTTTCCGGCCAGTAGGAGTCATCCTCCAGCCACCGCCCCCATCTCTTCCGGACAACATCGGGGACTTCCAGAATACTCGCGGCACGATCCATGCGTTCGGCGAAGCGTCGTCGGATATCGCCGGGTCCCGGAACAGGAATACCGGCATCGGCGACGACCTGAAGATCGATCGTATGCAGAGCCGCCAGCGCGTTCGCGAGCGAGTCGACAAACGCGGGAGGCGGAGAAGCAGGGTCGATATGCCAGAGATATCCCCCCGCGTTCATATCGATCACGGCGCTCGGCGTCCCCGGCAGTTTCGGGTAGGCGATCAGCTCCGGCGTATGCACGCGCCACTCCGGCACGGCGACCGGAAGCCTCTCCCGAACCAGGTCGAGCACACGATGTTCACGCGCCGCCGCCTCGCGCACGGCGGGGCGGCGCGGGCTGCGGAGTATCCACTCCCTCCCCTCCTCGTCGACGACATGCGCCGCGAGGAAGTCGAGTCCCGAGTCGTCGAGCTCGACCCGATCGGGATCGAGGCGCAGGCCGTTGTCGCGGGCGGCCTTCAGAAAGTTTTCGATGGTGTCGATCATGGCCGGCAATATACATCCCTCTCCCGCCGCGCGCCTCCCCTCTCTTCCCATCCTCCACACTACCGACTACTGAATAATTACTAAACACCATCGGCGGCAACGCGATCTATATTGCCTCCGCAAACGATAGACCTGTTCCGCGGAATCATATCGTCACCCTGCGACCTTCCCGCCGTGAGCGCTCGCGGCGGAGAGGGCGTGATATGTCACAATCAATCGGAGACCACAATGAACAGACGACTGGCACAAGTACTGTTCCCCGCCGCGATGCTGCTGGCGGCGGCCGGCGCGACGGCGCAGACCGGCATGAGAGGGTCGGTAATCGGCTCGGGTGGAGGCTTCGCACGCAACGCGGTCATGACCGTGGGGGTCACCGTCGGCCAGGCGGTGATCGGACGAACGGGAGGGGGCGGCGGCTCCGTCTCCCAGGGCTTCTGGCGACCCGCCGCGCCGTCGGCGATATCGACAGTGACGGGTCCAGCGACCGGAGGCGCCGTCCCGGGACCCGAGCTGCGGGCGATCCCCAACCCCTGCTCGGGCTCGACCGAGTTCCGGATCGACGGCCTGAAGCCCGGCGCCGTCTCGCTCTCCCTCTACGACGCGCTCGGCCGGCGTGTGGCCCTGGTGGCCGAGACGACGGGAGAGGGGGGCGAGATCTCCTTCCCCTTCGACGCCGAGCGGCTGTCGTCGGGGCAGTACACCGCCGTGCTCCTCAACGAGGGGATCTATCGGGTAGAGAGGGTCCGGATCGCGAAGTAACGGTTCGCGGTTTGGACGATGCATCGTAGAGCGACTGATACTCTCCGTGCCGCCGGCTCATCCCGCCGGGGTTTCGGGCGGATACGGTCGCGTTACCCAGGTTATCGATTTCACCAATTCAGGAACGATTCATATGAAACAGATACGTTCAACGGCACGAGCGATCGTGCTGGCGGGATTCCTGTTCCCTGCCCACACACTTTTGAGCCAGCAGGTTCCGACCTCGACCGATATACCACGCATCATCTCGTACCAGGGATCGATTGCGGCCCCCGACGGCAGACCGATCGGCGACGGCGCCTATCCGATCACCGTCACCCTGTATGCCGACGAAGCTGGAACACAACCGGTCTGGCAGGATGCCTTCTCCGCATCGGTGGCGGGGGGTGTCTTCAGTCTCGCGCTCGGCGACGGAGGCACGCCTCTCCCCGACACCAGAGCGATGGATCGCCCTCTCTGGGTCGGCGTCCGGATCGACGGCGGCGCCGAGATGCGACCGCTGACGCAGATGAGCGCCGCCCCGTACGCTCTCAATGTCCCCGCAGGATCGATAACGACCGATAAGATCGCGCCGGGAGCCGTAACGGCCGATAAGATCGGAGCGGATTATGTCTCGGCGATTCATCTGAACGGAAGGCAGATTACCTCACGAGGCGGGACATTGAATATCGAAGGCGGAGGCAATATCGGCGTCACGTTCGACGATGCCACACAGAGCCTGATCATCGGTACCGATGTTCGTACGGCGCACGGCAAGGAAGGGGCCCATACGCTGACACCGGTATCGAACGTGTACTGGAGCGAGCAGGGGAACGTCGGAACCGCCGCGGGAACCGATTTCCTGGGGACCACCGACGACGAGCCTCTGGAGATCCATGTCTACGACAACGATGCCACGGCCAATCGAGGGAGCAAACGGGTGATGATGTTCGCTCCCAAGCCCAACAGTCCGAACATCGTGGGAGGGTTCCAGAACAACGCCGTAAGCTACGGTGAGGGAAGCTTCATCGGCGGCGGCGGGGCGAATACCAATGTAGCGGTCATCGTTCCGGGGAACGACTACCAGGATATCGCCAGCGATTACGGGTTCATCGGCGGCGGCAGAGCGAACAGGATCACGGAAGATGCCGTCCATGCCACGATCGGCGGAGGCCTTGGTAATCAAATCGTCTCGAATCTCTATCCGACCCCTATTGTTCCGGGCGAGAGCGGCGCCACGATCGGCGGAGGCGGCGACAACTGGGCGGGGGGCTATTATGCCACGATCGGCGGAGGATTCGCTAATGAGGCGTACGGGCATTTCTCCTCGGTCGGCGGCGGCCTTGAGAACGAGGCACAGGGAGACAAGTCCACGGTTGCAGGCGGTGAGGAGAACCAGGCCGACGGCGATTATTCTACGGTTGCCGGTGGAAGTTTCAACGGAGCGACCCAGGACTGGGCCACGGTCATGGGAGGAAGCGAGAACTGGGCATACACCGAATACTCGGTTGTCGGCGGCGGATATCGTAACTGGGCAGGAGATTTCCTCAGCCCCAGCGGCCTTTACGCAACCGTAGTGGGAGGCCAGGATAACTGGGCATTGGGGGACTACACGTTTGTCGGTGGAGGGCGCGAAAACAAGGCCACCACTCCATACTCCACGGTTGCCGGAGGCCAGAACAATGAGGTCTATGCGGACTGGGGAGCGATCGGCGGCGGCCAGGCGAATGTGATCACGGAAACCCACTCCGTTATCGGCGGCGGCTACGGAAATGTTGTAAAAGCCAGATGGGCAAATGTCGACGGTGGCCAGGAAAATCATGCGGAGGGAGACTGGAGCACGGTCGGCGGCGGATTCAAGAACGAGGCGATCGGAACAAAATCGACAGTTGGAGGGGGCGACAATAATCACGCCGACGCTGACTGGAGCACGGTCGGCGGCGGGTTGGAGAACAAGGCTACCCACTCCATCTCCACCGTTGCCGGCGGAAGCTCGAACAGAGCAGCGAGAGAGGGGGCTACGATCGGCGGAGGCGTCGAGAACGAGGCATACGGACCGAGATCGGTTATTTCCGGCGGTCAGCACGGATTGATCGACAACCTGGGAGAAAATTCGGTGATCAGCGGCGGCTATTACAATACCATGAAGGCCGCCTTTGCCGCCATCGGCGGCGGATCGGGTAATCTAGTCGAAAACAACGGAACCCTCGTCGCCCTTAACGCAGCCATACCGGGCGGCGACAACCTTATCGCTCAGAGTTATGCCCAGACCGTCATAGGATATTATAATTATCCGGCCGGTTCGCTGACCGCCCGCCCGAACAGGGCAATGACCAACGCCATCAACGATCCGCTCTTCATCATCGGCAACGGCGACCATTCCACACTCCCCAATCCCACCCGTTCGAACGCGTTCGAGGTCTCCTATAACGGACACTCCACCGTGTTCGACGTCAACCGGACGGTCCGCGATCCGTTCTACGGCGCGACGTATACCGATAATATTCTCTACTCATGGGGCCGTGTGAGCGGAGCCACGAAGAATATCGTTCCGAACCAGGAATTCGGCGTGGTCAGCGTCATACCGGGAGCTGCGATCGGTGTCTACAAGGTTTCGATCCGCGTCCTTGATCCCCATACCAGCGCGCCTGTTGCGCTGACGGAAGGATCGGTCACAGCCACGCTCGTCGACGACGAGGGATCGGAGGAGACGCCTATCGTCTGTGGCTCGATCACAAGCTCGCCGATCACATTCGCAGCAGGTCTGAACACCTTCATCGTGAAGACCGGGAGCCTCGGCGTGGGAGGGACATGCGCACCCGAATGGCGTTCGTTCATGTTCAAGGTCACCGGTCGCCCGCCGGTTCAGTAAGACGAGTCCTACTCACCACAAGCTGAGATATCATTATGAAATATAGACGTTCGGCAGCACCGGTATCGCTACCCTTGATGCTTCTGCTGCTTGCATCTACAGGCTATGCCCAGCATGCTCCGACCGGACCGGATATCCCGAAGACGATCAGCTACCAGGGGGCGATCACTGCTCCCGACGGGGGCTCGATCAGCGATGGTACATATCCGATCACGATCACCCTCTACGGCGATGAATCCGGCCGGCAACGAATATGGCAGGATAGCTACACGACCGATATTTCCGGCGGCATCTTCAGCCTGACGCTGGGCGGAGGGAATACTCCGTTGCCCGACGCCGGAGGGATGAACCGTCCGCTGTGGATCGGTGTGCGTATTGCGGATGGAACCGAGATGCGCCCCCTGACGCAGATGCATGCATCTCCCTATGCGATCAATGTTCCGGCGCGATCGATCACGACCGGGGAGATCGCCCAGGGCGCGGTATCCGCGGACAATATCGGAACAGATTATATCTCCGGAATCAGGATCAACGGCAGGAACATCATGCCGGAGGGAGGAATCCTGAATATCAGGAGCGGTTACGGAGTCGGCATGGCATTCGACGAGTCGGCACAACGACTTGTCATCGGATCACCGGACCACATCTCCGCCGGGAAGGAAGGGGCAAAAACGCTGACGCCCGTCTCCTCGGTTTACTGGAGCGAACGCGGCAACTACGCGACGACGGCAGGGCCCGACTTTGTTGGAACGACCGATGATGAGCCGTTTGAATTTCATGTATACGACAGCGACCCCACGGCAAATCGGGGAACCAAACGGGTCATGCGATTTTCTCCCCACCCCGTCAGCCCCAATATCCTGGGCGGATTCCAGGGGAACTCGATCGTAGGCGCCCAGGGAAGCTTCATCGGCGGAGGCGGCGCGAACACCAGCGTGCCGGCGCCCGCCCGGCCTCCTGGAAACGATTACCACGAAATCGCCAGCGACTACGGAATAATCGGCGGCGGCAGAGCAAACAGGATCGGGGAAGATGCGATCGACGCAACGATCCTCGGCGGGTTCGGGAACCAGATCGGAAGCAATTCCTTCCCCACGCCGATCGTTCCCAGCGAGAGCGGAGCAACCATCACCGGCGGAGGAACCAACGGCGCCTCGGGGTACTTTGCCACGATCCACGGCGGATTCCAGAACGGCGCAGGCCCCAACTTCTCGACCGTCGGCGGCGGTTACCTCAATTATCCGGGAGGAACGACGTCGGGAACGGTTTCGGGCGGAGTAATGAATATGACCTCAGATGACCTCAGCACTATTTCAGGGGGACTGGGAAATTCAACGAGCAGTAAAGGGAATACCGTGGGAGGAGGGAGCGCGCACATGGCATGGATGCAGTACAGCACGATCATCGGCGGGTACGAGAACAACGCAGGAGGTTTCCCCATCTTATACGGTGAATATTCAGCAATCGGAGGCGGTCACCACAATACGAGCGGAGGCGTCGGCTCATTTGCCGGCGGAGGCTTTTACAGTGTTCCAAGCACCAAATACTCCGTTGTCACGGGAGGCGATCGGAATTACACGTTCGCAGGGTGGTATACCGATCCCGACGGCTGGACGTTCATGGGGGGAGGCCAGTTGAATCTCGGACTGGCGCAATACAGCGCCATCGGCGGCGGCATGGAGAACAGCTCGATCGGATTGTTCAGTAACGTCGACGGCGGCGCCAGTAATGGCGCGAACTCCTTTCACGCCACGGTCGGCGGCGGCTACATGAATGCTGCCGTAGATCAATCCACGGCAGCGGGAGGCGAATTCAATACTGCCGGCGGGGCCTGGAGCAGCATCGGAGGCGGCTTCAGCAACAGCACCGGTTTCGATTATGCGACCGTCGCAGGAGGGCAGGGCAACCTTGCTCAATGGCTCGGTTCCACCGTCGGTGGGGGCCTCGGGAATAAATCCGAGGCGATTTCGTCGACGATATCGGGAGGAGAATATGGATTTATCGAATCCTCCGACGATAATATCGCCGACTACTCCGTTATCACCGGCGGATACTTCAACAGAATCGAAGCGAAATACGCTTCGATAGGAGGCGGCTCCGGAAACCTGATTGTTGCCGATGCGCCGTACGATGCCGTAAACGCAACGATCCCCGGGGGCGACCATCTCACCGCCAGAAGCTACGCGCAGACCGTGGTGGGATATTTCAACCGCCCCGGAGGATCGATGACCGCTCCCCCGGACAGAGCGACGACGACGGCCACCGACGACCCGCTCTTCATCATCGGCAACGGTGACCACTCCACACTTCCGGCTCCCACGGAGACGAACGGGTTCGAGGTCTCCTATAACGGACACTCGACCGTCTTCGACGTCAATCGCGCAACACGCGATCCGTTCCAGGGCGCCACGTACAGGGATAATATCATCTACTCGTGGGGTCGTGTCAGCGGCACTACGAGGACTATCATCCCGAACCAGGAACTCGGCGTGGTCAGCGTCATACCGGGCGCCATAGCGGGGATCTACAAGGTCTCCATCCGCGTCCTCGATCCCCATACAGGCGCATCGGTCTCGCTCACGGAAGGATCGGTCACCGCGACGCTCGACGAGGACGAGGCATCGGAAGCCTCGCCGATCGTATGCGGCTCCATCACGGTGTCGCCGATCAAGTTCACGGGGGGGCTGAACACGTTCGTCGTCAAGACCGGCGGCTTAGGGTCGGGTGGATCGTGTCATCCGGAATGGCGGTCGTTCACGTTCAAGGTGACCGGCCGGCCGGAGGTGCCTGTCGGTGTCGTTCCTGTCGTGCCGTAATAGTACCATGAGTGTCACCGGGGAGGAGTTCTCTCCTCCCCGACGTTTCATCCCTCAGTAAGAAAACGATCGCAATGCTCGCGCACCGGCTACAACCCCGCAAGAAACGTCGCCAGATTCGCCTTCCCATCCAGGCCAAGTTTCGCGCGGATGTTGTACCGGTGCGTGTTCACCGTGTTGAACGAGAGCGCCAGAATGTCGGCGATCGTCTTGCTCGTCATCCCGGCGCGCAGCAGTGAGCAGACCTTCAGCTCCATCGGTGTCAGCAGCGGACAGCTCTGCGAGAGCGAGCCGATGAAATCGTGGTGCAGTTCGTGAAACTGTCGTTCGAAGATACTCCAGCCGGTGCCGGAGGCATCCCCCTCCTGGAGCTGACGGACGAGCGACGTGAGCGTCGTATCCTTCTCGACTGCTCCCCCATTCCCGTTCGCGGCGACCTTCTCCCTGATATCCCTGGCGATCTCATCCTTGCGATTGAGTCGCAGTGCGAGCGTCATCAGCTCCTTCGACTTCCGTTCGATCTCCCCGGCCAGCCCGTCCACCTTCTTCTGCAGCTCCTCTTTCTCCCCCTTGATCTTCCGCACACCGATCTTCAGACCGGTCGTCACCACGGCCCGCCGCACGCCGGGACCGGCAAGATCCTCCTCCAGTTCGAGATACCGACGGTAATATCGTATCGCTGTGGCCGGATCGGAGATCCGTTCATACGTTCGGGCAAGGAGCAGCGTCAGCTCCTGTTCCTCATGCCGCATGTTCAGTCTGATCGCAGCTTCCAGCCCCTGCAGCCCGAATGGAATGGCGCACTCCGGTCGCCCCATCGCCGCATGAATACCGCAGAGCAGGACCAGTATCATGGGACGATGTGCTTCAACCCGATATTGATCGACTTTGTGAAGCGCCTTCATCGCGTACGCCAGCGCCCGTTCCAGCGTGCCGAGCTCGAGGTAGAACGCCGCTATCGTCTTCATCGTGAAGATCTCCGCCAGCTCGTAGCCGAGCTCGCGGTTCAGACGAACCGCTCTCTTCAGATATCGAAGCGCGTCGGCGGTCCGGCCGAGCTTCAGAAGGCAGGCCGCCAGATTGACCGCCGCCACCAGGTCGTCCCGCTTGAACCCCACCGCGCGGTTGTACCGCTCTCCCTTGCGAAACGCGTCGAGCGCCGCCTGCCAGTCCCCCAGATCATAATGGACCGTTCCGATATTCAGGTAGGCAACGGCAGGTCCCCTCACGCTCCCCGCCTTCTCCCAGTATTCCCTGCTTTCGATGAAGGCGGCGATCGCTTCAGCATAGTTGCCGGTAAGCCGGCGGACGGTTCCAAGCCCGGTGAGCGCGGCCCCTATCCACTCCGCATGGTTCGCCTCGCGTCCGTAGTCGCACGCCAGACGCATATATTTCTCGGCTTCCTCATACTCCCCCATCATCATGTACGACGATCCGATGCCGTACGTGACCAGCGACCTGCTCGCCGCCCCGTGCCCGTCCCAGTGAGAGGGGTGATCCTTCGGCAGCTTCCGGAAGAGAGCATACGCCTTCTTCGCATATCGGAGCGAGGTCGGCAGATCCTCCATCATGCGATGACACATGCCGAGTTTCTCGTAGCAGCATGCGGTATACCAGATGTCGTCGATCGCCTGTGCCAGTCCCAGCGCCTCCCGGATCAGATCGCGCAGTCCGCGGTAGTCGGCGGCCTGATGGAATTCAATTCCGTTGGTGAACAACTGGTTGATTCTGCCGATATACTCCCGCCGCTTTTCCGGGCCGACACGCACCGGTCTCGAGCGTTGCATCTCTTCGTTCTCTATGGGGTGTGGGGCGCCGCGGCTCGCCCTCCGGCGATTCCGACCGACACGCGCTATTCGAGGAACCCTCCATGCCGGCACGTTGTCACCTGCGGGGAGAGTATCGGAACCGCATCGCCAACCGATACGGCCGCGCGAATCTAAGGAAGTTCCCGTTGCGATGGAGAAATCGGCGGCCCCCCCGATCACCAGATCGAGGGGACCTTCGTCTCGTCGATCAGTCTGGTCGAGCCGTCCGGGAGGATATGGATGATCTCAGCCCCCCGCCTTCTCAGAGGGGGCGAAAGGAGCCCGATGCGATGACAGTTGGCGCGGGCGGTCTTGTGGGAGGTGAGAGGCATCGACTCGGAGCACATCAGCGCCACCCGCGTTTCCGCCGCGAGCTCCACGATCCTCTCGATGCCGCGGGCGAACTCCTCGGGAGGCGCCTGGACCTTGCCGCCGCACTCCGGAAGATGCTCGTAGCCGATGCCGCTCTCGCGGAGCAGCAGCCCCAGCGCAACCGCGTTGAACTGCGGCCACCGCGACCTGGCGACGCTCCGCACATCGCAGACGAACTCGACCTGATGGAGCTTCAGCAGCCCGACGAACGTCTCGATCGGATGCCTGCCGTGACCGATGGTAAAAATGGGATGAAGGGTTGAAGTTTTCATGCTGAAGGGACGTACGGGGGAGCGCGGTATTGACCGCCCCGTCATCCCTCCTCGCGCTCCTCGTCGGTCCCCTCCCGCGGCGCTCCGACAAACCGATCGGCATCGGAACTGGCCGACTCGCCCCTTTTTTCTATGTTTGGTTCCGCTTTGCTCCCAGGCTTCTCTCGAGCCCGGCGCCCGGGCCGTCGGCGCTCTCCCATCAACTCACTCAAGACAGAGACATGAAATACTATTCAGCGGTTGCGATCGTGATCGCCGCCCTCGCGTTCGCGGGCTGCGGAGAGGATGATCCCGTGGCGTCGACGGAGAAGCACGAGCTCTCCCTGGGCGCCCTGCTCGCCCTTTCCGGCACCCTCTCCGATTTCGGAACCACCTCCAAGGTCGCCGTCGAACTGGCGGTGGAGGATATCAACAGGGAGATGGGAACGGAGATCGATCTGAAGGCGATCGATATCAGGAACACCTACACCAACCCCGACTCCGCGCTCGCCGGACTGACGGCGGCCAGAGGGAAGGGTCTGCGGTTCATGATCGGTCCGATGACCAGCGCGGAGGTCGCCACCGTCAAATCGTATGCCGATGCGAACGGGATGATCATCATCAGCCCCTCGAGTGTCGCCCGCTCCCTCAGCATCGCCGGCGACAACATTTTCCGTCTGAACCCCGACGACACCTACCAGGCCGAGGCGATGACCACGATGCTCGCCGAGGACAGCCTCGACGCCCTTATCACGGTCCGTCGCGACGACGTCTGGGGGAACGATCTGGTCGCCCTGGCAAGCGATCTCTACCATAAACAGGGAGGAACGATCTACGACAGCCTGAAGTATGATCCCGCGAGTCTGAACGTCTCCGGACTGCTGGCGACCCTTACCGAACGGGTGAACGAAGCGGTGGCGAAGCATGGAGCGGATCGCGTCGGGATCTATCTCCTCTCGTTCGCGGAAGCCGAGCTGATTCTTGCGGCGGCTTCCGATATTCCTGTTCTCTCCACCGTCAAGTGGTATGGAGCATCGGCCGTGGCGCAGTCGGCGAAGCTGGCGACGAACGCCAAGGCCGCCGCGTTCGCCCAGACGGTCGGCTATCCCTGCCCCGTCTTCGGTCTCGACGAGAGCTCCAGGAGCAGATGGGAACCGCTGAAGGCGCGCATAGAGGCAGTGACGCACCAGGACGCCGACGTCTACTCGATGGCAGCCTACGACGCCGTATGGCTTGCCGTAAAGACGTATCTGGCGACCCATACCACGCACGATCATACCAGCACGATCGATGCGGAGGTCGCCGCCTTCAAGGCCGAGTTTCCGAAGACCGCCGCCGCCTACACCGGCATGACCGGCCGCACGGAACTGAACAGCGCCGGGGACAGGAAGATCGGGAACTACGATTTCTGGGCCCTCCGCAACAGCGGAAGCGGACCGAAATGGGAGCGCGCCGCCGTCTACAACAGCACGACGAAGACGCTTACGAGGCAGTAGAGATATCGCTGAAAGAACTATCGTACACCCATGAAGACGATCTCATACATCGTGCTCCTCCTCTGCCTCGGACTCCCCGCCGCTCTCCATGCGCAGGAGACCGAGTGGAACATCCTCAGCAGACAGGCGGACACACTCTATCGTCAGGGGAGATATGATTCCGCCATAGCCGTCGCGACTCGTGCGGTCGCGACGGCCGAGGCGGAGCTGGAGAAGGATCACGCGCATCTGGCTCCCCTGCTCAACAATCTGGGGATGCTCTATGTGATCACGGCCCGCTACCCGGAGGCTCTTCCTCTCTACGAACGGTCACGCGCGATCGCCGAGAAGACGCTCGGTCCGGATCATCCCGATGTGGCGGTCGGACTCGGAAACATCGGCCGTCTCTACGAAGCGCTCGGCCGACCCGACGACGCACTCGCTCTATATCGGCGGGCCGTGGAGATCATGGAGAAGGCGCACAGCGATTCGGATGCTTCGCTTGCAGGCCCGCTCAGCAACTTGGGACTGATGTACGCCAAGAGGCGGGAGCCGCAAAAAGCACAGGGGCTGCTCACCCGGGCCCTTGCCATCTCCGTCAGGAGCAACGGCTCCGATCACCCGACCACGGCCACCATCCTGAACAACCTCGGCCGCGTGGAGGAGGATCTCGGTCACGATTCGACCGCCGAGACCAGCTACAAACGCGCGCTCGCGATCAGGGAGAAGGCTCTCGGCCCCGATCATCCCGACGTCGCCACCGTCCTGAACAATCTCGGCGGGATATACTTCGACCGCGGAAACTACGATCTCGCCGAACCGCTTCTCAGCCGTTCGCTTTCGATCGCGGAGAAGTCGTTCGGCCCGAACCACCCGAACCTTGCCACGGTAGCCTCCAACCTTGCCCGGCTCTACGAAGCGATGGGAAGAAACGACGACGCCAGACGACTGGACGAGCGTGTCGAGAAGATCAGGGGAGCAGCGAAGTAAACGAACGAAGGACCGTTGAACGTACGTTTCCAGCCGACACCTCTTTCCACTATCCGGGAAGAACTTGAACGCCATCTCGCCTCACTCCCATCGACCATCGATTCATACCTTGAGGATCACATCCTCCAGTCCGCCCATTATCGGGCCACGATCAACGGAGAGCCGGCCGGCTTCGCCTCGATCCACGCCGGATCTCTGATCACGCAGTTCTCGCTGAACGGGGAGTACAGGCGATACGGTCAGGAGGCGTTCCGGGCTGCGAAAACGCTGGAGACCGTGCACTCCGCCTACGTCCCCACCTGCGACGGGTTCTACCTGTCGCACGCCCTCGACGACTACCGGGCTCTTGCGAAACAGGCCTATCTCTTCTCGGCGGCGCCGGAAGCGCCCGACGCCAATCTCGACACGATATTCATCACCCGCTTTGCATAGATGTCAAGTTGCTTCTGATTCAAGCGCATACAACCATCTTCCCCATACGATAGATTTCACTTTGTAAAGCATCGCGGCAGATTTATATTCGGTGCGAGGAAGTAAGGAGGGCCTGTGAAACGTACCTGCATCATTCTGCTCACCGCAGTCACAGCACTGCTCGGAATCTCTTGCAATAACCCGTCCGATTCAGATTCTACCGGAGGTGGTTCGAATTGCGGAACCCATAACGGGAAGACGCTCTATATCGGACCGCAGGGGGGCTGCTACTATATCAACTCCAGCGGCAACAAGACATATGTCGACCGATCGGAGTGTGACTGTTAGAAGCGGTTTCATAACTGTCTCAGGGTAATGAGGAGGCAAGCGACATGAAAAA
>CBINGZ010000037.1:0-62684 GCA_966250335.1 uncultured bacterium | reverse complement strand
GAACGCTTGCTCCACACTCTTGCCTATGGTTCCTGATGGACAAAGTCGAGCTAAGTAGGTCCACAAAAGTTTTGCGAAAGTCGGAGATCGCCTATGTTAGGGGATGGGACCAAGGCCTCTACTCGAACTAACAGATGAGGAACGTGCCGAGCTTGAGACTCAGCAAGCACGTACACGCGACGCACGGACGCATCGCCGTCTTGCCGCGATTCTCAAGATCGCGGCCGGTGACCCACCTGATCTTGTCGCCGATGCTCTCGACGTGCATATCGCGACAGTCTACCGCTGGATCGAACGATACGCTCATCAATATGACAGCGACGATCTGCTGGAGCGACCACGGAGTGGCAGACCAAGGAAGCTCCAGGCGCTCGATGACCACACGCTTGAACAGCTGTTGACGGCTTCTCCTGAACAGTATGGATACCGGGCCACGGCATGGACAGTGGCACTGCTGCGCTCACACATCCATCAGCACTTCAACCTCATCGTCAGCGATGAGACACTGCGCCGACGCCTTCATCAGCAGGAGTATCGATGGAAGCGCCCACGGTATGTGTATCGCGATGCTGACCCGCACAAGGGGCAGAAAAAGGGGGCATCGTTTCAGCATTGATGCGGCTTGCGGAGGATGCCATGATCCTGATGGTCGACGAGACGATGCTGCGATTGTTCCCGCCATTGCGCGCTCAATGGGCCAAACGAGGTGAACAGGCAGAGGTCGCGATCACCGGCCAGAATGCGCGACGAGTGTTGTTCGGAGCGATCAACATCCGCACGGGCCATCGGCTTGTGAGTGTGGCACGCTCGCAGAAGCAAGGGGAGTTCCATGATTTTCTGCGCTACCTGCGTCGCTGCTATCGAGGACGGACGCTCTGTCTGATCCTGGACAAACACGGTTCCCACACTGCATTGGTAACACGGCAATTGGCGTCGAACCTTGGTATTCGGCTGCTCTGGTTACCGACGCAATCACCGGAGCTGAACGCGATGGATCATCTCTGGCGGTCTCTCAAATCGCGGATCGCAGGCAACAGACAGTACGAGACGATTGACGAACTGGCGAACACTGCACAGCAGTGGGTCATGAGCCTAACTGCCCGTCGTGCTCGTCGGTTAGCGGGCCTTACATCTGTCAACTATTGGCTCCGCCGATTTTCGCAAAACTTTTGTGGACCTACTTAGTTATTCTGCTTCTACCTGTGTTCCTGATGTCGTGTTCCGCCGTTGATGAGCGAGATGAAGAGACGACTTTGGAATGTATCCGTGAATATCGGTACTGGGGATGGAGTTACATGGATCTGTTTCCAGTGAATACTCCAGATACGTTGGATGCGTGCGGAGATTCAAACGGCCTTTCCCCGTTTCACAAGGGCGCGGGATTTATCTATGATCTGCAACGAAGATTGGATGAAAGTGGGGTCGATTCCTTCGCAGTATGGATCGATAAGGGACGAGAATACTCCTATCAACGAGAAGAGATCAGGGGGATACCGTATCATGGTAGCTCACTGGAATTCTATACCTTGAGTTTGACATACGACCATCCCGTCTACTCGAATAGAATCGTCGACACTCTCGTGTATTCAAGACGTCTCGGGATCGTTCGATACCTTACTCCCGGCCAGACAGAATATGCATTGCTTCGCCTCAAAAAAATAAATGCCGATGGAACGGTAATCGACAGCATCGATGTCGGCGATCTGGTGAGGAGAGTTTATCGCGATTTGTGGTGAGATGTGAGCGGAGGTATTTGAAAGAATTGAGACTGTGATAGTGAAAAATCAACTGACTCACACTTCGATGTTCATGCATTCTCGAGCAATCGATATGAGCAAACGATCCGACACCGCCATGCCTCGATGGCTGGCATTCGGCATTATCATGCTGACGATGACGGTATGCGTATACGCTCAGCCGGTCGATTCGAAAAGAATCGTCCCGCTTGACCGACGCCATGATTCCCTTGGTATTCAGAAGCGTGGGGAGGTGTGCAGGACCGTCATCCTTTTCCGTCAGGATACCGTGTTCGTTCCATGGAAGTATCCGTTTCAGCTGCCGCCGTTCTTTAGTCGTGATCCGGAGGCCGTAGACTTCGACTGGAAGAAGTATCCATATTGCTACCGCTATTTTATCTTCGACAACCGTTATCTGGTTGCCTACTCACTATCTCCGTATCAGGTTCGTAAATCGTTGTCGTCCTATTGGATCAATCGATCGTATGTCGTCGACATCTTCAACCCGGGTAAGGTCTATCGGGTTAAATTCAAAAATAGAATCCCAGTGCATTTTGACATGGATGCGTGCGTGGCGTTCTTTCACAGCGAAGAGAGTGCAACCTGCATTGAGCGGGAGGATATGTATCTGATGGACTAGAGTTCACTCCGCCAGTTTCCTATACCGCCGATGATAATACAACAACGGATCCCCCGACTCATCCACCGCTCTCGTATGCACCACACGCCCGAACATCACCGTGTGAGTCCCCACCGCCAGCGACTGATCGAGCACGCAATCGAGAACGGCGAGGGATTCCCCCAGGGTCGGCGCCCCGGAGGCTCCGGGCTCGGAGACGATCCCGGCGAACTTCTCCTCGGCGGTGTAGGGGGCTGCGAAGCGTTGCGAGAGTTCCTCCTGGTGCGTTGCGAGGATGTGGACCGCGAAATGCTCCGAACGAAGCACCATCTCCACGAGCTGGCTGCTGTTGCTGAGCGATACCATGATGATGGGAGGATCGAGCGAGATCGAGGCGAACGATGAGACGGTGATCCCGTAGCGAACCCCGTCGCTCTCCGCCGTCACCACCGTGACGCCGCTTGCGAAGTGACGCAGGGCCCGGCGAAGCTCCTCGCCCGATACTCCCCCAAGTTCCTTCCGCTTTCTGTAGTCCGATCTGTGCATGGCCTCGAATATACAGAATGGTGAGACTCGGTGTTGTGTGCATCCGTGGCAAACGGTTAGATTCCGGGCGTTCGATTTCCCTCTCCCGACACGAAGCCCTTTCTTACTCTCATGCGAACAACGGTTACCCTGCTCCTCCTGACCTTCATCCACCTCGTTCCGGCGTTCGCGCAGCCGGACTGGGAAGAGGAGGAATTCGAAATGGAACGCCACCGCCGGCCGGACAACGCCTCCCGCGCCCGCCCGAAAATGGAGTTCGATGAGAAACCCTCGCGCTCCGGGAAGAACTCCCAGCCCTATATCCTGAGCGCGGCGGTGAGCGCCGAGACGGGGATCTTCCTGAACAGCAATATGATCGCCGAGGCCAACATCGCCCAGGCGCCCCAGAACGAATCGTCGATCGCGATCCATCCGACCGACCCGAAGACGCTGATCTCCTCGGCCGTCGACTCGCGCGGCGCGTGGGTCTATGTCTCCAGGGACGGAGGGCGTTCCTGGGTCAACAAGCGGCTCGGAGTCATCAACACGAACTGGCAGTCGGGGAACGATCCCTCGGTCGGGTTCGATCATCTCGGGAACGGATATGTGATGTTCGGCGCGTTTCCTTCCGGCACCTACACCGGCGAATCGGGGGTCTACGTCTGCAAGACCTTCGACAAGGGGGAGACCTGGACCGCCCCGATGATCGTGATCGAACACCGGGGGACGATGACCGCGGACTCGGCGTTCGAGGATAAATACTATATCGAGGCCGACAACTCGGAGACCTCACCGTACCGGGGAAATCTCTACACCCCCTGGAAACGGGTGACCGACCGCGACAGCGCCACCCAGATCGTCGTGACCCGCTCGACCGACGGCGGCTCCACCTGGGCCGTTCCTATCCCGGTGAGCCCCAGAAAACCGCGCACCAGCACCGACACCACGTTCGGCCAGAGCTTCCCGATCACGACCACCGGGCCGGACGGCACCCTCTACGTCGCCTGGAACGACGGCCCCATCCGCTCGATCGGGCTCGTGAAATCGACCGACGGCGGGCTTTCTTTCTCCGCGCCCTCATATCCCGTGCAGGGATATCCGACGCTCGGCACCGCCCGTACCGTCGGCGGTCCAGACAACCGCAGCACCTACCATGTGCTGAAGGGGACCTTCCGGGCGGAGACCTATCCGACGATGATGGCCGACAACTCGAACTCCCCGCGTCGCGGATGGCTCTATCTGGCGTGGGCCGCCGGTCTCACCCCCGATATCCATTTCAGCAGATCGACCGACAAGGGGGAGACCTGGTCGACCCCGAAGGTGATCCAGTCGGAGACCGTCAACGACCAGTGGTGGCCGTGGCTCAGCATCGATGAAACGAGCGGCGATATCGCCGTGATGTACTCCGACAGCCGCAACGACCCGGCGAACATCACCATCGACGCCTACGTCAGCTACAGCTCCGACGGCGGCGACACCTGGATCGACAGGCGCGCCACCGACGCCGTCAGCGACTTCCGGAAGAACCCGTTCCAGGATCAGATCTTCGCCGGCGACTACAGCGGCAACGCCTTCCATGCCGGAAGGATCTATCCCTCGTTCCTCGATACACGGAACGACAACGACGTCTATACCGCCGTCATGAGCATCTTCCAGCCCTATCCGGTGGAGAACCTGAAGGTCCGCAGCCTCTTCGAGGAGCCGACCAGCGCGACCCTTACCTGGATCAACCCGGCGATGGTGAGCGTTTTCGGCAAGCCGATCAGCGACTACACCCTCGTGATCTATCGCGACGGGGCGTTCGTCGCGACCCGGCCGGCGGGGACCGTCGAGTTCTCGCAGACGGGGCTGACGATCAACACGGCGTACAAGTACGAGGTGCGGGTGGCGGTCGGGGAGGATACGAGCGCGGTGCGGTCGGTGATCTTCACGGCCGGTGAGTCGAGACTGCCGCTCCGTCCGGAGATCGCCGAGGTGCACGGGTTCAGACCGAACGTCGGGTTCGACCTTCGCATCCCGGCGGTGCGCGCCGATTCCACCACCCCGCTCGGCAACATCGCCGCCTACCGGCTCTATCGCGACGGCGTCCTGATCCGGGAGGAGCCTCTGAGCGCGGCGGATACCGGGTCGATCAGGGAGGTCCGGGACAATCCGTCGGAACGGGGGTACTACCGCTACAACTTCACCGTCGTCGACGGCGCCACTCCCCCCAACGAGAGCCGGGCCACCGACACGATCATCGTCTACGCCGGGAGCCTCGATCCCTACACCGAGACGATGGACGGCACGGCTCCCCGGTTCTACACGACGGGAACCTGGAGCCGTACCACGGAGGCGGCGTTGAGCGCCCCCAACTCCTACACCGATCGTCCCAATCAGCAGTACCCGTCGCGGAGCAACACCTTCCTCCAGATCTTCCCGGTCACGGCCGACGGATCGATCGATCTCACCTTCTCCCATATCGCTCTGATCGATCCCTCCGACACCGGCTATGTCGAGGTGAGCTACGATTCGGGGACGACATGGCGGACCCTCGCCACGTTCGACTCCACCGCCAGCCCGGAGTGGGAGAGCCCCCCCGACCCCGCCGACTGGAGGCTCGAGCGGATTCGTCTGGTCGATCCGGAGCCGGGAACGGCCGGTACCGTCGCCATCGTCCGCTTCCGACTGAAGAGCGGCGATTTCAGGAGTGCGATGGGATGGTTCGTCGACGACATCTCGCTCGGCTTCCCCTCGTCGGCGCCGGTGGTGGGGGATGACGGCACGGGTCACGCGGTCCGTCCCAATCCCTTCACCGAGGCGACGATTCTGGAGTTCCAGCTCGATCTCCGTTCGCCGGTCACGGTCAGAGTCTTCGATCTGGTCGGCAGGGAGGTGAGGAGCTATGATCTGGGGGATCTGGAGAGCGGCAGGCACGCGACCACGATCGACGGAACCGGCCTGGCCCCGGGGGCATATTTCTACGAGATATCATCCGTTCACGGAATTTCCCGCGGTCGTATGCTGTTGAGCCGCTGACGAAGGGAAACCGTTACAGTGTTTGAGAAGTCCCGCGGCGGGGTGCGGTCAGGTTCTCTACTATGGAAGCGGCGGAGTATATTTGCCCGCGAATTCCATTGTACCTGAATCAATCGAACGTGAGCATGAATATCGTTGTCTGTGTAAGTCAGACGCCCGACACCACGACGAAGGTCGCGGTTGGTCCGGACGGTAAGAACATCGATACGAAAGGGGTGAAGTTCATCCTGAACCCGTACGACGAGTTCGCCGTCGAGGAAGGGCTTCGTCGCCGGGATGCCGGCGGGTCGGTGACGCTCCTCTGCGTCGGCGGCGAGAGCGCCAAGGAGACTGTCCGTCTCGGCCTTGCGATGGGCGCCGACAAGGCGGTGCTGATCAAGGATGAGGCGCGCGCCGATTCCTTCTCGGTCGCCGGCGAGCTTGCCGCGGCGATCAGGACGTTGAACCCCGATCTCGTGATCGTCGGCCGTCAGTCGATCGACTACGATTCGGCCCAGATCGGCCCGATGCTCGCCGAGCTCCTCGATCTGCCGCTCGTCTCCTTCGTCACATCGCTGGAGATCAACGGATCGTCGGTCCGCGCCGAGCGTGATATCGAGGGAGGAAAGGAGGTCGTCGAGGCGTCGCTCCCATGCGTCATCACCGCCCAGAAGGGGCTCAACGAGCCGCGCTACCCGAAGCTTCCCGACATCATGAAGGCGAAGTCGAAGCCGATCGAGGAGCGTCAGCCGGTCGGCACGTCGCCGCGTGTGGAGACGATCGAGATGAAAAAGCCGCAGGAGAAGGGGGGAGGGAAGGTCTTCGACTACTCGCCCGAGAACGTCCGCGAGCTGGTTCGACTCCTTCATGAGGAGGCGAAGGTCATCTGAGTCTGTCCCGGCCGTCGGCCGGGAGATGTATTCGACGTTCATCCGGTATCGATCACGAACCCTGCAGCTTCCACGGAAACCACAGACATGAATATTCTAGCATATATCGAGCAGCGCGGCGGCGAGCTGAAGAAGAACGCCTTCGAGACGGTCACGGCCGCCCGGACCCTCGCCTCGCAGACCGGCGGGAAGTTCTCCGCGCTGATCGTCGGCGACAAGGTCGCCGGCCTGGCCGATCGCCTTGCACAGTACGGCGCCTCCGACGTGATCGTCGTGGAGGACTCCCGTCTTGCCCAGTTCGCCACCGGCGCCGTCGCCCGCGCGATCGCAACCGTGGCGCGGAACGAAAACGCCGATGTCGTCCTTATCAGTAATACATCGCACGGCAAGGATCTGGCGCCGCGCGTCGCGGTGAAGCTGGAGGCCGGTCTTGCGCCGGACGCCGTGGCGCTGAACGTCGCCGGCAGCGACGTCGTCGCCACCCGTCCCGTCTTTGCCGGCAAGGCGCGCGTCGATGTGGCGGTCAAGACGCCGGTGAAGGTCTTCTCGCTCCGTCCGAACGTCTTCACGGCGGCCCCGGTCGAGGGAACGTCGGCGTCGGTCCGGACGGCGTCGGTCGACTTCGGCGAGAAGGATTTCGCGGCGAAGGTGGTCGACACCAAGGTCAACACCGGCCGCAAGGATGTCGCCGAGGCCGACATCATCGTCTCCGGAGGTCGCGGAATGAAGGCGCCGGAGCATTTTCAGCTTGTGGAGGATCTCGCCGGCGCGTTCGACGCGGCGGTGGGGGCCTCGCGCGCCGTTGTCGATGCCGGATGGCGTCCGCACGGCGAGCAGGTCGGCCAAACTGGAAAGACCGTTTCTCCGTCACTCTATGTAGCAGTCGGAATCTCCGGAGCGGTTCAGCATCTGGCCGGCATGTCGAGCTCGAAGTTCATTCTCGCGATCAACAAGGACAAGGACGCGCCGATCTTCTCCATCGCCGATTACGGCATGGTGGGGGATGCGTTCGATATCCTTCCGCTGCTGACGCAGGAGGTCAGGGCGGTTCGCGGGAAGTAAGTCCTCGGCGTGGATGATCGCCGGATGCCCTGCAGCGTCCGTCGTTCATAACATTCAACAGCAAGTCGAAGGAGACCAGCGTGGATAAGGTACAGATGGAAATAATAGGGCTGACCTCCAGTCCACAGAGCAGCGGCTCCTATGCGTTGATTCTGCAGGAGTCGGGGGGGATGAGGAGACTGTCGATCCTGATCGGCGCCGACCTGGCCCAGGCGATCGCCCTGGAGCTTGAGACGATCAAGCCCCCCAGGCCGATCACCCATGATCTGATGAAGAGCGTTCTGGACGCGCTGGGGGTGAATCTTGTCGAGGTGATCATCAGCGATCTGCGCGACGGCACCTTCTACGCCTCGCTCAAGTTCGACGCCACCCCCGCCGAGATCGACGCGCGCCCGTCCGATGCGATCGCCCTGGCGATCCGCTGCGGCGCCCCGATCTATGTCGCCGAGTCGGTCCTGACGGAGGCTGGGGTGCTGCCGCAGGATGAGGAGGAGTCGGAGGAAGAGGAGGAGGAGAACTACGAGGAGTCGCTCCAGCCGGCCCAGCCGCCGGAGCCGGAGCGCCCCAAGACCTTGCGCGAAGTGCTGCAGGGGAAGCTGGAGGAGGCGGTCCGTCAGGAGGATTACGAGCGCGCGGCGCAGATCCGCGACGAGATCGAACGTCTCGGCAACCGACCCTGATCCGGTCGCCTCATACCGGTCGAAGAAAAAAGCGGGGCCTTTCCGGAACGGGAAGGCCCCGCTTTTTGCTCTATATTGATGAGTGGAGCCTTCACCGGCGCCGTTCGTCATATCATCAACATGATCGGAACGACCCAATGATCAACGACATCTTTGCGACCTCGATGGGAGGAACGTATCAACGCCGCGAGGGGGATCGGATTATCGAGACCGGGTCCTGGGGATATCGCGGGTTCGGCAACGCCGAAATAGAACTGAAGGCCGACGGGGAGATGCCGAACGAGCATCTGAAGTATTCGGTGACGATCCACAGTGCCGAACTGCAGCTCGGCGACGTCCGCTGCCGGAGCGTCTGGCGCTCGACGGATGGGGAGGAGACGCGCGAATTGAGCGCCGTTATTGCAGGGAAGGAGGTGCGACTGAACCTGGATGAAGGGGACGGCAGACCGAAGGAGGGGACCTGGTCGGTTCCCGACGAAACGATCTACACGGGACCCTCGCCGATCTGGCTGATCCATCTCTGCATGACCGCGCTTCCGCCGCACGACCGCCAGGTCACGACGCCGGTGATCTCCTTCGATGCGATGAACGGTGTGATGGAGGGTGGATTCTTCAGGATCGCCAGGACCGGACCCGATCTCCATATCGATATCCTCGATACGGAGGGGAGGCTCGTGGATCATCGCGATATTCATCTGGCCGATGACGGATGCCCCGTCCGTATCACCGGCCCCCGTTCGGAGATCGAGATCGTCAGACTGCCGGAGGGGGGCCGGTAGCCGCTCCCTCATCCCCCTCCTCTCCGGACGGCCGAGGGGGGAATCCCTCACTGTCGTATCCGGCCCGTGGGGTCGTCCATGCTCGCTCCTGAAGGGGGAGAAGGGACGACCCCGGCCTGTTTCCATCCGCCTGCTTCGGCTTACTCCGTGTCGTCCGCCTCGTCCTGGCTCTGGAGGTCGGCCATCGCCTCCTCGCGGGTCGGGTAGATGTAGAGGACCCGATCGAGCTGGGCGAGTTCGATCAGCGAGTTCACCCGCTCGGTGAGCGATATGAAGATCGCGATCCCACCCGACGCCTTCATCTCTCTATGGGCGAGAAGCATCGCCCCCAGGCCGGCGCTGTCGCATGCGTTCACCTCCGAGAGGTCGATGAAGAGGACCTCGATGCCGGAACGGCAGAGCACCACCAGCTCCCCCTTGAACTCCGCGCTGTTGGCGGCGTCCAGCCTCTCCTCGTGCAGCGTAAGGGTGGCCGTATTGTCGACGTGATCGATTGAATAATGCATATGGACTTGAAAGTTCCGATGTGATTGACTCTATTGACGCGCCGGTCCGGGAGCCCGCTCCGGTCGCGGAAGTCGAAACTACGACCCGCCCCCGAAAAACCGAAATCGACTACTCCCAGCGGACGGCGTCGGCCGGCATGACCCGTGCGGCGCGGCGTGCCGGGTAGACGGCCGCCAGCAGCGCCAGGATCATCGCCGTGAGGAAGATGATGATGATATCCCAGGCCCTCAGCTCCACCGGCAGCGCGTTGATGATATACACGGCGCTGTTCAGCTTGAAGAAGCCGTACTGCTGCTGCAGCAGGCAGATGGCGATCCCCTTGACGGCGCCGGCGGTCGTGCCGATCACTCCGATCAGCGCCCCCTGCCGCATGAAGATCGCGCGGATGCGGGGGGCGTCGACCCCCATCGTTTTCAGGATGCCGATATCCCGCTGCTTCTCTATCACCGTCATCGTCAGCGAGCCGAGCACGTTGAAGACCGCCACGATGATGATGAGGGAAAGGATGATGAACGCGGCCCAGCGTTCCAGCTCCATCACGTTGAACAGGTCGCGATGAAGATCCTGCCATGTTTCGATACGATATCCCGGCCCCAGCACCGGGCGCAGCGCCCCCTTCACCTGATCGGCCCGTTGCAGGTCGTCGATCCTGATCTCTATCCCCATCGCCCCCTCCGGCCGCGCGAAGAGTTCCCGCGCCGTCTCCAGGTTGGTGTAGGCATAGTAGGTATCGTACTCCTTGTTGGAGGACTCGAAGATCCCCGTCACCACGCAGCGGACGATCGTCGGGGCGGAAAGCTGGGTCAGCGCCTCCTCCAGTCCCCCCTGGCTCAGGAGCGAGATCGTATCCCCCTTGTTCACATGCAGGTCGAACCCGAGCGCCCGGCCGAGGACGATCGTATGGGGAGTCTGGGGGGTGGGATCGGCGAAGGAGCCGATCACGATATTGTTGCCGAGCCCCACGGCCGATGTCACGTCGTCCCGCCGCATCCCCCGCACCTGGATCACCTTCAGCTCGTTGTCGCGAAGGATGGCCGAACGTCCGGAGACGAACGGCGCGGCGGCGGTGACCTCCGTGTTCGACCGGATGATCGGAAGGAGGGAGTCGGCGTTCAGGGCCTGTCCCGTCGCCGGCGTGATTCTGATATGGGGATCGAACCCTACCAGCAGCCCCTTGACGATGCCGTTGAACCCGTTGAAGACCGAAAGGACGCAGATCAGCGCCCAGACCCCCACGTTGATGCCGTAGATGCAGATCGAGGAGATGATGGCGATCAGGCTGATGGTCCGGCCGGAGGTGAAGATATACCCGAGCCCGACGACCCCGGCGATCAGGTAGAAGAGGAGAAAACCTCCGATCAGCCCCGTGAGCAGGTCGTCCGTGAAGAGCGAGACGAGGATCCCGCAGAGAGCCGCCAGCACGTCCACGAGGACGACGGCGAGAATGAAGCCGGCGACGCCGAGACGGAGCTTCCCCTGCAGATACCGGCGCGCCATGAACGATTCGAAACCCATGGAGCAAAGGTAGAGATTCGGACCGATACGGTCGACAAGAACCGCCCTCTATTCGTACCTTTGTCGCTTCCCTATGTTTGAGACATTCCTGTCCGACACAAGCCTTCTCGAGATCTTCCTGCTGGTCTCCGGCATCCTGTACGCGGTGGAGTATGCCGTCATGTACATCGGAGTCCGCCGTGTCCATCGACTCCCGAGGGTCGTTCCCGACCCCTGGCCGGAGATCACGATCGTGGTGGCGGCGCGGAACGAGGAGGGGAACATCGGCCCCTGTCTGGAGGCGCTCACCGCCCAGGACTACCCGGTCGACCGGATGCGGATCATCGCCGTCAACGACGAGTCGGAGGACGATACGCTTGCGATTATGGAGCGTACGGCGGCGGCGAACCCAGGGGTGCTCACGATTCTCTCCACGGTTCCGGAGGATTCCCCGGTCCACGGCAAGGCGCGGGCGATAGCGCAGGGGATGGATCTTGCCGGCGGCGAGATCGTCCTCTTCACCGATGCCGACTGCCAGCCGCCGCCGGTCTGGGCGCGGAGCGTGGTCGAACATTTCACGCCGGAGGTGGGGTGCTACACCGGCTTCACGATCGTGCGCGATCACGATCTCTTCAGCGGCATCCAGCAGCTCGACTGGATCCATCTGCATACCATCGCCTCCAGCGCGCTCCGTTTCGGTATCCCGATGGGCTGCATCGGCAACAACTTCGCCATCCGCCGCGACGTCTACGAGAAGGTCGGTGGATATCGCGGAACGAGATTTTCGGTGACCGAGGATTTCGCCCTCATGATGGCCGTCCTCCGCGCCGGGCATCTCGTCGTCTTCCCCTGCACGGCCGGGATCTCCATGATCACCAACCCCTCGCCGACCCTGACCGACGTGCTCAGGCAGAAGAAACGGTGGGCGCGGGGAGGGATCGAGATGGGGTGGAGGGGGAAGTCGGTGCTGGTCGTGGCGGTCTTCATGATGATCGCCCTGGTCCTCTCGCCGTTCGTCTCCGCGAAGGCGTGGGCCCTTGTCTGGGGAACCAAGTTCATCTGCGACCTTCTGGTCGTGATCCCGAACACGAGACGTCTGGGAAGGATGCGCACGATGCGATATTTCCCGGTCTTCGAGTTCTATTTCATAGCGCAGGCGCTGGTGACGCCGCTGCTTCTCATCAACAGGAAAGTCGTGTGGAAAGGTCGGGAGTACAGATCGTAAGTCGATCCATATTCGTGTGGATCGCAGTCGTGGCGGCGCAGGCCCTGCTCGTTTCGACGGCGGCGGCGCAGGGGAGCGACTCGGCAGGGAGCGCGCGCGCGTTCATTCGTCTGGATGAACTGCGCGCCCCCTATGCCGGCAAGATCGAGGCGAGGATCGGCGGATCGAGGGAGTCGGTGAACGACAAGCTCCGGCTCGATATCGGCGCCTCCGTGCCGATCGTCGGGTTCGACCTGGAGCGCGATACGGAGGGACGGACCGTCTCCGGCCTCACGTTCGGCGCCGACTTCTTCACCTGGACCCGGTTGCGCTCCTCGGGGAATTTCAAGTTCCCGGTCGAGGCGGTCGACTACCATTTCGGGGTGCGCGGAGACTGGTTCGAGAACGGCGATGACCGACCGGGGGCCGAGGCTCGCCTCCGGATCGCCCATATCTCCGCCCACATCGTCGACGGCGACCCGAGCTTCACCGATCCCGAGCAGCGCTATTTCACCTACAGCCGCGAGTTCATCGATCTGCTCGGCGGCTACAGAACCCCGCTCGGAGGGGATGACGCGTCGTCGCGCGGGACGATGCGAACCTATCTCGGCGGGATCTGGTTGTTCAATACCATCCCCGACACCCTCGGCACGCTGACACCGTACGGAGGGTTCGACGCCGCCTGGGAGCCGTGGAAGGATCGTCCCTTCACGCTCCGCGCCGGCTACGAGCTCAGGATCAGCAGCGAACTTGAAACCGTCGCGGAGCATCAGGCCCGGATCGGCCTGAAATTCGGGCATATCGACTCGCGAGGCGTCACGGTGGAGGCCGCCTACTACGCCGGCAGGTCCCCCTACGGCCAGCATTTCTTCCGGAAGGAGGAATACTACTCGCTCGGCTTCAGCGTCGATCTCTAACAACGACCTTATCCCATCTGACCGAACAGGAGAGATGTGAACGACAACGGATTTGACGGCAACAGGTTCGGCGGCGGTCGGGAGGACGGCAGCTCCCGGGAACGGTATGAGGGGGAATCTCCCCTTCCCGGCTCCTCCGGCGGCGTCGAGGAGCCGCGGCCGACGCGGCACAACTATATCCTCCATATCGGGCTCTTCCTCGCCACCTTCCTTTCGGTCACCTACACGATGATCTCCTTCGGCGTCAACCCGTCGCTGCCGGCCGATGTGCTGGGGGATTTCTTCGCGCTGATGGGGGTGGGGCTGCCGTTCAGCGTCCTGCTCCTCCTCTTCCTTACGGTGCATGAGTTCGGCCATTACTTCGCCGCGCGGGCGCACGGGGTCGATGTGACGCTGCCGTTCTACATCCCGATGCCGTTCATCCTCTTCGGGACGCTCGGCGCCGTCATCAGAACCCGGGCGGTCGTTCCCAGCCGGAAGGCGATGTTCGATATCGGCGTGGCGGGTCCGCTGGCCGGCTTCGTGGTGGCGCTGGCCTATCTGATCATCGGGATCGCCACGATGCCCGGGATCGACTCGCTCTATCATTTCCACCCGGAGTATCGCGCCGTGCAGACCTTCCCCGACAAGGGGATCTTCTTCGGCGGCTTCGCTCTCTTCTCGCTCCTGCGCGAGGCGTTCATCGAGCCGGGGAGATTCTTTCCGCCGATGAACGAGATCTATCACTATCCGTTCCTCTGTGTCGGGTGGTTCGGGATGTTCGTCACCTCGCTCAACATGATTCCGGTGGGGCAGCTCGACGGAGGTCATATCGTCTATTCGATGTTCGGCAGGCGGCAGAAGCTCATATCGCAATGGGTGATGCGGGGAATTCTCTTCATCGGTCTCGGCACGGTCGGGGCGCTCCTGCTCGATGCGGTGAAGGCGTACAACCCCGATCCCCTCTACAGGTTCTTTCAGGGGATTCTGGGGCCGGTCATGCTCTGGATCGAGGCGAACGCCGGGTGGTGGTTTCTGGGGTGGGGGGGATGGCTCTTCTGGTATATCGCTCTGCGATTCCTGGTGAAGGTCGAACACCCGCCGGTGCCGGACGAGACCCCTCTGGATCGCCGTAGGATGGTGATCGGCTGGATCTCGCTCGTCGTCTTCGCCCTTACCTTCTCGTACACCGGGATCTACATGGGGGCCGATCCCGATCCGGTCGCCGCTCCCGCTCCGTCAGGACCGGCGGCGGAGCTTCTCCCATCCGCTTCTCATTCGTCCCTGAACTGCACGTCGTGCAGCTTCCTGTACAGCCGTCCCGCCTCCAGCAGCTCGGCATGGGTGCCGCATTCGACGATCTCTCCATCCTGGACGACGGCGATCTGATGCGCCGACTTGATCGTCGAGAGCCGGTGCGCGATGATCACCGCCGTTCTGTCGAGCAGGAGGTTGTTGATCGCATCCTGCACCAGCATCTCGGACTCGGTGTCGAGCGCCGAGGTCGCCTCGTCGAAGAGAAGGACCTGCGGGTCGCGCGCCAGCGCCCGGGCGATCGCCAGCCGCTGCCGCTGGCCCCCTGAGAGAAGCACGCCCCGATCCCCGATCTTCGTATCGTATCCCTCCGGAAGACGGCTGATGAACTCATGCGCGTTCGCCGCCTGCGCCGCCGCCATGATCTCCTCGTCCGATATTCCGTCGGTAGCGTATGCGATATTGTTCCGGATGGTGTCGTTGAACAGAAGCGACTCCTGCGTCACGATCCCGAAGAGCGATCTGTAGCTCTTCAGATCGAACTCCCGGATATCGACTCCGTCCAGATAGATGCCGCCGCTCTCCGGGTCATAGAATCTCGCAATAAGATCCATCATTGTCGATTTCCCCCCACCCGACGGGCCGACGAGCGCCACCGTCTGTCCCCGCTTGATCGTGAGGGTAGCGTCGCGCACCACCGGCTGCCCTTCCCTGTAGCTGAAGCCGACGTTGAGGAGTTGCAGCTCCCTCCGGAGCGGCGAGGCGGGGGAAGGGCCGCCGACCACCGTCGGCTTCGTGTCGAGGATCTCGAAGACCCGCTCGGCCGCGATCAGCCCGCGCTGGATCGTCGCCGGGATCGTGATCACCGTCGTGATCGGCTGCATGATGCCGAAGAGAAGGAAGAGAAAGGCGAAGAGTTCCGGCCCCGTCAGCGAGGCGTGGATCACCTGCAGGCCGCCGTAGAAGAGGACCACCGCCAGCGCCGTGATGGCGAAGATCTCGCTGGTCGGCGTCATCAGGTTGATGATCCGCGCATGCTTCATCACGGAACGGACATACTCGCCCGTCTCCCGCTCGAAGCGGCGCGTTTCATGTCCTTCCGCCCCGTACCCCTTGATGATCCTGGCGTTCTGGAAGGTCTCCTGAAGCCGGATCGTGATATCGCTCATCGCGTTCTGCATCCTGACGGAATATCGCTTGATATGCTTCGTGAGGATACGAATCATCAGCACCGAGAGAAGGCTGGTGGAGAAGGCGATGGCGGTCAGGAGCGGGGAGATCTCCAGCAGGAGGTAGAGCATGAAGATCACCTGGAACGGCTCCTGGATCACGATCCTGACCGTCGGCGTCAGCGCCATGTTCATCACCGCCACGTCGTTCGTCACCACCGAGATCAGTTCCCCCGTCCGTTTCTGGTTGAAGAACCCGAGCGAGAGATTGACCGTGCGGCCGAAGAGGAGGTCGCGGACGTCGCGCATCATCCCCTCCTCGGTGTGCACCTGCAGCAGGGTGCTGAAGTACTTCACGATATTCTTCAACACGAAGATCGCGACGATCAGGAAGCAGAGGTTGCGGAGCGAGAGGACCCGGTCGGCCGGGTTCAGCACGAGCGAACTGAAGTAGCCGAGGATCGTCTGCTGCACCGACCCCGCCGAATCGGGGACGCCGTTCCCCAGCCCCCCGGTTCCCGCCTGCTGCTGCGACGGGAAGATCAGCTCCATGATCGGCATGATGATCGTGTAGGTCATCGTGCTCAGGATCGCCAGAAGCGCACTGAGGAGCGCGGAGATGAGGAGCCGTCCACGATACGGCCGTAAAAAGGGGAGGAGTCTTCGGAGCGTCTTCATGCGCGCGTGGACGGATGCTGTGAACGTTCGGTTTCGTTGCCGAGGGAGGCGACCGCAGCGACGACATCGGCAAGAGGTATATCGCTCGCCGATCCATGCCCGAAGAACGCCCGGAAGGGGACTCCCCACGGGCTCCAGACTTCGGTCATCTCCCGGGAGGCCGCCAGCATCACGGTCGGCGTTCCGAGCGCCGCCGCCAGATGGACGACGGAGGTGTCCGGGGTGATCACCGTCGAGGCCCCCGCGAGCATTCCGGCGAATTCGGCGAACGACCCGGTGACCGGCAGGGAGGGAGCGCCGCTCCGCCGGGCGATCTCGGTCAGGGGAGCCGCGTCCGCCGGGGTCGCCGCGAATATCGGGTTCCGTCCCATCTTCCTGAGTTCCTCTCCCAGTTCGACGAATCTGTCGATTCCCCACGATCTCGTCGGATCGGGACATGATATGTTGATGACGATCGCCCCGGCCCCGGCGCCGAGCGAGTTTACGATCGAGCGTCCCCGGTCGATCAGGCCCGGGTCGAGCACGACCTTGAGACGCTCGGCGGGGCCCGCAGGTTCCGGGCCGATCGTCGGAATCCCCAGCGGCTCCAGCAGCATCGACGTCTCTCTCACGATATGAAGCCGGGAGGAGGGGCGGACGATATTTATATCGTAGAGCGCCCCGTCGTTCCCCTCGAACCCTATCGTCGTCTTCGCGCCGCAGAGCGAGGCGATCGCGGCGCCGCTCGCGGAGTCCTTGGTCAGCAGATTGATGCAGAGGTCGTACCGGGCGCGTCGCAGACGCAGAATCGAATCGACGAAGGGGATCACCGGCGGTCCCGGCACGATCGCACGATCCACGGCGGGGATCAGAGGAGCGGCGACCGCGTTTCTGCGTCCAAGCAGCAGATCGATCCGCGCCTCCGGAAAACGCTGTCGAAGAAGGGTCAGAATGGGGGTGGAGATGATCGCGTCGCCGATCCGGTCGTGGCGCAGCAGCAGAATCCGGGGGGATTCCGACGGGAGGAGTCCCGTCCGTTCCGGAGGCCGCCTCCGCCCGGCAAGGGCCCGAAGCGTCGTCCGGCGCAGCGCGCGCTCGATCTTCTTGACGGTCCGTTTCAATCCGCGATCGTTCCCTGCTGTTCGGAATGGAGACCGATCCCGGCGGGATCGTGTCGTGCGGGCAAATCTATGCCGCGACCGCCGATTCAACCATATCGAAAGGTTGCAGGGAAGAGGGGGAGCTATTTATAGTACATCAACGGGTTCGGCGCGATCCGGCACTCCTCCGCGATCCGTATGCCGGCCGTGACCTCGCCGGAGTCGCGGAGCGCATAGAGTCGCGGCACGATACGGTCGCGCATTTCGACGGGAGAGAGGGGGTTGATGAAGATGCTCGTTCCCCCCTCGAACCCCGCCGTCACGTTGATGCGCCACTTGATGAGGACATGCCACGGCATCTTCACCACGGCGTCGACCGGACTGTAGTACCACTCCTCGTTGCAGCTGATCTCGGCGCCGGTGGCCGCGTGGCAGGCATGGATCAGATCGCTCATCCCCCGCAGCTCCTCCTCCGAATGCTCGTAGGGACGGGAATGGTTCGACTTGGAGAAGATCTCGATCGTGGGGAAGCGATGCCCGATCCCGACGAACGCGATCCCGTGATCGTTCTCGGCGAAGATCAGATTGTACATCGCCGCGAAGTTCGCGCCGTACTCGTTGAAGACGTTCGGGTCATCCTTCAGCATCTTCACCTGCCGCGTGATCGAGGCTCCCCATTCGTCGAGTCCCACGAGCTGCTTGTGCAGGTGGTCGTAGCTGGCGCCGGCGGCCTGCAGCCAGTTCTGGAAGACCGAGACATATCGCACGTAACGGTTTCGGAGAAGTATCTCGCGAAGCGATTCGACGGTGAGCTTCATGTAGTAGAAGTGCTCCTCCGCCGTCAGCCGTCCGCTGGAGAGAAGATCCTCGATCGTCGTTCCGTCCGGGACGAAATGATGCCGCGCCGTGATCAGCTCGTGGCAGCCGCCGAAGAACGGCTCCGACCGGCGGAGCACTTCCTCGTCGCTGATCTTCTTCCCCTTGCTCCCCCCGGCCTTGCTGAACGAGAGCTTGTATTCGATGATGTCGCGCAGATGCTTGAAGCCGACGGGGGATTCCACATAGCGTTCCATCCGCTCGAGTTCGGCGGGGGGGGGATGGTAGCCGTAGTTCTTCTTCCAGTAGTCGAGCGTAACGATCTCGAAGAGGTTGGGGAGCCGTCTGAACTCCGCCGGGACGTCGAAGTAGTGGTCGGGCTGAAGGGCGGTCAGTTCATGCCATTCCCCTCCGTTCCGCACCCAGCGCGATTTTTCCGGCGGCACCTCGAAATAGCGTCGCTCGCAGAACGAGCAGTAGGTTCCCCTGTCGATCCTCTCCAGGGGAACCGCCGTTTCGTGGAGTCCCACGCCGTTCTGCGTCGGCTTCGAGGCGCGCCCCGGCACGGCCCAGACCTCGTTCCCCGTAAAGGGGTTGATCTGCTTGACCGTGCCGTCCGGCATCACATTATAGAAGGTCGAGTATTGCATCGCGACGATTGAGATATGCCGTCCACCGTGAATCCGGTTCGCAAAGGGAGCAGCTCTGTGCGGTCGGGCGGGATCACTTGAGCGTCAGACCCGCCTGAAGGAGCGCGTCCACCTTCTCGTTCGTGTCCCCCTCGGCGTAGTAGCGGAGGAGCGGTTCGGTGCCGGAGGCCCTGATAAGGAGCCAGCCGTTCTCCACGAAGAACTTGTAGCCGTCGAGCGTGCTGCTTCCGGTCACCGCGTACGGGCCCAGGTTCTCGACCCCCCCCTTCGCGCGGGCCAGGATGCGATCCTTCTGCTCCACGGTCATCCGCTGGTCGACCCTTCTGTAGCGGTGCGGGCCGAACTCCTCATCCAGCTCCGCCGAAAGCTCGCCGAGGGTTCTTCCGCGCCGCGCCATCATCTCCAGCACCAGCAGGCCGTTGAATATACCGTCGCGCTCCGGAATATGGAGGTTGGTCCCCAGCCCTCCGGACTCCTCGCCGCCGATGACGATCTTCTCGGTCGTCATGAGCTTTGCGATATACTTGAACCCGACCGGGGTCTCGTGCATCTTGATCCGCTTCCGCTTGCAGTAGTCGTCGATCATCGTGGTAAGGGAGATCGTCTTGGCGACGGCTCCCTTGCGGCCGCGATCCTCGTAGAGATATTTCATCAGGAGGACGAAGATCCTGTGGGAGTCGACGAAGTTTCCGTTCTCATCCACCGTCCCAAGTCGGTCGGCGTCGCCGTCGGTGGCAAGCCCGACCGTGTAGCCGCCGGAGCGGACCTTGTCGATCAGGGCGCCGAGATATTCTCCCATCGGCTCGGGATGATCCAGATCGCCGAACGCCGGGTTGTGCTCGTTGTGGATCTGGTCGACGTTGGGAAGAAGGAGATCGAGCGTGTCGATACCGGAGCCGAACATCGGGTCGTAGAGCACCCTGAAGCCGGCATTGTTGATCGCATCAAGATCTATCTTCTTCTTGACGTAATCGACGTACGCCCGCTTGGAGTCGAAGGGACGTACCTGCTTCCCCTTGACCAGCTCGCCGATATCGGCCAGGCGTTTCGGCTTCGGCGGGGCGGTCTCGTACTTCGTCACGAACGCCTGCACCTTCGCGATATCCTCCGGCGTGGAGGGTCCGCCGTAGCCCGCCTTCAGCTTGAAGCCGTTGTACTCGGCGGGGTTGTGGCTTGCCGTGATGATGATCCCCCCCGCCAGGCGTTTCTGCCTGGCGGCGAGCGAGACCTGCGGGGTGGAGGAGATACCGTCGGTCAGCCAGACGGTGATCCCTTCGGCGGCAAGGACGCGCGCCACGCTTGCGGCGAACCGCCCGGAGAGGAAGCGGGCGTCGTAGCCGACGACCACCCCCCGCTCGATGTTCGACTCTTTCTTGAAGAACTGCGCAGCCGCGCGCGCGACCAGTTCCACGTTGGCGAACGTGAAGTCATCGGCGATGACCCCGCGCCATCCGTCGGTTCCAAAAACGATTGCCATGATAATGGATAGGAGAAAGGTTCGAGTTGACGAACGTCCCGATTCCGTCGGGAATCCGGACTGAGCCTAACAGCATCGGCGATGAGAGAATTCCCCTAGAGGATCCCCTTTCCGAACGCCGATTCGCCGGCGAACTCCGCGGTGGCGCCGAGCTGTTCCTCGATCCGCAGAAGCTGGTTGTACTTCGCGACCCGATCGGTCCTGCTTGCCGAGCCCGCCTTGATCTGTCCGGCGTTCGTCGCCACGGCAAGGTCGGCGATCGTCGTATCCTCGGTCTCCCCGGAACGGTGCGATATGACCGCCGTGTACCTGTTCCGCTGCGCCATCTCCACCACCGAGAGTGTCTCGGAGACGGTGCCGATCTGGTTGAGCTTCACCAGGATCGAGTTCGCCACGCGCGAGCCGATGCCGCGCGTCAGGAAGGAGCTGTTGGTCACGAAGAGATCATCCCCCACAAGCTGGATCTCGCTCCCGATCGCCTCGGTGAGCTTCCGCCAGCCCTCCCAGTCGTTCTCGGCCATGCCGTCCTCGATCGAGATGATCGGATATCTCTTCGTGAGATCCTTGTACCACTCGATCATCTCCTCCGGGCTCTTCACGGTCGAGGGATCGGACTTGAAGAGACGATACCCGCCGTCGCTCCACATCTCGCTGGAGGCGACGTCGAGCGCCAGCCAGATCGAGTCCCCCGGCGTGTAGCCCGCCCGCTCGATCGCCGTCATGATCACCTGGAGCGCCTCCTCGTTCGAGGAGAGGGAGGGAGCGAAGCCCCCTTCGTCGCCGACACCGGTGCTGTAGCCCTTCTCCGACAGGACCTTCCGGAGCGTGTGGAAGACCTCGGTCCCCATCCGGAGCGACTCGGAGAAGGAATCGGCGCCGACCGGGACGATCATGAACTCCTGGAAATCGACGTTGTTGTCGGCATGCTTTCCGCCGTTGAGAATGTTCATCAGGGGGACCGGAAGGGTCCGCGCGTTGACCCCTCCCAGGTAGCGGTAGAGCGGAACGCGATGGAGTTCCGCCGACGCGTGGGCGACCGCCATCGAGACGCCGAGGATGGCGTTGGCCCCCAGGTTCGACTTGTTCTCGGTGTCGTCCAGTTCGATCATCACGGCGTCGATCAGCGCCTGGTCGTCGGCCGGGAGTCCGATCAGCTCATCCGATATGATTTCGTTCACGTTGCCGACCGCCCTCATGACCGAGCGTCCCAGATACTGCCTCTCGTCGCCGTCGCGAAGCTCCACGGCTTCATGTTCGCCGGTCGAGGCGCCGGAGGGAACCGCGGCGCGCCCGATGGTGCCGTCCTCCAGCACCACTTCCACCTCGACGGTGGGGTTGCCGCGTGAATCGAGAATCTGCCGCGCGTACAGGTCTTGAATGATCGACATGGATGAAGTTCTTTGTGTGACTGGTAAGATGTCCGACCGGGAGATGTCTGTGACGAACGTCCGAAGAGGGGCAAATAAACCGAAACCGCCCCACACTTGCAATCGCGGCGACCGTTCATGACACTTCGCGACAGTGAGGGATGGTTCCGGCCGGTTCGATCGGGGCCAGAGGTCGGCCCGGGAACGGGAGCGACGCTCGGTCGGGATGGAATCGGTAAGTTCCGGCGCTCCGCTCTTCTCCGGGCGGGAGCGTTCAGTTTCCGTGAGGTCTCAACGTCTCCGCATGGCGATATTTCCATCAGCCGGCGCGCTCGATCGATCGGGCCGCGCGGCGCTCCTGCTTCTGCTTGCTCTGACGGCGCTGAGCCGTCTTCTGACGGCGGAACGGCATCTCTCCGGTCTCGATCCCGGCAATTACATGCTCGGAATGCAGAGCTACTCGATCGCCGAGGAGCGACCGCATCCGCCGGGATATCCCGTCTATATCGCGTTATGCAAGGGGGCCGCGTGGGTCGCCGGGGACGATCACACCGGGATTCTGATCGTCGTCGTTCTCTGTTCCGTCGCCGCCGTCCTCTTCATCTATCTGCCGGCGCGGCAATGGATTGGGGAACGATATGCCTTGCCGTGCGCCGCGCTCTTCGCCTTCAACCCTCTCTTTTGGTACTACGGTTCGGTGACCGAGAACTACGCGTTCGACGCCATGATCGGAAGCGCCGTGATTCTTCTCTTCCTGAAGGCGCGGAAGAGATGGTGGCTCCCGGCCGGGATCGTGGTCGGGCTGGCGCTCGGAGTCAGGGGGACGTCGCTGCTGCTGCTGGCTCCGGCGTATCTCTACATCGTCGTTTCGCGATTCGGGAAGAGTGAGATCACGATCGCCGATCTGCTCCTCTTCGTCGTCGGGGCGGTCGTCGGCGTCGCGGCCTGGCTTCCGGTCGTGATCGGGCTGGAAGGGGGAGTGGACGCCTATCTCCGCTCCGCCTCGAATCTCTCCACCAGCAGCGACGGGACCTTCGTCGGCAACGTGGCGGGGTTCGTGATCACGACGGCGTGGACGCTCAATCTTGGAGCGATATATCTTGCGGTCGGGGGGATGAGGCTCATCCGTTCGGCACGATCCGGACGAGGGAATCGGCGCGCCGGGGTGATCATGCTTCTCTGGATCATCCCTCCGTCGCTCTTTTTTCTCCTGGTCATCTATACCAAGGGATATCTGCTTCTGATTCTTCCCGCGCTGTATCTCCTCATGATGCGATGCATCGCTGCGGAGCCCTCGCAACGGACGCGCAGGGGGATCTACGCGACGCTGATGGGAACGGGGCTTGCAGTGTTCCTTCTCGTCCCGTATATCTCTCCGCCCCCCTTCACGACCCTTGCTCCGCGGAACCGGAGCACGGGCCAGCGGGCGTCGTCGGTGATCGGACGAACCCTCTCGGTCTACGTCCCCTCGCTCGCCCGCATCCGCGCAAACGACGCGCAGGTGGAGTCGGCGACGGTCATGATCGGACGTGGCGTCTCCGTGGGTCGCGACTCCACGCTGGTGGTGCTCGATCCGGCGGGGAGGCAGTTCATCAACGCCCGCATCCTGCAGGTCTACATGCCGCAGGTCCGTTTCGCCGAGCCGGGGATCAGGAACGATCGCATGGTGACCTATTTCCAGGGGATCGACAAGGAGGAACGTTTCGGCGACCGCGCGGCATTCGATCGTCCAAGGATACTTCTCCTGACCCACGCGGGACTGGCGGAAAAATATCGGGATCTGGGGGGAAGGCCGATCGGGGAGGATCACTATTTCGCGATGCTGGAATTCCCCGCGTCGAAGGGGATCGCTCTTCGCGCAAGGATGGAGGAACTGTTCACGCGCTGGGAGATGGAGGGAGACCCGAGGGCGCACGATGTGAAATAATCTGCCGTGCAACCCGCGGTTCGCTCCTCCGTTCCCCCTCCGTGTTTACAAAGAGATCAACACGTATCGTCCGCGCAGGGCGGTCGAACATTCACGAGCATATCGCATGAAGTTACGCGCCATCATAACGGGAGCCACCGGCATGGTCGGTGAAGGGGTGCTGCACGAGTGCCTGGAACATGAGGATGTCGAGGCGGTGCTGGTGCTGGGGAGACGGTCGTGCGGCGTCACCCATCCGAAGCTGAAGGAGATCGTTCACGGCGATCTCTACGATCTCTCGTCGATCGAGAACGGGTTGAAGGGGTACAACGCCTGCTTCTTCTGTCTGGGCGTCTCGTCGATCGGGATGAACGAGGGAGAGTATCGCAAGGTGACCTACACGCTGACAATGCATGTCGCCGAAACGCTCGCTCGCCTCAACCCCGACATGACCTTCTGCTACATCTCCGGCTCCCACACCGACGGCACGGGGAAGGGGAAGGTGATGTGGGCGAGGGTGAAGGGGCAGACCGAGCTGGCGCTGACGAGGCTTCCGTTTCGCGCCGTCTACAATTTCCGTCCCGGCTATATGCAGCCGACGAAGGGGTTGCGGAACACCCTCTCCTTGTATCGCTATATAAGCTGGGCGTATCCTCTGCTGAAGCTCGTGGCGCGTGGCTATGTGTCGACGTTGAAGGAAATGGGGCTGGCGATGATAAATGCGGCGCGCAAGGGGTATGGGAAGCAGGTGCTTGAAGTGCGGGATATTGTGGAGCTGGCGAAGGGTTGATTGGTCGGGTGGTTCTCAATGAAGAGAAAAAAACAGGGAGCCACAGAGGACACAGAGTTAAGAGAAGAGAGGGGGGAGTTGTAAGGGAATATTGGATTGCGAAGCGATGATGTCTGAAGGAAACACCTGCTTGCGTGAATTAGCGGGTGGTATATCAGATCGGTGGCCGGTATACACGATATGCCGAAGCGGTAACGGATATCAGGAAATGGGCTCCCGAAGGGAGCACCCATTTGTAGCCGAAGGCGATGTTTTTTTCTTGAAGCGCCGAAGGTGCGCACCATTCTTCATCCGCCATCGATGAGGGAGAGAAATGGTACGCACCTTCGGCGCTTACGATGAATCGGGAGATGATATTGCTATAAATGGTTCGCCCCTTCGGGGCTGGAAGGGGCGAATATCTCTGCCGGATGTTTTCTTGCCTCGGGCGTGGTGCGATGATGATCGGCTTGCGATCCCTCTCACCTCACGGCGTCGTGGCGGCTTTCAGGTCGAAGGCGCGGGCGTGCCATGACTCGCCGGCCGGTATGCTCCAGCGGTCGAGATCGGATGTGCGGCCCACGGTTCTGTCGAAGACGATCGTGCCGGTGGTGATCTCTCCCTGCTCGGCCAGGGCTGCGAACCGCGCGCGGTCGACGCACTGCACGCTGCCGTCGTCGGCGACGAAACAGAGATCGGGGGCGTCGACGATCTCGATGCCGGTCGCGCGTCCCAGTCCCGTCAGATATCTCGTCAGGTCGTCGATCGAGCAGCCCGAGGGGGGGAGCTTCGACTCGTCGACCCCGATCATCAGGAAACGGTTGTGGAGCATGCGGAATCCGACGCTCATCTCCTGCTTGTGCGTCGTCCACTGGTCGAGAAATCCCCGGATATGATCGGCGAACCCGATCGACTCGTCCGCGGTCAGCGGGCGTTCGGTGTTGAAGATGAACAGCCGCGATCCGGCGGGAAGATTATCGAACTCTATGAGGCTCATGGTATCTCCGTAATGGGAAGGGCGACCGAAGCCGCCCCTCTATGATCAATGATTCTGTCGGCGAGCTCGGGAGATCACGCGAAGACTTCGTCCACCGGCGTGTACTCCATCTCGAACGCCTCGGCGACTCCCTGGTGCGTAATGCGTCCGTCCACGATATTCAATCCCTCGCGCAGACCGGCGTTCTTGGCGAGCGCAGCCTCCCAGCCGAGATCGGCGAGCTGGAGCATGTAGGGGAGGGTCGCGTTCGTCAGACCGATGGTCGAGGTGCGGGGAACGGCGCCCGGCATGTTCGCCACGCAGTAGTGGACGATGCCGTCGATCGTGTAGACGGGGTCGGAGTGGGTCGTGGGACGGGTCGTCTCCACGCAGCCCCCCTGATCCACCGCCACGTCGACGATCACCGTTCCCTCGCGCATGGTCGGGAACATATCGCGCTTGACCAGAGCCGGGGCCTTGGCGCCCGGAATCAGCACGGCGCCGATGATCAGGTCGGCGTGCGGAACCGCATGGCGGATCGACGACGGGGTCGAGACCACGGTCTGCACGTTGCGCGGCATGACGTCGTCCAGGTAGCGGAGACGGGGGAGGCTCTTATCCATGATCGTCACCGTGGCGCCGAAGCCCGCGGCGATCTTCGCGGCCTGGGTTCCCACAACGCCGCCGCCGATCACCAGCACGTCGGCCGGACGGGTCCCCGGGATACCTCCCAGAAGAACGCCGCGGCCGCCGAATGTCTTCTCCAGATATTTCGCTCCCTCCTGGGGGGCCATGCGGCCGGCGACCTCGGACATCGGAACCAGCAGCGGAAGCGATCCGTCCCGCTCGACCACCGTCTCGTAGGCGACGGCGACCGAGCCGCTGTTGATGATCGCGTCGGTCAGCTCGCGGCTGGCGGCAAAATGGAAGTAGGTGAAGAGGATCTGCCCCGAGCGGATCAGCCCGTACTCCGGCGCGATCGGCTCCTTCACCTTGACGATCATATCGGCCCCGCCGTAGACGTCGGCCGGAGTGTCGACGATCGTTGCGCCGGCCTGGATGTAGGCGTCGTCATGGAATCCCGACCCTACGCCTGCGTTCTTTTCCACCAGAACCTTGTGTCCCCCTTCGATCAGAAGCTCAACTCCGGACGGGACGACACCGACACGGTTCTCGTTCGTCTTGATTTCGCGAGGTACGCCGATAATCATGTTGTGCGTGTAATGCTGAAGATGTGATTGATAGGACGGCTCGGATGCGCCGCTGCGCATGGAGCGTTCATCGTTGGATGCGTGAGGTCTTGCGATGCGGGCACTCCCCGCGCCTCACAAGGAAGTCTTCTATGTAAACCTGCGGAATCCGTATCTACGGCTCCCGTAGGGAGCGCCCGGACGTAGGCCCGGACGTCGCCTTCCGTCCCAGCCGCCGCAGATAATAGACGAGCCCCAGAGCGATCACGAACGCGATCGAGGCGCGGACCACCGCCCCGACCGGGTCGACCGGGATCTTCCGGACCAGTTCCAGCGTGCCGTAGATCAGGCAGAGCAGAACCGCCGATACGATCAGCACGCGATGGAACGCCATCAGCGAGAACGGGTCCCGCGCGAACGGCTTCATATTGCCCCCTCCGGTCGTCCGGCCGGTACGTGGAAAACGCCTCTCCGCCGTCGGGCGAAGAGGCGCTCGTCATTGAACTTATACCGCCTTGACGCCGCAGTACGCGTCGAACGCGTCCTTCAGGTTCTCGGCGATCATCTCGGCGCTCCGTCCCTCGATATGATGACGCGGGATCATGTGGACGACCTTGCCGTCGCGCATGAGAGCGATCTGCGGGGAGGAGGGGGGATAGCCGAGGAAGTGCTTCCTGGCCTGCTCCGTCGCCTCACGATCCTGTCCGGCGAAGACCGACACGACCTTGTCCGGAAGGACCGAATGACGGAGCGCAAGGCGGAGCGCCGGACGTGCGGCCCCCGCGGCGCATCCGCAGACGGAGTTGACGAACACAAGCGTCGTTCCCGGCAGTGCGAGCGTATCCTCCACCTGCTGCGGCGTCACGAGTTCCTGGACTCCTATCGCCGTCAGCTCGTCGCGCATCGGCTGCACATGAAACGGATCATAGAGTGGCTGCATCGTAGTCTCCTCGAACGATATATGCTGTTGATAGTTCTGACAGTACCGTCCTGCATGACGGCCCGGGCCGTCGATGCGTGTACGTCCCGTCCCGGACCGCCGTTCGGCGAGCCCCGGGGGCCCCGTGAACGGGGCGGGAGGGGTGATCGATGCTCACAAATCTAAGAAACGAAACCACGCGGTCTCCCACGTTTCACAGCTTCATACATCGCCCCCTCCGGGCCCGGCATCCCTCGGGTCGATATCGATCAAACATAACTTGTACTCGCCTCGTTTATCGTGTACTTTGTTCGCGGGTCGGGACAGACCCCGGGCTTTTTCAGTAGACAACAGAATTATGGTAGAGATGGCAGAGACCGAAACCGCGTCGGCCGGGGCGGACCTGCGCAACCCGCAGTATTATATCAACCGTGAGCTGAGCTGGATCGATTTCAACGAGCGGGTACTGGAGGAGGCGGAGGATGTGACCCATCCGCTGCTGGAACGGCTCAAGTTCCTTTCGATCTATTCCACCAACCTCGACGAATTCTTCATGATCCGGGTCTCCGGTCTGAAGGAGCAATATTCGGGGGGGGTGGTGGAACTTGCTCCCGACGGGCTCACCCCTCTCGAACAGCTCAAGGCGATCTCCGAGCGGCTCCGTCCCCTCAACCTGCGGCTTGGGCGGGCGCTGGTCGATGATATCCTGCCGAAGATGGAACGCGCCGGGATCGTCATCCACAGGTTCGATGATCTCCCCGATTCCCAGAAGGAATATCTCCGCGACTATTTCATGCTGGAGGCGCTTCCGGTCATCACTCCGCTCGGCATCGATCCGGGCCATCCCTTCCCGCATCTTCTGAACCGCAGCCTGAACCTGGCGTTCATCGTCCAGGACCCCCGCAAGCATGTCGACGAGCGGCAGTTCCATTTCGCGGTGGTGCAGCTTCCCACGGTCCTCGGCAGGTTCATCAAGATCTTCCCGGAGCGCGCCGGCGACCATTTCGTGCTGCTGGAACAGGTGATCGCCGCCTACGCCTCGGCCCTCTTTCCGGGGCTGGATGTGAAGGCGAGCTACACCTTCCGCGTGATCCGCGACGCCGATATCGAGGTGACCGAGGATGAGGCGGAGGATCTCATGACGATGATGGAGGAACAGGTCCGTCGCCGCAAGTGGGGGGAGGCTGTCCGCCTGGATGTCCAGGTCGATATGCCCCTTCATATCCGCGATATCCTGATGAACTCGCTCGAGCTGGAGCCGATGGATGTCTACGAGGCGATCGGCCCCAGCGCCCTGATCGACTTCATGACTCTCTACCGTCTCGACTATCGCGACCTGAAGGATCGTCCCTTCACCGGCTACGTCATGGAGAGCTTCCGCGACGAGGAACGGAGCATCTTCTCCGTGATCCGTTCGAAGGATGTTCTGCTCCACCATCCGTACGACTCGTTCGGCAACGTGGTCGACTTCATCCGCGCCGCCGCGCGCGACCCGAAGGTGCTGGCGATCAAGCAGACATTATATCGCACCGGAGGAGATTCCCCGATCGTCGCCTCGCTGATCGAGGCGGCCGAGAACGGCAAGCAGGTGACGGCGCTCGTGGAGCTGAAGGCCCGCTTCGACGAGGAGAACAATATCGTCTGGGCGAAGCGACTGGAGCAGGCCGGCGTCCACGTCGTCTACGGGCTGATCGGTCTGAAGACCCATTGCAAGATCGCCATGGTCGTCCGCAAGGACGACACGGGGCTCCCCCGGATCTACATGCATCTCGGCACCGGCAACTACAACCCGGCCACCGCCCGCATCTACACCGACTTCGGGCTGATCACGGCGACGCCGGAGTTCGGGTACGATGCGATCAATCTCTTCAACTATCTGACCGGCTACGGCTCGGCGATCGAATGGCGCAAGCTGGTGATGGCTCCGCTCAACCTCCGCGCGCGGCTGCTGGAGCTGATCGCCCGTGAGATCGAGAAGAGCACGCCGGAGAACCCCGGTCACATCATCGCCAAGATGAACGCGCTCGTGGACGGCGAGATGATCCGCGCGCTCTATGCGGCGTCGCAGGCCGGGGTGAAGATCGATCTCCTCATCCGCGGGGTCTGCTGCCTTCGTCCCGGCGTGCCGGGGGTGAGCGAGAATATCAGCGTCTGCTCCGTCGTCGGCAGGTTCCTGGAACACAGCCGTGTCTTCTACTACAGGAACGGCGGCGAGGAGGAGATCTATCTCTCCTCAGCCGACTGGATGCCGCGGAACCTGAACCGCCGCGTCGAGCTCCTCTTCCCCGTGGACGACGTCGACAACAGAGCGAAGATCAAGGAGACGCTGGGGCTCTATCTGCGGGACAACGTGAAGGCTCGCGATCTTCTGCCCGACGGCAGCTACGTACGGCGCGCCAGGTCCAGGCCGCTGCTGAACGCTCAGGAGTACCAGATCACCCAGATCAGGCAGAGCGATCCCGTCGCCGAAGGGACGGCCCGACCGAAGCGCCCCAACAAACGCCAGTTCGACTGATGGATGGGATCGAGGGGATAGTAGCATCCTACGGCGGCCTCGGTCTTCTCGCGGTCTCGTTTCTTGCAGCCACGCTCTTTCCCCTCAGTTCGGAACTCGCTCTCTACGCGGCGCTTCGGCTCGGCATGTCGCCGGTCGAAGCGCTCCTCTTTGCGTCGGTCGGGAACTGTCTCGGTGTCCTCTTCAATTATGCGATAGGGCGGTGGGGAAGCCGGGCCGTTCTCGAGAGAAGGATGGCTGGACGGAGCGCCGAACGCGCCGTCGGCTGGATGCAGCGGTACGGGAAATGGGCGCTCCTCCTTTCATGGCTGCCGATCGTGGGGGACCCGCTGACGCTTGTCGCCGGGTTTGTGCGGATCAATCTTCTTTACTTCATCGTCGTGGCGTTCGGAGTTCGTATACTCCGGTATGGCGTGCTCGTCTGGAGCGTCTGAACGCGAGCCGCCCAACCTCAACCGGAGCCGCATCATGCGATATTTTCCCCTTCTCGGCCTGCTCCTCTGTTCACTGCTGATCGCCGGCTGTGCCGCCGACGATGAAGGGAAGATCGGGAAGGTCGTCGACGATCTCGTCTCCGCGCTCGACGATCACGACACTGCCGCCGCCGCCGCTCTCTACGTCGACGGGAGCGTGGCGAGGACCACCAACAGCGGGGACAGCAGTACGATCTATCGGATGCTCGTCATGCCGAAGGCGGAGGATTTCGACGCCGACCTGCTCGACGTCTCGATCATCGAGGATTATGCGAAGGCGATCTTCATCCTCACCGGAGATTTCCCCACGGCCGAGGGAACCACCGAACAGATGCAGGTGAAGCTGACGCTCGACATGATCCGTCTGGACGACACGTGGCGTATCATGCCCGGCGGGGAGGCCCTGGAGCCTGTTCTCTAGATTTCCCTAGATTTGCCGCTTCTCCGGCACGTTCCGGAACCATCGGATATGAACATATCAAAGAATATCATCGAAGGCGATATCAGATGAAGCTGGTTACCTACAGGCTCAACAATGCGGCGGGGGATTCCTCGACAGACCGTTTCGGCGCCCTTGTCGGCGGCGATATCCTCGATCTGGAGACCGCCGGTCAATCCTACGTCAAGGCGACGGGGGCGTTCGTCAGTCCCGCTCTTCTCTCCACGGCCCTTGCCTACCTCAACGGCGGTGATCGCGCCCGTGCGCTTACGGCGCAGGTGGTCGAATGGGCCTCGGCCAACAAGGAGGTGCTGAGCTGCTGGCAGCCGGTGGCGAACGTCACCCTTCAGGCCCCGATCCCTCGTCCCACCTCGATGCGCGACGGCTACGCGTTCCGTCAGCATGTGGAGGCGGCCCGCAGGAATCGGGGGGTGGAGATGATCCCGGAGTTCGATCTCTTCCCGGTCTTCTATTTCACGAACCACAACGCGGTCACCGGCCCCGGTCCCGTCGAGGTGATGGAGCTGCATCTCAACAGACTCGACTTCGAGCTGGAGTGCGCCATCGTGATCGGGAAGGAGGGGAAGAACATCAAGGCATCGGAAGCCGATGAGTATATCGCCGGCTACATGATCATGAACGACTGGTCGGCCCGCGCCCTCCAGATGGAGGAGATGAAGATGAGCCTGGGCCCGGCCAAGGGGAAGGACTTCGCCACCTCGATCGGTCCCTGTCTTATCACGAAGGATGAGCTGGAGTCCCGCCGCATCCCCGGCGAGAACGGCGACCGCTACGACCTGACGATGGTCGCGCGCGTCAATGGAACGGAGGTCTCGCGCGGCAACCTGAAGGATATGACCTGGACCTTCGCGCAGATCATCGAACGGGCGTCGTACGGCGTGAAGCTTCTTCCGGGGGACGTGATCGGCTCCGGCACGGTCGGAACAGGATGTTTTCTTGAACTGAACGGGTCGAAGATCACCGACAACTGGTGGCTGAAGGATGGTGATACGGTCGACTGCGAGATAGATCTTCTCGGGACGCTCACCAACAATGTCGTGCTGGTGACCGAGGAGGTCGCTGCGTCGTAAGGCGCACCGATCCGTTTCAGGTCGGCGGGCGGGGACTCCCTTGGGGCGTGTAGAAAGGATTAGGCTTCCTTGTCGACATGTGTTATTCTCCGTCCGCTCTCCCCGCCGGCCCTTCCCGGGCCATGGATGCACTCGGAATTCTCTCGACGGAGTCGCATGATCTCTTCGATACAGCGTCTGCTCCTGCCGCTTCTTTTCCTGCTGGTTCCGATCGCCGCCGCCGCGCAGCTTGCCGGCGCGGGGACGTCGTTCGTTCTGACGGTACCGCACATCCTTGCTCCGAACCCGTACCAGAAGCCGATTCCAAGGCTCCGCCTGACGACGGGGGCCACGGCCGCGAATGTCACGCTGCGATACACGGCCACCGGCGTCACCGCCGCGCAGCCGGTGCCGGCGGGAACCTCGGTCGAAATTCTGCTCGACACGCTCCAGGTGTTTCTCCCTCCGGAGGAGGGGAAGTCGAAGCTCTCGGTGCAGGTCACCAGCACGCAGCCGGTGCAGGCCGTCGTCGTGTTCGACAGGGCGTTCGTCAGCGAGGCGTTTCAGGCGCTCCCCGATACGATGCTGGGGCACGAATACTTCGCCGTGAGCAACGACGGTGTGACGGCCGGCGCGATGGTGACCGTGGTCGGCATCTACGACAGGACGAGGGTGACGATCACCCCCACCGCGACCACGATCGGCGGCGCCCAGATCGGCAGGCCGTTCACGATCGAGCTGGGGCGGGGGGAGGTCTATCAGATCCTCACCGACAGGAACAACAGTCTTGCCGATCTCACCGGCACGCGGGTCCTGGCGACGAAACCGGTGGGGGTGCTGAGCGGCTCCCCCTGCGTGGCCTACGCGATCGGATTTCCTATCCAGGGACGATATAACTGCAACCCTCTGCTCGAACAGCTCGTCCCGACCGACTCCTGGGGGAAGAGCTTCTTCCTTGCGCCGCTCTACAGGCAGGAGAGTTCGGTCTATCGGATCATGGCGAAGTACGACGCCACCGACATCAACTTCAACGCCACCTCGTTCACCATCGCCTCCGGCGGATTCCATGAGATCATCGGCGGGGAGATCTACAACCTCCGCACCAGCAAGCCGGTGATGGTGGTGCAGATGGGGACCAGCACGGCCGTGGTGGAACAGAGCCGCGACTCCGCCTACGGAGAGCCGTCGATGGTCGTCCTGACGCCCCAGTCCCACTGGGGGAACAGCACGATCTTCACCGTCCCGAGGCTCGACCCAAGAGCCGATCTTCCCTTCCCGGCAGTCCCCTGGAAATACTACGCGCAGATCACCATCGACCGATCGTTCGAATCGTCGATCACCATCGACGGAGGGGCTCCGACCTATGTCTCGCGCCGATATTTCAACGCGAACTTCTACGGGATCATGGAGGTGGACCCCGGTCGCCATACGGTTGCGGCCTCCGACACCTTCACCCTGACCGCCTACGCCTATTCGTCGGCCGACGCCATCTCCTATCCGACGGCGGCGATCCGCAGCCTCTATCCGCTGCAGGCCCCTTTCATCCGCCATGTGGTCTGCGCCAACGACTACGATACGACCTTCACGATCCGCAACTGGACGGGCGACCCGATCACGATCGACTCGGTTGCCTTCGTCGGCGATCTGGTCGGTACGCTGATCCAGCCGGCATCGCTGCCGATCACGATACAGCCGGGGGCCGTCGAGACCGTGACGATCAGGTTCCGCGGGCTCCGGTTCGGCAAGAACGACGGCTCGGTGATCTTCTACGATGTGGACGAAACCGACCTGACCGAGCGGAGGGTGGCGTCGATCGTCACGGAGCTCTACGCCGATAATCTCAACATGGTCCCCTCATCCGGGACAAGTATCGATCTGGGAGGTATCCCCAGCTCCATACCGTATATCGACACGGTGATCACGCTCCGGAACGACGGCGTCTCGCCTCTCTATATCACGGCGATCGTCGCTCCGCCGGCGGCCGTCGTGCAGGGGGGGACCTTCCCGATGACCCTTGCGCCGGGGGAGACACGCAAGTTCACGCTGCGATATACACCGCTGGCCGACGGAACACGCGCGCAGGGAAGCATCTCCCTGAAGACCGCGAACTGCATCACCCCCTCCGTCGTCGATATCTCCGGTCTCAGAAGAAGCGGCGGCTTCATCGAGGCCGGAACGCCGGAGCCGGTACGGATTCTCTGCGGACCGAAGGCTCCCGATACGTTCGATCTGGAGATCGACAACAAGGGGGATCGCCTCATACGGATCTCGATGGGAGATATCATCGGGCTCGCGTCGGGCGAGTTCACGATCCTGACGCCGATGGGGGGGATGATGATCCCGCCGGGGGAGAAATCGTCGGCCCGGATCATCTTCACGCCGAACGGCCTGGGAGTCCGCGACGCCACGGTGCGGATCGTGAGCGACGCCATCAACGAAGACACCCTCTTCGTCCCGCTCGATGTGCGGAACGATACGATCATCCTCCGGACATCGGTCGACACGCTCAGGTTCGGCATGACCTCGGCGTGCGATCCGCCCCCCTCCATGACGGTCTCCATCACGAACCTCGGCACGATCGAGCTCTTCGGCATGGCGGTGACGCCGGAGGAGCCGTCACTGGTGACCACGGACAGACAGACGATCGATTATATCCCGCCGGGAGGGACCGAACAGTTCGTCGCCTCGGTGCCGATCGACGCCGCCGGCGATCTTGCCCAGCATGTGCGGATTGCCGTCCCCGGCTGCGACGACACGCTCCTGATTCCGGTGATCGGAAGACGCGATCCTCCCGCCGTGCGATTCGACCGCGATACGATAGATTTCGGGGTGCTCGCCTGGTGCGCCATCTCGGCGAACGACTCGGCGCTGCTGATCAACTCCGGCGCGGTTCCCAACAAGCTGCGGCTGGAGCGCCCCGCGGGGTCCGACCCGTTCCGCCAGCGTACGCCGGTCATCTTCCCGGACGAGATACCGGGAGACGATACGATCATCGTGCGATATCAATTCCGACCGACCGCCATCGGGACCTTCTTCGACAGCCTTTCGCTGGTGCTGCCGTCATGTTCGTATCCGCTCAAGGTCTATCTGAGTGGGATCTACGACACGACCCGGCCCGTTCTTTCGGCGAACGACATCGACTTCGGTATGATCCCTGCCGGGAACACGCAGACGGGAAGCGTGATCGTGCGGAACGACTCGAAGGGACCGTACAGGTTCACCGTTCCGATCATCGAACCCTCGGCGGAATCGCGCGGGAGCGTGACCCTGATCGATCCTCCGGGCGACTTCGTCGTGGAGCCGGGGGAGTCGGTGGAGATCACCCTGGAGTATCTGGCGTCGGACAGCGGCGCCCTCACAGGCCGTGTTCGCCTTCCTCTCGCCGTTCCCTGCGGCGACACCCTGGATGTCGGGGTACGGGGCAGGCCATTGAAGGATCGTGGGGGGATATTCCTCGCGTGGGCCGACACGGTCGGGTTCGCCGGTGAGGTCGTCGGGGTCGATCTGATCGCGCGGCGATCGGTCACCGACGGCGAATCGGAAGGGGAGGAGATCTCCCTGACGGCCGGCATGAGCTACGATCCGACGGTCTTCTTCCCGATCGGCCTTTCGGCTCCGACCCCCGGATTCACCCCGACCTTCGTCGGGATCTCGAACTCCGGAACGCGCCGTGTCTACAACATCAGGGTCGACGGCGCCCTGAAGGATTCCGCGGTCGTCGCCCGGATCGACGGCATCGTGACGCTCGGAAGGGAGCCCCTCACCACGCTGGAGTTCATCGACCCGAAGGGAATCTTTGTGGACGGCGCGCTGGAGATGGAGGTGCTCGACACGACCGGGGGAGTCCTGCTGGTCGCCGATCTCTGCGATGTCGGCGGGAACCGGCTCGTCCGCTCCTCCGGCCTGCTCAGGGTCGCCGTCGATCGGGAAGGGCCCGACGGAAGAGCGTTGACGTACGAGCTGGTGGAGGATGGCGTGACGACCCTCACGATTCACGACGCGCTCGGCCGGTCGATCGAGACGGTCGCCTCCGGAGTCGAAAATGCGGGGGTGCATCGGAAGCTGCTCGACGTGTCGCGGTATCCGGCCGGGCTCTACTGGCTTCGACTCGGCACGCCGACCCAGACCCTGGTGGGGCGGTTCGTCATCGTCCGATAGATCGTTGTCAGATACGGGGCAGGCTTCTCGTCCTGGCCGATTCGCTCGGCGCCGGGAGCTTGACCCGATCCTCCTTCCGCTTCCCGTTCGTCCCCTCCTCGGAGCGCGAGGTTGTTTCGTCGGGCGGGGGGGCGGTTCGGTTGTCGCCCTTCCGTTCCGGACCCGATCGTCCTGAATCGGCCTGCGATCCTTTCTTCTCGTCCGTCTCGACAAGATCCTTCTTCTCCTTCATCGGCATGTGGGGAAGGGGATCGTCCACGGCGCAGATCTCGCTCCCCACATAGACGGCGTTCTTGCTCGGCACCACGCGTGCTCCGTACCTGTTCGCGTACGTCTGTGTGAACTCCGCGCCGAAGAAGAGGATCAGCGAGGAATAGTACACCCATACGAAAAGAATCGCCAGCGACCCGGCAGCCCCGTAGGTGGAGGCGAACGAGCTCTGTCCCAGATAGAGCCCGATCAGAAATTTCCCGAGCGTGAAGAGAAGCGAGGTGATGAATGCGCCGGTGACCACGTCGGCCCATCTTATCCTCACGTCCGGCAGGATCTTGAAGATCATCGCGAAGACGAAGGTGATGGTGATCAGGGAGACGACGATGTTGACGATCTCCAGAACGAGCACGCTCGTGTCGTCCGGCAGGTAGCGTCCTATGTAGTCGCTGACGGCGGCAAGCCCGGCGCTCATGACCAGCAGGACGAGCATCAGGAACCCGACGCCGACGACCATGGCGAACGAGAGAAGCCTGTCGCGCAGCATCCCCATGATCCCGCGACCCGGTTTCGGCTGGACCCCCCAGATGGTGTTCAGCGAGTCCTGAAGTTCGATGAAGGTTCCGGTGGCTCCCACGATCAGCGTCACGAATCCGACGACGGTCGCGATGATTCCCTCGCTCTCCTGTCGCGAGTTCTGGAGCATCGTCTGGATCGCCTCGGCCCCTTCGCGTCCCACGAGCCCCTGGATTTCGGTCACGATGCGCCCCTGCGCCGCCTCCTGACCGAACACCAGACCGGCAACGCCGATGATGATGATCAGCAGGGGGGCGGCCGAGAAGATGGTATAGTATGCCAGGGCGGCGGCGAGTCGTGGAGCCTTTATGTTGATCCAGCGTTCTCCCGTCTCCTTCAGCATTTCCCAGATCGATGTCAGCGTGATCGTCATTTCTTGTCCGGAGCTGTTGCACGGTTTCTCCCTGTACAAACGAAACCGCGACGGGGAATTGTTCCCGTTCGAGCTGGAGGGGGCGGGGCGCATGCGGTCGATCGATCGCGAAAGCGGGCTGGATAAGTGCCGCGCCTTTCATAACTTCCCCCCTTTATCATCTCCCGTATCGATATGCGCAACGTCAGAATCGGAACCGTCTCGTTTCTCGTCGACGACGCTCCTCACACACCGGAACTGAATCTTGAGCGCGCGGCCGGCTACATCCGCCGCGCGGCGGGTCTCGGATGCGACATCGTCTGCCTTCCGGAGTATTTCCGCACGATGAACGTTCCGGGGAGGGAGACCGAGCCGGAGCCGTTTCCGGGTCCGACAAGCGAGTTCCTGGCGGGGCTCGCCGCCGAGCACGGCATCCATATCGTCGCGACCTATTACATATCGGAGGGCGAGGGGATCTACAACCAGGCGACGGTGTTCGATCGCGCCGGAAAGGTCGCCGGGTTCTACAGGAAGGTGCAGCCGACGGCGGGGGAGACGGCGGCCGGAGTCCGTCCGGGAAACGAGCTGCCGGTGATCGAGCTGGAGTTCGGACGGATCGCGATCATGATCTGTCTCGACATCTACTTCGGCGAGATCCCCCGTATCTACGCCCACAAGGGGGCCGAGATCATCTTCTGGCCGACGGTGACCCACGGGCCGACGCAGAGCGGTCTGCTGGCGCAGCTGACCTCCCGGGCGATCGACAACAGCATCATCATCGCCGAATCGAATCTGGCGGGGCGCCCGCCGTACGCGCCGTATGTGGGGCGCTACAGACCGGGGACCGCGCGGATCATCGACGCCAACGGCGATATCCTTGCGCAGACCGGCAGACGTGAGGGGGTGGCCGTGGCCGACGTCGATCTGGACGAGGTGAGACTTACATCGTGGTGCGTGCTTATCCGCGAGCCCGACCGGTTCCGCGAGGACCTTCAGTCGATCACGCGCCTCGATCTGTTCGCCCGCGAGTTCGCGAAGCTTGCCGAACGCCAGCCCCGCCATGACCCCTATTTCGCCAATATCGATCCACTACCGGAGGAGAACGGAACGCCATGACCGATCGCAGCACGAGAAATCTTTCACGCCGGTATCTGTCCGGGCTGGTCGCGGCCCTTGTCGTGCTCGCGGCGCAGGCTCTTTTTTCCGGCTGCGGCGGGGGAGAGGAGAAGAGCGGGGAAGAGGGGAACAAGATCACGATCCGTATCGCTCACTGGTGGGGCGATCAGCAGGATCTCTGGAAGGAGGTGATCGCGGAGTTCGAGAAATCGCACCCCGATATTCACGTCGAACAGCAGGTCCTCAGCTTCGACGTCCATGTCCAGAAGGTGCTCACCTCCTCGGCGGCCGGCTCCGGTGTCGGCGATCTGATTCTGCTGGAGGACTGGTTCGCCCAGGAGCTGCTGGGCAGGGAGTTCCTCGTCGACATCAGGCCGATGATCGCCCGTGATCTGAACGACTCCGATTACTTCCCCGTGTCGCTGGAGACCTTCAGGCAGGGGGAATCGGTGCGCGCGTTCCCCGTGGCGCTGGGGAGCTATCCCCTCCTCTACAACCGGGATCTCTTCGACTCCGCCGGAGTATCGTATCCCGATTCGACCTGGACCTACGACACCCTCCTTGCCGCCGCCGCGAAACTGACGAAGGATACCGACGGAGACGGCAAGCCCGACCGGTGGGGATTCCTTCTGGACAACAGCGGCGGGTTCGACGGCCTTCTCTACTCGATGGGGGGAGCGGTCCTCACCGACGATCTGAAGCGGAGCGCCTTCAACGAGCCCCGCACGCTGAACGCGCTCCGGTTCTGGGTCGATCTGGTCCATACATATCGGGTCAGTCCGGAATACTCCACCCTCAGAGGGGGGACCAGCTCCGGCGGCGCGCTCCGTCCGTTCGAGACGGGGAAGTACGGGATGTCGATGCTCGGGTCGTTTCTGACGACATATCGCAACAACAGATTTCGGTGGGATATCGCGCTTCCGCCCTCCGGACCCGCCGGCCGCAAGGCGCTCCGGTTCGCCGCGGCGTTCGGGATCCCGAAAAGCTCGGAGCATCCCGATGCCGCCTGGGAGTTCCTCCGCTGGATCGTGGAGGAGATGCCCGCGAACTATGCCGACAGGATCTTCTACGGTCTTGTGCCGAACAGCCGCCGTCTCGCCGGATCACCCGAGTACCTGGAAGGGGAGCCGAAGGTGAACCGTCGCATTCTGATAGATCTGATCGAACATCACAGTTTCAGCTACTGGCGGAGCGGCTGGCGGGAGTTCCGCGATCAGGGATTCCTCCCGGAGCTCGAACTGATGATGTCGGGCGCCAAGAGCGTGGAGCAGGGGGCGGCCGACGCCGACAAGCTGATCAACGCGGTGCTCGACCGTGCGAACCATTGACCGGCGGAAAGGAGAATGAACTCGAATCGTTCGATGCCGGGGATGCGGTTTGCGAAGCTGGAACCGTGGCTCTACCTTGCTCCGGTCGTGATCGGCGTCGTGATCGTCACCGGCGGCGCGATCGTCGCGTCGTTCCTGCTCGGGTTCACCGACTGGGATCTGATACGCCCGCCCGGGTGGATCGGCCTCGCGAACTATCGTGAGATGATGGGGTCCGACCTCTTCAGGACCGTTCTGGGGAACACGCTCTACTTCACGGCGCTGATGGTCCCGACCTCGGTGGCGGGGTCGCTGGCGCTGGCATTGCTGATCAACAGGAAGATCCGCGGGATCACCTTCTTCCGCACCGTCTTCTTCTTTCCGGTCGTCACCTCGATGATCGCCGTGGCGGTCGTCTGGAGCTGGCTCTACAACCCGGAGTTCGGGCTGATCAACTACCTGCTGCGCGAGGTTCTCGGGATCGAGGGCCCGGCCTGGCTCTCGAGTACCTCCTGGGCGATGCCGGCGATCGTCCTCATGACGGTCTGGAAGGGGGTGGGGTACAACATGCTGATCTTCCTTGCAGGGCTTCAGTCGGTGCCGACCGAGCTGCACGAGGCGGCGGTGATCGACGGGGCGGGGCGGTTCAGGCGGCTGATCTCCATCACCCTCCCGATCCTCTCCCCGACGACCTTCTTCGTGCTGGTGATCACGATGATCGGCTCGTTCCAGCTGTTCGAACAGACCTACGCCCTCACACAGGGGGGACCGGCCAACAGCACGCTGACGCTCAGCTATCATATCTATCAGAACGCGTTCCAGCATCTCCGGATGGGCTACGCCACGGCGATGGCCTACGTTCTCTTCGGTGTCACCTTCATCGTGACCCTGCTTCAGTTCAGGATGCAGCGGAGGTGGGTCTATTATGGCTGAGACGGCCCATGCCGGCGCGGGGGGCGAACGGGGGATGAAGCTGGGGCTCGTCTACATCGTCCTGACCGGCGTCGCCCTGATGATGGTCGCGCCGTTCGTCTGGATGATCGTGACGTCGCTCACCTCCGCCGAGGATCTCTATACGTATCCGCCCCGGCTTCCCTCGTCGCTCCATCCGGAGAACTACACGGAGGTCTTCTCGCGTTTCCCGTTCGAGGCGTTCACGTTCAACAGCGTGAAGATCGCGCTCCTTGCCACGCTCGGGACGTTGACCAGCGCCTCGCTCGCCGCCTATGCGTTCGCCAGGATGGAGTTCCCGGGGAAACGGTGGCTCTACCTGGTCGTGCTGGCGACGATGATGGTGCCGTTCCAGGTGACGATGGTCCCGATCTTCTTCGTGATCAAGACGCTGGGATGGATGGATTCCCACGCGGCGCTGATCGCCCCGAGCTGGTTCGGCTTCGGGATGGGGGCGTTCGGCGTCTTCCTCCTCCGGCAGTTCTTCGCGGCCGTCCCGCGCGAACTGGAGGAGGCGGCGGTGATCGACGGGGCGGGGCGGTTCAGGATCTTCTGGCGCGTGATGCTTCCGCTGGCAAAACCGCCCCTTGCCACGCTCGGCGTGCTCACATTCATGGCGAACTGGAACGATCTTCTCGGTCCCGTGCTTTACCTATCGAGCACCGAAAAGATGACGCTGACGGTCGGCCTGGCGGCGCTGCAGGGGGGGGAGCTCACCGCGCGGGTCGATCTGGTGATGGCCGGAGCCGTCGTCAGCATCGTTCCCATCATTATCCTCTATATCCTTGCCCAGCGGTTCTTCGTGCAGGGGATCGCCGCGGGCGCAATCAAATCGTAAGTCGGGCAGTTCTCTCCATCCTGTTGCAGCCTATGGTCGATATCAATACCGAAAAAGAGCTTGACGAGCTGCTGACCGAGCCGAGACCGGTTCTGGTCGATTTCATGCGTTCTGTCCGGAGCCCTCTGATGGTGCTGGGCGGTTCCGGCAAGATGGGGCCGTCGCTCGCCGTGCTGGCGCTCCGTGCGGCCCGGATGTCGGGAGATGATTCACTTGAGGTGATCGCCGTCTCCCGCTTCAGCGATCCCGATGCGCGTTTCTGGCTGGAATCGCACGGCGTCCGCACGATCGCCTGCGACCTGCTCGACCGGGAGGCGGTGGCCGCTCTCCCCGATTCGAGGAACGTCATCTTCATGGCGGGACGGAAGTTCGGAACCTCCAGCGACCCGTCGCGCACCTGGGCGATGAACACCCTTGCCCCGGCCTACGTCGCCGAGCGGTACAGGGACGCACGGATCGTTGCCGTCTCCAGCGGATGTGTCTATCCCTTTGTTCCGGTTCATTCGGGGGGCTCGCGAGAGGATGATCCCCTCACCCCGATCGGGGAATATTCGAACGCCTGCGTCGCCCGCGAGCGGCTGCTGGAATATCTCTCCACGAGCCAGCAGACACCTGTCTGCCTGATCCGACTCAATTATGCCGTCGATCTCCGATACGGCGTCCTTGTCGACATCGCCCTGAAGGTCTATCGTGGCGAGCCGATCGATATCTCGATGGGATATCTCAACTGTATCTGGCAGGGGGACGCGAACGAGATGATCCTCCGTTCGCTCGATCTGGCCGCGGTTCCGGCGATGGTCCTCAACCTTACCGGTCCGGGGACCCTCTCGGTGAAGGAGCTGGCCGGGGAGTTCGGGGAGATGATGGATCGTCCGGTCACCTTCGTCGGTGAGCCGGGGGAATATGCGCTGCTGAACGATGCCACCCTCGCCCACGATCTGCTCGGCCCTCCCGCGACTCCGATCCACGAGATGCTGGAAATGACCGCTCTGTGGATCATGAAGGAGGGGCGTCTGCTCGGGAAACCGACCGACTTCCAGATCAGTCACGGCCGTTTCTGAGCCCCACCTCGTAACTGAGTTTTTCCGCCACGCTTCCCCCCGGATCGATCGTTCGGGGATGCCTATCTTCTTCCTTGTTCCATATCCTTGTGATACTGTAAGATCGGGACGCTCTATGATCACAATCCTCTATTTCGGCTGGGCCCGTGAGGCTGTCGGGATATCGAGCGAGACGATGGAGATAGAGGGGGATATCCCCATGGATGATCTCTGGGATCGTCTCGTCGAACGCCGACCGGGGCTTGCTCCCCTCCGCACAACGTCTCGGATCGCGATGAACATGGCCTACCTGGGCGACGGCGCCGTGGTGACCGACGGTTCGGAGATCGCGATCATTCCACCGGTTGCCGGAGGGTAAACGATGATCGAGTGCAGAGTGATCGAGACGCCGCTGGACCATGCCGCCGCCGTCGCCCTTGTGGAGGACGGCCGCGCCGGGGGGATCGCGACCTTCATCGGTGTCGTGCGGAGATCGAGCTCCGGCAGAGTCGGCGATTCCGTGACCCGGCTGGAGTACGAGGCGTACGTTCCGATGGCCGAGGCGGAGATGTTCGCCATTGCGGGGGAGGCGGTGGAACGGTTCGGCGCGGTTCATGTGGCGGTCCATCATCGGGTCGGCGTGCTGGAGATCGGGGAGCCGGCCGTTGTCATCGCCGTCTCCACGCCGCATCGGGCCGAGGCGTTCGACGCATGCCGATACATTATCGAAGAACTGAAGCAACGGGTTCCGATTTGGAAAAAAGAGGTCTTTCAGGACGGATCGGAGTGGGTCAACGCCCGTCCCTGATATATCGCCCCGTGATCCGGATGTCTCCGTTCGGCGTCGTTGCGCTGGCGCTGCTCCTCTGCGTCGGTTCCTGCACCCCCGTCATGAACCGGCTCCGCGAGGCGGGGGCGGGGGATTCGACGGGAGGGAGCGTGGAGATCGAGCGCGCCCTCTGGACCCGTATCCACGGGGCGGGGAGCGAGCAGGCGCCACCGATCTATCGTGTTCCAATAGAAGGGAAGCGTGCGAACATCGGCAGCGACGCGATCACCCTCCGGTTCGACATGCAGACGGCGTCGGTCCCCAACCTGGTGCTCCAGGTGATCCACTGCGACAGGAACTGGAATCCTACCGACAACATCTTCATTCAGGACCCGATGCGGCTGCAGTCGACCGACTTCACGATCGAACGTTCGCCGCTCGCCACCAGCAGATTCGACTACACGGTCAGCATCACCTTTCCCTCTGCCTTGAGCAACCTGAAAATCGAGTATTCCGGCAATTATATTGCGCGGGTGATCGATTATTTCAACGAGGAGCAGGTGATCGCCGAGGCGCGGTTCTTCGCCGTGGAGCCGAGCGCGGAAGTCGCCGTCGAATCGTTCTCCGATTTTTATGAAAGCACGCAGTCCGATGTTGTGCAGCACGGGGTCAAGGCGGTCGTGGAGGCGGTTCCAGACCAGAAGCTCTTCACGACGCAGGTCCGGGCGATCCATCTCTACCAGAACGGCTTCTGGCGATACCCGATGATCGCCGACCAGTATTCGCGGATGGCGGAGCAGCTTCCGGGGGAGATCTGGCCGACCTGGAGTTCCTTCTTCGCCGGGCGGACGATCGCGGAGTTCAGGAACATTCCGGCCGGCAACGAACATCGGGTGCTCGACCTGACCGACCTGGTGACCTATCCCACCACCGGCGCCATCATCACGACGCCGTTGAGCGATCTCCCCAGAAACGGGTTCCACTATTACGACAACAACGGCGTGGCGCTCGACAGGATCATTCCGGTCGTCGACAACGACTACGTCTACTTCCAGTTCAGGCTGGGGCTGGACGGGCAGAGGGTCAGGGAGGATATCTGCGTGGTGGGAACGTTCAACGACTGGACCCCGACCCGCGAATGGCGCATGTATTACGACGAGCAGACCGGTTCCTACTCCGCGCGCGGGTGGATCAAGCGCGCTGTCCATGAATATGAGTACGTTGCAGGGACCTGGGACGAGGACAAGGGGACGCTGCTCCATGCCGACGCCACGCTCCTGGAAGGGAATGTTCGCGATGCGAGGCTTCCGCTCTACGCGTTCGTCTACTATTCCGAGCCTTCGAGCGGCGGGTACGACCGCCTCATCGGCGCGGGGACCGACATGATCGGCGCCGGATTCTGACCGACGGCCGTGCGCCGCCGTATCGCACGACGATTCACAGCAAACGGATATAATGACAATCGACATACAGCAGACCCGATCGACGGCCGGGGAGTCGACCCTTGCCCCCCTGAACGTCGGGGTGATCGGCGTGGGACATCTCGGCTCCGTGCACGCGCGACTCTGGAAGGGAATCGAAGGGGCCCGTCTGATCGGAGTCTACGATCCGAACAGGGCAAGAGCGGAGGAGATCGCGGAAACGAACGGCGTGCGGGCGTTCGAGGAGGTCGGTGAACTCCTTGCCGCCGTCGACGCCGTCAGCATCGCGGCCCCGACGTCGGACCATGCGTCGATCGGGCTGGCCGCGCTCGACGCGGGGGTCCACTGCTTCGTGGAGAAGCCGATCACATCGCGATATGAAGAGGCGCTGACGCTGATAGATCGCGCCGCCGACCGCGGGCTGACCCTGCAGGTGGGGCATGTCGAGCGCTTCAACCCGGCGTTCGTGGCACTGGCGGGGCATGTGCTCCATCCGATGTTCATCGAATCCCACAGGCTCGCCCAGTTCAAGCCGCGCGCCACCGACGTGGCGGTCGTGCTCGACCTGATGATCCACGACATCGATCTGATCCTGCATATCGTCGGCTCCCCCGTGCGTGAGATCCGCGCCAGCGGCGTCTCGGTCATCAGCGACACCATCGACATCGCCAACGCCCGTATCGAGTTCGAGAGCGGCTGCGTGGCGAACCTCACGGCGAGCCGCATCTCGCAGAAACAGATGCGGAAGATGCGGCTCTTTCAGAAGGACGCCTATATCTCCATCGATTTCGCCAAGCCGTCGGCCGAGATCTTCAGGATCGATTCCGCCTCCGCCCCCCCCGTCCCCGGAGCGATTCCGCTCGGCGAGCTGGAGCACGGCGGCAGGAAGCGGCGGATTCTCTACGAGCAGCCGCCGGTTCCGATCCTGAACGCGATCGAACGTGAGCTGACGGAATTTCGTGATGCGATCCGTTCCGGGAGCGCCCCTCCCGTGACGGCCGCGGCCGGCGCGGAGGCGCTCAGGATCGCCGAGGCGGTGATCCGCGAGATCGAGCGGCAGGAGGTCGCCGGATGAAACTGATCGAGCTGGAGCATCCCGTCATACCGCTGCTGGCGGACGTCGCGACCTCCGACGGGGCGGAGATCTATCTGGTGGGAGGATCGGTCCGCGATCTTATGCTGGGGCATCCCGGCAACGATATCGACGTGACGGTCGTGGGAAGCGGGGTCGAGTTCGCGCGGAAGGTGGCGCGCGAGCTCGGAACGCATCCGATCGTCTTCGAGCGGTTCGGCACGGCGATGGTCGTCGCCGGCCAGTACCAGCTCGAGTTCGTCGGGACGCGGAAGGAGGAGTATGTGGAGGGTTCACGCAAGCCGATCGTAACCGAGGGGACCCTGGTCGACGATCTGCGCCGCCGCGACTTCACGGTGAACGCCATGGCGATCCGGATCGGCGCCGACCGCAGCGGCGAGCTGATCGACCTCTTCGACGGCGTCGGCGATCTCGACCGCGGTCTGCTCAGGACACCGCTCGATCCCCATACGACATATTCCGAGGACCCGCTCAGAATGATGCGCGCCGCCCGGTTCGCCGCCCAGCTCGATTTCGAGCTCGATCGCGCCTCGTTCGAGGCGATCTGCGATCTGCGCGAGCGTATCTCGATCATCTCCCAGGAACGGATCAGCGGTGAATTCCTCAAGACCCTCGCCGCCCCCAGACCGAGCACCGGCCTTGCGATCCTGCTCCGCACCGGGCTCCTCGAGCTGATCTTCCCCGAGGTCCACAAGCTGGAGGGGGTCGATCTGATGCGGGTCGGCGGCATCAAGTACGCCCACAAGAATGTCTTCTGGCATACGCTGAAGGTGGTCGACAACATCTCCATGGTCACCGACAATGTCTGGCTCCGGTTCGCCGCCCTGATGCACGATATCGCCAAGCCGCGCACCAAGCGGTTCCGCGAGGGGATCGGGTGGAGCTTCCATGGTCACGAGGAGGTCGGGGCCCGCTGGCAGGAGAAGATCTTCAGACGGATGAAGCTGCCGATGAAGGAGATGGAGTATGTGGCGAAGCTTGTCCGTCTGCATCACAGACCGATGGTTCTGGTCGACGAGGGGGTGACCGACTCCGCGATCCGCAGGATCGTGGTCGATGCCGGGGAGGATCTGAACGATCTCTTCGCGCTCTGCCGCGCCGATATCACCAGCAAGGATCCGGAAAAGGTTCGCCTCTACCTTGAGAACTACGACAGGGTGATCGAGAGGATCAGGGAGGTGCAGGAGAAGGATGAGCTGCGCGCGTTCCAGTCGCCGGTGAGGGGGGAGGAGATCATGACGATCTGCGGTATCGGTCCCTCGCGGGTGGTGGGGACGCTGAAGGCGGCGATCGAGGAGGCGATTCTGGAGGGGACGATCCCGAACACGTACGAGGCGGCGCTCGACTATCTGTATCGGATCAAGGATGATATCCTGAAGGGATGAACCGGGGGAGCCCGGACCGCTTACTGGAAGCCGAGATTGAAGGTGAGGAAGAATCCTCCGAAATCGGAGATCGGCTCATTCCGCAGGCTTTCGACACCGGGCTCCATCGGGATGTAGAAGTAGCGGAGGTTGACCCCCATCAGCGTGGCGCCATCCCCGAACTCCGCGCCGAACCCCACGAACGTCCCCGCCGTGAAATAGGTCGAGGCATGCCCCATGCTGGTGAAGAACTCGTACTCGTAGGGGAGCGCGATGATCATGCTGGGGCCGAGCCCCGCATTGATGTAGGGGCGGAACTCCTCGCTCAGCTCACCTTCGAACAGGCGGTACCGGAGACCCACCACCAGCGGCATCGTATAGAGCCTGTTGACCTTGTTGGGGACCTCCGGCGCGTTGGTCTCGTAGTTCCACTGCGGGAATTCATCCTTGGTGCGCGACCCGGTGAATCCCAGGTTGACGAAGCCGGAGAAGGTGGAGGAGAAATTCCGCTGGTAGAAGATCCCCGCGCCGAACCCGCTGTTGCTGAAGAGAAAATCGCCGCCGAACATATCGCGCTTGTCCATCGGGCGCCTCAGCGTGTCGATCAGCGGCTCGGCCGGTTCGAAGACGAAGAGGGAGTCGTCGGCCGGCGACGGGGCGGGCGCCGGGGTTCTGGCGGGTCCGGGCTCGCCGGTCACCTGCGCGGAGAGACGCGCGGCGACCATGAGAAACGCGGCAAGTATGGCGAGTCGTGACATCGTTGCTCCCCCGGTATACACCGTGACAATCGGATCGGAAATGCTCCCTTGATCAAACGTCGGAACCACGACGGTATTTTAGTTGGTTCCGCTACGCCGATATCTGTTCCTGCGCCCGGTCCGCCGCCACTTTGTCGGTATGCCAGCAGGCGACCCAGTGACCGGCTCCTTCCTCCACCAGCGGGGGTTCCTCACGCCAGCAGAGATCGGAGGCGTAGTCGCAGCGGGTGCAGAAATGGCATCCCTTGGGGAAGTTCGTCGGCGCCGGCACCGTTCCCTCGATCGTCTCCAGTCGTTCCTTCTCCTCTCCGAGCTTCGGAATCGACCGGAGGAGTCCGACGGTGTACGGGTGCTTCGGGTTGTAGAAAATCTCATCGACCGTCGAGTATTCGACGATCTTGGCGGCATACATGACGGCGACCCGATCCGACACCTCGGCGATCACTCCCAGGTCGTGCGTGATCATGATCACCCCCATTCCCAGCTCCCGCTGCAGCTTCTTGATCAGCTCCAGGATCTGCGCCTGCACCGTCACATCGAGCGCCGTGGTCGGCTCGTCGGCGATCAGGAGCTGCGGGCCGCAGGAGAGGGCCATGGCGATCATGACGCGCTGGCGCATTCCTCCCGACAACTGGTGGGGATACTCGCCGTAGCGCTGCTCCGGCGCCGGGATGCCGACCAGCTTCAGCATGTCGATCGAGCGGCGGCGGGCCTCCTCCTTGGAGACCTTCTGGTGAAGGATCACCGCTTCGTCGATCTGATGCCCGATCGTGAAGACCGGGTTGAGGGAGGTCATCGGCTCCTGGAAGATCATCGAGATCTCGTTCCCACGGATATGCCGCATCTCCTCCTCCGGAAGGGAGAGAAGATTCCTGCCGTTGTAGAGGATCTGGCCTCCCTCGATCTTTCCGGGGGGATCGGGGATCAGCCGCATGATCGACAGGGCGGTGACGGACTTCCCGCACCCCGACTCACCCACGACCCCGAGCGTCTCCCCGCGGTCGACATCGTAGCTGACGCCGTCCACCGAGCGGGCCACGCCGTCGTCGGTGTAGAAGTATGTCTTCAGGTCTTTGATTTCGAGAAGTTTTGCCATGTCTGCGCCAAGTATCGGTGTTTTCCGAATGAGATAAAAGGATGAAGTCGGTCGTCCCGTGCAACGACCTTTATGATGGACGAACGATCATCGCTTCATCTTGGGATCAAGAGCGTCGCGGAGTCCGTCTCCGAACATATTGATGCTGAAGACCGCCAGCGCGATCGCGATCGACGGGTAGAACGTAAGGCCCCACAGTTTCCCCATCATGAGAAATCCGCGCCCATCCTCGATCATCTGTCCCCAGGAGGCGCTCGGACGCTGGACGCCGAGTCCCAGGAACGAAAGGCTCGCCTCCGCCACGATCGCCGTCGCGAAGCCGGCGGTCGCCACCACCGTGATCGGCCCGATCGCGTTCGGGAGGATATGCCGGAAGATCGTCCGCATCGAGCCGAACCCGAGCGCGCGGGTCGCCTCCACGTATTCGGTCTCCCTGAGGGAGAAGAACTGCCCGCGGACGATACGGGCGCTGTCGACCCAGTTGGTCAGGCCGATGGCGAGGAACGCCTGCCAGACCCCGTTTCCGAGATATTCTCCCAGCGGAATGACCGATTCCAGGTATTTGACCCGGTCTTCGAGCACGAGCGAGAAGGCGATGACCAGCAGGATGAAGGGGAAGCTCCAGATCACGTTCGTCATCCACATGATGACGGCGTCGACCCACCCCCTGAAGTATCCCGCCAGGGCCCCCAGCAGGACGCCGATCACGATCGAGGTGATCTCCGCGAAGAGGCCGACGGCCAGCGAGACGCGTGCGCCGTAGATGATGCGGCTGAGGACATCCCGTCCGTAGCGGTCGGTGCCGAGGATATAGAGCGGTTCCTGATGCCATTCGGCCTCGCTCGAACCGGCCAGCGCGGTCAGCGGCAGCGAGCCCGACGTCCCCTGAACCCCCACATATTTGACGGAGTCTCCGACGACCGAATACGATTTTACCGGGAGATAATCGTTTGAATAGGAGCTCCCTTCGGCCTTCACGACGAGGGTGTTCCCCCGGAACCCTGTCGGCTGGAGCGAATACTCCAGAATCTGGCGGTTCGGATGCATCGGAGCCAGGAGCGGCGCCAGCAGGGCGACGAGCACGAGCAGGACCATGATGACGAGCCCGACCATCGCCATCCGATTCTTGCGCAGCCGACGCCAGGAGTACCACCAGAGGGAGTGCGGACGGTTATCCGCGACACGCTCCTGCGGGGGCACGTCCGGTACCGGGTCGGTCGGGGGGAGATCGGTCAGAGTATCGGCCATATGATGAAAAGATCCTGGTGAGCCGGAGGCCGCATCGAGTACGATCCGGAGGTTATCGGTGCTAGGAGAGACGGACCTTGGGATCCAGAACGGAATAGAGGATATCGACAAGGAAGTTGACGAGGACGAAGATCACGGCCGTCATCAGAACGACCCCCTGGATCATCGGAAAATCGAGCTGAATGACGGCATCGAACCCGAGCAGGCCGATACCGGGCCACGAGAAGATATACTCGATGAAGAAGGTTCCCGCCAGCGTTCCCGCCAGCCAGGCCGAGACGGTGGTGACGACCGGGTTGAGGGCGTTCCGCAGGCCGTGCTTCACGACGGTCGTGCTGATCGGGAGCCCCTTGGCGCGGGCCGTGCGGATATAGTCCTGGCTCAGCACATCGAGCATCGAGCTTCGTGTGATACGGGCGATGATGGAGAGGGGGCGGGCGGCCAGGGCGATCACCGGCAGTACGAGGTACTTCAGGTTGACCGGGCCATCCTTCGTGATATATCCTGTTGCAGGAAGGATATCCAGCCAGGTATTGAACACCAGGATCAGGAGAACGGCGAAGACGAACACCGGCAGGGAGATACCGGCCTGAGCGAAGAGCATGGAGACGATATCGAACGACGTATACGGTTTCCAGGCGGAAATAACGCCGATGGAGATCCCCACGATCGTGGAAATGAACATGGCGATCCCGGCCAGCAGGGCGGTTTTCGGGAGGCGTTCCACGATCGACTCCAGGACGGGCCGATTGAACGCGAAGCTCCGGCCGAAGTCGCCCGTTATTGCTTTTCCGAGAAAATCGCCATATTGCACCAGGATGCTCTGATCAAGCTTGAGTTGCTTGCGCAGCGCCGCAATCGACTGGACATCGGCCCTCTGACCGAGCATGATACGTGCCGGATCACCCGGAAGCACCCGAATCACGCCGAACGTGACGGTAAGGACCCCGAAGATGATACAGAGGGAGTAAATGAGCTGACGAACAACGAAGGTAAGCATGCACAAGCCCCGAACAACAAGAAGCGAAGAGGGATAACAGGCGAAGATAGCGAAGGGGGGAGGGGAGTTGCAACTGTTGGCTAGGTTCAAATATCATACATAAGAAAGCTCATCCCTGAGTATTACCATGGCTAGTGAGGAATCGGTAGAAAGTCTTAAGAACGCTGTAAAAGGGTATTGGAACTCACAACCGTGCGGAACGCAATTCTCCGATAAGCCGAAATCCACACGAGAGTACTTTGATGAGATCGAGGCCGTAAGATATTCAAGAGAGCCTGAGATCTTTAGCTTTGCTCAGTTTACCCGATTCCATGGAAAGCGATTACTGGAAGTTGGGGTCGGCGCAGGTTCCGACTTTACGCAGTGGGTTCGTGCCGGAACTATTGCCACTGGTATCGACGCAACCGAGGAAGGAATTGCGCATGTGCAGGATCGACTGCGTGTATACGACCTTCATGCCGATCGGCTTCTTGTTGCGGATTGTGAAAAGCTGCCGTTCCCGGACAATCATTTTGATGTAGTGTACAGCTGGGGAGTTATTCATCATACCCCCAACACCGATCGTGCGTTATCCGAGATTGTTAGAGTTTGCAAGCCCGGCGGTGTCATCAAGGTGATGGTGTATCATCGGCATTCGCTACTGTCATACTTCTTCTGGGTCAAGCATGGGTTGCTGGCGGGACGGCCCTGGAAGTCCTTGTCATGGTGCCTTTCCAACTATATGGAGAGTCCTGGAACCAAGGCCTATACCAGAAGCGAGTTCAGGCAAATGATAAAGAACACGGGCGTATCAACATTCGCCGTTTCAACCATCCTCACATTCTATGACCGTCTTGAACGCCATGGCGGGCTTTTTCGCCTTGTGGGGCGCGTTGCGTCGGTCATCCTGGGCAGGGATCGTGTAGGATGGTTTATGACTGCTGAGATTAGAAAGTAGCTGGTAGAGATAGCTGCTCGGGCAGCATCTGGTGCGTTGGAGGGGGGACAGGAGTATGTCGATTATATGACTACTACGACAATTCTTCCGAATGAGCCGGGGCTGGCGCGTATGTATATGGGTTGAGATGAATTGTAAGGTAATTACTGTTCATGCAAGCACTCCGCTTACATGAATATCTATCGTTCATAAGTCTTATTTGAAGCTCTCTACAACAATTTAGGAGATGAAGTCATGCCATCGCGATCACTACTTTCCATCATTGTCAGCTCTTTAGTCCTGATTGCTTCTGCGCCACCGATACTTGCGCAGCGTTTCGTTCAGGTTGTGTCACCTAACGGGGGAGAAGTCTGGACGGCAGGTTCTACAAAGAACATTGAATGGACAACGTCCGAGAATTCAGCGGCATTCCAGGTCCATTATTCGACTGATGGAGGAGCAAACTGGAGCATTGCGGCTGATGGTGTCCGCGGCACCTCCGCGAAATGGCGCGTGAGCGGTACACCCAGCGAACAGTGCCTTGTGCGTGTTCGTTCGATCCAATCGACCGGACAGCCTTCTCAACGACTTGCACTCACCGGGCATGATGGGTGGATCAATTCCGCCACGTATAGCAACGACAACAGTCTGGTTGCGACGAATAGCGACGATAATACGATTAAGATATGGAATGCTCAGACAGGTGCGCTGATCAAGACCTTGAGCGGACATACCGATGATGTGTTCTGGTCCGCCTTCAGCCCGGACAACACCCGTCTGATCAGTGGGAGCGGCGATAAGACGGCACGCATCTGGAATCTGCAGAGCGGCGATACTGAACGATTGCTGACGGGACATACGCAAGTAGTTACGCATGTTGCGTTTAATCCGGATGGTCAGTCGGTTGCGACAGCCAGTTTAGACGGCCGCGTAAAAGTATGGAACGCTGGTTCAGGACAGTTGATTCGTACGTTGAATGGCCATACGAGTGGGGTGCACTCGGTCGCATACAGTAGAGACGGGATGCAGATGGTGACCGCGAGCAACGATTTTACCATCAAGATCTGGGACAAGAACGGAACTGTAGTAAGGACGCTGATCGGTCATACGGGAATAGTGAACTCTGCCGAATTCAGCAATGACGGAAATCTTATTGTAAGTGGTGGCCGTGACAAAACTGTTCGAATCTGGAATGCCCAGACTGGAACATTAATGCGTACGTTCAGCGACTACGATATGTGGATCTGGCATGCATCGTTCAGACCTGATGATAAGAGAGTTGTGACCGGCGATCAGTCGGGCAATGTTCAAGTCTGGGATGTCGAATCCGGGCAGCAGTTGAACAAATGGTATGGTCATAATGGTGAAGTCGGTTGCGCCTGGTACAGCAATGATGGCACTTCGATTCTCACCGCTGCCAATGACCAGGTCGCCCGTATCTGGTCTGTCGACGGCCTACCGTCGGTTGAGGACGTTTCCGACCAGTACTGGAGCATTGTCCCCCGTTCAACTCAGTTGAAAGTGCTTCAGCCTAACGGAGGAGAAATCCTGGTTGTAAACGCATCAGCCCAGGTCCGATGGGAAGGAGTCGATGCCGAAACCCCCGTCTCACTTGAGTTCAGTACGGACGGTGGCACGGCTTGGTCTTCGATCACTGAATCGGCTGCTGGAAATGAGTATATCTGGGAGGTTCCGAATACTGTAAGCGATAAATGCCTCATCAGGGCCCGGACGATTCAGGTCCCGCAGATCAGTCTGACCTTCACAGGGCATAATGCCTGGATCAATTCGGCAGCTTACAGTCTCGATAATAACATGGTTGCCACAAACAGCGATGATAATACGATCAAGATCTGGGACGCCAAGACAGGGATGGCAAGATACACCCTGCAGGGTCACGGTGATGACGTCTTCTGGTCGGCATTCAGTCCCGATAACACCCTCCTCGTTAGTGCAAGCGAAGACAAGACTGCACGGATCTGGAACGTTACTACCGGTAAACTCGTGCATGTGTTGAGCGATCATCAGGGACGAGTGTCGCACGTTGCTTTTAATCCCGACGGTTCGCAGGTTGCCACAGCAAGTGATGACGGCACCGTCAAGATCTGGAATGCCTTGACAGGGAGCCTTGTCCGGACAATGACAGGGCATACGGCCGGAGTCCACTCAGTTGCATACAGCAGGGATGGTTCCAGGCTGGTAACGGCAAGCCGTGATTTCACCATAAAGATCTGGAATTCTTCAGGTGCGATCTTGCAGACACTGGTCGGTCATACCGATATGGTCCACTCGGCGGAGTTCAGTCCGGATGGCTCCATGATTGTTTCGGGCGGACGTGACAATACAGTCCGTGTGTGGGATGTTCAGGGGGGTACCTTGAAACACACCTTCGACGGCTATAAAATGTGGGTATGGCATGCGTCGTTCAGTCCGGACGGAAAACTCGTTGTATCCGGGGATCAAGCCGGCGAGGTTTTTGTGTGGAATGTTGAGACCGGGCAGCTCGCCTACAAATGGTATGGACATAATGGTGCCGTAGGATCTGCCTGGTTCAGCAACGATGGTAGGTTCGTCCTGACGGCGGCCAATGATGAGGTCGGCAGGTTGTGGGAATTGCCTGAGGATGGGGGTGCTGAGGATGTCTCGGATAACTTCTGGACGATTGTTGATCCTACTATCTCTGATGCTCCGGCAGCGGACGGGGCCACTGTCTCCTTACTCTCTCTTTCCCCTAATCCCGTCAACGAATCTCTCAGGATTCAATATAGAGCATATTCCAGTGGGCATTATAAAGTGTCCCTTTATAATACGACTGGGGAATGCGTAGCCTTATTGAATGAAGGATGGCGGGAACCGGGAAACCATACGGTTCAATTCGATACCAGGGAACTTGCGATCGGCTCCTATTATTGTGTCCTACAGGCACCCGATCGATCCGTTGCATCGATAGTCGCCGTCAGCCGTTAACCTGAACTCGGTACTTCTTATCGTAACCTCCGATGTTGGGTCGAATACGACGTAACATCGGAGGTTGCGTTCATGTTACACTCCGCTGAAAGCGATATCACTTCTTTAGCAGGAAGCGATCGTGCCACAGAGCAAGCACAAAAAGGCTCCAGATTGCGCCTCCATTGTTTCGGGTACCCTCCTTATGATCCTTGATCAGTTTCTCAACAAAGGGCCTGTTGAAAACAGAACCGTTAAACAGTGGAGAGTCAAGGATAGTACTTGAAGCAAGAGTCGATAGTTCTCCTGTCCGAAGCCATTCAACGACCGGTGCAGCAAACCCTTTCTTTTTGCGATATATAATGTCGTGTGGTATGATGCCCTCAGCTGCTTTCTTTAAAATGTACTTGGTTACCCCTTTGTTGATCCTGAACGAATCGGGCAGGTTGTAAGTATACTCGACCAGCTTGTGATCGAGAAAAGGAACTCTGGCCTCAATCGAAGTAGCCATTGACATCTTATCGACACGCATTAGCAACAGTTCGGGAAGTCTGAGACGGAACTCCGTGAAAATCAGTCGTTGTAGGTAGAATCCGTCTAGTTTCGACCCTGCTATTGCTTTGTACAGTCTATCATATTCGCTGAACAGGCGACTTGAAGATTGATGGTTTGTCCGGAACTCCGAGTTCAGCAGATGAGTTTTCATCTCTTCGCTGAATACAAGGGCGCCGCCATTGAATGCAGGAAGCCGCTTAGAGCTTCTTCTCGCGTATTCTGTAAGCAGAGAAAATGGTGCAGCAGCACGAAGTAGACCGTAAGCGGCTTTCTTTACAAGAAGCGGCGCTCGCTTATGGTAATAACTATAATACCGTAACTCGCGCAGGTAATGGTTGTATCCTGCAAACTGTTCATCGGACCCCTCACCGACCTGGACAACTGTTGTGCCGGAGTCTCGCGCGAGCTTGCTGGCATAGTACATTGGAAAACATACAGGATCGGCGTTCGGCTCGTCAAGGTGCCAGATCATCCTTGGGAGGAAGGAGATGAGATCCGATTCACGCAGGATGATCTCTTTATGATTGGTGTTGAACTTCGAAGCCACTGCCCGGGCATAGCTTAGCTCATCATATTTCTCAAGATCGTATCCTACGGAGAACGTGTCGACAGGACGCGACATCAGCTCGGACATAAGAGCTACATTAAGCGATGAGTCGATGCCGCCCGACAGCAGGACTCCAAACGGTACATCCGACATCATTCTCAGCCTAACCGACTCACGCAGATATGACCTGATTTCATGAATGGTTGTCTGCTCGTCGACGATCGGGGGGGCATCGCCGTCTGCAAGAGAAGGATCAGCACTCCAGTATCGTCGTGTTACCAGTTTGCCATCGTCTGTAGCAATAATAAAATTCCCTGCCTCAAGTTTTCTGATCCCTTTGAACATCGTTTCCCCTGTCGGTGTCGTCATGACCGTCAGGTAATCGCTCATCCCCTGATAATTCAGTTCGGCCTTAATCCGGGGATGTTCGAGCAGAGCCTTGATTTCCGAGGCGAATGCCAGGAAATCGCGATTTGCATAGTAGTATAAAGGCTTTACCCCAATACGATCTCTGACAAGCATCAGGGTCCGCTTATCGCTATCCCAGATGCCGATGGCAAACATTCCTCTGAGATACTTAACGAAGTCAGGCCCATACTCCTGATAACAGTACAGTATTGATTCGGTGTCGGTAGCAGAGTGATAGTTGTACCCCTTTTTGATCAGATCTTTCCGCAGGTCGCTATGATTATATATCTCGCCATTGAAAACAATGTGTACCTTCCCGTCATGAGTCGCCATAGGTTGGTGACCGGCCGGGGAGAGATCTATAATGGAAAGCCGTCGGAATCCTAGGCCGATTGCATTTGACGGATCGATATAACAACCGGAGTCATCTGGTCCTCTATGAGAGATCGATCGGGTCATGGAAGCAAGTATGCCTTCATGAATCACATCCGATTCTCTCTGAAAGCTCATAATACCTACGATGCCGCACATGGGTGTTGTCCTGGTTGCTTCTGATGAATCCTGAGGCGCAGTGAGATTCGCTTTTAAGAGCGCGAAATGGGGTTGTCTTCCGTCTGTAACGAGGTCTATCGATCGGGTTGGCCGATATCAAGACCCGGAAGATACAACCATTGGATGCATTTCGGAAGAATAGCACCAACCACACAACTCCCCCCCGAATTCCGTACTTTCACCATTCCTCCGCCCCGAACCAAGCTCCAGGGGCCTGAGGAAGACGTATCCGGCAGGGAGGACCACACATCCCGGAGGCGGCATCCCGCTCTCCATACTTTCGGTAACCATAACGGCGGATCAGGCTGCGGTACAGTTCTGATCGGTTACATTGACCCCATACCCATGTCTCCCTTGAAACAGGGGGGATTCCTCGGATCGAACTCGATCCGATCGAGGCTCTCCCCTGAAACCGGGGCTGCTCTTCGCCGGGGGGCACGATGAAGCGTCCGGCGCGGTTGATCGATCGCATCGGTGCGGGTCGACCGGGGAAGGGAATGCAACCGCCGCGGGCGCAGTTGTGTCACAGATGACGAGCAGCGCCCGTGCCGCCCCGGCGGTCCGGTATGATGCTTCGAAGGATCGACATCAATTCGTTCACAAACCAACATACGGCATGCAACACCGCGTTTTTTCTCCGATTCTCAAGATCGGGCTTCTCTGCGTCCTGGGGTTGACCTCGATGAGCTGCAAGGCGATCAAGGATGTCACGAGCGCTCTCGCCAACCTGCAGAAGCTTCAGTTCAAACTCGATAACGTCAACGCGTTCCGCCTGGCGGATGTCGATATCAGCCGCGCGGCCCAGAAGAGCCAGGTCAGCGCAACCGATATCTTCAAGCTGACCTCGGCGTTCGCCCGGAAGGAACTTCCCATCAGCTTCACGCTCAACGTGCAGGCGAAGAACCCCAACGACGGGACGGGAGCGACGAAATCGACCTCCCTCTATCTGAGAAAGATGGCCTGGACCCTCCTGATCGATGACCGTACCACGATCACCGGCGTGGTCGACAAACGGCTGGAAATACCGGGGGGCGGACAGTCGACGATCATACCGGTCGCCATCAATCTGGATCTCTACGATTTCTTCGCAGAAAAAGGGTTTGATGACCTGCTGAACCTGGGATTCGCCATCGGCGGCGCTCAGGGATCGAGCTCGCGGCTGAAGCTGACGGCAAAGGTGGCCGTCGAAACCCCGTTCGGCGTGGTCGATTACCCGGGCGAGTTGACGATCGTGAACACGCAGTTCACGAACCCCTGAACCTGATCCGGTCTCTCGAACGGAGAGACCGGGACGTTCCCACAACCTGTTGAACGAGAAAGGGGGAGCATCATATTCGATGCTCCCCCTTTCCGTATTCGATCGATGCGACGGGCAGCCGGCTCACCTTCCTTCGGAACCTCTCCCTGTTACGTTGGTACCGTCGAGGATCAACGACGACGGCTGTCGACGATCTCGGCGGCGTCGCGCGCCTTCTGCAGCCACTGCTGGAACATCATTCCCTGGCGCTGGCTCTGCGTTCTGGTGAGGAACTCGGCCTTGCCTGCCTGGAACTCCTGGTCGGTCGGCTTTGACCTGTTCGTCACGAGGACGATGTAGTAGCCGCGGGTGCCGCGGATCGGTCCGGTGATCTGTCCGGTAGGAGCGGAGAAGACCGCCTCGGTCAGCGGATAGTCGAACCCGGCTCCCGGCATGGGGGAGGAACGGGAGACATCGGTGAAGGGGAGAACCTTCACATCCTGGGCGGCGATCTTCGTCAGGCTGTCACCGGCGGAGAGCGACGTCCGGAGGCTCTCGGCGCGGCTCTTCAGCATATCGAGTTTCTTCTGCGTGCGGAGCCTGGTCACGATCTGCTCCTTCGCCTCCTCGAACTCCATCACCCCTTCCTTGCGGATCTTGGAGATCTGACCGACCACGAAGCTGCCGTCGGGAAGCTCGATCGGATCGCTCACGTCGCCGACGTCTCCGGCGTAGGTGAACGACGTCAGCTTCGACGAGTTCGCCGTCGGCTGGAAGCGCTGGACGGGACCCGACTCGATGACCTGCAGTCCGTTCTTGGCGGCGAACGCCGAATCGAGCGTCTGACCTTCCTGCAACGCCTTCACGAAATCCTGAGCGCGGCGACGAAGGTTGTTCTTGGTCGGCGTGGAGATGCGGGGATCGAAGCCGAGGTCACGAAGCTTGTAGCTGCGGCTGTTCTTGTCGTTGATCTTGATGATGTGATAGCCGTACTGCGTCTTGATCGGTCCCGTGATCGTCCCGACCGGCGTCTCGAAGAGCGCCTTGTCGAACTCGGGGACGGTGCGGCCGCGGCCCAGATACCCGAGATCGCCCCCCTGTACCGCCGACTGCTGGTCCTGGCTGTATTCGCGGGCAAGGTTCTCGAAGTTCTCTCCACCCTTGGCGCGCTTGGCGAGCGACTCGGCCACACCCTTGACGCTGTCGACGTTGGTAACTCCCTCGGTCTTCAGAAGGATATGCTGCGAACGGATGAAGGCCGCGCCGGTGTCGTCCTTGATGTCGACCACGTTCAGCATGACCGTGCCGGTTCCGATGGTGACCGGTCCGATGACGGCGCCCGGCGTGGCTCCCGAAAGGGCTGCCTGGACTTCGGCGGGAAGCTCCTGGAAGGAGGTATACTTGGTGCCGTCGTAGGCGCGCGAGCGATAACGCTCCACAAAGCCGGCGAACACCGAGTCCTTCTCGGTCGGGGTCACGGCGCGCTGCAGCGCGGTGGTCACCTCGGTCAGACGCTTCGACGCGGTTGCCGAATCCTGCTTGCTCGGGGCGAGCTCGAACCGGACATACCGGATCTCACGCGCGGCCTTCTGCTGGAAATCGTTCCTGTGGGCGTCGAAATATGCCTTCGCCTCGGAATCCTCCACCTTCACCTTGTCGTCCGGGATCGACTGGATATCGAGCATCGCGATGCTTCCCGATGCCTTCATCCGCTCGTTCTCGAAGGCGATCCTGGTCTCGGCGGGGGAGGGGACGGCGGAGGCCGCAACGGTGCTCTCGACCGCTTCGCGAAGAAGCTGATCGCGGATCTCCTCCTTCAGCATCTGCAGCTGCGAGATGACCTTGGGGATCTCCGCCGGCGGATACTGGCGCTTGTTCAGGAACGCCATCGGATCGCGCCAGAGCTCGAAGTATTCGGTCTGCATGAAACGACCGGTGGAGTCGGTGAAATTCTGCTTGAGCCCTTCCGGGGGATTGTAGAGGAGCGACTCGTCGACCTGTTCGTTGCTGATGGTGATTCCCATCTTCTCGGCTGCCGACTCGATCACTCTCTGGCTCACCAGGGTGTTCCAGACGTCCTCCTCGATCCTCTCGTTGTCGACCTCCCCTTCAGGGTTCATCGCACGCTGACGGCTGATCGCCGAATCGACGAGCGTCTGATATTCGATGTAGTCGATCGACTTGCCGTTGACTTCACCTACCGTCTGACCGGTCGTGCGTCTGCCGCCTCCGCCGCCCTGCTTCGCGTCTCCCCATTCGAAAATGATGAGAGCGATAAAGGCAACGATCATGATGATAATGAACGCCGGCATGCCCTGCCGGAGCTTCTGCATGAATCCCATAGACGGTCTGTAGAGTCGGTAAGGATGAAGAGTTGATTCGACACGAAACACAAATATACAGCGTGCCCGGAACCATTTGCAAAGCTCGGACCAGGTAATAAGGTGACAAACCGTTGGGGAGGGTGGGGGAAAAGGCCGATGGGGTGATGGGAGAGTGGGGGAAACGCCCTTCCGGCTCAGCTTTTCAGTCGGAAGCTGAAGGTGCTGCCGACGCCCGGAACCGACTCCACATGGATCGAGGAGTTATGGGCTTCTATGATATGTTTCACGATCGCCAGCCCCAGCCCGCTTCCTCCGACGGCTCTGGAGCGATCCTTGTTGACGCGATAGAATCGTTCGAAGATCCTTCCCAGGTCCTGCTCGGGGATCCCGATGCCGGTGTCGGTCACACGGATGATCGCCTCGTGCGCCAGCATCTCCAGCTCCACCCGCACGCTTCCCCCCGGATGGTTGTACTTGACGGCGTTCTCCACCAGATTGACCAGCACCTGCTTGATCCTGTCCCGGTCGCCGTAGACGCTCGGGTCGCTCTTCTGTCCCTCCAGCATCCTGAACTCCAGGGTGACGTCGGCCATCTCGGCGGTGGGGCGCAGCTCCTCGATCAGCCCGCGGAAGACGTCGGCCGCGTCGAAATATCGGAAGCTCATTTTCATCTCCCCGGACTCGATGCGGGAGATCTCGATCAGATCGGTCAGAAGGGAATGGAGGCGGAGGACGTTGGCGTGCGCCTTATTGAGGAAATCGTAGCAGACGTTGGGGTCGTTCACGGCGCCGTCGATCAGGGTCTCCAGGTAGCCCTGGACCGAGAATATCGGGGTCCGAAGCTCATGCGACACGTTCCCCAGAAACTCGCTTCTGACCCGTTCAAGGCGCTTCATCTCCGCGATATCGCGCTTGGCCCGGTCGGCCAGGACGTTGATCGCCTCGGCCAGTTCGTAGAGTTCCGGCTCGGTCACCTCGGCCAGATCGATCTTGCGTTCGACGTCGCGTCGCGCCATCTCGCGTGTGACGATGGTCATCCGCCGGATCTGGTCGATGAGCCGCCGCTGGAACTTCATGAACATCTGGTATGAGCGCGTGGTCGCCGGATTGAATAATGATGATGACGGAAGATACATGGATGAGGGATATCTGCCGCTCCGCTGCACTGCGATCTACTGGCGGAACCGGTATCCCACCCCCTTGACCGTCTCGATCAGCGCGCCGCTCTGCCCGAGCTTCTCGCGGATCTTGGAGATATGGACGTCGACCGTGCGGTCCACCACATACACGTTCTCCCCCCAGATCTTGTTGAGGAGCGCCTCGCGCGAGAAGACCTTCCCGCGGTTGGAGGCGAGGAACGCCAGCAGTTCGAACTCCTTCTTGGGGAAGAAGGTCTCGGCGCCGCCGACCTTCACCGTGTAGTTCTGGCGGTTGATATGCAGGTCGCCGACCTCCATCACCTCCGGCATCACGATCGTCTCGGTCTTCACCGACTCGACGCTTCTCCGCAGGATCGTCTTCACGCGGGCAAGAAGGACACGGGGGGAGATCGGCTTCTGGATGTAGTCGTCGGCCCCCAGCTCCAGTCCCAGGATCTCGTCGAGTTCGCCGACGCGGGGCGTCAGGAAGACGATCGGGGTGGCGGCGTGGGCGCACGTCGACTGGTTCGTCACCCTCGGGGGCAGCAATCAGTTCCAGGAACTTCGCAAGCTCCCCCTCCTCGCCGCCGCGTGTGCCGCGACATACGGCTTCATCGTCGGCGCCAA
>CBINGZ010000036.1:0-64429 GCA_966250335.1 uncultured bacterium | reverse complement strand
GTCCTGAGGGTATCCAGCAGGCTCCACGGGTAGGTGTAGGCTTTCACACTGGAGGTGGAATCGAGAATATGCAACCCGATATCCGTTACGGAATTATTCGAGTTCGAGAGCACGACCACACCGAACCTGTTTTTTTTGTCTATTCCAAGGAACGTACGGTACCCGCCCGTTCCTCCATCCTTGAAAAGAATATGTTTTCCATTATCCTTCCAGAGTGTCCAGCCCATTGTAATGTAGCTGTCATTCCCATCTTTTCTTGCTTGTTGAACGTGCGATAGTTCCATTGCGGGGGACAGATCGGTCCCAATCAATCCCAGATTGGCCGCGGCGAAGGTGAGCATGTCGTTTGCGTTCGAACGTAACCCGCCTCCACCCGCCAGAAGCAGATCCCAGGAGCCTGCAGGCTGCCCGCACTCGGAATGGCCCACCGCCATATTGCTCTCAAGCTCGGGAGTCAGCGATATCACCGTGCTCTTCATCTTCAACGGTTCGCAGATACCCTGCTTCACCAGCTCCTCGAAGTCTCTATGGGCAGCAGTGGTCAGGATATCCCCCAGCAGTGAATACCCGATGTTCGAGTATGCCCATCTTGAATCGATGTCACGGCTGAGTTCGAATTCGGAGACGTACTCGTACAGGTCGTTTACCGTGTAATCGGCAAACGGGTTGTCGGGATTTTTCGGATCGAGGTTCCAGGCGTTGCGGGGGAATCCGGCTCTGTGGGTCGAGAGGTTGAGGAGTGAAATCTCCCTTCCGTTTCTTGTCGGCGTCTTTACGGTGTTCGGAAGGAATTTCGAAATAGGGTCGTCGAGGCGGAGCATCCGCTTCAGGCTCATATCGGCCAGCAACAGCGAGGTAAAGACCTTCGTTATCGATCCGATCTCATAGATCGTATTGCCGTCAGGCGGTACGGGATGTTCATCGCTCAGCGTTCCTTCGCTGAATATTCGTCTGCCGTCGGCATCGATAATTCCAACAACAATACTCTTGCTCCTTCTGCCGGCGACTTCCTGCCTGATGATTGCTTCTATACTGTCGGCCGGTATCTGCCCGAATACGACATTCACGGCAGTGATCATGAACACTGCCATCACATACATTCTCATGGTTATCCTGTGCGTCGATTGCAGGAGCCGCAGTCGATCGGAATCAACCGTCGGCTATTCTTGTTGACGCAGCCTGCTGCATCAAAGGACGCACAAAGATACATTTGAACATCCGCCGGATCAACCCGCCGGGAGATCCGCACCGCGATCCTCTATGCCTTCATCGGCAACGGCCGCCGCAGACATATCGCGGCCGCCGGCTCCAGCACACGGAAGGTGAACGACTCGGTGATATACAGCTCCACCGTATGCTTGTCCCGATACGCATACCCGACTGAAAGATCCTGCCCCACCGTCAGAACGAAATCCCCTCCCCGAACCGACATCAGCAGCGCCCCGTCGATCGAGGGAGCCCAGACGATCGGGCCGTCGATGATCTGCTCGACCCGCTTCCGGATCGGATATCCGTCGTCGGCGGCCTGCGACAGCTCGTTGTAGACGGCGGGACCGAGCGCCAGCGCATAGGGGCCGTCGATGCCGTCCTGACGGAGAATCTCCCTGGCATGGACGAAGACATGGGGGTAGTCGGTCGGGCTGCCGGGGATCGGGATCGGTTCGTGGGTGCTCGCCTGCATGATGCCGACGATGCCCGCCTCCTCGTAGCCGTTGAAGATGGCGTCGTCCTCGGCGCGGGCGATCTTTTCGGCGGCTTCGCGGATCGGGTTCAGGTCGGGGTCGTCGCCGCCGCGGCCGATGAAGTCGAGCTCCATGATATCCAGTTCAACCGGAATCCGGAGCTCCACCAGCGGCTGTACACGGCGCAGTCCGGCGTGGACCCCCTCCACCGGCTTGTTCTGAAGCAGTTTGATCCGCCCGGTGTTCACCGCGGCGTGCTCCCAGCCGTACGGTCCCTGGAAATCAACGAGTTTGCGGCCGGCGAGATGGACAGCCAGTACCCTTCTCGCCTCCTCGTCGATCTTCTCCCATGCCTCCGGCAGTATCGGCGCCTGTTCACGTTTCAAGAGATCCATGTTCAGTTCCTCCCCTTCAGACTTCCTATGCCGAGCGATCGTCCCCCGATCTCCCCTGCTCCTCCCTCCCCTTCCATCGCGCGCGTCTCGGCGCCGGTGATCGGCCCATCGCCGAAGAGGTAGATCCGCGCCTGCCTGTCGAACTCCGGGTCGGCGCGGCGTATCCATTCCAGCGACATCATGCAGTGTTCGATCTCCTCGTTCCGATTATGGAGCAGGATCTTCCTCAGCTCCTCGTCGGCGCAGGCATCGGCCCGCTGCTGATACCAGTCGATCGCTTCCAGCTCCTCCATGACCGTGACCAGCGCACGGTGCATCTCCTTCGTGCTCCCCGCCAGAACCTCATACGGCTCGTGGTAGCCCTCGCTGTTACCTGCCATCGGCATCCCTCCGGGTGATCATCTTGTCGGTCATGTGGTTCATCGGTTTGGTTCGTCAGGTTCCGCGCGGATCGATTGTCAGATGAACCGTGGCACACAACGATCGATCCGCGGCGGAGGGCCATGTGGTAGAACGGAACTACAAAGCTTCACGATTGGTTCCCTTCAATATCATGCTGGATCGGCCGGTTTGCTCCGGCCGGAGGGAGTCGTTATGCGCATTTAACACCCGGCCCGGAATCGGTTATACAAGCGGTATGTAAGTTGTCGTCCATGCGGATCGAGAGCAGGATGGGGCGAAACAGGCATGTCGACATGAGTGGAACCGAGGATGGAAACGGCGCGCGCGAAGGGATCGGCGGTATGCCGGTACCGACGGAACGCCGGGGCGGGATACCGCCGAGGGAGAGGGGAAAGATCGTATCGAACGCCGCCGCCGGGCACCCCGGGGGGCACGAGGCGGAGGAGCGATCGAACAGGAACATATCACGCCGCAAGATTTTTCTCGCGGGACGTGACTTTCCCGAACATACATACTATCTTCCCTCCATCACCCGCAAGTGCTCGGTTCTGTCTCTATTGAAACATACGACGGACATGCCCGAACGTGGAAGCCTGATGGATACGACGGCTCCCGACGAGAGGCGCAACGCCCCCTCCCGCCGTGAACCGACGGAGATCATACGGAGGAACCTACTGGTCGCATGTTTATGAGAAACAAGATTCTCTTTATCGGCGGATCGCTGAACCAGACGACGCAGATGCACAAGGTGGCGGACTCCCTTCATGAGTTCGACTGCTTCTTCACGCCCTTCTACGTCGACGGCCCGCTGGAGCTCTTCAGACGGATGGGGATGCTGGAGCACACCGGCATCGGCAACAAGCTGGCAACCCGTACCACCGCATACCTGAAGGCGCACGACCTGCGGATCGACTACGGCGGGAGACTCCACAACTACGACCTTGTCGTCACCTGCAGCGATCTTTTCATCCAGAAGAACATCCGCGGCAAACGGACGATTCTGGTGCAGGAAGGGATGACCGATCCCGAGAACCTGATCTACCACCTGGTGAAGGGGCTGAAGCTCCCGCGCTGGCTGGCGAGCACCTCGACGACCGGTCTCAGCCATCACTACGACTACTTCTGCGTCGCCAGCGAGGGGTACCGCGATCTCTTCGTCCGCAAGGGGGTCGACCCGCGCCGCGTGAGGGTCACCGGCATCCCCAACTTCGACGACTGCAGCCGCTTCCTGACCAACGACTTCCCGTACCACGGCCATGTCCTGGTCGCCACCAGCGACATGCGCGAGATGTTCAAGTACGAGAACCGGCGCGAGCTGATCGAACGGAGCATCAGGATCGCCGACGGCCGACCGCTGATCTTCAAGCTCCATCCGAACGAGAACGTGGAGCGCGCCACGCGCGAAATCGAACGCTGGGCTCCCGGCGCGATTGTGCTCCCCACCGGCAACACCGACCAGATGATCGCCAACTGCGATGTTCTCATTACGAGATATTCCAGCGTCGTCTACGTCGGGATCGCGCTCGGGAAGGAGGTCCATTCCGACTTTGACCTCGCGATGCTCCGCCGGCTCGCCCCGATACAGAACGGGGGAACGTCGGCCTTGGCGATCGCCGAGGTCGCGCGCCGCGTGATCGCCGGCAGGCCGGTGCCGGCAACGTACAACGAGCTTCACGGGCTCGGCGAAAAGGTCTATGCCTGAGCATCGATGAAGACCCTGGTCATCATACAGGCCCGTACGGGGAGCACACGGCTCCCCGGCAAGGTGCTCCTCCCGCTTGCAGGACGTCCGCTTCTGGAACGGATGGTGGAGAGGGTCCGGAGCGCCTCGCTCCCGGACGAAGTGGTCGTGGCGACGACGTGGGAACGATCGGACGACGTCGTCCGCGAGCTTTGCCGAGAGATCGGCGTTCCCTGCTTCAGCGGCAACCCGACCGATCTGCTCGACCGGCATTATCGCGCGGCGATAGGGTTCGGCGCCGACGCCGCGGTGAAGATCCCCTCCGACTGTCCGGTGATCGATCCCGATGTGATAGATCGCGTGATCGGGCGGTACCTTGAGGCGAGTGAGAGATTCGACTTCGTCAGCAACCTCCACCCCGCCACCTGGCCGGACGGCCAGGATGTCGAGGTGATCTCCATGGAGACGCTGGAAACGGCCTGGCGCGAGGCCGACCGCCCGATGGAACGGGAGCATACCACCCCCTTCATCTGGGAACGCCCGGAACGGTTCAGGATCGGCAACGTCGAGTGGGAGACCGGACTCAACTACTCGATGACGCATCGCTGGACGATAGACTACCCCGAAGACCACGCATTCCTCTCCGCCCTCTACGACGCTCTCCACACGGAGAACGGCAGACCGTTCGGGATCGACGCGATCCTGGGCTACCTGGAGGAACACCCATCGGTAGCCGCCGTCAACGCAAAGTACGCGGGGGTCAACTGGTACCGGCACCATCTGGACGAGCTGCGGACCGTCGACCCGGGGATGACACGGACCCCGGCGTAAGCGGGAAGGACCCGAACGCCGTACCCCTTGTATCGGATATCGATTCCTCGAACATACCTGCATGGAACCATCGAAGAGCAACGACGCCGGCCCATCGACCGGTTTCGAACCGTCGAACCTGCGGCTGACGGCGTTGAAGGTGCGGGAGCATATCATCCGCATGGCGACCGACGGCGGCTGCTTCATCGGCGCCTCCCTCTCCTGCGCCGACCTTCTCGTCTACCTCTACGGCCGTAGACTGAACATTACGCCCCCGACCGTCAACGACCCGAACCGTGACTACCTCTTTCTCTCGAAGGGACACGACGTCCCCGCCCTCTACGGCACCCTGGCGGAGCTCGGGTTCATCCCGCGCGAACGGCTGGCGAACCATCTCAAGACGAACGATTCGATCTACTGGCATCCGAACCGCGCCGTCCCCGGCGTCGAGTTCCACTCCGGCTCGCTGGGACATCTCCTCTCGGTGGCGATCGGCGTGGCGCTCGATATCAGGATGCGCGGCGGAAGCAACAAGGTCTACGTGGTCCTGGGGGACGGCGAACTGAACGAAGGATCAATCTGGGAAGGGCTTCTGGTCGCCTCGGCCTTCAAGCTGGACAATCTGATCGCGGTCGTCGATCGTAATGAGTTTCAGGCGAACATCAGGACCGAAGAGCTCATCCCCCTTGAACCTCTCTACAGCAAGTTCGAGGCGTTCGGCTGGAGCGCCGTCACGATCGATGGGCACTCGTTCGAACAGATGGAGGTGGCGTTCAATCGGATACCGATAGAGACGGGACACCCCACCATCGTGATCGCCGACACGATCCGCGGGAAGGGCTGTCCCAGCATCCAGGCCCGCGCCGACCGGTGGTTCGTCAATTTCTCCCGCGACGAAGTGGAGATGCTGATCGACGAACTGCACGGTCTGACCGAGGCCGAGGTGGTCTCCGAGCCGTTGATGGTGCGGTAACAGCCGACGAACGACACTTCAGACTACGAACACGATACGATATGACCTACGAAGAAATTCTTGAGGATATGGCAGCCGTCGACGAACGGCTGGTGGTGATGACCGCAGAAAACCGCGCCGCCATCAGGAACCTGCCGGCAAAGCTCGGAAGCCGATTCATCGACGTCGGCATCAGCGAGCAGACGATGATCGGCGCTGCGGCCGGACTGGCGCTGCGCGGAAGAATCCCGGTGGCCCATGCCCTTGCCACCTTCCTGACGCTCCGGGCGTTCGAGTTCATCCGCACCGATGTCGGGATTCCCAATCTGCCGGTCAAGCTGATGGGAGGGGTCCCCGGCTTCCTCTCCGACGCGAACGGCCCGACCCATCAGGCGATCGAGGATATCGCGCTCATGCGCGGCATCCCGAACATGAACATCTTCTGCCCCGCCGACGCGGAGGAGCTCTCGCTCGGCATCCGTGCCGTCATCGAGAGCCCCACCCCCTTCTACATCCGCCACAACGCTCTCCCCGCGGCCGTGACGCACAGCGGAGAGTTTCAGATAGGAAAGGCGGAGATTCTATCGGAAGGGGATGAGATCGCGATTCTTACCTACGGCTTCATGCTGCGCGAGGCGGCGAAGGCCGCGGAAATCCTGAAGGAGAGCGGACGATCGGTGCGGCTGATCAACCTCAGGACGCTGAAGCCGATCGACGAGGAGGCAATTCTCGCCGCCGCCCGCGAGACACGGCTCGTCGTGACCGTCGAGGATCACTTCCTCACGGGAGGACTCTACTCGATCCTTGCCGAGCTGCTTCTGAAGCATGGTACCACGGCGCGTGTCCTCCCGATCGCTCTGGAGGAGCGCTGGTTCAGGCCCGCCCTGCTGCACGACGTCCTGGCCTACGAGCGCTTCGACGGCCCCTCCCTGGCCGAGCGGATCACCGCCGCATGGCCCACGGAGTGAACCGGGGCCCGACCGATCGCGACACGAATACATATTCCCGAGAGATCACACTCACGTACGACAACGACCACATGGACATCACATATCCCGATATATCCAGCTCCGACGAACTCTACAACCGCGCCCTGGGGCTGATCCCCTCGCTCACGCAGACCCTGGCGAAAGGGCCGGGACAGTATATCCGCGGCGTCGCCCCGAAATATCTGGAGCGCGGCAAAGGCTCCCACGTCTGGGACGTGGACGGCAACGAGTATATCGACTTCAACATGGCGATCGGCCCGATCTCCCTCGGCTACTGCCACGAACCGGTGGACACGGCGATCCGCGCGCAGCTTGAGAAAGGGATCACCTTCTCGCTGATGCATCCGCTGGAGGTGGAGCTCGCCGAGCTGATCCGGGAGGTCGTCCCGAACGCCGAGCGGGTCCGCTACTCAAAGACCGGTTGCGATGTAACCACCGCCGCCGTCCGCCTGGCGCGCGCCTATACGGGACGGAACAAGGTCCTCTGCTGCGGCTACCACGGCTGGCACGACTGGTATATCGGCGTGACCGACAGGAACCGCGGCATCCCGCAGGAGGCGCAGGATCTGACCTACACCTTCAGTTACAACGATATTCAGTCGGTGATCGATTCGATCGACGACGATATCGCCTGCGTCATCCTGGAACCGTTCGTCTTCGAGGAGCCGAAGGAGAACTTCCTCCACAAGCTCAAGGATCTCTGCGAGGAGCACGGCATCCTCCTGATCTTCGACGAGATGTGGACCGGGTTCCGCGTGGCGCTGGGGGGAGCGCAGGAGTATTTCGGGATCAGGGCCGATCTCGCCTGCTTCTCCAAGGCGGTCGCCAACGGCATGCCGCTCTCGATCCTGACGGGACGGGGGGAGATCATGGATCTGCTGGAGAAGGATGTCTTCTTCTACACCACCTTCGGCGGCGAGGCGCTCTCGCTGGCGGCCGCGAAGGCGACGATCAACGAGCTCCGCGCGCACAACGTCCCGGAGCATCTGGCCCGCCAGGGACGGAAACTGAAGGAGGGATTCAACGCGATCGCCTCGGAACTCGATATGCCGTACGTCTCGTGCGGCGGGTTCGACTTCCGGTCGATCGTCACGTTCAACCCTTCGGCGGGGAACCCGCTGGAGCTGAAGTCGCTGCTGCAGCAGGAGATGATCGCGCGCGGGATCCTCTGGTCCGGCTTCCACAACATCTGCCTTGCCCACACCGACGAGGATGTGGAGATGACGCTTGCCGCGTACCGCGGGGCGCTGCCGGTCGTGAAGAAAGCCGTCGACGCGGGGAACGTCCGGGAAGCCCTTCGCGGGGAGCCGGTGGAACCGGTGTTTCGCAAGACGAGCAATTTCAACATGAAGCCGAAAGCGGCCTGAACGGAGCGATCGTGGAACATCTTTTCTCGCTCCACGGCAAGGTCGCCGTCGTGACCGGCGCGGCCGGACTGCTCGGCAGGAACCACTGCCGGGCCCTTGCCGGCGCCGGGGCCGCCGTGGTGGCGGTCGACCTGAAGCAATCGGACTGCGATACGGTGGCCGAGATGCTGGCCGACGACCACGTCGAGGCGCAGCCGCTCGGGATCGCCGCCGACATCACCGACTCGGCATCGCTCGCGAACCTTCGCGACAGGATATTGAAGCGGTTCGGCCGTATCGACGTGCTCGTCAACAACGCGGCCGTGAACGATATGTTCGAGAACCCGGCCGCGGCCGGCGAACTCTCGAAGTTCGAGAACTACCCCCTGGAGATGTGGCGCCGTTCGATCGACGTCAACGTCACCGGAACCTTCCTCTGCTCGCAGACGCTCGGGACGGAGATGGCCCGCGCCGGCGGAGGGAGCATCATCAATATCGCATCGACATACGGAATGGTGGCGCCCGATCAGTCGCTCTACCGAAAGCCCGACGGGACCCAGGAGTTCTTCAAGTCGGCCGCCTACCCCACCACGAAGGGGGCGGTGATCTCCTTCACGAAGTTCCTGGCCGCCTACTGGGGCTCCGCCGGCGTGCGGGTCAACACCCTCTCGCCGGGAGGTGTGGAGAACGCGCAGGAGGACCATTTCGTGGAGAGCTACTCGGCGCGCACCCCGCTCCGAAGGATGGCGCACGCCACCGATTACCAGGGGGCGCTGATCTTCCTGGCAAGCGACGCATCGGCCTACATGACCGGCGCCAACCTGGTCGTCGACGGCGGCTGGACCTGCTGGTAGGAATCGAAGAACGATGTAAAAAGCGGAGCCCCCGCCGCGGGGCTCCATCGAACAGACGATATTTTTTTTCGCGGGAACGGTCGGACCGCACGCTCCGGAGGAATCGGGATCACTCCCCTTCCCTCCGTCAGCCCGGCCGCCGCGGCAACCAAACACACACCGAGATGTCTGTGATCAGATTTGGTAATGAGATGGTCGGGAACGGCGCTCCCGTTTTCGTGATCGCCGAGATCGGAATCAACCACAACGGATCGCTCGACCTGGCGAAGAAGATGATCGAGGGAGCGGCATCCTGCGGCTGCAACGCCGTGAAGTTCCAGAAGCGGACGCCGGAACTCTGTGTTCCGCGCGACCAGTGGGAGCTGGAGCGGGAGACGCCGTGGGGAAGGATGACGTATATCGATTACCGACACAAGGTCGAGTTCGGACTTGAAGAGTACGCAGAGATCGATCTCCACTGCCGGAAGCACGGCATCATGTGGATGGCGTCGTGCTGGGATGTGGAGTCGGTCGACTTCATGGAGCAGTTCGATCCCCCCGGCTACAAGGCCGCCTCGGCGTCGCTCACCGATATCGAGCTGCTCCGCAGGATGCGCGACACCGGGCGCCCCCTCATCATCTCCACCGGCATGTCGACGATGGAGGAGATCGACGCGGCGGTGACGGCCCTGGGAACGAAGAGCCTCCTGATCGCCCACGCGACCTCCACCTACCCGTGCAGGCCGGAGGAGCTGAACCTGCGGATGATCACGACCCTCGCGGAACGATATCCCGGCGTGCCGATCGGATACTCGGGACATGAGACGGGACTCTCCACGACGTGGGCGGCAGTAGCTCTCGGCGCGACATTCGTGGAACGACATATTACGCTCGACCGCGCCATGTGGGGAAGCGACCAGGCGGCGTCGGTGGAGATCGGCGGTCTGCAGAGGCTCGTCTCGAACATCCGCGATATCGAGAAGGCGCTGGGGGACGGCGTGAAGAAGGTGTACGACAGCGAGATGGGAGCACGGAAGAAGCTCCGTCTGGTAACGGCCGCACAGCGGTAATTTCGGGACGTGGGGCCCGGATCGCTCCGGGCCTCACGGCACCGACGGCCCGAACACCTCTATCAGTCGAACGTCCGAAGCATGGAATATTTCTCGATTCTCGTCATCATCCCCTGCGCGGCGATCATCATCGCGCTCGAGCGGCGCTTTCCGTACGACAAGGGGCAGGGATTCCTCCGCGAAGGGTTCTGGAACGATCTGGGGATGTACTCGATCGTGCAGAGCGCCGTGCTGGGATTCGTCATATCGTCGTTCATCGCCTGGCTGGACGGGATGACGATGATGTCTCAGAAAGGGATACTTTCGTCGTGGCCGATCTGGCTGCAGGTTCTCTTCTCGCTCATCACCCACGATCTCTACATCTACTGGTTCCACAGGCTCCAGCACCGCTCCATACGGCTCTGGCGGACCCACGAGGCGCACCACTCCACGCTCGACGTCGACTGGCTCTCCGGCTCACGCTCGCATTCGCTGGAGATTCTGATCAACCAGACGATCGAGTTCGCCCCCCTCGTTCTGCTCGGCTGCGCGCCGGAGACCGCGTTCATCAAGACGGCGCTCGACGCGGTGTGGGGAATGTATATCCACAGCAATATCGATGTGCGAAGCGGCTGGCTCCAGTACATCATCAACGGCCCCGAGATGCACCGCTGGCACCATGCGATCGACGAGGAGGCGCACAACCGGAACTTCGGCACCAAGCTGGCGATCTGGGACTGGATCTTCGGCACCGCCTTTCTTCCCAGAGGGAGAAAGCCGGCCGGATACGGTCTGGAGGATCCCGCCTGGCCGAGCAACTATTTCAGGCAGCACGCCTACGCGTTCAGGAGTTTCGAGGAGCAGGGTTCTGAAAAGGAATAGTGCGAAGCGCGGCCCCGCGGGCCGGAGCTGTTCTATCGGAATAGACTACTTCATGAAAAAATGCCGCGGAGGCTTTCGCATCCGCGGCATTCCCTATGAACATCCTCATCCGAGGTTGTTTACATCACCTGTTCACGCAACGTCGAGCGCCGGCTTGATCTCTTCGTCGACCCCATGCTTCGTGCTCTCTCCCTTCGCGGCGGCCCTCTTCGCCTTCCTGCGGGCACTTGCGGCGCGCAGCCGCTCCTGGACCGAGGCGAACGTCATGTAGACGACAGGCACCACGACCAGGGTCAGCAGCATCGAGCTGGTGAGACCGCCGACCAGAGCCCAGGCGAGACCCGCCTTCCACTCGGCGCCCGCGCTCTTCGAAAGAGCGATCGGGAGCATACCGAAGATCATCGTCAGCGTCGTCATCAGAATCGGACGGAGACGCTCGCGGCCCGCCGCCAGCAGCGCCTCCTTGATGCTCTTCCCCTCCTCACGTTCGCGGTTGGCGAAGTCGACCAGCAGGATGGCGTTCTTGGCGACAAGACCCATCAGCATGATCATGCCGAGGCCGGAGAAGATGTTGAGCGTGCTCGCCGAGAGGCCGAGCGCCAGCAGGGCTCCGATCATCGCCAGCGGGATCGAGAAGAGCACCACCAGCGGATAGAGATAGGAGTTGTAGAGCGCCACCATGATCAGGTAGACGAAGAGGATGCCGACCATGAGCGCAAGGAACATGCTCTGCATCGCCTCCATCTGATTCTTGATGTCGCCGTCCTGACCGACCGTCACGCCGGCCGGGAGCTTCACCTGCGCCATCTTCTTCTGGAAGTCGGCAAAGATGTCGCCGGAGGGACGACCGAAGACCTGCGAGAAGACCTGGACCGACGGATTGCGATCCTTCCGCTGGAGCTTCGTGGGGCCGGCGGCCTGCGTCACCTCGGCGAACTGGTTGAGCTGGATCTGCTCCCCCTTCCTGTTCATGAAGACCAGGGTCTCAACATCGGCCGTGCGGTCACGGTCGAACTCGTCCATCATCACGCGGATGTCGTACTCGTTCGCTCCATCACGATATTTCGCCTCGTCGTCGCCGTTCAGCGCCACGCGGAGCGTTGCGCCGACATCGGCCACGGTCAGGCCGAGCGATGCCATCCGCACACGATCGATCTCAACGCGGGTCTCGGGCTTCCCCTCCTCCGAGGAGAGTCGCACGTCGGCCGTGCCGGGGATGCTGCGCAGGATCTCCGCCACCTGACCGGCGGCGACACGGATGTCGGCGTCGTTCGTTCCGGAGACGATCATCTGGATCGGCGTCTGGTTCGCCGTGCCGAAGATGCCGATCGGATTGGCGCGCGCCTTGACGCCGGGGATGCTCATCGCATACGCCTTGATCTCCTCGCTGATATCGTCGGTCGACTTCGTCCGCTCCTCCTTCGGAACGAGCGTGATCGTCACCTCCGACGAATTGTTGGAGCTCTGCCCGAAGAGACCTTCGCTGGAAACACCGACGTTCACCGCCGTTTTCTTCACCTCAGGCATCTGGAGCACATAGCGCTCCACCTGAGCCGTGACATGGTTCGTGTTCTCCAGGGTCGAACCCGGCGTCAGTTCCAGCGAGACGGTGAACTCGCCGCGGTCCGACTGCGTGATGAACTCGCCGCCGACATATCCCATTCCGACAAGCATGAACGAGCCGATGAACATCACGAACGCCAGGAACCCGACGACGAGTCCGTGTGTCCAGCGCCGCACCGTCCAGTCGAGCACGCCGATGTACGATTCCGTGAGCCTGTCGTACTGCCGCTCGAACCAGAGGCCGAACCGTCCCATGATCGACCTGTTGCTGAGATGCTGCACCTTGCTGATACGCGAGGCGAGCACCGGCGTGATCGTGAACGAGACGAAGAGGCTCAGGAGCGTGGAGGTAACGACCACGATCGAGAACTCGCGAAGGATGTTGCCGATCAGACCGGAGACGAGCGCCAGCGGAAGGAAGACGACGACGTCCACAAGGGTGATCGAGAGAGCGGTGAAACCGATCTCGTTACGTCCATCGAGCGACGCCTTCTTCTTCTCGCTCCCCATCTCCAGATGCCGGTAGATATTCTCCAGAACGACGATCGAGTCGTCGACCAGGATACCAACCACCAGCGAGAGCGCCAGGAGGGTCATCAGGTTCAGAGTGAACCCGAACGCCCACATCACGATAAATGTGGAGATGAGCGATGCGGGGATGGCGATCATGACAATTACAGAATTCCGCAAGCTGTGCAGGAAGAGGAGCATAACCACGGCCACCAGCACGACAGCCAGCAACAGATCGAACTGAACTGCATCGGCCGCATCGATCGTGAAAATGGAGGTGTCCTGAGCGACGTCGAGCTTGATCTTGGTGTCGGCCATATCTTTCTCGATCTGCGCCAATTCACCGCGTACCATGCGACTAACTTCCACAGCATTCGCGTCCGACTGCTTCTGAATAAGCATCGTGACCGCCGTAGTACCATCGACACGGCTTATGGTAGTCGGCTCTTTCTCTCCATCGATCACTTCAGCCACATCGGTCAACCTGATCTCTCCTCCCTGTCTGGATCGTCCTACGATCAGTCCACGAAGCTCCTCGATTGATCCGAACTTCCCGGCAACACGGACGACGTACTGTCCATCGCGGTCGTCGATCTTCCCAGTGGGGAAGTCGAGGTTCGCCGTCTTGATCGCTGTGGATACCTGGAGAATTGAGAGGCCATAAGTGCGGAGCTTTTCAGCGTCGACGTTCACACGGATCTCTCGCTCCGTGCCGCCCACCAGCGACACCACCCCAACGCCGCCAATCTTGGCGATCCTCGGCTTCACACGATCCTTCAGGACCTGGTACAACTCCTTCTCCGGCAGCGAGCTGGTAATGCCGATGCGGAGGATGGGGATTTCATCGAGCGCAAGCTTAGTAAGGGTCGGTGTCTTAACCCCTTCCGGGAACCGACTCGCAACTTCGTTAACCTTCCGCTGCGCGTCCTGTAGGGCAAAGTCCACTTTGGCCGCCTGCGTAAACTCAATCATCACGAACGATACCCCCTCCTGTGAGGTGGTACGGACCGTGTTGACCTTATCCAGTCCGGAGACCGCGTCCTCAATCACCTTACTCACTGAAGTCTCCACCTCGCTCGGTGAAGCGCCTGGATAGACTGTGGTGACGGTGATAATCGGGTTGGACATCTTCGGCAGCAGCTCGTACTTGAGCTGCATGAAGCTCAACAGACCGAGAACACCCAGGACCGTGAAGATCACGACCACGAAGGTCGGTCGCTTTATCGATAATTCTGTCAGTGTCATTGTTCTCTCTCTACCCTTCTTGATGGTGTCGAAACCGTAGGTTCGCTTACTTGATCACCTCGACGTTCATGCTGTCGCGCAGGTTGTTCTGTCCGCTGACGATGACCTTGTCCCCCTCCTTCAATCCCCTGAGCACCTCGATGTCGGTCCCGCGCTCCACACCGGTCATGATGTCGCGAATCAGGGCCATCCCCTTGTTCACGACATAGACCTGCGGCTGCTTGACGCTGCCGACAATCGCGGCGCGAGGTATCATCGTCGCCATGCGGGTGCCGAGTCCGTCGAACGAGACGCGGCCGAACATCCCCGCCTTCAGCGGGTGCTCGTGCGTGTTCGGGATCGTGACCTCCACCGGGTAGGTGTGAGCCTCATCCCCCTTGGCGCTGATCGAGGTGATCCGTCCGGAGAACGTGACGCCGGGATAGACATCGGTCGTGACGCTGACGGGGTCTCCCGTCCTCAGCCTGAACACATCGCTCTCCGCTACATTAAGCTTCACCTTCAGGCTGGAGATGTCGACCAGCGTGGCGATCACCATGCCGGGCTGCACCATCCCTCCCACCTCGACGAACTTCGCCACGACGCTGCCGGAGATCGGGCTCACGATACGGGTATCCTTCAACTGACGGCGCACGGTCACCAGGTTCGACTCGGCCGACTTGACGGCGTGACGCGCGTTGTCGATATGCTGATCGGGGATCGCGTTCTCCGTCTGCGCCATCTCCAGCCGCTCCAGATCGCGCTGAGCCTTCTCGTAGTTGACCTCGGCGATGGTGACGGCGTTCTGCCTCAGCTCGTCGTCGACCTTCAGCAGGACCGTTCCGGCCGACTTGTAGTCGCCGACGTCGATCGAGGCTGAAAGGATCTTCCCGGCGGTCTCCGAGGCGACCGCCACTTCACGGCTGGCGATGATCGTTCCGACCAGCGAGAGCTTTTCGGAGATCTCCTGCGTCCCGACGGTCGCCGTGGAGACGGCGAAGGGACGGACGGCGACACTCTTCGCCTTCGCCTCGCTCTTCGCCTTGTTGTGGTTCAGCACTAAGGCCATACCGCCTGCGGTTATCACTATCAAGACTACGAGTGCTGTTCTCTTCAGGATCTTCTTCATGATCGGTCGTTACTCCTCTGCGATGGATCTTCCTGTTGTTGCCAATGGGTTATGTCGATGATGCCGTTGGGCCCGTGCGTCACTTCTGGCTGTAGCGGACGTTGCCGCCGTCGTCGGTGAGCTGATATCGTTCTCCGAGGAGTTGTTCCAGCTCGGCGATCGAGACATGGTAGTCGTAGACGGCCGTGAGCTGATTCCACCGCGACTGCGCCAGCGCCAGATCGGCATCGTTGATCTGAAGCTGCGTGCCGGTTCCCGCCTTGTAGGTGGCGGTCGCGATCTTGTATCCCTTGTCCGCCTGGGCGATCGTATGCTCGCTCGATTCGATCCTCTTGCGGGCGTAGTCGATCTTCCGGAGGACGTTTTCAAGCTGCGTCTTCAGCCCGTTGGTCGCCTGGTCGAGCTGCAGCCGCGACTGCTCCTTCTCCACCATCGCCTGCTCCACCTGCGCCTTCGTGCGGCCGCCGTTGAGGATGTTCAGGCTCAGATTGAGGCCGAGATAGGAGCTGGGCTGGAACTGCATCTTGCCGAGGTCGGCGGACTGGGCCGAGTACTGGTACGCGCCGAAGAGGGAGAGGGTCGGGAGATAATCGGACCTGTTGATCTCGATCAACTGGTCGTTCACCTCGTCGGCCAGGGTAAGGCTCCTGATCTGCGGGTTGTACTCCTCCAGCACCTTCATCGCCTCATCGACCTCCGGCTCCACCTTCGCCAGCGAGGCGGGGCGGATCAGCGTCTCGGCGATCTCCACATCCTGATCGTGCGGCAGGCCGAGCACCAGCCGGAGCCCCTCCAGCGCCTGGGCGTAGCTGTCGCGCGCCTGCACCACGGCCGGCTTCTGGTTGGCGACCTGAACCTCGGCGCGGATCGCGTCGAACTCGGCGCGGAGCCCCGCCTTGTAGAGCGTCTGGGCGTTCTTGTAGGTCTCCTCGGCGTTGTTCAGCAGCGTCTCGCTCACCTGCAGATACTGCTTGGCGAGCACGGCGCCGTAGTAGGCGCGCTTGACCGTCAGGACGGTCTCCGACGTCCTGGTGCGGAGCTGCTGGCGGGAGACCTTCGCGTAGGTCTCGGCGGTGCCGATTCCGTTGAAGACCGCGCTGTTGAAGACGGTCTGGTTCAGGGTCAGATCGGCGGCCAGCGCCTGCTTCTCGCCGAACTCGACAGCCTTGATCGCCCCTCCCTCACCGAGCGGCACGTAGAGGACGGGACGCTGGATGTTGTAGGTATATCGCGTGTTGAAGTTGAGCGAAGGGTAGGCGCCGGCCATGGCGTTGTCGACCTGCGCGTCCGCCTTCTGAATATCCAGCCGGGCCCTCTCCAGCTCCTGATTCCGTTCCATCGCTATGGCGACGGCCTGCTCCAGCGTAAGGCTCATCGTCTCCTGGGCCACGGCGACCGTGGTGGTCGCCGCAATCGCGCAGACAAGCGCGCTCAGCCTTCTCATGATCGAAACTCTCCTGGGTTCTCTGTTCGTGTGCATCGTGTTGCCTGGTGAATCCGTCTCTCCGGACCCTGTGGGTGAGGTGGATTATCGGGTGATTCCACTGAAGTAGACTGTGACGATCAGCCTGGTGGCCGAGGCGATCTCCTCGTCGATCTCCGTCTCGCTCCTCGCCTTGAAGAACTCGGCGACCCCCTGGTCGAGTCCGGCCGAAACGCCCGGTTTCACGACGCACATCGCCCGGAACACCCGACTGGTGAACTGACCGAAGAGGAGATTGATAAGGATCGTCGCAAGATGCACCGGCTCGGTGTCGGTGATGATCGTCTTCCGTTCCTGTTCAAGAGCGATCGACTCGCTGAGGAGCGTCAGAAGCTGCGGCATCATCTGCATCATCGGGTTCCCCTCACGCAGGTGATGCGACTCCCGCATCATCAGGTAGAGGCTTTCCGGACTCTTGAAGAAGTAGCCGAGCTCGCCGCGAACGAAGCTCTCGACCTTGCCGGTGAAAGGCTCCTCCGACCGGAGAGCCTCCTCGGCGATATTCCAGACCCGCTCGAAGGAGTCCTCGAGGACTCCCCTGAAGAGCGCCTCCTTGTTGGTGAAGTAGTTGTACAGCGTTCCCTTGCCGAACTCGGCCAGCTCGGCGACATCCTCCAGCTTCGCCTCCCCGAAGCCCTTGCGGGCGAAAACGGTGCGGGCAGCGTCGATGATGTCCTGGCGCCGGGTCAGTCTCTCGCGCTCACGACGGGAAATTCGCTGAGTTGTTTCTATATCCGCCACTGTGCCGTACGTGTTATGAACTGATAATTCAGAAAGTGACTCGCCGGTCACCTTTAGACCAGCGGGTACGAACATAGCCCCGGCGGGTCGTTTGCGCAACCGAAGAGTTGTAATGGTCTGTGGGATTTCCGGCGCGCCCCGAAGGGGGCCGAACGGGGACCGGAACGGAAAACGCCCGGCGCCGAGCGAGTTCGGAACCGGGCGTCCGATGTTTCGGGACGACCTGTAGAGAGTCGTATCAGGCTCAGCGGATCACGACCACGGGGAGCGTGCGGCTCACCCCTTTCATCGCAACGCGAACGAAATATCTTCCCGAGGGAAGGGATGAGAGATCGATCGGAACCTGATGCGTTCCTCCCCCCTCGATCCGGGCGGAGCCGGCGACCGGACGCCCCAGCCCGTCGAACATCGTGATCGTGACATCCCCTTCCTCCGGCGTCGTGACGGTCAGGCGGCCGTCGGTGATGAGGGAGTTGGGAACCGACACGCCGTCGAGAGCGACCGGAAGATCGACACCCGATATGTCATCCGCGGAGAGTTCCCAGCGTCCCGCGATATTTCCGATCCCCGCCATGTAGAGGTATCGGTCGTCGGCCGCGAAGAGCGCCCCCTTCCCCGCCGTACCGGGATCGAACGAGATCGGGTCGAAGCTCAGTCCGCCATCCTTCGAGTAGTAGATCCGCCCCTCCCTGTCGATCCCGTAGGCGCGTTCCGGGTCGATCCAGCGCACGATCGTCGTCATCTTCCCGCCTCCGCTCTCCATCGGCGACCAGGTTGCCCCGCCGTCGGTCGTGACCGTTACACGCCAGTCGGTCGGACGATGATAGTTTGGGATCAATGCGATATAATGATCACTGTTGAACGCCTTGAGATGCTTCGCCTGCTCATGGTCGTATGCCGTCAGCGGCAGCATCGTCACCCAGGTGACGCCGCCGTCGATGGTCCTGCGGAGCTCGCCGTGAACCCCGGGATTGGCGACGGCAACGCTTGCGATCCACCGCTTCGAATCGATGATGTCGATGGCGCTATACTCGAACCCGACGTGCTTGTAGACCCAGGTCACCCCTCCGTCGGTGCTCAGGTAGAGCCTGGAAAGTATCTGCAGCACCCCGATCGTCCCCTCCCCATCGGCGTTCGGAACGAACCTGATCGAAGGTCTGGCGACACTGCTCTCGGAAAGGAGAGTCTGGAGGATGGGAAAGAGAGAGCCGACGGACCAGGTTCTTCCGGCGTCGCTGCTCGCGATGGTCCAGGGATGAGCAATCCCGAGCGAATCGATGAAGGTGGCGACGCCGGCCATCCGATCCGGGCCGACGAGTGTGTCGACGAACGCCATTGCGTGGATCACGGAGAGATCGGCCGGGAGCCCTCCCTTCGCCCCTTCATCGCTCCAGGTCAGCCCGGCGTCCGAGCTGACGAAGAGCCCACGGTACGGACGGGCGAGCACAAGGTTGCCGTTCTGTGCGGCGATCGCATCGGGCGCTCCGCCTGCGTGCCACGGCTCCCATGTCTTCCCGAGATCGCGAGAGAGGCTTGCATGAGAATATCTATTAACGACATAAAGATGAGTGCTGTCGAGCGCGTAGGCGATTCCCTGGGAATTATCGAACCCGGAATGTCGTCGGGTCATCGGAGAACCCCATGTGTTCCAGTAGGTCCCACCGTCGGTCGTGCGCCACATGCTCCCGATCCCGATCTCCGGCGTCACGAAACGGAGGCCGTAGGTGTCCGGTTTGGGATAGGCGGGAATGGGGAACCATGTCTCCCCCAGATCGGTGGAGCGCCACGTCGGAGTGTCCCGCGGCACCAGCGTCAGAATCGAACCGTTGCCGAGCAGTTCGTACTCGAAGACATCCCCCGGCCTCGGCAGGAGCTGCAGAGTTCCGAGAAGGATGTTATATCGCACCAGGAATGAAGAGTAGCCGTATTCGGTATTCGAGGCGTTGATGCTGATGAGAAATCTTGTGTTGTCTCCCGTCGGGATAAGACGGCTCCATCCCTCGTAGAGGACGTCGCTCATTCCATCGGGAATCGGGAGCGTCCCGAGCTTCGTGGTGCGATGCAGATAGGTGTCGGTGTACGGAGGACCGCCGGAAGTGACGACGGTATCGAGCACCACCAGGGAGTCGAGCCGGGTCCAGGTCTCACCGCCGTCCGTGGATTCGGCAAGGCGCATCGCGCTCGTGGTGCGTCCTACCTTGGAGAAGTAATCCTCTGCTCCCTGGCGCACTATCCTGACGACGAACGAGTCGACCTGATCGTCATACACATGCGTGTAGGTTGCAAGGAATCGCTTCCTGTCGAGCGGCACGAACTCGTGCACGAAGCTCTGCTGATCCGACTCGTCGGCGAAGGAAACGGCAGCCGTATTCCAGGTCGCGCCGTTGTCGGTGGAGAAGAGCCCGTCGCGGGTGTAGAGAAAGGTGAGGTCCAGCCGGATATAATCGTGACGGGTCGCAACAGGTTCTTCCTCCCAGCTTCTGCCGCCGTCGGTGGTCATGAAGGAGCCGTTGTACATGCTCCCCATATAGCCGGTGAGCGAGTCGGTGAAGATGAGGGTCGTGGGAATGAGGGTGTCGCTCGGGAACCCGACCCGGACGCCCGGATCGAGCCACTTCCAGCCGACCGGATCACCGGGCTGCGCCGCCGCCCGCGGCACGGAACCGAGGAGCGCCGCAAGACATAGAACAATCAGATATAATGACCCGGACCCTCGAAAGATCGCGCAGCGATCGATTAGCCGTGAACCGGTAAGCGCGGCAGGATGAACATCAGGATGCATGACCGAATCTCCGAATAACAACCGCAATGGAAGGAGATGACATGTTCAATGTGATGCATCCCAACAACAAGCATGCCGCAATGAATAGTATGCAGCATCGATCGATACTTCGGTCGATTCCTCTCAACCCCGGCGGTGAACGGGGTAGTTACATCGTATCCTGCTCGATCAGCACGGTGACTCCTCTGGCGAACGCACGCGCCTCCGGCAGATCCTCCTCCCCCGGTTCCCCTCCCGCGACCACATCCATCTCGATATCCGATACGCCGGTCGACTCGCGGAGGATGCGGGCGACGGCTTCCGCGCGTTTTCCGTCGAGATCGGCGATGTTCGGGTCGTCGGTCCCCGACCTGTAGCCGGTCACGGTAACAGTCGCGCCGTCGCGGATCATCTCCCCCACCCTGACGGCGAGCTGACGGTTGCTCTCGCCCGGCTCGAAGGAGTCGTGGTCGAAACCGGGAATGGAGAGGAGCATCCGCTGACGGCCGCTCCCGGCCCTGACGCCGTCGACCGTATCGCTGGTCTGGCGGAGGGTGAGCGGAAGCTCGTCACGGGCTGTGACGGAGCGTCCCGTCGAGTCCTCGACGACGAGTTCGACGACCAGCGGGACGAGCGATCCGTCGTGCCGCGCATGGGAGATCTCCCATTCCCCCGACCCGCTCGTTCCTTCGGCCTCGTCGCTGGAATATCGCTCGATGACTCTGCCGCCGGTGCTCACGCTGATGCTCCAGCGCCGGACTCCGGCCTCGGCGTCGTAGACGGGGTCGAGCTCGATATCGGGAGGATGAAAATCGCGCACCAGCCGGGCCGTGGCGACCGGAGCCATGATCCCCGGAGAGCGGGAGACAATCTCCACGTTCCTTGCCTCCTCTCTCCCCTGCTCGGTGGTTTCGGAGATTCTTCCCCGTCCCGTCACCCCTGTCCTGATCGCCATTCTGTTCGTGTCGACTCCCCAGGTCGTCGCCAGATAGCTCCGCACCGACTGCGCCCGCGCCAGCGAGAGACCGGGGGATTCATCGCGTGACGATCTTGCCACCAGCGTCACCGTCGCGCCGGGATCTTTCCGCAGTCGCGAACCGATGACGTTCAGGGCGTGGTGCGATGCATCGATCGGGCTCAGCCGCGCCAGCGAATCGACCGCGAACGATGCGGCCCCCTCCGGCCCGTACTGAACATATCGCTGCGGGATAAGAGACGATCCCCGCTCGAAATAGACGATCGGCATCAGGGGGGAATAGAGGCGGTAGTAGACTTCGGTGACGTTGACGACGGCGGCCGGCAGGGTGTTCCCCTCTTCGTCGAGCGCGCGCGCGTCGATCGAGGCGGTGATGCGTGGAGGGACGTTCTCGACGGCGACCTGAACCGGATCGACAGGTTCGACGGGAGCCTCCGGAGCCGGGGCGACATCGAACATCAGGGCGAGCCCGCCGCCGAACCCGATCCCCCGCCAGCTCCCGTTGTCGACGGCCGAGAGGAGATCGACACGGATCGAGGCGTGCGGAAGAAGCATCGACCTCTTCCCGATCGGCAGTTCATACGAGCCCCCGCCGACGAACCCGAGCATGAAGGGGTTCGACGTCAACCTCTCCCCTTCGATCATGGTTCGCTGGCGGCGACCGTCATCGAAGCCGATATCGCCGCCGACGATCGTGTCGATCTGCGAGATGTTATCCGCAAAGCGATACCCGGCGAACGCTCCGATCCCCGCCGAAAGCCCCGGCCAGAGTTCACGAAGCCCCTTGACCTCCAGCTCGATCGCATCGGAGGTCGATATGAGTCTGAATCGTCTGTCGAGGTAGATGAGATCGCCGTCGTTGTTGCGCGCCCCCTGCGGGTCGAGCGGGGTCGTCTCCATCTCCTCGGTCCGGGAGATGTACGACATGCGGAGCCCCAGCCCCCACTCGCCGAGAAACCGGGGGGTGTTGAAGAGGCCGGAGAGCCTGATCCCCGAGCCCGAGCCCGAGGTGAAGGCGCCGCAGTCGGGTGAGCCGGCGTAGACGTTCACGGAGCCGAACGGCGATCTCCCCTCGTACTCCGCCCCCACGCCGACGAAGAGCGACTCGTGGCTCCCCTCCTGCGCGCTGGCGATCCCGCTCGCCGGCAGAACCGCGATCGTCGTGAGGACCGCTATGGTCACGGCTCTTCTCATTCCCCGATGATCATCAGGATGGTGCTTCGCTCGCTCTCCATCCGGAGCTGGAGCAGGTAGGTCCCGGCGGGAATTCCGGTCATGGCGATCTCGGTACGCTGCTCCTCTCCGGTCCCTTCCGGCAGGTCGATCCGGCGGACGGGACGGCCGGTGAGGTCGTAGATCTCGATGAAGGGGAACGATCCACGCGCCGCGATATATTCAGCCGTAGCGCTCCCGCGCGCCGGGTTCGGTTTCAAGGTCCGCATCGCCGTCGATTTCGAGAAGCCGATCCCCCTGCCGACATCGCATCCGGTCAGGATGATGATCCCCGGTTCGAACTCGCTGGAATCGAGCACCCGGCGGGCGTTGGCGCCGCCGACCAGGTTGACGCTCTGTACCACAATCGTATCGAGCGGCTGCCCGGTGGCGAGCCCTTCAAGCTCCAGGGTGAAGAGGAGCGCGTCGTCGATGGCGAGAAGTTCGCGGCCGCGCTCCACCGTCAGTATGCCTGTCGTATCGTGATCGATCGTCAGATCCTTCCCCCCTCCCCGTATACGATGTACATAGAACGATTTCGGGTTCACGTAGACCTTGGCCCTCAGCCCCGTGACACCTTCGCCGGGGACGATCGGCGGATCGATACGGACGCTGACCGTGAAGCGTTCGCCGACATGCGAGCTGTCGGAGTCGACGACGATATTATGAGGCTCATCGACCTCGACCGGTTTCGACGTTCCATTGATCGGAATACGAAGAATCGGACCGCACTCGAATTCTATGAGGATCGCGTTGGTCACGCGCGATCCGTTCCTGACCGGGTTGAACTCAACGATATATCGTACAGTGTCGCCCGGTATCATGGAGCCGTCATACGGATGAGATGAATCCTCCAGGATGTAGATCTCATTTTCATTGATGAGCGACTCCAGATGCGGCTCACCGTTCATCGTCAGCATAGTGGAGAACGTGTTCACCAGGGTGATCGTGTCGCGGGCGAACGTTCCGATCGTCACCGAATCGAAGTGTATCGAGTCGGGACCGAACGAGACCGTGGGGGCGAATCCCTCTCCGTACAGGAACACGGTGAACCACTCGTTCCCCACCTTGAATTTTATGGAATCGGTATACGATCCAGTGTCGTTCGGAGTGAATAGGATGGGGAGCTCGAACGGAACATCCTCGAGTATCGGCATCTCCTGCGATGTATCAATACCCGTCACACGGAACTGCGAATCCGGGTTCACCTGCAGCGAGTCCAGAAACGTCGGACAGCCGCGATAACCGATCGTGATGATCTTCTGCGATGAACCGCATGAGATCCTGACTCGATCGAACTGCAGTTCCTTGGGGATCTGGTAACTCGGCATCACTGCCCTGCCGCGGACCGCCACTCTGAACGGGCCCGCCGACGTGTTGATGACGATAGTGTCATCCAGAATCAAGGCGTCCGCATCGCGTGAGAAGACCACCCTGACCTGCCATCTTCCGCGCGGAAGAAGAGGCGAGGAGATGACCTGACGATCTTCCGGAAGCAGCCGTATATAGGGTGAACCCGGATCGTTGACGCTATCCGCAAGGACCTCCGACGTACTGTCGTTAACGATCGCGAACGAGAGCGTATCCGACTTCCCGACCGGACCGCAGCCGAAATCGAGCACCCCTCCCTCCAGCCTGACTCTGCCGCTGTCCGCCGCCTTCGTGGCGCCGTTCCCGGTAAGGGAAATGCCGATCGATTGTTCGTTCGCATCTCTCAGCGTCCTGATCATTCCGAACCAGTAGGCGCTGTCGCGACCAAGGGTCTGGGGACAGAAGCGGAAGGAGATCGTGATGAGAGACTGGCTCGTTACTCTACTCTGCGATGGGCCCGGTTCATAGGAGACCGAGAAGGCGCCCGGATATCCCGACACATTGATGGTGTTAGGGAGATCGACGTAGAACTCATCCCCCTTCAAAAGGTTTTCGATGGTCACCTCTCGAACGGCACATCCCGAACCCGCCGGCGCCGTCACGTTCCCGAAGTCGATGAGCGATTCGGAGACCCTGAACTGAAGTCCGACCCCGTGGATGGAGAGGGAATCGACCAGCAGCCCATCCTCGCTGGTAAAGAACACCCACCCGAAGATCATCCCCGCCCGCGTCGGCTTGAACGACACCGCAACGTAGGCGGTGTCGACACTGAAGGTGTCGACCCTCCCGCCGAATATCCAGTTGAAGGTCTCATCGATCGTGAACTGGGTCGAATCCGCCGATACGATACGGGGACGCAGCATGGGAAAACCACCGGTCCGCGTCACCTTGATATATCGTACCTCGGCATCATTGATATAGACGTTGCCGAAGTCGATCCCCGAATCGGGCTCCGCCTGAATGCTCATCTCCGCCGCCTGCATCGAGGCCGGGGTATCCCTGCGCTCCCCCCCGCCGCTCCCGTCCCGGGCGGAAAGGTCATGAAGGGTACCGAGAGAAAGTATCAGAAGGAGTATCGAGAAGAAGCCGAAGCGTCGTGCGTTCATGAACGGCTGGAGATTGTCATCGAGTGTTGCCACTATGAAGGACAAGGTATGACTTCATGACGTAACCGCCGACGGCCTCCGCCGGCAAATATTCCCCTCGATCCCCCCTTCCGTTACGTTTCGGAGAGCCTCCCTGTTATTCACGAAGGAGACGATACTGCCGGTTTATTCCCAGAGACCCGGCGCCGCTCCCCCGAATATCCCGACGTCGGTTCGGTGCGAGACCGCGCCGGGAACTATTCGGACTCCGTTCAACAACCCCCATTGGAGACGGTCTCTATGAGACGAACATTCGCAAGACTCTACAGAGTCATGATCGTGCTGGCAGGCCTTGCCCTGATTGCCGGCACGGCCACGGCCTCCGTGCCGAAAGCCCCCAAGGATCTGGAAGCCACGGTCGTCAGGGAGTACAACACCGACGGCGTGAAGCTCACCTGGAAGATGACCGGCGACCCGAAGGATCGTGTCTACTTCCGCATCTACAAAACGATGCGCGACACGTTCATGATGCCGGTCGTATCGATAAACGATACGTCAGTGATCGATCGCGATGCGCCGCAGAACCAGCATCGCTATACCTTCACGCTGTTCCAGCTCGAGGAAGGCGTCCACACCTTCTACGTTACCGCCAAGAACGAGGACGGCGAGAGCGAGGAGAGCAACAGGGTGACGGTCGACTTCCGTCGCTCACCGACCATCGGCTTCGAGAACTATCCGAAGGGAGGCTCCGACTCGAGCCTGGTGGTGAAGCTCGGTGACGAGTTCACCTTCGACGCCAACGCAACCGCCAGCAACGGCGGAGATCTGGTCTACTCCCTCACATCGGCGCCGGACGGCATGACGATCGATCCCTCCACCGGCCTCGTGAGCTGGACGGCTTCGCAGCTCGGCCGGTTCAACGTCGTCGTCCGCGCAACGCTCGCCGACAACCAGGAGGTTACCGCCGAGCAGTACTGGTCGATCATGGTCCGCTCCTGCCCGGGCGATATCAGGATCGAAGGAAAGATCAAGGATTTTGATGGCGTGGCGATCAAGCAGGGCGCCGTCATGGTCTTCCAGCTCGAGAACGGCTACCCGCGCCAGATCACCTGGGCCAACATCGAGAGCGACGGCTCGTACTCGCTCAAGGTCGACGAAGGTGGCGAGTACTACATGACGGCCGAGGGAGCCGAGTTCCTCCGCCGGTGGTATCCGGCCGGGAACGACTACACGGACGTCCCCCCGATCACCGTGGCATGCGGCGATCTGGCGCAGATCGACTTCACGGTCAAGCGCTACGCCTACCAGATCTCCGGCACGGTTCTCTCGGAGGAGACCAGCGAGCCGATCCTCGCGAGCGTGCAGTTCGAGGCCTTCAACATCAGCGACGGCAGCCCGGCGACCGCCTACTATACCTGGGCTTCCGATGTGGACGGTCGCTTCTCCGCGTACCTTCCCGTCGAGTACGTCTGGATCGCGAGCGCCACACCGCTCACCCGCGACAGCATGAGCAACACGCCGACCATCTACCTGCAGCAGTACTACGACGGCGTGGCGACCCCGGCCGAGGCAACCCGTCTGACCTTCACGGCGGAGAGGAACGACATCAACTTCAGGCTGAAGGTCCGTCCCCCGTACGCCAACGGCATCAGCGGCAGCGTGACCGACGCGAACGGCACACCGGTCGAGGGAAGGCTGATCGCCTACAACACCTCGTTGAACGGCGAGAGCCCCAGGCTCGGCACGACGACCCAGGGAACGTTCACGCTCGAGAACCTGATGCCGGGCCAGTATATCGTCCTGGTATGGCCGAATGAAGGCTTCACCGGCGGCTACTATGTGGAAGGGGACCTTTCCACCATGGAATGGGCGTACGCCACCCGTCTCACCGTCGGCGAGAGCGGCCTGACGCAGATCAATATCCAGATGCGCCCGATCGAGGGTGAGCGCGGTCGCGCGAAGCTGCGCGGCGTGGTCAGCGGCAAGTCGGGAAGCATCAAGAGCGGTCGCACCTCGCCGCAGGACGCCGACCCGATCGCCGGAGCCTCGCTCTACGCGATCAACGCTCAGGGCAAGGTGACGGCTCAGTCGACCACCACCGCCACCGGCGAGTTCAACATGAACGAGCTGAAGCCGGGAACCTACACCATCTCGGTCGACAAGTACGGCTACAAGGGAGGCTCCGAGGTCATCACGATCACGGGCGAGGATGAGATCGGCGAGATCACCGTGGCGCTGACGCAGGCGTCGAGCAGCGTGGGTCAGGAGACGGCGGGCGCCTTCGGCCTGACGACCTACCCCAACCCGACGACGACCCGTCTTTCCGTCTCGTTCGACGGAGAGGCAGGAAGCGCACGCGTGAGCCTGCATGACGTGACGGGAACCGAGGTGACCTCCTCGCGGATCTCGACCGTGGCAGGCGCCAACAGCGCATCGATCGACGTCGAAGGCCTTGCCGCAGGTGTCTATGTCGTCCGCGTCGACAACGGCGCGACGATCCGCACCTCGACGGTGACGGTCGTGCGATAACTCTTACAACGACACATTGCGGCATACGCCGTGATCTCGGTCACCCCAGGGCCCGGTGGATTCACCGGGCCCTCTTCTTTTTCTTGGCGGCATCCGTCGCGGCGCGTATGTTGGGCGTCGCCGCTTCCCTCCGAACGCGAGGCATCGAGCCCGGCCCCCCCTCCTTCCACGGAAGGGAGCCGGTCCCACAATCTCCGTCGAATCTCCCGAGGAACCGTCATGCGATCTCTTCCCGCGCTTCTCCTCTTTCTGCTTCTCCCCCTTCTGCTCCGCGGCCAGCCCGCCGACACGACCGATCAGGCGCTGGCCGACAGTCTTGTCAGAATGGATCAGGGGCTGTTCGAGGAGATCGATTCGCTCGTCCGCGACCCCATACCCGATCCCGAATCGGAGAGGACCCCCGGCCGTCTCCCGGTCGGTCGCTCGCCGAAGTTCTCGCTCCTTCCGGACAAGCGGGACTTCCTGGGTCTGCGCGACGGCTTCGCCATGATGAGCTTCGACCGTGCCGACGGCTTCTTCATCGGCCTTGGGAGCGACATTCCGGCGAAGCAGTTCATCGAGAAACGGATACAGGGATATCTCGGGGGGGGATATTCGTTCGGCTCGCACTACTGGCAGGTTATCGGCGGTCTGGCGCGCGATTTCCTTGCACGTGAGGCCCCCCTGAGGATCGGCGTGGAGGGGCATATCTACACCGACACCCGCGACGCCTGGAAGATGGGAAGCACGGAGAACTCGTTCATGGCGGCGATCGCCGGGGTCGACGCGCGCGACTACTTCCAGCGGCGCGGGTTTTCGGTCTCCGCGCAGCAGTTCCTCACTCCCAGAACGGGGTTGAAGGGGGAGTTCCGCTGGGACCACTACCGCAGCTCGCGTCGCGAGGTAGACTGGTCGCTCTTCGGTCCGGAGCATCCCTACTACGAGATACCGGCGGTGCGTGAAGGGAACATGCGGTCGGTAGCGATAGGTTTTCTGGCGGATTATATCACACTGCGAAGCTGGTCCGACCCGCAGATCGGCTTCGAGGCCGAGCTGGAGTTCGGTCTCGACGAGACCGAGTTCACCCACCTGACGCTCGACGCCCGCACGAAGATCACGATCGCCGAGGGATCACTCTGGCTGGGGCTCCACGGCCGCTACGGCAGCACGACCGGGGACGCGCCGCCGCAACGCCTCTTCACCCTCGGCGGCATGGGAACGCTCCCCGGCTACCCCCAGAACCGATTCGGCGGCAACCGTATGCTCCTGATCCAGACCGACCTGCTGATCGGGCCGTTCGGGAGCCTCCGGATCATTCTCGAGAACAACGTGGGGGCGGTTACCGCTGCCGCACCGGACGAGGGGCTGTTCGCCGGCCTCCCGGAAGAGTTGTCCGGGTTCATGTACTCGCCGGGGATCTACCTCGGATCATCGACGGGATCGTTCAGGATAGGGGCAGCGTGGCGCACGGATGTGTTCGAATCGCCGGAGTTCGTGGTGAGATTCGGGCAGCCGTTTTGAGGTAGGACTAGATGCGAAGATCCATTGTGTGTATCTATGGAGAGATAGGGCGGAAGGAGTGTAGATTAGAGAGGATCTAATCGAATCGATAGCAGCGAACCAATAGCTTTGCTTGATAGGGGCGATTGCCCCGGATACCTAGAGAGCCATGGATAGAGACAATGAATCCTTAGTTGAACATGCGGACTTTCTGCGAATCGATGCAGCTCGTCAGGTGGACGATAAGCATCGATCGGAAATGGGACAATTTCTTACCCCTGCTCCGGTCGCGCGCCTCATGGCCAACATGTTTCAGATTCGAACCGACTCCGTCCGCTTGCTCGATGCTGGAGCTGGCGCCGGCTCGTTATCCGCTGCATTCATTTCGGAAATGCTCAAATGGAAAAAGCTCCCTAAGGAAGTTTCGATCACTGCCTTTGAGCTTGATAAAGGAATTACTCGCTATCTGCGTGAGACGCTGACTCTCTGTTGCCAGCAATGCGAACGAATGAATATCAGATGCGAGACGCAGGTAATTGAAGCGGACTTCATCGCCTCGGCCACAGCAATGCTTCAGGAAGGGCTCTTCAGCTCTAAGCCAGAGCGTTTCAACTTTGCCATTCTTAACCCTCCCTACAGAAAAATCAATAGTGACTCGGAGACAAGAAAGCTGCTTCGTTCCATCCGAATCGAAACCAGCAATCTCTATACAGCCTTTCTAGCGCTTATAGCAAGGTTACTCGAACCTGGAGGGGAGCTTGTCGCGATCACACCACGAAGTTTCTGCAACGGTCCCTACTTCAAGCCGTTTCGTGAGGAGTTCCTGCGTGAGATGACTTTTCGCAAAGTCCATGTCTTCGAATCCCGAAGCCGGGCATTCCATGAAGACAAAGTTCTTCAAGAGAACATCATCTTCCAGGTTGTCAAGAAAGCATCGAAAACGGAAGTGACTATTGTCAGCAGCCACGGACCGGAAGACACGGATGAAACGCAACGAAAGGTCGGCTACGATCAGTTCGTATATCCGAATGACCCCGACTGCTTCATTCACCTTGTCTCTGATGAACTAGGGAACGCTGTCGCTGAACGAATGGGCAGACTGAAGACGACGCTCGAAGGGCTTGGGCTTACTGTCTCGACCGGACGTGTTGTAGATTTCAGAGCCAAGGAATTCCTCCGGTCTCAGCCCGAGCAGAACACAGCACCACTGATCTATCCAGGACATTTCTCTAAAGGCTTTGTGCGATGGCCGGTTGTACCAAGCAAGAAGCCGAATGCACTAGTGATCGCTGATGAGACAAAAGAATTGCTGATTCCATCTGGTCCGTATGTGCTTGTCAAGCGTTTTTCGGCCAAGGAGGAGGCTCGCAGAGTGGTTGCCGCCGTGTTTGAAACGACGATTGCCAACTCATCGGTCGTCGCGTTTGAGAATCATCTTAACTATTTCCATATTGGCGGTCAACCAATTCCCCCGAAGCTTGCCCGAGGGCTTGCAGCCTATTTGAACTCTACTCTCGTCGATTCATTCTTCCGGCAGTTCAACGGGCATACGCAGGTAAACGCAACTGATCTTCGAAGTCTGCGCTATCCGTCGAGAACCGAGCTCGAATCTCTCGGCAGAAAGATCAACGGGCAGTTTCCGTCACAACAGCAGTTAGACGATATAATCGAGGAAGAGTTATTCTCTATGTCCAATGACCCTGCCTCCATTGACCCGATCCGAGCAAAACACAGAGTGAATGAAGCTCTCGCGGTTCTGAAAGCCTTAGACCTACCGAAGGCACAACAGAACGAACGCTCTGCACTCACAATTCTTGCTCTTCTCGATCTCAGGCCAGCAACGTCATGGACCGACGCTGGTGAGCCATTGCGTGGTATCACTCAGATGATGGATTTCTTTGCCCAGCATTACGGGAAGACATATAAGCCGAATACACGTGAGTCTGTTCGTAAACAAACAGTTCATCAGTTCCTGGAAGCCGGTATCATTTGTGCAAATCCGGACGTGCCAGATCGCCCCATCAACAGTGGAAAGACCGTTTACCAGGTTGTACCACCCGCGTTAAGGCTATTTCGATCCTTTGGAACAAAGGAATGGGAGCGTAATCTGAAAGCGTTTCTCTCTGATGTAGGATCACTACGTGTGAGGTACAGCCAGGAACGGGAGAAACTAAGAATTCCCGTAATGGTTTCCGAGCAGACTATTCTGCTTTCACCGGGTGGGCAGAACGTTCTCCTCGAGAGGATTCTCAACGATTTCTGCGGATACTTCACACCAGGTGCCAGAGTGCTCTATATCGGGGATACAGATACCAAATTCGCACTATTCGAACGTGAAGAGCTGAAGGAACTTGGCGTTACGATCAACAAGCATGGCAAGATGCCCGATGTTGTCGTTCACTATAAGGAAAAGAATTGGCTGGTGCTCATCGAAGCGGTAACGTCGCACGGACCAGTAGATGCAAAGCGCAAGCAGGAAATGCAGAAGCTGTTCAAGGGCTCGTCTGCCGGGCTTGTCTATGTGACGGCATTCCTTACTCGCAAAGATATGGTCAAGTATCTGAACGAGATTTCATGGGAGACTGAAGTGTGGACAGCGGATGCACCAACACATATGATTCATTTAAACGGCGAAAGATTCCTGGGCCCTTATTAAAAGGCTCAGGGCAGATATCGCTTGATCTAGCTGGCGAGCCTTCCTTTGTTCTGGTTCGCCCGGTAGGGCTCATGAGTTGAAGTCTGGTATTATCAAGAGATTCTATAGAAAACTACGTCCCTACACCGCCCCCTGCTCCACCACGATCATGACGGCCGCCCCGTAGGTGGTCGACTCCGGCAACTCCATGTCGATTGTGACGCCGGGTACAGCCGTGTTCGATATATCGGGCTCGATCCCCCGTGGCTTGAGCATCGTGCGTAGTTCACGGGTGATCATCTCTGTCAGGCGAACTGCGGCGCGATCGTTTTCGGCGGCGGCGATGCTGACTACAGCCCCGTCGCGGACCGATTCGGCGATTCGGCGGAGCCGGAGCTTCAGCGCGGCCGGTGAATCGTCGGTCGGGAGGATCAGGTATTCGGCGCGCTCGCGCTCGCCGTTGTCGGATGCGATCTCCTCCATGACCCGTAGCGGGAGCGTGTCGACGGCGATCTTCATCCGGTCGAGTGAATCGATCACGGTCAGTTCCGCCACCAGCGGGAGCGGCGGCGCTCCGGGTGTTTCCCCGGCAACGAGGATCGGCGATGTGGCGGAGGCGCTGCTTTCCGATGTGTCGCTCGCCTTCTCCTGGATCAGCCGTGTTCCCTGCCGGACCGATATCGACCACCGTTTCACACCGGCGTCGGCGAGGATGTACGGGTTCAGACCGATCGTCGGCGTTCTGTAGCTCTGCTCGATCCACTCGATCGTCACCGGCTCCAGAACCTCGGGCATGGAGGCGGAGATCTCCACCCTCGGCTCTCCCTCCGGCCGGCCGCCGTCGCGGACTGTGACCCGCGTCGAGTCGATCCTCCAGATCTCCGCCAGATAGCGACGGAGAGAATCGGCGCGGCCGTCCGACTCCGACGTCGATCGCGAGTAGACCGTGAGGGTCAGCCGCGCGTTCTCCCGCTCGGCCATTCTGTGCCCGATCACGTTCAACAGATGATGGTAGACCTCCAGCGGCGTCCTGCGCGCCAGCGAGTCGACCGTGAACACAGCCGCCTCCCCGACCGAGAGCCGACGGTATCGCGATGGGATCGCATCGCTCCCCTCCTCGAAAAAGATCGTCGGCAGCAGCTCGCAACCGCTCGTTCTCCGTGTCTTCTCCCCTTCGACGAGAGCGTACGGAAGCTCCTCCTCCCCGTCGGCGACGCCGAACAGTTCCACTTCGACGTCGAGCGCGGCCGGTCCGGGAGCTTCGGGAACGACCGAGGGCTCGGGTTCGGGAGGGGTGGGAAGGGAGGCGATCGCGGAGCGCTCGGGAGTCTTCGTCAGATTCACCACAAACGCGCCGCCGATGCCGAGCGAGAACGCTCCAAGGTTCCGTCCGCTGACGAGGGCGTTGAGATCGATCCGCGCCCCTACATCGGCCCGGAAGGTGAACTCTTCTCCCGTGGCCAGATCGTAGGCGCCTCCGACGAGCAGACCGAACGAAAGAGGGGCCGCGCCCAGGGTATCCCCGGCGGCGATCACCCGCTCGCGCCCTTCGCTCGGGAACTCGGCTCCGGGGGTGAGGATCCGTTCGGTCATCGTGAAGTCGCCCGTCATCCTGTAGCGGAACCAGGGGCCGGTCAGCAGCCGCCACGATCCGGTCTCCCAGTCCGATAGAATGTCGAGCCCGAGGAATTTCGGCGAGGCGTCGATCTCCACCTGGTTGACCGACACCACCTCCGAGCCGGTGTTCTGGTCCACCGCAGATCCCGTATACGGCAGCGACGTGAACCGTCCCGACGAGGAAGCAAGGCTCAGGCGGGCCTCCAGTCCCATCATGGGGTCGAAGAGCGCGGGGAACCGTATCCCGATCGGAAGGAGCACCGTATGGCTGTACGACGTCCCCGTCCCGTTGCAGTCGAGGCACCAGACTCCCGTGGGGCGGTCGCGCTCGATCGAAAGAGGGATGCCGAACTCGTATCCGGTGCCGAAGAAGATCTGCGACGGGCTCTGAGCGCCGGCATCATCTCCCGGGAGAGAAGCCCAGAGAGACGCCAGAAGGGAGACCCTGAGAGCCCTCCGGAGGGAACGCCGGAGCGCCGCAACGGCCCGTGATGGACGAAAACTTCGTACGATCATATCTGCAAAGATACTTCTTCCGTCAGAGGCTGTTATGTTTGAATCCGGGAGTGTGTCATCCTGATGAATCACGTGCAATACAACTCCCGAAGGTATGAGTCGTTATTCACTTGCCTTAACTGCGGTGATCGCAGACCAGACTGAAGATAGAGCAGACCAGCAGACCATTGCTCCCGTCAACCCTGACGCGGAACTGTTCGAACGGTTTCTTGCCGGCGATGACCGGGCGTTCGTCGATCTCTTCGACCGCCACAATCATCGCCTGTTCCTCTACTGCATGAAGCTCGTCAATGAGTCCGATGTCGCCGAGGATCTGACGCAGGAGCTCTGGGAACGTGTGATCAAACTCCGCCTGAAGCCGCAGAAAGTATTGAATCCGGGGGGATTTCTCCTGACTATTGCCCGGAACCTCTGCCTGAACCATATCCGCTCGCAGCGGCGACTCTCCTCGATCGACGATGTTCATGAAGGGGCGCTCCCTTCGGCCTCCATGCGCGAGATGTCGCAGATGGAGGAGCTCGTCATCATGGCGCTGAACGAGCTTCCGATGGAGATGCGGGAGGTGCTGATCCTCAACACCTACTCCGGCTACCGGTTCGACGAGATCGCCGAGATGATGGGCAAATCGGTGGACGCCGTGCGGATGCGCGCCTCGCGGGCCCGCGCCCAGCTCCGGACGATCCTGCTGCAGATGAACCGGAACGACGACCTGACCATACGAACCTGACGAGGAATGAAGGCGCCGCCTTCGAATGAACACGCTACCGAATCGACGGTAATCTCTACGAACAGCATTTCTGGTGAAAGACGATAGAGCCATGAACTTACAACAGAACGACAGGGAGCGTCTGATCGAACGCTACATGCATGGGGAGCTGGCCGGGGCCGAGCAGCAGGATTTCCTGCATCTGCTGGCGGCCGACCCGGAGCTTCGCCGCATCCTCGATGCGGAGCAGACGATCGAACGCGCGATGCGGAAGGATCTGCAAACCTTCCCCGTCGATCATTCCCGTACCCGCAACCGCGCGCTGGCGGCCCTTGCGGCCACCTCCATCGGAGGGGCGGCGATCGCAGGGGAGGCCGCCTATGCAGCCACCTCGAGCGCGACCTCCGGGACGGCAGCCGGCGGAACGGCGGCGACCGGCGCGGGAACCGCCGGAGTCGCGGCAAACGGAACCGTCGCCGGAGCGGGCGCGGCCGGAGCGGCCTCCACGGCGGGTGTGGGAGGAATCATCGCGGGGCTCGGCGCCGTCAAGACGGCGATCATCTCGCTCGCCGCCGCCGCGGCGGTCACGACGGGAACCCTCACGTTCACCGGAGTTCTGACCCAGAACGATACCCCGAAGGAGATGCCGGCAGCCGCGCCTGCTCCCGCAGCAACCGTGCCGACCCTGCCGGCTCCGACCGTCACCGCCCCCGAGGCCGAGCTCCCTCCCGCCGTAGTTCCTCAGACCGAGACGGTTTCTCCTCAGGAGACAATCCCGACGCAGGCTGTAACGCCCTCCGCGGACCAGCGCGGCACACGCGCCACGGAGACGCGCCGGGCTCCCGAGCGGACCACCGAATCCCAGCCGGCCGCCGCTCCCGTCAATCAGGAGCCTGCGGAGAACCCGGCCGCGGCCACGGACAAACCGAAGACGCTTCAACAGGTCCAGGATAAGGATGTGAAGGCCAAGATCGATTTCAGAACCCCAACCACACCGAAGCGGTAAGAATCGGATCGGAGCACCTGGAAGGGTGAGGAAACAATCGAGCGTATATGAAGAAGGGGGAGTGATCACACTCCCCCTTCTTCGTTTCCCGGCGGAACAGGGTCGCTGCCCCCCGACGATGCCGGTAAAGAGGCGGACCGTCTCACCTCACGGCATATCGTATCGAGGCATTTTCCGGCCGTCCGATTCCTCCTTCCTCAAGCCTCGTAGAGGCGAGCCCTCTGTCGCCGCGACATTCCCCCATCAACCTTAGGCGCCGAAGGTGCGTACCATTCTCCCTGTTCGCGGAAAGGAGGAATGGTACGCACCTTCGGCGCTTAAAGAATGATGAACGCGGCCTGCGGCTACAAATGGGTGCTCCCTTCGGGAGCCTGCGCAACGGCGGCAGTTGTTCACGCGATATGATCGCTGCCTGCCGCCGGCCCCCATCATCTCCGATTCCGATTGAATCGGGAATCGCGGCATCCCTTAGTTCAGAAACGTCATATATCCTATAAGGATACACATCTCATCCTCGCTCGTCGGGCCGTAGCTTACCATGGCGTCCGACTCGTTGTAGTAGTCGGTCTCGGCGCGGAGGGTGTTCCCCTTCAGGACGCGGAGCGGCGGGTCGAACGTCTTCACCACCGGCAGGTGCCAGTCGCTGCTTTCGTAAACCAGCTTGCCGTCGTCGGGGCCCCCCTTCAGGTAGATCCGGAAGTTCCTGCCGCGACGATGCATGTGCGAGGTGAGCATGTAGATATCGGCATCCGATGGAGCCGCCGGAAGCGTGGTGTGCACCGTCGTCGTCTTGTAGGCGGGGAGTGAGAACTGCGTGTTGGACCAGATCAGGTTCTGCGCCACCGTCGTCGGCGCGTCGGTCGTGTGCAGGTTCAGGTAGACCTCCCCCTTGATCGACTTGGCGGTCGGGTTGACGTAATGGGAGTTAAGGTCCATCACCGAGTTGGCCGGCAGCCGCATCGCCACCCCCGGCGGGAAGCGGTAGCTGAACTCCGAGGACTGCGAGCCGACGAAGAAATTCCTGTCGTCGAAGAATTCATCCATGTCGTCCCCAAGATCGCGGACCTTGCCGAGCGTCGGGAACTTGGAGGTCCCTTCGACATAATTGTACAGGATGAAGTGATGGCTGTTGTCGCGCATCTTCACGTCGAATCCGGTCACCCAGATATCGGTCGTGTTCGGCGAGTGCATCGCCTGGAAGATCTCACGGTTCTTTCCCGGAAGAATATCGAACGGCGAGAGATGGATCTGAATCCCGTTCGCCGGAGCGGGAGGAGGGGTGAAGACCACGCCGGTCCCCGTCACCAGATCCTTGTCGGCGACCACACCGGTATCGGGCGCTCCCGCCGCGATCCATTCCCTGACGAATCTGAGCTTGTTGCTGTCGAGCGCGGCCGAGCCGAGCGGCATCCGCGAACCGTGGTCCGGAAGAAGCAGACCGGCCAGCTTCATGTAGAGAAAGCTCGCGCTGGGATCTCCCGGCTTCACACGAACCAGCCCCGCCCCCTTCGCCGTCGGATTGTCGGCCGTCACATTGATGAGATTCGCGTAGGCGACCCCCGACTCCAGCGAGAGGTTGCCGGTCGGCGTCGGACCCGCATGGCATCCGGAGACCGCGCAGCTCTTTTCGAAGATCTCGGTCTGGATCAGCTTGAACGTCGCCGTCTCCGGAACGGGATCTGGGTCGACCACCTTCTCTTCGCCGCACCCCGCGGCCAGCGTGACGACCGATCCGAGAACGATTGTTCGAAGGAGGCTTGTACGGAACCTTGTCATGTGCTCACAGGGATTGAGAGAGTGAGATAATCGCCGCATCGCGTTTTTACAGACTTCAGAGATGAGGACGGCGGCAGGAAGAGGCCGAACAGAGTCGTCCGGCCCGCTCTTCAGGACAATCGACCCTTTCCGTTCCTGACACGATCGAAGCGCTGCTGAACGTTTTCTCCGAAGTCTCTCCGGCAATCGAAGCATGGTCGAACGCTTCCTCCCCACCGCCCCGGAAAGAGACTGCGGATGAGGACGCCCGATCAGGTCTTCAACCGCGGGTCGAGCGCATCACGCAGGCCGTCGCCGATGATGTTGTAGCTGAAGACGCTGAGGAAGATCATCATGCCGGGGAAGATCGCCAGCCACCAGGCATGGAAGGCCGAGCGGGAGGAGTTGAGCATGGCGCCCCAGGTCGCCACCTCGGCGGGAACACCGAACCCGAGGAACGAGAGGGTCGACTCCAGCAGGATGGCGCCCGCGATGCCGAACGCGACCGAGACGAAGACCGGCGCAACCGAGTTCGGGAGGACATGCCGGAAGAGAACCCTCGGCCATCCGAAGCCGACCGAGTTGGCCGCCGTGACATATTCCATGTTCCTGACCCGCAGGACCTCGCCGCGTATCAGCCGCGCAATCCCCATCCACCCCGTCAGACCGATCACGATCATCACGAAGAAGATGCTGGCGCCCAGGAACGAGACCACCGTCAGGATGAGGAAGAGCACCGGGAAGTTCAGCACAAGCTCGATCAGGCGGGAGATAACGATATCGATCCATCCGCCGAAATATCCCGCCATGGCGCCGAGCACCACGCCGATCAGCGCTGAAATGCCCGTTGCGATAAATCCGACCGAGAGCGAGATGCGTGACCCGTGGATCAGCCCCGCCAGGACGTCGCGCCCCACCTGATCGGCCCCCAGATAATGGTCGGTGACGTCGAACGGCTTGGCGAACATCCCGGCGACGTCGATGCCGTTGCCGGTATAGGGAACCGGCGGGAAGATCTTCCAGTCGTACTCGAGCGCCTTCCACTCCACGTTCAGCAGTTCCGCGGGATACTTGGAGATCCCCATCCCCACCAGATAATCCTGAACGACCGGCGCGTAGAACGTCCCCTTGTAGGAGCAGACGATCGGCTTGTCGTTGGCAAGGAAGTCGGCGAAGATCGCGACGAAGAACATGAAGTACGTGAAGTAGAGCGCCGCCATCGAGAGCTTCTTCTTCCGGAACTGTCGTTTGACGTACTTCCAGAAAGTCTCGGCCGGCTTCGCCTTGCTATCCTCATGCGCCGGTTCCACCGGAAGCGGCTGACCCGGAGCGGGAGGAACGACCGACAGTTCATCGGCGACGCTCGACGTGCTTTGGAGTTTGTCTTCGTTCTGCGACATAATGAGTGCGTTCGGAAAAGATATCGAAGTCTTCGGAAGGTGACGGCCCCGGATCGGAGTCCCCCGTTCTCTCGCTCTAGTTCTCTCTCCCTGCGAAGGAGATGCGGGGATCGACGACCGAATAGAGGATATCCCCCATCAGCACGCCGATCATCGTCAGAACCGCCGTCAGCGTCAGCTCGGCCATGATGATCGGATAGTCGCGTTCGGAGAGAGCGTCGATGGCGAGCTTCCCCATGCCGTCGATCGTGAAGATCTGCTCCACCACGATCGACCCGCCGATCAGACTCGGCAGCAGCCCGGCCAGCAAGGTGATGATCGGAATGAGCGAGTTCCGGAGCGCATGCTTGTAGACCACGACCTTCCCCGGAAGCCCCTTCGCCCTCGCCGTCCGGATGTAATCCTGACGGACCACCTCCAGCATCGACGCGCGCATCTGACGGGAGATGTAGGCGAACGTGCCGTAGGTGTAGATGATCATCGGAAGAGCCAGATGCCAGAGGATGTCGACCGCCCGGTCCCAGAAGGGCCAGTCGGCCGCCTCCGTGGAGACGATGCCGGAGGAGGGAAAGATGCTGGCGATCAACCCGCCCCCCGAAAAGTAGACGATGCCGAGCGTGGCGGTCCAGATCGAGGGGAGCGAGTAGAGCATGAAGAGGAGGGATGACGATATTCGATCCCCCATCGAGTTCTGATGCGTCGCCGAATAGATGCCGATCGGAATGGCGATCAGATACGCCGCCAGAATCGAGAGGACGCTCATGACGAGCGTGATCGGCATTCTCTCCAGGATCTTGTCGATCACCGGACTGTTGTCCTTGTACGACACGCCGAAATCGAAGACCGCCATCTTCGACGCCCACATGAAGTACTGCTCGTGCAGAGGCTTGTCCAGCCCCCAGTCCTCACGGATTCTCTTCAGCGCCTCCGCCGATATCTCCTGACTCGCCCGCTGTGATCCTTCGCGCCCCACCCCCGCCTTCAGCGCGGCCGGATCTCCGGGAGCCAGACGGCTGATCACGAACGTCACGACCGTGATCAGGATGAGGGTTGGAATGAACAGAAGAATGCGCTTGAGGATATATGTCGCCATAGACGTGCGTTCCGTCGGTCGGGTTGAGTCTCTTCGTATATCGGTCGGGCCCCCAAGATACGCAATACGCGCCGCGAAATGCTACTGCGCCCGTCCGGGATACGGATGGGCGCAGTAGGATATCGATCAGTATGGAACCGGGGGAACGGTTATCGTGCCGCCACCGGCTTCTGGGCCGTGTACCGGCGCGCCGTGGTGGGAACCCACCAGGTGCCCGCCAGATAACAGGGACGCGGCGGATAGAACTTCACGTTCTCGAACCTGTTGTGGTACGCTCCGGTGAAGAGCGGCATGACGAGGAAGTTGTACGGCTGCTCCTCGTTGACGATCGACTGGAACTCCTTCCAGAGCCCGCGCCGCTTCTCCACGTCGAACTCGCTCCGGATCGCCATGATGAGCGAGTCGGCCTGCTTGTTCTCGAAGAACACATAGTTGGAGCCCCCCTTCGTGGAGGCGGAGTGCCAGAGCTGGAACGGATCACCCTCGGTCACGTCCATCGACCAGCCGCCGATGTACGCCTGGTAGTCGCCGTCGCGGGTCCGCTTCAGGAAGAGGGCCCAGTCGATGGCGCTCGTCGTCACCTTGATGCCGACCTTCTGGAAGGCGTCGCGCAGGATCAGCGAGATCGCCGGGGCGGTCGGGCTGGCGTTGGGATACATCAGCGTGAAGTCGAAATCGGTCTTCTTGCCGTCGATCACCTTGTCCAGCGTCCCGTCGCCGTCGGAATCGGCCCAGCCGGCGGCGGCGAGCATCTTCTTCGCCTCATCGAGATTGTACTTGATGACCGGCAGGGTCGAATCGTACTCCGGGCGCTTGGCGAAGACCGGCGCCTGGACCGGACGGGCCATGTCGAAATAGACGCTCTTGATGATCGCATCACGATCGATCACGCGAGCCAGCGCCTGGCGCACGGCCTTATCCTTGAAGAGCGGGTTGTGGGCGTTGTAGCCGACGTAGTTGTAGGTCGGGAAGTCGTATTCGGCCGGCTTCAGCGAGTTCTCCGGGAATCTCGGCTTCTCGTTCACGTAGATCACCTTGTTCATCACCGGAACCACGTCGACCTCTCCCCCCTTCAACGCCGCGACGGCGGCGTTCTGGTCCTGGATCGTGCGGAAGAGGATCTTGTCGGGGAACTGCTTCCCCCAGCGGTTGCCGTTGTTCCAGTACTGGTCGTTCCTCGCCAGGATCAGCCGCTCGTTCCTGCGGAACGACTCCAGCTTGTACGGCCCGGAACCGACGATATACTTCGGATCGAACGCCTTCTTGATATCCTCGAACGACGTGGCGAACTCGGTCATCGCCGGGTTCTTGTTCGGGTCCATATTGTTCAGCTCGTCGAACGTGTACTTGTCGCTCAGGTTCGTGGGATCCCAGACATGCTTCGGAAGCGCGACAAGTTCGCCCAGCACCTGATCGGCGACGAAATAGGGCTTCTTCATCACGAAGCGGAGACGATGCGGATCGCCGTTGACCAGCTCGGCGCGGTCGACGTCGGCATAGTAGCCCGCCAGAATCTGGGAGTTCTCGATATGCGGGTTCTTGATCGCCTTCAGCGTGAAGATGAAATCCTCTGCGGTCAGCGGATGGCCGTCGCTGAACTTGACGTCTTTCCTCAGAGGGAACTCGTAGGTGAGATGGTCCTCGCTGACGGTGGGGAGAGAGTCGGCGATCCAGGGGATGCGCTGGAGCGTCTCGTAGTCGAGCAGGGTCAGCGCCTCCAGGATATAGGTGTTGACCTCCCGGCTGTCGGTGTCGGTCCCGACGATGAAGTTGAGGTTCTCGGGATCGGCCTGGGCCTGGATCACCACCCAGTCACCGTTGACCGGGCTGCCGGCATCCTTGGATGCGCCGCCGGCGTTCCCGGCGTCCTTGTCCCCCTTCCCGCCGCCGCATGCCGACAGCGCGCAGAGGAGAAGGGCCGCGCCGAATCGAAGGACGCGTCTCTCGGAGATTAGTCTGTTCATAGGAAAGGATTGATAGGATTCCACGAAAGGTTGCGAGCGCAGAGCGCGCTAAGTTAATGCGGCGGAAGGGCATTTCACCATACCGATTTCAAGTATGATGAACGCCGGGAAACCGTTTCGGGGAAGCTGTGGCGCTCCCCTCTCCCGACTCCCCGCCGCGCGGACGCCCCGGGGCGGGATCCCTCTATCTGACGATTCTCAGGGGGATACTGTGTATCGGAATCGAGATGCGGCTCTATATCGTGAAGTCTGAGGAAGGATCGTGATGTGAGAAATCATCTTCAGGGGAGAGGGGCCTCATCGAAGGAGGGCTCTCCCCGGAGATCGACATCAGTATCTGGTTCTGCCGGGCCCCGGATTCGGGTTCGCCTCGCGCGGAGACGCCTGCCTGGGGTTCAGGGGATCGAATCGACCGGAATCGTGCAGCGATGCCGGAGGGGTGGAGATCTGAATCTCGGGGATATCGACAGGCTCGGGGGTGCGGTTGCGACGGGCGGAAGGGCGACGCGGCTTGTTGAGGCTCTCCCCGTTGCCGTCGATGACCGAGGCGGGAGCTCTGTTGACGGCGCGGTCGGAGCCGTCACTGGTGAAGAACTGGAGGCAGACGACGACGGCGAAGGTGCTGAGTGCAAGCGAGGGAGCGCCATACCAGCGGCGAAGCCACGCCGTCCGCCGTCCCGGGCCGGCGAGGGCCGCATCGAGTCGGGCGTTGAACGCCGCCTGGGCGCCGACAGGAGGGGCCACCGGGGGGAGCGTTCCGAGCATTCTCGAATACTCCCGCCAGCCTTCCGGCGTCTCCTGCATGTCGTCTGTTCTCTTGTTCATCTTGCGTACGTATGGGTGCTCCCCGCGGGAGCCATTGTATTGATCGTTCTTCCGGGGTTGCCCGGAGGGTCCGGCCTCGTCAGCCGGCAATATCTTCTTCCTTGTATCCTATCGAGAGCATCGCCCGCCTGAACGCCTCGCGAGCGTCGAACACCCGCTTCCGGACGGCTCCGGGCTTCAGGTTCCACTGGAGCACGGCCGCGATCTCCTCGTTGTCGAATCCCTCGATATCGCGGAGGATCACCACCTCCCGCTGATGCGCCGGGAGCTTCGCCAGGGCCCTCTCGACCATTGCCGAGAGGATGGCGCTGTCGGTGGAGCCCTCCGGATCGCTGAAGGTCCGCTGGGGGGGATCGATGCTCTCGGCCGTCTCACGGTCGCCGTCGAAGGTCGTCAGCGAGCGGACCATCGAGCGGACGCCGCGCCGCCGCAGTTCGCTGAGCGCCTTGCGTCGGCCGATCGTGAAGAGCCAGGTCGAGAACTTGTAGGTCGACTGATAGCTCTCCCGCCGTTCGTAGAGGGAGAGCCACGTCTCCTGCACGATATCCTCGGCGCTCTCCATATCCCCCAGTATCCTGAAGACGAAATTGAAGAGCCTGCCGTTGTAGAGCGCGAAGAGACGGTTGAGGGCCGCGCGATCGCCGCGCTGCACCAGCAGCATGAGATCGTTGCCGATATCGCCGGCGGTCTGGCCGTTCGTCCCGGCGCCGTTGCTCTGCCCGGCCGCGAGCGGCCTGGTCCCCTTTTCCCCCTGAACCGGAGAGGTCCCCGGCGACGTCGGTCTGACGGCGTTCACGTCCATGCCGGTCCGGTTGTGAAACGCCGGGCGTTTCCGTTCCATGTCGACGGGGAGGATCGCGGCGACCGACGCTGCTGGACTCGACATCGTAGCGGGGATTGACCGTGTGACGCGCGCACGGCGCCGCGGCCGACCGGCCGTGACGTCGGAGAGTCGTTCTGTTCCTGCATGCGCTGCGTCACCGTACACTCCTGTCGAGGGAGGTCGTTACCTCCGCCGGTTCGTGTGAAAACGTGAAAAGCCCTGCCGTCACGGGAATGAAGTTCCCCGCGACGCGGACACAGATGAACGGATATGGACTTCGTAGGATGGGCGTTACGACGGCGGGTCCTATCTATCTCCTTCAGCCGGTCACCGCAAATATCACAGCCGCGAGGATACTTCCCCAGACGAGTGCGTACGAGAGGCGACGAGCGAAATCGAGAGTGTACATGCGGGCTCCAAGATTCAATGGAAAGAGGTTGTTCTCTGGGTTGAGTCGGGAGATGCAGGCCTGACGGCTACTCGAAGTCGTGTTCGAAGTAGGGGATTGAACGGTCTCCGGAGGAATCCATCGCCGACGACTTCCGGGCGATCGCCTCGGTAAGCTTTTCGGCAAAGACTTTTGCCGGGTTATAGCCGTAGTGTTTTAAAAGGTAATTCAATGCGATGACTTCTGCAATAACCGTGACATTTTTTCCCGGAAATATGGGAAGCCGTACCATCGGGAGGTCGATGCCGAGCAGCGAGGTCTCGGCGTCGTCGAGCCCGGTGCGGGTATACTCCGCCTCCGGGTTCCAGTCCTCCAGCTCCACGATCAGCTCCACCCGTTTCTGAAACCTGATCGCCCGGATGCCGAACATCTGGCGCACGTCGAGCAGCCCCAGCCCCCGCACCTCCATGAAATGCTGCGTCAGCGCCGTCCCCGATCCCATCAGGATCCCCTCCCCTTTTCTCGTCACCATGACCACATCGTCGGCCACCAGGCGGTGTCCACGCTCCACCAGGTCGAGCGCGATCTCGCTTTTGCCGATGCCGGAGCGCCCGATAAAGAGCAACCCGACACCGTAGACATCGACGAACGCCCCATGGATCGGAGAGTAGGCGGCGAACTGATCGTCGAGGAAATCCCCCAGGAAATAGACAGCCTTGGTGGTCTCATGAGGGGTCTGAAAGATCCCCACTCCCCGCTCCGTGGCGATCTCGATCAGGCGCGGGTCGATCGGGTTCCCCGTCGTGACGATCAGGCACGGTACGTCGAACCCGAGCAGAGTGGAGAACGCCTCCTCCCGCCGTTCCCGGCTCAGACTCTGCAGGTAGTAGATCTCCGTGTTCCCCAGCACCTGCACCCGGTGATAGGTGAAGAGCTTGGTGTAGCCGGTGAGCGCGAGCTGCGGCCTGTGGAGGTTCCGGTCGGTGATCAGCTTCTCCCGCCCCACCCCCTCGTTCAGAGGCTGGAGCTGAAAGCGATCGCGGCAGACATCGGCCAGAAAGCCGACGGTGATGCTCTGCTTGCGGATTTCCTGGATATGATCGAGAGCTCCCATGCGGAACGGAATAGATGTAGGGCGAAAGGATCGGACGAAGAGAGGGCAATATCGGCAATTTCAGGGAGGGGACGGCATGGAAACGGCAGCCGCCGCGACCGTAAGGCCGAGGCGGCTGCCGTAGTCTCCCTTGCCCTGATAACGCTCAGGAGAAGTTCAGATCGATGTTGAGATCGTCGACCGGGGTTTCTATGCGAGGCTGGGGATGCTGCCCGTCGTGCAGCTTCTCCTTGTATTTGACGAGCTGACGTTCGACTTTTTCGACGCAGAAGGCGATAGACTTCAGGAAGTCGTCCGAGCGCTCCTTTGCAAAGAGCTTGTCGCGATAAACCAGCAGGCTTACCTCCGCAATCTTGCCGGCGTCCGCATTCATTTCATCTTCCAGGACAATGTCCGCCGTAACGATGCCGCCGTAGAGCTGGCCCAGCCCGGTGACCGCCTCCTCGGCGAACTGCTGAAGCTCCGGCGACGCCTTGAAATGACGCGCGGTGAAGGTTACGTTCATTACGAGTACTCCACGAATATGTGTATGTCCAATCCCCCTATCGACGGAGGAATTGCAGATTGATCCCGGCCGAGAAGGTGAAGCCTCCCAGTTGAAGCGTCGCATCCTGCGCGGTCGGAACCGATGATGTCCCTCGTGTCTGTGAGATGAGGGCCGAAAAAAACTCGCGGTGGGCCGGAAGCCATGTATAACTGGCTTCCAGAAAGATTCCTCTGATCGGATTATCCCTCCAGTTGAATCGGTCGAATCGCAGATCCACCCCCGTATATACCCTTGCCGCAGGAGCTATTCCCCACTCCCGGACGTTGATGCCGGGTCTGTAATATCCCGCCTGAAGCTGCTCTCGTGCCGTCGTCGTCCAGTCGACCGAGGTGATCCCGATCCCGACCAGTCCGCCGACGTACGTGGTGAACTGCGAGGTGATCGGCGCATATTCGATCCCCACGAGCACCGGTATCGCCGTGGTGGAGAAGTTCTCCACGACCGTGGCAAGAATCTCTCCGCCGGAGAAGGATGTATCCCCCGGAGCCCGCCGGACGACGTCGTAGATGTCAACAAAACCGTTCGCGAGGTAAGTTCCGTAGCCGATCCCCCTGAACTCCGGCGACACGTTCAGCCGCAGCGTCAGCGTCGGCGTCAGGTTCGCGTCGAGCGTTTCGACGGTGCTCCCCAGTTTGCCGTATTCCTGGAAGAAATCCCCTCCGCCCGGCGACGGAAAGACCTCCAGCCCGAACGAGACGATATCGAGACGCCGGTAGGGGTCGATCCTGTCCAGGCTGTCGTTGGAGACGAGGAGTCTGGAACGCTCATCCTCCCCCTGTGCCGCGGCCGTCGCGGCGACGACGCAGAGAAGGGAGAGGACGCCGGTCAGGGTCATCGCTCCCCCCCTTCTTCATCCCCCCCGGCGCGCGGATGCGCCCTGGAGTACGCCTCCTTGAGTCGCTCTATCGTCACGTGCGTGTAGATCTGCGTGCTGGTGAGGGATGAATGTCCCAGAAGCTCCCCCACCTCCCGTATCCCCGCCCCCGCGTCGAGCAGATGCGTGGCGAACGAATGGCGGAGGACATGGGGACTTCTCTTCTTCTGCTCGGTCACCTGGCTCATGTACTTCCTGACGATGCGATAGACGGCGGCTCCATCCAGCGGAAGACCCCTGGCGCTCAGGAACATCCTCTCGCCGGCCGCCCCCTCGGCCCGGTCTCTGCCGGCCTGCGGACGCCTGACGGCGATATAGCTCCGGAGCGCCGCCAGCGCCTTCTCGCCGACCGGGAGCACCCGCTCCTTCCCCCCCTTTCCGGTCACCCTGACGGTGCGGCCGTACTCGTTCAGGTCTCCCAGACGAAGCCCGCAGAGCTCGTCGCGGCGGATGCCGGTGGAGTAGAGAAGTTCGAGGATGGCGGCGTCGCGGAGCCCCTCGCGGTCGGTCCGTTCGGGAAGCTCCATCAGCCGGCTGCTCTCGTCGACGCTCAGGACGGTCGGCAGGCGCCGTTCCGCCTTCGGGGTCTGCACCAGCCGGGCGGGGTTCGCCTCGATCAGCCCCTCCCCCTGGGCGAACCGCATGAACGACTTCACGGCCGCCAGACGGCGCGCGATGCTTCTGCGCGCTTCGCCGCGACGGTGAAGTGAGGCGATATACCCGCGAACTTCCCGTTGTGTTACATCGGAGAGGTCCGGGATGTCGACCCCGAGAGCCCCCACCAGATGGGAGTGGAATCTCTCCAGGTCGCCGCCGTACGCCTCGATCGTCTTCGGCGAATAGCGGCGCTCGACCTCGAGATATTCGAGGAACCGGCGGAGTGCGGTGTGAAGCGGTAGCGGTTCGCTCATCTGGCCTGGAGTTCCGTACAGGTCGTTTCCGGAGGAAGGTACACCTTTTCCCCTCATATCGAACAGGGGCGCGGTCGTCTCCCGATATTCCCGGTCCCGTTCGCGACATCGCGTCGGTCACGGGCTCTTTCGGCAGTCGATCTATATTGCTCGATAGTGTAATCCCCCTTTCCCTTGAGAGGAACTTATAGGTAGATTTGCTGTTTCCTCTTCGTAAACCGTCGTAACCGCGATATAATCATGCGACCGACGGTTATCTACGGAGATGATCGTCTATCCTGCCGGTGAACTGCTATGATGATCTACATCCGAACGATATGCAGCCGATTCTGATCGATATGCCGTCGCGCCGCGTGAACGTGGTGACGCTGGGATGCTCCAAGAACGTCGTCGACTCCGAGACGCTGATGGGCCTGCTCCGCAGGAACCGGATCGAGCTCGTCGACGAGGCCGAGGGGGCCGACGCCGTCATCATCAACACCTGCGGCTTCATCGATGTCGCCAAGGAGGAGTCGGTCAACGCGATCCTGGCCGCCGCCTCGATGAAGCGGGAAGGGCGCATCGGGAACCTCTACGTTGCCGGATGCCTCTCACAGCGATACAAGGACGAACTTGAGGAGGAGATTCCGGAGGTCGACGCCTACTTCGGCGTGACCGACTTCCTGAACATCCTCCGGACCGTCAACCCGAACCACAAGCACGACCTGCTGAGCGAACGGTTCATCCCCCCCGGCTCCCGCTCGGCCTACATCAAGATCTCGGAGGGATGCGATCATCCCTGCTCCTTCTGCGCCATCCCGCTGATGCGCGGCGGGAACGTCTCCCGTCCCGTGGAGGAGATCCTGCTGGAGGCGAACCATCTGGCGCGCGCCGGGGTGCGGGAGCTGGTGATCGTAGGTCAGGATACGACATATTACGGGCTGGAGCGGGACGGCCGACGGACCCTTGCGACGCTTCTGGAGAAGATGGCGCAGGTCCGCGGGATCGAATGGCTCAGGCTGATGTACGCCTACCCCGCCAAGTTCCCGCTTGATATCCTGCCGGTGATCGCCGGGCAGCCGACGATCTGCAACTATCTCGACATGCCGATCCAGCATGTCTCCGACCCTGTGCTCAAGTCGATGCGCCGCGGCATCACGCGCCGCGCGCTGATGGAGCTGATCGGAAAGATCCGCGACGCCGTCCCCGGCATCGCCCTCCGGACCACCCTGATCGTCGGCTACCCGAACGAGGGGGAGGCCGAGTTCAACGAGATGGTGGAGTTCGTGGAGGAGGCCGAGTTCGACCGCCTCGGCGTCTTCGCCTACTCGCAGGAGGAGAACACGACCGCCCATCCGCTGGGCGATCCGATCCCCCGCGAAGTGAAGGAGGAGAGGATCGAACGGATCATGGAGCTCCAGCGGTCGATCTCCGCAAAAAAGAACGAGGCGCTCGTCGGCACCCTCCAGCGGGTCTTCGTGGAGAGCGAGGCGGGGGGCGAGTATATATGCAGATCGTATCGCGATGCTCCGGAAGTCGACGGCGAAGTCTACGTCCGATCGGAGGTCGCGCTGAAGCCGGGAGATTTCGTGGAGGTGGAGATCACCGATGCCATCGACTACGATCTTTTCGGAGAGGTCGTCACGGGAGGCGGGCCGGAGCGCGAGCCGGACGCGTCCACCATCATGTTGCCAATACTTCAATGAAGCTGACCCGCTACGGAACGGACGTCATCGTCGGATCGCTCCTCCTTGCACTGGCTCTGATCATCGGAGGCCTTTTCGTCGACCTGCTCGTCCTGAAGATCTTCCTTATTCTTCTCGGCGTCGCCTTCGCCGCGTTCACCCTCTATTTCTTCCGTGATCCCGAGCGGGCCCTTCCGGGGAGCATCGACGACCGGGTCGTGATCTCCCCCGCCGACGGCAAGGTCGTGGTGATCAGGGATGTGGTGGACGACGAATACCACAAGGGCCCGGCCAGGCAGGTCTCGATCTTCCTCTCTCCGCTGAACGTCCATGTGAATCGATATCCGATCTCGGGTGTCGTCGATTACTACAGATACGTCAAGGGGGCGTATCTTGTGGCCTTTCACGAGAAGTCCTCCGAACTGAACGAACGGACCCACATCGGCGTCCGGAACGAGCGCTTCAAGGTGCTCTTCAAGCAGATCGCCGGCGCGGTGGCCCGGCGTATCGTCTGCCCGGTGAAGGTGGGAGACGAGGTGCAGATGGGGGAGAGGTTCGGAATGATCAAGTTCGGCAGCCGGATGGACCTTCTGGTCCCGCCGGAGATGCTGATCGACGTCAAGCTGGGAGATATCGTTGTCGGAGGAGAAACGATTCTCTGTCATCTGCCGAACGACTAAATTTGCCGTGCCCGGCCGGCCCAGGTACCGGGAGAGTGACCGCAGCACTTCACAAAGCGCCGGAAGATCAGTGCCGATTCGCGTGACCCGCTCGGTCATCCCGAGCCTTTTTACCTCGATGAACCTCTTCAGCGGTTTCTTCGCAATCGTGAAGGCGACCGAGGGAGAGTTTGCCACGGCTGCATGGCTGATCGTTCTGGCGGGGATCTTCGACGCGCTGGACGGCGCGATGGCGCGGCTGACCAACTCCAGCTCGGAGTTCGGCGTCGAACTCGATTCGCTGGCCGACGTGGTCAGCTTCGGGACGGCTCCGGCGTTCATTCTCTACATGGCGTTCTTCCGCGAGTGGACGACGGCGGGGGTGGTCATCTCGGCGCTCCCGGCGATCTGCGGCGCGCTCCGGCTGGCGCGGTTCAACGTGCAGCTCGTCGGGTTCGACAAGGATTATTTCAGGGGATTGCCGATCCCGTCGGCGGCGATCACTCTCATGAGCTATCTGGTCTATTACCACATCCCTCAAGATTCGATCTTCCCCCCTCCCTCCTGGAAGCCTGTCGCGATGGCCGTCATCACCGTCGGCATATCGCTGCTGATGGTGAGCACGATCCGCTACGACACCCTTCCGAAGCCCTCCAAGCGGGCGTTCATGAAGTCGCCGGTGAAGTTCATCGTGCTGCTGCTGGGGCTGGTCGCGTCGATCGTGACGAAGGGAGTGGCGATCTTCCCCTTCATGGCGCTCTACCTGATCTACGGCATGATCCGTCATGCCGTAACGGCCTATCGTGAGCGGGAGATCGAGGATGACGACACGATGGAGGAAGAGGAACCGACGCCGTTCGATATCTGAGTCCCCCCCCCGGCGCGACCGGGGTCGGAGCATCAGGGATCGTCCGGGAACCGGAGGGCAATCGAGGGGGACGGGAATCGTCACTCCACCTGGCCCGATCCGGCATCGCGGGCTCTCCCCGGCGGCTCTCCCCCGGGGCGATCGACCGGCCCCGCGAGGGTCCGGAAGAGGGTGTCGGAGACTTTCACATTTATCAGGAACGATCATGGGTATTGGCTCGACGGAGATCATCATCATAGTGCTGATCGTCCTTATTCTGTTCGGTGGGAAGAAGATCCCTGAACTGATGAGGGGATTGGGAAGCGGCGTGAAGGAGTTCAAGAAGGCGACGACGTTCGACGAGAGTCCCGACGACTCCCGCCGCTACGACCGCAATCTCGACGACCGCCGCTACGACGACCGTCGGATCGAGGAGCGCCGTCAGGATGACGCCCGCTACGGCGAGGCCCGTTACGACGACCGCACGCGCGACGACCACCGCAGGTCGCCCGAGGTACGATAACCGCGACGTTCGACAACAAGACCTTCCCGCCGACGGCCCCTGATGCCGGCGGCACGGAAGATCGTCGGGAGAATTGCCATGTTCGATATCGGTGGACAGGAACTCATACTGATTCTGGTGGTCGTGCTGATCCTCTTCGGTCCCAAGAAGCTGCCGGAGCTCGCGCAGAGCGTCGGGCGGGGACTGCGGGAGTTCCGAAAGGCGCAGCGGGAGTTCACCGATCATATCAACACGGCGTTCGAGGAGGAGCAGCGCAGGGGCCATTACTCGGCGCCGCGCCCCGTCGACTCCGTTCCCCGGAACATGAGCCGGCCGGAGCCGGTGCTCCCCCCCGGCCCCACGGAAATCGCGGAGGATGCGGGAACGCATCCCGCCGCGACAGATACGGGAAGGCCTCCGGCCGCCGCCGGGAACGATCCCCAGGGCGCAACCGAGCCCCCCATCAACCATTCTCCCACAGCATGACGCATTCATACAGGGAACTGCGGCGCCGGCTCGACGAGGGCCGGACCACGTGCAGCGACGTCGTCGCCGATTCATACGGCCGGATCGAGGAAGGAAGGGATCTCAATGCCTTCCTTTCGCTCTTTCAGGAACGCGCGGAGAGCCGCGCCGCCGAGATCGACGAACGGCTGAAGGCGGGAACCGCCGGCCCGCTGGCCGGGATGACGATCGCCGTCAAGGACAACATGGCGGTCCGCGACCAGGGCCTCACCTGCGGCTCCAAGATCCTGACCGGGTTCACCTCCCTCTACACCGCCACCGCCGTCGAGCGGCTCGAACGCGCCGACGCGATCGTGGTGGGGAGAACGAACATGGACGAGTTCGCGATGGGCTCCTCCAACGAGACCTCCTATTTCGGCCCGACTCTTCACCCGCTCGACAGGGAGCGGGTGCCGGGGGGTTCCTCCGGAGGCTCCGGCGTCGCCGTCGCGGCGGGGATGACCTGCGCAGCGCTCGGCTCGGAGACCGGAGGCTCGGTACGGCAGCCCGCGGCGTTCCTGGGGCTGGTCGGGGTGAAACCGACCTACGGCCGCGTGAGCCGCTACGGGCTTGTGGCGTTCGCCTCCTCGCTGGACCAGATCAGCCCGTTCGCGAACAACGTCCACGACGCCGCGCTCGTCATGGAGACGATCGCCGGCCACGACCCGAACGACGCCACCTCCAGCCCGGAGCCGGTCCCCTCCTACATCGACGGCCTCGATACCGCCGATGTGCGCGGCCTGCGGATCGGAGTGCCGGAGGAATATTTCATCGACGGCATGCATCCCTCGGTGATAACATCGCTTGACGATCTTCGCAGACGACTGACCGACGCGGGGGCGGAGATCTCCACGATCTCGCTTCCCCACACCGAATACACCATCCCCTGCTACTACGTCATCGCCACGGCGGAGGCAAGCTCGAACCTCGCCCGGTTCGACGGCGCCCGCTACGGCTACCGTTCGCCGAACGCGCGGACGCTGGAGGAGATGTACGAGATGAGCCGGTCCGAGGGGTTCGGTCCCGAGGTGAAGCGCCGGATCATGCTGGGGACGTTCGTCCTCTCCAGCGGCTACTACGACGCCTACTACAGAAAGGCGCAGCAGGTCCGCCGCCTGATCCACGACGACATGGCGAACGCCTTCGGAAAGGTCGACCTGATCCTTGCGCCGACGACGCCGACGCCGGCGTTCAGGCTCGGGGAGAAGATGAATGATCCCATTTCGATGTATCTGAGCGACATCTTCACCGCCGCGACGAACCTTGCGGGGAACCCTGCGATCTCGATCCCGATAGGGACCGACCCGGAGACGTCGCTGCCGGTCGGCGCGCAGTTCATCGCGCCGCATTTCGGCGAGGCGGGGATGTTCGCCGCCTCGGCATGGGTCGAGCGAGCGCTGGCATCGTAGGGGGAATCATATCGCAATCAACATTTCCCATTCAACTTCATCGCACGGAGGGGCATTTCGATGAGATCCGAATTCGATCCGAAACGGGAGATGCTGCGTCATGCGCTGGCGACCCTGGCATATCGTGCCGGGAAGGTGCTTCGCGAGGCTCCCGAGAGCTACGCCGAACTGCGCCTCTCACAGGGATCACGGACACCCGCTGAAATTCTCGCCCATATCGGCGATGTGCTCTGCTGGGGAGAATCGATAGCGGCGGGACGGCAGATATGGAACTCCTCGGAGCCGCTGGAGTGGGAGGCCGAGGTGGAGCGGTTCTTCGGGGCGCTGGAACGCTTCGACAACTATCTCGCCTCCAACGCGGTGCTGGAGGCCGAGCCGGAGCGACTGCTGCAGGGACCGATCGCCGACATCCTGACGCACGTCGGGCAGCTCGCCATGCTCCGCCGCCTTGCCGACTCCCCCATAAAGGGAGAGGACTATTTCGTCGCAACGATCAGGGCGGGACATATCGGGATGGAGCATCCGGCCCCGGCATACGAGTTCTAGAGCAGGAACATATCGGATACGGCACGGGCTCGATCGTACGATCGAGCCCGTGTCATATCCGTGGTTGTCGTCTGCCGCTACTCCATCGCGGCGGGGTGCACCGCGCTGTTCCCTCGGACTCTTCTCATGACGACACGACCCTGGTCAGGGGCCTGCGATACCCTTTCGATCAAAGCGGAGTTATCGCACCACGATTATTTTTTCGGTTGATATTCCTTCGGAAGTTCGGAGCCTCACGAAGTATGCTCCCTCGGGGAGCGACTCGGTGTTCAGCGGCAGGCGGTAGCCCCCGGCGGGATAATGTCCTTCCACGAGAGGTTCGACGAGACGCCCGTCGGCGCCGACAAGATCGAGCGAAACCTGTGACCCTGACTCCAGTGCATATATAACGATCGGCGAGGCCGTCGCGTTACATGTAACCGTCAACGAGCCGTTCGATCGGGCGATTCTCTCCACTCCGGAGGTGTTTTCCTGCGACATCATGTAGGTTTCGACCGCGCCGCTGCCGACATCGAGGATTTCGCAGGTGGCGGTGTAGGTGCTGTTGGCGATGTGGCCGCCGACGATCAGGATCATATCGTTCGGAAGGTTCCCGTTGCCCTTCTGATGCAGATAGACCGCCTGATGACGCGCGCGGGGCTGGTTGAGCGACGGAGCCGTATACCACCGTCCCGACCAGCGATCGTACCACTGGCAGATCCCGGTCGTCTTCACCTCGGTGGAGTGATACCAGTTGGCGTCGTAGATGCCGCCGGTCAGGAGATAGCGGTCGTCCGGGAAGAGGATCCCCACCCCTCCGCCGGAGGCGATTTTGATCGGTTCCACCGTGCTCCATCTACCGGTGATCGGGTCCAGGATCTCCGAACCCGTCAGCACGCGAACCGATGTGTTTCCTCCCCCGGCCGTCAGAACGCCGCCGTCGGAGAAACGGACCAGCGCGCCGCCGATCCGCGCATCCTTCATCGGGCTCGACATCTCCCATGAGTCGTTCAGAGGGTCGTAGATCTCGCACTGGTTGTGATAGGTGCTGCTCGGTCCGCCGGTGCGCCCTCCCGTCACCAGCACCCGGCCGTCGGCCAGAAGCACGGCGTTATGATCCTGTCGCCGCAGGATCGTCGGAGCGACGGCCCTGCTTATCTGCGTCGCGGGATCGTAGATCTCGCACGAGGTCACCGTATGCCCCCCGATGAGGCCCGCTATGATCAGAATCGTTCCGTCCCTGAGGACGATCGCCCTGTGGTTCTGGCGCGGAGAAAGGAGCCTGCCGCCGTCGGACCAGGTTTCGGTGACCGGATCGAATATCTCGATCAGATCGGTCTGCGCCGGGAAGTTCCCCTCCTCTCCATTCCCCCTCTGGCCTCCGATCACCACAACACGCCCGTCCGGGAGAGTGGTGGCGGTGTACCTGGCCCGGTCGTGCTTCATCGAAGCGGTCGGCCTCCATGATTCAAGGAGGGGATCGTAGATCTCGCAGGTCGCGACCGAGAGGAAGGAGGGGTTCCATCCTCCCGCCGCAAGAACCGTCCCCTGCGGCAGCACGGTGAGAGTCTGATCCCACCGGGGCTCGCTCAACGCCCCCGTGTATCGCCACGACTGCGCCGCGGCCCCCGTTGCGAGCAGGAGTACCAGAGATACCGCTACGCTCATCGATCGCCCCATATCCTACCCCTTCAAAAATATCGTGAGAGTGAGACGGCGGTTCGATCCCTGCGACACGGACTCCGCGACGTCCCGGCCGACATACCTATACACGGCGAAGCCCGGAAATGTTAGTGAGCGGGAGATGACGACGTCTCAATATGTCACGCCTCCCCTCGTTCCTCCGTTTCAAGGCTCTCCCTTCTTGCAAATCGTTTGCAAGTGATGTACTTTTGTCGTCGAAATCATGAGCAAGCAGGAGATCGAATCGGCATTGCGGGCGCTCGGTGTGCGTGTGACGCATGCGCGGCGGGCCGTCTACGAGTCGCTGGAGGCGTCGTCCGAGCCGTTGTCGGCATCGGAGATCGCCGCGCGGCTTGAGGGGGATGAGGGGAAGCCCGATCTGGTGACCGTCTACCGGACGCTGGAGATGCTGGAACGATGCGATCTGATCGTCCGGATCGATCGTCTGAACGAGGGGTGGCGCTATGCGATCCGCGCCCGTTCGCACCGGCACTCGATCACCTGCTCGGCATGCGGGGGAACCTCTCCGCTCGACACATGCGAACTGGGACGGATGGAACGGTCGCTGGAACAGAGCACCGGATTCACGAACGTCCGCCATTCGCTCCAGTTCTACGGCACATGCCCGAAGTGCCAGCCGTAAAGCGCAGTACGAACCCTGAACCGTCAGTCAGCATCAGCACTACAATCATGGCCTCCGTCACGACACGATCGAACCGTCTTCTCACCCGTCTCGGCTTTTCCGCCTCGACGATCTGCGCCATTCACTGCATGGCGATGCCGTTCATGTTCAGCGTGCTCCCCACGCTCGGTCTCGGATTTCTGGCGAGCGGCTGGTTCGAGGTCGGAATGATCGGGATCTCGGTGGCGATCGGCGCGGTGACGCTGGGAACGTCGTACAGGATGCATCGCAGTATCAACCCGATCGTGATGCTCGCGTCGGGGATCGTGGTGCTCCTCTTCAACTTCATCGGTCACGAATCGCATTCCGAGCTTGCCGAGACGCTCCATCCCTACATCGCCGCCTTCGGCGCCCTGATGATCGCCAACTCCTACAGGATCAACCGGAAGCTCTGCGCCTCATGCGAGAGCTGCGAGCACGACCATGATCACGGCCACGAGGCCTCGCACACCCACGCGACGTCTGCCGAACCTGCCGCCTGCTCCACCGACTGAGAAGTATATCGGGCATCGAGAGATCTGCGCATCGCGGCTCCTCCCGATCCCGCGACCGATGAAACCTGATCGACGCTGGAATGTTCGAACGGAGGCCGATGAAGATCGAGCGACCGGCTGAGCGAACATTATTTCGGATACCGATGCATCAAGGAGCGACGAACGGATCGATCGCGGCGGCGTTTCTGCTGCTCTCTCTGACGATGGCGGGGTGCTTCCCGGCGACGCGGGTGGAGACGGTCAGAATCTCGATGAAGGGACGCGAGGCGCTCCACCGTTCGATCGAACTGACCGATCTTTCGAGCGCCCGGCGTTCGGTGATGGCGGCCGCGGAGGGATGGCTCGGCACCCCCTATCTCTTCGGAGGGCTCAGCCGCTCCGGGGTCGACTGCTCGGGGTTCATCTGCAACGTCTACGAGACGGTCCCCCTCCGTCTCCCCCGCAATTCCGCGGCGCAGGCGACCGTGGGTCAGGAGGTCGATATCGAGAATGCGCTTCCCGGCGATCTCGTCTTCTTCAACACCACCGGGGCCGGGGTGTCGCACGTCGGCATCCTGATCAACTCGGACCAGTTCGTCCACGCCTCCACCTCCTCCGGGGTGATCGTCAGCAGTCTGAGCGAATCGTACTACCGCGACCGTTTCCTCTTCCTTCGCCGGGTGTTCGAGAATTAATCGAACAGCGATTTATCCCTGTGCGGGCCCTCCATCCGTCACCCCTCCTCCCTCACTCCCCTCGCCTTACGAAGCTGGGTCAGGAGCGCGCGGAGATCCCGCGGCAGTTCCGATCGGAATGTGACATGTTCTCCCGTTCCGGGATGTCGTACGGTCAGCTCCTCGGCGTGGAGCGTGAGGCGGTCGATGAGCGGCTGTTCGTCGCGACCGTAATCGCGGAACTTCCGTTTCAGGGCGGAGAGAAGAAGCTTGTCGCGATTGCCGTACATCGAATCGACGGCCAGAGGGAGACCGACCGCCTTGCAGTGGACACGGATCTGATGCTGGCGTCCCGTCTTCGGCTCCGCTTCCACGTAGGTGAACCCGCGGAACCGCTCCCGGACCCGCAGACAGGTGACCGACTCCTTCCCGCGCGCGCTCGCCTTCATCCGGCCGGGCTGCCCGGGGTCGACCATGAGTGGAATGTCGATCGTCATCTCGGGGTCGACCATCTCCCCCTCGATCACGGCCGCGTAGATCTTGCGCGTCTCACGCGCCTCGAACTGATCGTTGAGCGATTTATGCGCCTCGGCGTCGCGGCCGAAGATCACCACGCCGCTCGTCTCCTTGTCGATTCTGTGAACCGTCCAGAGCCGCCCCATCTTCTCCTCGGCCAGCTCCTTCAGCGACACCCCCTTCTGGAACCTCTCCGGGATCGTCGCGATCCCCGACGCCTTGTCGAAGACGACGACGCGGTCATCCTCGTAGAGGACGGCGAACTTCCGCCGTTCCTTCAGGGGGCGCCTCGGCTCCTCCTCCTCGAACTCGAAATCGAAGTCGTAGTCGAATCCCTCCGGGGCCATCAATCGAATTCTCCTCGCGCGGCGCGCAGCGTGTTTTTCATGAGCATGGCGATCGTCATCAATCCGACCCCTCCCGGAACCGGCGTGATGGCGGAGGCGACGGCGGAGACGCCGTTGAAATCGACATCCCCCACGATCCTGTACCCCCGCTTCGCCGTCGGGTCGTTCACACGGTTGACTCCGACGTCGATCACCACGGCGCCGAGCTTCACCATGTCGGCCGTGATATATCGCGGACGGCCGATTGCGGCTATCAGAATGTCCGCCTCGCGTGTGATCGCCCCAAGATCGCGGGCGGCGGAATGCGCCACCGTCACGATCGCGTTCCCCCCCTCCCGCTTCTGCATCAGCATGATGGCGAGCGGCTTGCCGACGATATTGCTCCGCCCGATCACCACGGCGCGGCGCCCGGAGGTCTCGATCCTGTAGTGCCTGAGCATCTCGATCACTCCCGCCGGCGTACACGGTTCCGGCGACGGAAGCCCGATCACCATTCTGCCGACGCTGGTGGGATGGAACGCGTCCACATCCTTCCGGTAGTCGATCGCCTGGACGATCGCTCCCGGGTCGATCTGATCGGGGAGCGGCGACTGCACGAGGATTCCATGAATCATCGGGTCGCGATTCAGCTCGTCGATCAGCGCCAGCAGTTCCTCCTGCGTGGTCGCCTCATGGAGCGTCTTCGTGACCGAATGGAATCCGAGCGCCTGGCACGCACGCCCCTTCGACGCCACATAGGTGGCCGACGCCGGATCGTTCCCGACCAGCACCACCGCCAGCCCGGGGTTGATCCCGCGCGTCGAGCGGAGGATATCCGCCTCCCTTCCTACCTGTTCCAGGATCGCCGAGGAGACGATCTTTCCATCGATGATGATTGGTTCAGACATTCCTGAAGATCGCATTATGATGTGAACGGACGTCGCCCGCCGTGGAGCGCGTCCCTTATCCGCCGCGGGTTCCCGCCACGAAGCGGAGGAACCCGTCGGCATCGAGCGTGTTGAGGACCTCCGCCGGGGTAAGCCATGCCTTGCGCCCCATCGTGAGCCCGTAGCGCATAACACCGAATCCCGCCAGAGAGTGCGCGTCGGGATTGATCGCGATCTTCACGCCGCGCCGCCGCGCGAACCGGATCATCCTCCAGCTCAGGTCGAGCCGGTGCGGGTTGGCGTTCAGTTCGATCGACTTGCCGTACTGCTGCGCCGTCTCGATCACCCTCCGGAGATCGGGCGCGTAGCCGTTCCGGGCCAGGATCAGGCGTCCCGTGGGATGCCCCAGCATCGTCACCCACCGGTTGGCGAGAGCGCGGCAGAGCCGTTCGGTCTGCTGCTCCGGGGGGAGGTTGAAACTGGAATGGATCGACGCCACCACTGCGTCGAGCGAGGCGAGAACGTCGTCGTCCAGGTCCATCGCGCCGTCGGCGAGAATATCGCATTCAATCCCCTTCAGCACACGGAACTCGGCCGGATCATACTTCCTGTTGATCTCGTCGATCTCCTTCCCCTGCGCCTCCACCCGCCGTTCATCCAGGCCGTTGGCGTAGAAGGCGGCCTTGGAGTGATCGCACATCAGCAGATAGCCGTAGCCGAGCGAACGCGCATGTTCGGCGATCTCGGCGATCGAGTTCTGGCCGTCGCTCCAGGTGGAGTGGACGTGCATCACCCCTTTCAGATCGCTCTGCGATACCAGCTCCGGGATCGTCCCGTCGATCGCGCGGCGCACCTCGTCGATCCCCTCCCGAAGTTCCGGGGGGATATACTGCACGCCGGCGAGCTGGAACAGCTCCTCTTCCGACTCCAGCGCCATCAGCCCGCCGTTCTCGTAGAGACCGTCGTCCCGCAGGTCGTAGCCGTTGTCGGCCAGCGGGATGGAGATCATGAAGAGGTAGTCGCTGGCGCCGCTCTTCTGGTGGAGAAGGGGATGGAAGTTTCCGGGGGCGGCCGCGAAGATCCGGACGCCGGTTCCCCCCTCGATCTCCCCGATGATCCGGCTCCCCGCCGTCGCGACGTTCAGGAAGAGACCCGCCGCGCGCACCTCCCGCTCCAGGTCGTCGACCGAGGAGGTCTCGACGACGAACGAGAGCGTTTCGATATACTCGTACCCTCTGCGGAGCCTGCCGGCCACGGCGGCTCTCGTGACCGAGGGGAGCGCCTCCAGCGCGTGGAGGAGCTTGTCCGATACCGCCGTCGCCGCGTCGAGAAGCATCTTGCCGCGATTCTTCTTGATCTCCTCGATCCCCGCCAGGATCTTCTCCTGCGACCTGGCACCGAACCCTGCCAGCGCGGCCACGCGGTTCTCCATGCAGGCGTGCTCCAGTTCCCCGAGCGACTCGATCCCGAGCTGTATCCAGAAGGCGCGGACCTTCTTGGCCCCCACCCCCCTGATCTTCAGGATCTCCATCAGCCCCGGCGGCGTCGCCTCCCGGAGCCTGTCAAGCTGCGCCGTGGTTCCGGTGACGACGAGCTCCTGCAGCTCCGGGGCCATCCCCTTGCCGATCCCGGGGATGGAGGTCAGCGTCCCGGTCCGCGCGGCCTCCGCGACGTCGGCGGTCGACGTCTCCAGGGCTCTGGCGGCACGGCCGTACGCCTTGCTCTTGAACTCATCCTCCCCATGCAGCACAAGGAGGGTCTCGATATCGTAGAGTATGTCGGCAACCTGTCGTGCGGTCATACGGTTTCTGCGGTTGGTTATGGCGACGCGAAGTTAATCAAACTCGGCCGGACACGATCCCCGGAAGAAGGATGGGGTTGAGAGGGATATCTCCAAATAACAAGTTCTTGCAAACGAATCCCATTCGTAAGTTGGGGTCGGGCTATATTGGCGAGCCTTGGGGGTTTCCGCACCTGCGGATCGGGTACCGCCGCGGCCCCACCCCTCTGCCGATCCGGGACATTCAATTCTGCCGACATGCCGATCACACTTCCCGATTACTTCGATATCGAAGAGCTGCTGAGCGACGAGGAGCGGATGGTTCGCGACACGATCCGTTCGTTCGTGGATGAGGAGATCCTTCCGGTCATCGAGCATCATTATCGTGACGGGACATTTCCTTCCGAGCTTCCCGCGCGCTTCGGCGAGCTGGGGATCTTCGGCTCCACGATCCCGGAGGAGTACGGCGGCGGCGGCATGAACTCGATCTGCTACGGGCTCATCAACCAGGAACTCGAACGCGGCGACTCGGCGGTCAGAAGCTGCGTCTCCGTGCAGAGCTCCCTGGTGATGTACCCGATCTGGCAGTACGCCGACGAGGAACTCAAGAGGAAATGGCTCCCCCGTCTCGCCTCCGGCGAATCGCTCGGCTGCTTCGGGCTCACCGAGCCCGACTACGGCTCCAACCCGAGCGGCATGCTGACGAACGCCCGCGAGACCGACAACGGCTACGTCCTGAACGGCGCCAAGATGTGGATCACCAACGGCACCCTGGCCGACGTCGCGGTCGTCTGGGGGAAACTCGACGGGGTGATCCGCGGGTTTGTGGTGGAGAAGGGAACCCCCGGCTTCACGGCCCCGGAGATGAAGGGGAAGCATTCGCTCCGCGCCTCGGTCACCAGCGAGCTGGTCTTCCAGGACTGCGAGATTCCGAAGTCCCACATCTTCTCCGATGTGAAGGGACTCCGCGGCCCCCTCTCCTGTCTGAACCAGGCCCGCTACGGGATCAGCTGGGGGGCAATCGGGGCGGCGATCGCCGTCTACGAGTCGTCGGTGAAGTACGCGACCACCCGCGTTCAGTTCGACCGCCCGATCGGCGGCTTCCAGCTCGTGCAGGAGAAGCTCGTCTGGATGCTGAGCGAGATCACCAAGGCGCAGCTTCTGGCGTTCAGGCTGGCGAAGCTGAAGGACGCGGGAACGGTCAGACCGCAGCAGATTTCGATGGCGAAGCGGAACAACGTCTGGATGGCTCTGGAATGCGCCCGCCTGGCGCGCGACATCCACGGCGCCAACGGCATTCTGGACGAGTATCCGGTCATGCGTCATGCGGCCAACCTGGAGTCGGTGAAGACCTACGAGGGGACGCACGACATCCACACGCTGATTCTCGGGGCCGATATCACGGGAATCGATGCGTTCGTCTGAGATGCCGACGATCAGGATAACAAGAGTGAGGGAAGGGTTCGAGGATCTTCCTCTCCCCTCTTATGCCTCATCGGGGGCGGCGGGGCTCGATCTTCGCGCCGCCGTCGAGAGCCCGGTGGTTCTTGAGCCGGGCCGGCGCGCCGGGGTTCCGACAGGGATCGCGATCGCCCTTCCCCCCGGCTACGAGTGCCAGGTCCGTCCGCGAAGCGGGCTGGCCGCGCGTCACGGGATCGGGATGGTGAACGCGCCGGGGACGGTGGACGAGGATTATCGTGGTGAGATCTTCGTGCTTCTGGTCAACCACGGCTCCGAGCCGTTCACGATAGAGCGGGGCGAGCGGATCGCCCAGGCGGTGATCGCCCGGTACGAACGGATCGAATGGGAGGAGGTCTCCTCTCTGCCGGAGACCGGGCGGGGCGCCGGGGGATTCGGAAGCACGGGACGCGGGTAACGATCTCCGTAGCGCGGTCCGAAGCGAGCCACCTTCCACGAACCGAGAGGATCGATCGTATATGTCTGAGGATCTGAGCGAAGGAACCGCCGCCGGGCCCCGTCCGGATGCCGCGACTCCCGTTCCGGCCGTGCCGGAGCCCGCCCTCCCCGCCGAACCGTCGGAGCCCGCGCGACGGAGCCCGCGCAGGTGGACGCGGCGCGATATGAAGATCCAGGAGATCCTTGCCGCCGTCGCCGGGTTCGGACTGCTGACCTTTCTCTGGGTCACGATCTTCTATTCGGACGCAACGTCCGGAGCGGTCATTCTTCCGGTCTTTCCGCTGGCGGCGCTTCTCTACTTTCTCTACCCGTTCCGGCGGGTGACGGTCGTCAGGCGCACAATGCTCCTTGCGATCTTTTCGTTTCTGATCTGGTTGTCGATCTCGCTCAGCGGCGTTCTCTTCCCCTTCATCATCGCCCTCCTGCTCGCCTACATCTGCGCGCCGGTCATCAGGCGGTTCGAGGAGAACGGGATAGCCCGATGGATCACCTCGCTCGGCATCGTGGTGCTGCTGCTGAGCATCTACGTGGTGGTCTTCGTCTTCATCGTGCCGGGGCTCATCAGCGAGGGAAGCCAGCTCTGGACCTCGGCGCAGGGACTCCTGGCGGATGCGAACTCGCTGCTCGATCGCGAGAAGCTGGTGAAGCGTCTTACCCGCTACGGACTCCCCGAGAAGCAGGCCGCGGAACTGGTGACCAACCAGATCCAGCCGCAGATCCAGGCGGTCGTGAGCTGGCTCTTCGGGTCGATACTGAGCCTGGCGCAGAATATCAGCACTATCCTGGAAGGGGTCTTCAACCTGCTGGCGATCCCGCTCCTGACCTTCTACATGCTGATCGACTACCCCCGGCTGCGGCGCTTCATCAGGGCCACCGTGCTGCGGGATGATCCCAGACATGTCTATCTGGTCAAGGGGATCGACTCGATCCTGAACGCGTATCTGCGCGGCATCCTTACCACGTCGACGATCGTCGCGATCCTGGCGACGGCGATCCTGATCACGTTCGACGTGCCGTACGCCATCGGCATCGGACTTCTCACGGGAGTCTTCAACCTGATACCGACGCTCGGCATGTTCATGAACCTTGGAGTGGCGATCGTGATCTACGCCTTCGCGCCGGGTGATTTCATGACCAACACCCTGATCACGGCCGGGATGATCGGGTTCCTCCATGCGCTGAACTCGTATCTGATCGAGCCGAGGATTGTCGGAAGCAACGTGGGGCTGCACCCCGTGCTGATGATCGCCTCGCTCTTCGCGTTCGGATATTTTCTCGGCTTCATCGGGCTGCTGATAGCTGTGCCGACGACGGCCGTGCTCATGATGTTTCTCAAGGAATGGTACAGACGGTCGGTCGGCCCTGCCGAGCAGATCGCGCCGGTCGCCGAGCACTGATCGGGGACTCCCGTTGTTATGAACGGTTCATGCGGCGTCATGAACCGGGAGATCGGAAGACCCCTCACGGTGATGGTTCTCGGACGGAATTTTTCTCTCATCAGCAAGGATAAAGGATTACGGTAATGGCAGACGATCAGACGCCTCAGGGGGCGGATATGCCCGGCGGTCCGGAAGAGACCGACGGAGCGGAGACGACCGGCTCCGCCGCCGAGAGCGGAAACGACGGCGGCGGGACGACAACGCCGGAAGAGACGGGCGGAACGACCGATTCCGATACGAGTTCAGAGACCGGAGCCGACTCCGGCACGGCCTCGGGCGAGGAGACGGCTTCAGCCGAGACGAGCCCTTCGGACGAGGCGACACCTTCAGTCGAAGGCGAGACGACGGCGAGCGGCTCGAACGATGCCGAGGAATCAGGAGACGATAGATCGGATTCGGACGAAGGCGACGATCCGACAGAAGAATCGGACAGCGATGCGTCCGACGCGGATGCAGCCGCTGATACGGAAGACTCCGACGACGAGGATCGGGACGACGACATGGAAGACTCCGACGACGATATCGACGACATGGAAGACTTCGACGGCGACGATGAGGACGATGAGGTCGACGCCGATACGGAAGAGTTCGACGACGACATCACCGCTGTCGCTGAGGCCGACGAGGAAGAGGCCGACGAGGAAGAGGCCGACGAGGAAGAGGCCGACGAGGAAGAGGCCGACG
>CBINGZ010000035.1:0-66125 GCA_966250335.1 uncultured bacterium | reverse complement strand
GTGGCGCCGTCGTAGGATCGGCCTACTCCGGCACGAGCACGGCTCCGGCCAACGGACTTCTTGTCGAAGGGAACACCGGCATCGGCACCACGACGCCGCAGAACAAGCTCGATATCGAGGGTGGCGCGGCAATCGGCGCGACCTACTCAGGGAGCACGGCCGCCCCGACCGACGGTATGCTCGTCGAAGGGAACGTCGGCATCGGCACCACGACCCCCAGCGCGTTCAAGCTGGAAGTGGAAGGGAGCGCCGGTCCGGCGACCGACAACACCCACGATCTCGGCAGCGCCACACGCCGCTGGAAGGATATCTACGCGGGCCCGAGCAGCGTTCATATCGGCAACAACGCCACGGACGAAGCGGTCCTCGGCTACAGCAAGACCGGTCCGCTCGAAGAGCTTCTGATCGACCCGGACGGCGACGGCACCAATGAAGTCCGCATGGACGGCGACGGCAACATCTCGTTCGACGGAAGCATGGACTTCAACGGCAACCTCGACTTCAACGGCGCTCTGATGCCGAACGCCGACGCAGGGGACGCAGGTGATCTTCTGGTATCGCAGGGTACCGGCAATCCTCCGCTCTGGCAGTCGGTGACCTCCTCCGCATGGGGACTCCAGGGGAACGCCGGCATCAACCCGGCCACCCAGTTCCTCGGCACCACGGACAACCAGCCGCTCATCTTCAAGAGCAGCGGCGTGGAGCGTTTCCGCGTTCTGCCGAGCGGTTCGCCGAACGACAGCAACGGCGACTCGACCGCCGGCAGCATCGTCCCGAGCACCAGCAACGTCTACAGCCTGGGTGACGAGAACAGCTGGTGGCGGCATATCTACGTCGGTGAGGGAAGCGTCGTCTTCCGCCGCACCACGGGCCAGACGAACAAGTCGGGAGCCAGCTCCCAGACGATCGACGAGGCGCGCATCAGCTACGTCAACGGTCAGCTCTCCATCGACGTGCCGGTGGCCGCCAACGGCAGCACCGTCCCGGCGGTCGACAGTCTCTATACGCTCGGTCAGATCGGGAGCCGCTGGGAGCAGATCATCACCTCCCCCAAGGGTATCTTCATGACGACCACCGGGGGGGCGGCCCGTATCGCCTACAACGACGGCATCACGTTCGACGCCAACAACACCGGCAACCCGGAGTTCAGGATCGCCTCCAGCGGCGAGATCTATATCCCCAACCTGATGGACGGCGGCATCGTCAAGGCTGACGCCGGAACGGGACGCCTCACGGTTGCAACGGGGGGCTCCGACTTCGAGTCGCCGCTGACCTTCACCAACGGTCTGACCCGCTCGGTGAACACCGTCAGCCTGGGAGGCGCCCTCACGGGAGCGACGACCCTCACCAACGCCGGCAACCTCTTCACGCTCGGCGGCGCCGGTAACGTCAACCTGCTGCCGGGCGGAAGCGACGGCAACGTCAACATCGGCACCACGACCTCCGGAGCGTTCAAACTCCGCGTAGGCGGGCATGTCGGCCCGGACGGCGACGACACCTACGATCTCGGATCCACGTCGCTCCGCTGGCGCGACCTCTACATGGGACCGGGAAGCATCCATATCGGAACGAACGCGACGGACGAGGCCTCGATCAGCTACAACACGACGGCCAACGATCTGGAGTTCAACACGAACGGAGCGGGCCCGTCGGAGGTCACCTTCACCTCGACAGGGGATGTGACGATCACCGGCAAGGCGACCTCGGCCGCCACGACCGGCGCCGACGCGGCTACGACGCTGACGACGAAGGGCTACGTGGACAACACCGTCAGCAGCGCCGTGAGCACCGCCTCGCTGGGTGGTGACATCACCGGCACGCCGGGGAGCAACGCGATCAACACGACGAGCGCCGCGACCGGCAAGAACGTGATCCTGGCGATCAACCAGAACACGGACGGCGCCACGACGATCGCCGACGGACAGATCGCCGCCTCCCTCTCGCGCGACACAGAGTCGCCGAACGCGGCGGGGGATGTCGACGGAACGCTCTCGGCAGGATATACCGTCAGCTCGGTCCAGACCACGGCAGGGAGCACGATCGTCACGGCGGTCAACGATGCAGGCACCTCCGGCACGATCAACGACGCACGGATCGCGGCGAGCATCGCGCGCGACAACGAGACGGCAGCCGCGGGCGATGTCTCCGGAAGCCTCTCGGGAGGATTCAGCGTCGGCTCGGTGCAGGCGACCGCAGGGAGCACGATCGTCACGGCGATCAACGACGCAGGGACCTCCGGCACGATCAACGAGCCGAGGATCGCGGCGGCCATCTCGCGCGACACCGAAACCCCGGCGGCGGGCGACGTTTCCGGAAGCCTCTCGACAGGATATTCCGTCAACTCGGTGCAGACGGCGGCGGGCGCATCGGTGGTCACGGCGATCAACGGTTCGGCCGGCACGATCGACGACGCACGGCTTGCCGCAAGCATCTCGCGCGACACCGAGTCGCCGAACGCGGCGGGGGATGTCGACGGAGACCTCGCGGCAGGATATACCGTCAGCTCGGTCCAGGCGACCGCGGGAAGCACGATCGTCACGGCAATCAACGACGCCGGCACCACCGGCACGATCAACGACGCACGGATCGACGGCGCCTTCTCGCGCGACACCGAGTCGCCGAACATGGCGGGGGATGTCGACGGAACACTCGCGGCAGGATATACCGTCAGCTCGGTGCAGAATACGGCAGGAACGTCGATCGTCACGGCGATCAACGATGTCGGCACCACCGGCACGGTGGACGAGGCGAAGATCGCGGCGAGCATCGCGCGCGACAACGAGACGGCAGCCGCGGGCGATGTTTCCGGAAGCCTCTCGGGAGGATATTCCGTCAACTCGGTGCAGTCGGCCGCAGGCGCATCGATCGTCACGGCGATCAACGGCTCCACGGGAACGATCGACGCAGCACGGATCGGCAACGGACTCACCGACGCCCAGGTCAACAACGATCTGACGATCGACGGCGGCACGATCAACAGCACGCCGATCGGCGTCACGACTCCCTCCACGGGACGCTTCACCTCGCTCGAGGTCGATGCGGCGGCCGTCGCGGACTTCAACGGCAACACGCTGACCGAGGTCGGCACGCCGAGCAGCGGCACCGACGCCGCGAACAAGAGCTACGTCGACAACGCAACGAGCAACACGGCGCTCACGGCGGTGATCCTGGCCCCGGCCACATCCGCACGCAACACCGTGACCCCGACGGCGATCACCGCCGTGCCGCTCACGCTGCAGGGGATGGCGGGACAGACGGCGAACCTGCAGGAGTGGAAGAACAACTCCACGACGGTGGGATATATCGGAGTCAACGGTAATGTCGGCGTCGGCACCTCGTCGTCGATCTCGGGCGTCAAGATGCTGATCGACAACTCGGCCGCCGCCGGCTCCGAGGTCGTCGATCTCTTCGCGACCTCGACCTCGACCGGCTCCGGCACACGGGCACTCGGCGTCGTGTCGGAGGCTCTCTCCGGCGCGTCGGCCCCGACCGGCCTCGGCCGCCCGGCATCGAACGCCTTCCTGGGAGTCGCGAAGTGGAACGGCAGCGGCATGGCGACGGCGGATCAGATCGTCGGCGTGGCCGGCAAGGCCGAGCCGCGTAGCGGAGGAAGCACCGGCAGCATCTCGGCGGTCGGCGTCGTGGGGCAGTCGGAGGATGTCAACGGACTGCCGAACATCGGCTCCCTCTCGTTCGCAAGCCAGTCGACCTTCATGAACGTCGGCGCGATCGGCGCGGCGGGCGCCACCCAGTCGCAGATCTCCGGTCTCGCCGCCAGCGGCCTGAACGTCGGTCTCTACGGCTACAACCCCGGCGCCGGCGCCACCGATCACGCGGTGTATGCCAACGGCGCGGGAAGCGGATCGGCGCTCTATGCAACGACGAGCGGAACCGGATCGGCGATCTACGGCACCACGAGCAGCACAGGCTGGGCCGGCGAGTTCGTCGGAACCGGCGCAAGCGGCAACGGCGTGAAGATCACCAGCAGCACCGCCAAGCGTGCTATCGAAGTCACGCAGGGGGACGTTATCCTGGCACACGACAACAGCGTGACCGCGACCGGCGCCCCGACCATCCCGAACGGGACATCGGTGGCAACGGTCAAGGAAGATGGAACGACCTCCACGACGGCCGTTACCGTCACGCTCCCGACCGGCGTTGCAGGACAGGTCCTCTGGGTCTACAACGACGACGCCGAGGCTCCGCTGGCGCTCTCCGGATTCCTCACCGGATTCACGGGAACGGACGTGTCGCCCAAGACCATGGCCCAGCTCATCTATGTCAACAACGGCACGATCTCAGGCTGGGTAATGAAGAACTGATCCGGCTGTCGTGATCCTCTCTTCAAACCGTCAGGTACAACACATGGAGACAGTGGAACTCACGACACGCGAGCGGACCTCCCCGCGGAACTCACCGAACGGCGCAGGCCGTCGGAGGAGTCCCGCGGGGGCCCGGCGCGAATCGGAGAAGCTTCGGGCGGAGGTCGGTCCTCTTCCCATCGCCGTCAGCATCATAGGGCATCGCGACCCCAGGCCGGAGGATCTCGGAACGATCGAAGGATTGGTCCGGAGCATCCTCGTCGACCTGCAGAGTCGCTTTCCCCATTCCCCTCTTCTCGTCCTCTCGGCGCTGGCCGACGGGGCCGACAGGATCGGAGCGAAGATCGCACTGGAACTCGGCGCACGGCTGGTCGTCCCCCTGCCGATGCCGCGCGCCATCTATGAAATGGATTTCTCCGAGACATCCCGCAGGGAGTTCGGGGAACTTCTCGACCGCGCCGATCAGTGGTTCGAGCTTCCGCTCCTCCCCGGCGTATCGGAAGAAGAGATAAGCGTCTACGGCCCTCCCCGCGACCGCCAGTACGCCTATGTCGGCGCCTACCTCGCACGCCACAGCCAGTTCATCGTGGCGCTGTGGGACGGGGTGCCGATCAATCTGGTGGGGGGGACCGCCTTCGTGGTCGATTTTCAGTTGAAGGGAATTCCTCCCCCCTATATCCAGCAGCAGGGGCGGTTCGATCCGGAGGAGACCGGCCCGGTCTACCATGTCGTGACGCCGCGCGTGAGCAATCCCTCCCCCGTCGGAACCGCCTGCACGCTCGTCAAGATCTACCCCGACACCTTCGAAAGCACCGAGGCGGCCGAGGCCGCGTTCGAGGCGATCCTGCGGAACACCGACGGGTTCAACCGCGACACGATATCGCTCCGCGATAAGCTCAGGGAGGAACGGGCGAAGAGCAGGGAAGGACTGGTCCCGACGGAGGTGGAGGAAGAACTCACCGGGGAGATGGCCGACACCGTCGAGCTCTATTCGATCGCCGACTCGCTGGCGATCCATAACAGACGGATGACCGATTTCACCCTCCGGCTCATCTTCGCGATCGCGCTGGTGGCGGTGGGGGCGTTCGACCTCTATCTTTACTTCCTGATGAGCAACCCGTCGGTCCTGACGGTCTTCTTCGGAACACTCGCCATCGCCTACGGGGTCTACAAGCTCGCCGGCAGAAACAGGTACCAGCACAAGCATCTCGACTACCGCGCGCTGACCGAAGGGCTCCGCGTACAATTCTTCTGGCGTCTGGCCGGTATACGTGAGTCGGTGGCCGACTATTATATCGGTGAACAACGGAGCGAGCTCGACTGGATCAGACATGCCCTCAGGATCTGGAGCATCCCGAAAGGCTCGCGCGGGGAACGGCTGGAGATCGCCGAGCCCCCCTCGCTGGTGGAACACTGGCCGGTGATCCTGAAGGACTGGGTGGCATCGCAGTACAGCTACTTCGCGGAATCCTCCAGACGCGAGGATGGGAAGATGAAGCGGATGCAGCTCTGGGGGCATATCTTCTTCCTGGCCGGACTGGCGATCGCGGCGGTCAACGTCATCTACCAGATCTCCGCCCACGACGAACCGATCGCGCGGCTGCTGCTGGCGGGCTCGATCGCCCCGATCATCGCGGGTCTCCTGGTGGGCTACGCTCATCTGCTGGCCCTCTCCGATCACGCGCGCCAGTACGAGCGGATGGCGAACCTCTTCGCCCACGCCAAGATGGAATTGAAAACGCTTCTGTGGGAAACGAATCGCGGCGAGGCACAGCGCCTTGTGCGCGATCTCGGCAAGGAAGCATTGAACGAGAACGGACACTGGGTACTGACGCATCGGGAGCGCCCGATCCAGGTACCGAAGGCGTAGGACGATCCCGCGCCGAGCCGTTACGCCGAGCCGTTACGGCGGGCCGTTCCCTGCGGTCCGCATGTCCACTTATATCAACACGGAGGCCGGTCCCGTATCGGCCGGCCCCGTATCGTAGAACCGATCGCAGCAACACGGGATAGGACACCATGAGCAGCACCGCCAACGATCAACCGCGCACTACCGACCAGACGCCGGAAATCCGCGTCTTCATCAGCTCCACCTTCCGCGACATGCAGAACGAGCGGGAGTATCTGATCAAGCATATCTTCCCCGAACTCAGGCAGATATGCCGCGACCGCGGAGTCCAGTTCACCGAGATCGACCTTCGATGGGGGGTGACCCGCGAGGAGGCGGAGCAGGGGAAGGTGCTGAAGATATGTCTTGATGAGATCAATCGCTGCCGTCCCTACTTCATCGGCATCCTGGGGGAACGCTACGGCTGGACGCCCCGCCTGGAAGATGTCCGCAAGGATACCGAACTGGTGGAGGAACACCCGTGGATCGAAGGCGCCATCAACGCCAACGTCTCGGTGACGGAGATGGAAATCCTCTACGGCGTTCTCGACAACAAGTCGATGGACGAACATGCCTTCTTCTACTTCCGCGATCCCGAACGGACCAACGAGGCATTCAAGGAGTCGGACGAGGAGCTCCGCTCCAAACTCCACGACCTGAAGGATCGCATCCGCGCCAGCACCTATCCCGTGCGTGAGGACTTCGGCTCGCCGGAGGCGCTGGGGAAACTGGTGCGCGAGGATCTGCTCCGCGTGATCGACGAGATGTACCCGCTGGAGAACGCCCCCACCCCGCTGGAACGGGAGCGCCGCGTCCATGAAGCGTTCGCCCTCACCCGCCGCAGCTCCTACGTGGCCCGCCAGGAATATCTCGACGAGCTGGAACGGCACGCGACCGGCACCGAGCAGCCCCTCGTCGTGGTCGGCGAGCCGGGATCGGGAAAGAGCGCGCTCCTCGCCTTCTGGGTCCATGATTACAGACTCCGCCACCCCGACGCGTTCATCGTGGAGCATTATATCGGCGCCACCTCATCGGGAGGGGGTCACCTGGCGGTGATCGAACGGATCATCCAGGAGATCAAGGACCGCTACAGTCTGGAGGAGGATGTTCCCACGACCCCGGAGGGACTGGAACAGGAGTTCCCCAGCTGGCTTGCGAAGGTGCAGCATGAACCGATGATCCTGATCATCGACGCCCTCAACCAGCTCTCCGGCAACTCCAACGAGCTTCGCTGGATGCCGCGACACGTTCATTCCAACGTCCGCGCCTTCTTCTCCACCATCAGCGGTACCACGCGCGAGGCGCTCCGGAAACGGGGATGGCGCGAGATGCTGGTGAACCTGCTCACCGAAGAGGAACGGGAGAAACTGATCCGCCACTACCTGGGGAAGTTCCGGAAGGCGCTTAGCCCCGAACAGCGGCAGACGATCGCCGCCGACCCGAACTGCGCTAACCCCCTCTTCCTCCGCACGGTGCTGGAAGAGCTCCGGATCTTCGGCTCGTTCGAACGGCTGGATGAGCGGATCGACTACTATGTATCGGCAAGCGATGTGAGCGATCTCTTCCAGCGGGTCCTCTCGCGACTGGAGGAGGATTACGGACACACGACCGTGGAGAACGTCCTCAGCCTGATCTGGTCGTCGCGCCGCGGCCTCTCGGAGCCGGAACTGCTGGAGATCACCGGCCTGAGCCGGGTCGATCTCTCCACCTTCCTTCTGGCCCTGGAGTACCAGCTCATGCAGCGCGGCGGGCTCCTCGACTTCTACCACGACTTCCTCCGGAGCGCCGTCGACTACCGCTACCTGGGGAACAGCAGCGAACGGCATCGCGGGCTCCATCTCCGGATCGCCGACTACTTCGAGGAGCAGCCGATCTCCTCGCGCAAGGCGGATGAACTCCCCTGGCAGCTCGTGCAGGCCCAGGAGATCGACCGCCTGAAACGATCGCTGGCAGATATCGGAATGTTCCTGGAGTTCGCCCCGGAAGAGAAGCAGTACGATCTTCTCGGCTACTGGCTGGCGGCGGGCGACCTGGCGGTGATGGATGATGTCTATCAGCAGGCGATAGAATTGCTGGAGGAGAACACCGAGGGAGAGAAAGATCGCTTTTCGATCTATGACAAGCTCGGCAATTTCATGGAGGTCTGCGGACGATACAAGTCGGCCGAATCGCTCCTGCGCCGCGCGGTGACGATCTGCGAGTCGAACCCGAACGAGCGTGAGACGATACTCTGCATGCGCCGTCTGGCCGGCGTCCTTATGGAGCAGGGGAACTACACGGAGGCGGGTGAACTGCTGGAACGGATCAGGACGATCTGCGAGGAAGAGTTCGGTTCCACCGGCGCCGAAGCCGCCCGCACGCTGATGGACCTGGGGAAGCTGGCCCGCCTTAAGGGAGAGTACGGAAACGCGCGCGACTATTTCGAGCGGGCCCACGACATCTACACCGGGGTCTACGGCCCCGATCATCACGTGACGGCGACAAGCCTCAAGATGCTCGCCGTGACGTACGAGGAACAGGGAAATGTAGCGCAGGCCGAACCGCTCTACCGTCAGGTGATCGAGATCCGTGATCGCGTGCTCGGCTCCAACCATCCCTTCACGGCCGACTGCATCTACAACCTCGCCACCAACCTCTGGAACGCCGGGCGGCTGGATGAGGCGGAACCGCTCTTCCATCAGTCCCTCGACATCTGGAAAAATGTCTACGGCGACGACCATCCGGCAACGGCGATGGGCTACAACAACCTGGCGGTGCTCTATCGTCACAAGGGAGACTTCGAGGCGGCCGAGCCGCTCTATCGGAAGACGCTTTCGATCTGGGAGGAGCTGTTCGGTCCCGAGCATCTCTACAGCGCCATGACCCTGACGAACCTGGCCGAGCTGATGCAGGACCGGAAGGATTTCGAGGCAGGGGAGCGGATCTACACCCAGGCGCGACTGGTGTATGAACAGGCCGTCGGAGAGGAGCATCCTTACACTGCCTACGCTCTTCACGGCCTGGGAACGCTCTTCCGCGACAAGGGTGAGCATCATCTGGCCGAGCCCCATTTCGTTCGTGCCCTGGAGATCAGAGAGAACGCGCTGGGAGCCCACCCGGAGACGGCCGAGACGCTGGAGGAGTATGCAAGCGTCCTCCGCGCACTCGAGCGCCTGGAGGAAGCAAGCGCCGTCGACGAGCGCCTCCGCACCCTCCGAGCCTCTCTCTCTTAACTTTCTTCTCTTATCTCTGTCTCCTCTGTGACTCCCTGTTTATTTCTCTTAAGGAAAACAACAGGGAGCCACAGAGGAGACAGAGTTTAAGAAAGAGAGAGAATGAGGAGTCCTGCTCCACCTGCCGCGACGGCGACACCGAGGAGGGTGAGGGCGGGACTCCGCTCCCCCCCGCGATCGAGGAAGGGAACGGCGAACCACACAGCCCCGACAAGCGTCATCACGAGGAGCGCCCAGAACCCGGGGAGGATCTTCAGAAGCTGGAAGGCCGGCAGGAAGTACCACTCCGGGTGAATCCCCTTCGGCGCAGCGAGAGGCTTCGTCAGATCCACCGGCAACCCCTCCTCCCCTCCCAGGCTCCACGGCGAGGCGATCGCGAGCGTCGCCAGAATGCCGAGCGCCAGCAGCCAGCAGAGAAAATCCCGATAGATGTAATGACGATAGAACGGGATCGGCGCCCCTTCTTCTCGCCCGGGAGACGCGCTCTCGCTCAGGATATGGGCGACGACCACCGGCAGGAGAGTCAGCGGAAGTATCGCATAGGGAGAGGCAAGATCGAACGCTCCCGTCACGATAGGATATCCCGCGAGCAGAAGGATCGCCCCCCCGCCCAGATACCACGCCAGATCGATTCCACGCTCTCTCCGCCCGGACCCCGCGGGAGCGCTCAGGCCGGTGAACTGGAGCAGGAGGAGATGCAATCCCACCAGGGCGGCCATCGCCAGCGGCAACGCCGTCACGTGCGCCCCGTACATCCGCGTCAGGGACGCGCGCCCCACATCCTCCCCACCCCGCATGATCTCCGCCGCCAGAGCCCCCGCGCCCGGAATGAAATTCTCGGGATACGACACACCGACCCGTGTGGCGAAATAGGCGAGCCTGTTCCACGGGAGCAGATACCCGGTGAACGCGGCCCCGAGCGCCAGCAGCAGAAGAAGGACTCCGCTCACCCAGAGCATACGTCTCGGTCGACGATATGCCTTCATGAAGAAGGCGCTGAACATGTGGATCAGGAGAGAGGCGATGAAGAAGTTCGAGGCATAAGAATGGAGCGACCGTATCAGCGAGCCGAACGCGGCGCGGCGCATGATCGTATGCTCCACGCTGACCCAGGCGGCGCTCGGGACCAGCGGTTCTCCGGTCATCGGTTCCGATACGATCTCAACCTTCCCCTTCAGTTCGCCGGGGATCAGCGCCTCCTTCCGTCCCGCATCGTAGGGGATCGGAACGATATCGCCGACCGTATAGTCGGCTCCTTCCCAGGAGGCTTCCGCCGTCACCCGCGCGGCCACCAGGGGGGAGCCGTCGGAGGTCGTGGCGGGACCGGCGCCCGGCTCGTAGTAGAACGCCAGCAGGATCCCGGTGACGACCATCAGACCGAAGAGGAAGAGGGTAAGTCCGCCGAAATAGTACCAGACCGAACCGCGACGGCGCGGCACCGATTTCGCGGCGAGGAGCGCCCGCACTCCTTCGAACGGAGATTCGTTGGTGTTGTGCTGTTCCATGGTTCAGACCGGCTCGTCGAACACGATGATCCTCCCCTCCGAGCGTTCCACCCGCAACCGGCCGAGGGGACGACGTGGAGGACCGTCAACAACGTTCCCGCCGCGATCGAAGACTCCGCCGTGGCAGGGGCAGCGGAACTCTCCCGTCTCCTCCTTCCAGTGGACGTTGCAGCCGGCATGGGTGCAGCGAAGATCGAACGCCGCGACCGAACCGTCGGCCTCCGGTCTTACGAGCGCATCCTTCAATCCCACCTTCACGATCTTCCCCTGCTGCGGGAGTCGCTCCGCATCCCCCACGACGGCGGGGGGGACCGATGTGCGCGGAGGAGCAAGGTATCGTCCGACGATATACAGGGCGGGGGCGGCGACTGCCGCCAGCGAGCCGCCGAGCAGCCAGCCGAGAATGTTCCTGCGTGGTTGGGTGGAGCCGGGTTCGCTCATATCGTTCCGTGTGCTGTTCGATCGGTCCGTATCGCGTCAGGGGATGCGCAGGAGCGCCTCGATCGCGGCGCCCCCTATCAGCGCCAGCGCTCCCCACATGATCGATCCGAAGGTCGCCGGGATGGTAAAGTTGTCGTCGATGTTGATGCCGTAGCTCATCGCCTCGGCCACGGCCGCCGCCAGCGAGGCAACGACGCCGATATAGAAGAACTCCCACGGCGCGTCGAAGAGCGCGCGCCAGACGAGCACCGCAAGGATCGCCGTGACGACGAACGCAAGCGATCCCTCCAGACTCTTCTGCAGGAATTTATGCCGTCCGAACGGCCGTCCGATCAGGGCGCCGGCCGTATCGCTGACGATCAGGACGGTGAACGCGGTGATGGTGATCGCCTTGGGAAAGATCAGGATGCAGAAGACCGCCGACAGAAGGACGAAGGTGGCGCCGTTCATCTTCGGTTTCTCGGCCGAGCGTTCATGCGGACGCAGGATGGGACCGAACCAGCGACGGAAGATCGTGTCGATCTTCGGCGCCCGGAACCGCACGACGTCGGTAACAAGCGCCAGCGCCGCGGCCGGAGCGACGAGTATGAGCATCGTCTCCCGCGTCACGAAGTAGTAGATGATAGGGATACCGATCGATGTAAGATGGATCGACTTGCGAACGATCTCATTCTTCATCGTGATCTGCGACGGCTGCTCCGATACCTGATGTTCGGGTCCGGGATCGTGTGCCTTGAGTATTGCCATGCGTGCTGGATTTGCCGCCGAAGAAATTACAAGGGCCCTCCGATACAGTGGCCGCGAGGGACCATTTCAACGGTTACGACAGATATGTCACGGAAAGATAACGGAAACCGCCCGTCCCCGGAAGAGCCGAGGGCGGGCGGTTCATCGAAAAACTTGATCTGTCGTTACCGTTCGGTCGGCGGGGTCGTCCCCTTGCTCACATCGGACCCCCTGCCGCCGACGCCGGGTCCCACGACGACGCTTCCGGACTTGCCGTTGGCGCGTCCATCCCCCTGCTGTCCGCTCGCCATGCGGGCCTGGAGCATCTTCTTCACCTCGAGCGGAGGAAGCTCCTCCCCTCTGACCACCGCATCGATCTCCTCGGAGTCGAGCGTCTCCCGTTCGATCAGGAGCAGGGACATTCTATGGAGCATTTCGATATGCTCCTTCAGGATCTCCTGCGCGCGCGACATGCCGTCGTCGATGATCCGGCGGACCTCCTTGTCGATCATCTCCGCGGTCGCCTCGCTGATATCCTTATGCGTGGCGAAGTCGCGGCCCAGGAAGACCTCGCCGTCGCTCGACGCGTAGTTGACCGGACCGAGCGTTTCGGACATGCCGAGCTCGCAGACCATCTGGCGCGCCAGACCGGTGATCGCCTTGATATCTCCCTGCGCTCCGGAGGTATAGTTTCCGAAGATGAGAAGCTCGGCGGCGCGGCCACCCAGCGCCATCGCGATCTTTGCCTCGAACCACTCGCGCGAGCGGGAGTGACGATCGTCATCCGGCAGGAAGGCGGTGACTCCCAGCGCGCGACCGCGCGGGATGATCGTGACCTTGTGGACCGGGTCGCTGTGATGCATGAACTTCCCGACGATGACATGCCCCGACTCATGGTAGGCGGTCATCTTCTTCTCTTCCTCGGACATCACCATGGAGCGGCGCTCCAGTCCCATCATCAGCTTATCCTTCGCCATCTCGAAGTCGTACATCGTAACGCGATCTCCGTTCCTGCGGGCCGCATAGATCGCCGCCTCGTTGCAGAGGTTTGCGAGATCGGCGCCCGCGAAGCCGGGGGTCGCCTTGGCGACGGTTCCCAGATCGACGTTCTCGGCCAGCGGGATGTTCCGCGTATGCACCTTCAGGATTCCTTCGCGGCCGCGGCGATCGGGGCGGTCGACGACCACCTGACGGTCGAAACGTCCGGGACGGAGAAGAGCCGGATCGAGGACGTCGGGACGGTTGGTCGCGGCGATGATGATGACGCCGGTGTTCTGCTCGAACCCGTCCATCTCCACCAGCAGTGCGTTCAGCGTCTGCTCGCGCTCGTCGTGACCTCCTCCGAGACCTGCGCCGCGCTGGCGTCCGACCGCATCGATTTCGTCGATGAAGACGATGGCCGGAGCAACCTTCTTGGCCTGGTCGAAGAGATCGCGCACGCGGCTGGCGCCGACACCCACGAACATCTCGACGAAGTCGGCGCCGGAGATCGAGAGGAACTGCACACCGGCCTCACCCGCGACGGCACGCGCCAGGAGGGTCTTGCCGGTTCCCGGAGGTCCGAGGAGCAGAACGCCGCGGGGGATCTTTCCACCCAGACGCTGGAACTTGGCGGGCTCGCGCAGGAACTCGACGACCTCCTGCAGCTCCTCCTTCGCTTCATCGGCCCCGGCGACATCGGTGAAGGTGACGCGGGGGGAGTTCTCGCTCAGAAGGCGGGCACGGGATTTACCGAAGGAGAAGATCCCCTTGGTCCCCATCCCCTGCATTCTTCTAAGGGCGAAGACCCAGACGGCGATCAGGGCGATCCAGGGGAGAATGGAGAAGAGCGCGCCCCACCATTCGCTATCCTGCTGGTGCGGCTTCACCTCGATCCCCTTGTCGATCCACTCCTGCTGCACGGCGCCGTCGACCACCAGCAGCTTGACCGAGAAGTTCCTGATGCCGGGGTGGAGCTGACCATCCTCCGACCTGACCTGTTTCGGCTCCCTGAGGGTGCCGCGGAACTCGTAGTCGTTCAACTGCGACTTGATGACGTCGGCCTCGGCGATCCAGTTGCTGTCCAGGATCCGTCTGTACTCGTTGTAGGAGACCTGAACGGGCTGGCCCGTGCCGTTCTTGAAGATCATGAAAAGGACAACCATGGCGACGAAGATGATCAGCCACATGAGCACGGTGCGCATGATGCGGCCGATGTTCCCGTCGTCATCGCCCCCCGGACCCTTACGGGGCATCCGCGGGCGAACCGGTTTCCTTGAGTTCAAATCGTTATTCATTTGAAATCCGTAACGTTCGTTTGGTCGGAAAGCTTCAGGTAGTTCCAGGGTACGGACGGAAGATCGCGGGCGGAAGTTCGTGTCAGACTGCGACAATGTCGCCCGGCCCCCCTTCGACGATCCGTATCTGTTGACCGGGGGAGATCCCCGGCGGACCGTCACCCCTCTTCGTCCAGAACATAAATCGCGGGGATATTTCTCCCCAGCTCCATATAATCGAGACCGAACCCGACGACGAAGCGGTCGGGAATCTCGAAGGCGACGTACTCCGGAGCGCCTCCGAGAACGTCCGCCTCCTTCTTGTAGAGAAGTGTCGCCAGTTCCACCGACGCCGCTCCGCGCTCCATGAAGAACCGCCGAAGCCGGGCTGCCGTGCGCCCCGTGTCGACGATATCCTCGACCAGGATGACGTTTTCGCCCGCCGTCAGAGTGCCCGGCTCCGCCGTAAATCGTACATGACCGGAGGACTCGGTCCCTCCGTGATAACTCGATGCCCGCAGATAATCGACGCGGAGGGGGATCGACATCCTCCGGATCAGCTCCGCGTGGAAGATCGCGCCGCCGTTCAGGACCCCCACGACCAGCGGAACCCGGTCCGCATAACGGGCGGAGATCTCCGCGGCGACCCGCGCAATCCCCTCCCTCAGACGGGTCTCGTCGATCATCGGAACGAACCGGCGGTCACCGATGACCACGGGCCCGAGAGGTTCGACTCCGCTCCCCGCATCGGGCGTCCCCATTATCCCTCCGAGGATTCGGTCGGTCGGGAGGGACCCGGCGGGCTCTTCTTCTGTGGACGCGCGCGACGCGGCGCCGGGGCGGTTCCCGATTCGGCGGTCGGCGGCGCCTCTCCTCCGGGGGCTCGCGGCGCTTCAGGCGCTGCCGGGGCTCCCGTGTCGGGGGTTGCCGCTCCCTTCGTTCCTCTGCCGGAGGAACGTCTCGGCTTCGGCGCTCCCTTCTCCGCCGGCGGAGCCTCGGCCTCCGGCGTCCGTTCGCGAGGGGGCGCGGGACGGGGCTGCGGGGGCTGCTCGGCCCGGGGAGCCTCCGTCACTTCAACCGGCGGACGACCTTCCCGCTCACCCTGCCTCGGCTGGGGAGCCCGCGCCGGCCGTTCCGGGCGGGGGTTCCGGGGAGCTTCGGCGCGTCCTGCGGGACGCTCATCCGGACGAGACTCGGGACGAGACTCGGGACGCGGCTCGGGACGTGGGTCCGGCTTCGATTCCTGTCGTCCGGCGCCCTCCCCCTCACGGGGCATGGAAGGCTCGGAACGACCGGGATCGGGCCCGCGTCGCTGATCAGGCTCGCGACCCTGCTCGATATTCTCTTCGGGACGTCTCTGAGGACGTCTCTCCTGCCTCGGCTCGCGACGTCCGCCACGCTCCGATCCTATCGTTTGACCCGGATCCTCGGGGCGCTGTTCCATACGCGGCTGCGCTTCCGGTCGACCTCCCGGTCGGCGCTCGGGGCGCGGAGCCTCTCCGGCGCCGGGCTGCTCCGGTCGTCCCTGCGGCGGCCTGCCGCGGTCGTCGGGGCGCGGGGGGCGCTCGCGCTGATCGGGGCCGTCGCGCCTCTCACGAGCGGGACCTCTCTCTCCCTCGGACGATTTCTCACGTTCTCCGGTCGGAGGGCGTTCCTCGGACCGCTGGGGAGCAGGACCGGATCGACGACCGTCACGGGGCTGGCGGGGCTCCTCCGATCGGGATGTTCCCTGGGGCCGTTCAGGGTCGCCGGGAGCCGGCGCGCGCTGGGTCTGCTCGACCGGCGCCGCTCCTTCGGCTCTCCGCTCCTGACGGCGCCCATCCCCCCGTTCGCCGTCTCGCCGCCCGTCGCGTCTGCGGCCGTCGCCGCGACGGTCACGTCCGGCGCCCGATTCGTCGCGATCCTGCCGGGCCTCGCCTCGCTGCTCGCCTCGCTGCTCGGTTCTCTGTTCTCTCTGTTCGCCGGGCGGCTTCTGCTGGGCGGCTTCGGCCCCCCGTTCGCCGCGGTCGGGTCCGCGTCCCTCGCCCCGTTCGGGACGTCCTCTCCGGGAGGAAGCCCCTTCGGAGGCGGGTTCGCGTCCGCGATCCCTGTTGCGGTCGTGGCCCTTCTGGCGACGGTCTCCCTGATGCGATGTATCGGCAGCCGCTTCCTTATCACGTCCCCGCTCGGCGCTCCGCTCGGCGCTCCGCTCGGCGCTCCGCTCGGCGGGCTGCGCCTGCGATTCGCCGGAGGCTTCACGATCCCTCTCTCGTCCCCGTCCCCTGTCGTTCTCGCGGCGTCCGCCCCCTTCCTGCCGGCCCCCCCCCAGATTGTGAAGCTCCAGGCGGAGCACGTTCTTGGTGTCGGGGCCGATCTTGTAACGTTCATCGATCCGCATACCGCAGACCCAGATGATCCTGCCGCCGTCGACGACCACGAGGACATCGCGCTTCTTATCGAGCGGCACCTTCACATCCACCAGGAAATCGCTCAGCTTCTTCTCCCCCTCCATACCGAGCGGCTGGAACCTGTCTCCATCGCGCCACGATCGAAGCATGAGCCCCTGGGAGAGTTTGTCGGCATCGAGATATTCGATATGCCGTTTGTTGCTGAACTGGATCCCCTCGTTCGGAATCCGTCGCGTAACGATACGCACCTTGCCGAGTTCGACCGCCCCCCCCTGTTCGAACTCCTTTTCGACGGGGATCGGGGGAGGGGGATCGCGGCGGACCTGAAGCGTGTCGCGATCGCGAACGACGCTGATCCCCCCCAGAATCTCGGCCTTGGAGCCGGACTCCTTCCAGAGGAGGGAGAGGGCCCGATCGACGGCGCCGTAGGAGATCGGAGGGAGATCGAAACCTTTCGAGATGATATACTGCACCAGCTCCGACTGTATCGCCGGGAGATAGTGCTTGAGCTGGTTCGCGTTCAGTTCGATGCTGTCGGCGCTCCGGTTCACCACCACGCGCTTGGCGGCGGCCTTCACCGAATGCCCCACGAACTGCTCGACCCCCCGCATGATATGCGCCGTCGAGTTCAGCGTGTCGACGATCGCCGGATTGTACTCCTTCAACAACGGAAGGAGCTCCGTCCTGACACGGTTCCGGAGAAAGCGCGGGGAGGCGTTGGTCTCATCCTCGCGCCATTCCACGCCGACCGCTCCGGCATACTCCTCGATCTCCTTCCGTGATGCCCAGAGAAGGGGACGCGCGATCACCACTCCCTTGCAGAAGGGGCGGACCGGAGGGATGCCGGCAAGACCGGTAACACCGCTTCCGCGCAGTAAGTTCAGCACCACGGTCTCGGCGTTGTCGTCGGCGGAGTGGCCGGTCATGACGACCGAATAATCGTGTCGGCGGGCGATACGTTCCAGGAACTGATAGCGCGCCTTGCGCGCCGCGTCCTCGACCGAAAGCTTCCGCTCGACCGCCAGACGCTTGACGTCGGCGCGGCCCACGTAGACCTTCAGTCCCCGGGCCTTTGCCTGGTCGGCAACGAAGTTGGCATCGTCGCGCGAGGCCTCCCCACGGAGCTCGTGATCGAAATGTGCTACCGCTATCTGAAGCTTGAGGACGGGCGCGACCCGTGCGAGGAGATCGAGCAGGGACATCGAATCGATGCCGCCGCTGACCGCTACCAACACCGATTCACCGCCGAGGAGCATCTCGTGACGACGGATGAACTGTCTGAGCTTCTGCTGGCAGCCGCTGGCGACTGTGGATGAGATCATAGACCTGAAATTACGCAACGGCGACAGATGTTCGGACAGGGTTAATCGTGAGTCTTAATAAATATGGAGTCACAACGAAAGGGGACTGACGCCGCTCCGGATGGAGCGGCACCAGTCCCCTAACGCTTTATCCGGGACAATTCTATCGCGTTCCGCCGTCGGCAACCGGGGCGGCGGGGACCGGCGTCACGGCGGAGATTCCTCCACGGCGGGTCGCCGGAATCGCGCTCTGCATCACGATCGGCGTCTCCACCTGCACGGTGACCGTGCGGGAGTAGTAGCGTCCCTCGGGAGTCTCGTTGTCGTACAGCAGGCTCTTCTCCCCCATCCCGATCTTCTCCTGCACCGGAACGTCGAGCAGGAGCGCGGCGATGTCGGCGCGGCGCTGGGAGAGCTCGCGGTTGTAGTTGGGAAGGCCGATCCTGTCGGTATGGCCGATCACCCGCACCGTGGAGTTCTGCCGCACACGGCTTCTGATCAGCGGAGCCGCCTGGCGCGTGAACTCCAGAATCTCCGGCATGTCGAACCCGAAGAGGAAGAGGTTGAGCGCCGCCACCTCCTTTCCATTGACGACGGTCGGCTGTTCCATGTAGTCGCCGCGCTGCAGGATCACCACCTCACGGCTTCTGTCGCTGGCGATCTCGTTCATCAACGTATCGCGAACCGAAAAGGTGGAGTAGATGCGGAGAGTGTCGCGAAGGTCGAGTCCCTCGCGGCGGTCGATCTCCACATCGATCTCGCGCGGGGGCTGGCCGAAGCCGGTGACCGCCTCGTCGACAACGGAGTCGCCGATATTGACGTTGAGCGCCCAGTAGTCGAACTCGCTCAGGGTGTCGGTCGGGGGAAGGAATCTGACGAGTCCGGCCGACCCGAGGAAGGCGGTATCGCGCAACTCCACGGGCGCCAGCACCGATTCGACGGTGGAGGCGAGCTCGACCCGCTGGTTCTCACGCGCCCCCTCCAGCGTATCCACCTCGCTCAGCGATGGAATATCGGGAAGCCCCGGATAGGGACGCACCGCCACGTTCACCCGTTCCGGACGGAGACGCCAGGCGGTCACGATATACTCGCGGACGGCCTCGGCGCGCCTGCGGGCAAGCGCCGTGTCGCCGTTCTCGAACTGGCTCACGCAGCCGGTGATCGTAAGCACCGCGTCGCGGTTTCCCCGAAGACGATACATCCGCTGGCCGATGATGTTCAGAAGCTGATGGTAGACGCCGAGCGTGCTCCCGCGGGGAAGGCGCTCGACGTCAAAATCTCTGAGCTCCCGCCGATCCATCTGGACATATCGCGCCGGGATCACGGCCGAATCCTGCTCGAAGAAGACGAAGGGAAGGAGCGGATGAAGCTCCGTGCTCTGCACCGGCCGCGCGTCGATCGCCAGGGTGTCGCGCAGCCCCCCCGGCGTGACGATCCCGGCCTGGAAGAGCGTGTCGCCGGCCGTGGGAGCGAGGGTGTCGCCCCGGAGCGTGTCGACTCCGGCAACGATGGGGAGATCCTCCACCACCGGCACTTCGCCGCCGCCGAAGCCGTATCGAATACCGATAGTTCCACCGAAGCTGGAACTCGTCCACTCCTCACTGGCGCGAAGTCTGTCGGCAACATCCCCGAAGGTCGGGGAATACTGCACCTCGATGAAGAGGCGCATCCTCTCCGTCAGCGAAAGGTTCGTTCCGGCCCCGACGGTGGCGCCGAACATCGTCGCCGCGCTGGCAAGGGGCCCGCTGGCGAGCGTTCTGTTCCGCCCGTTGCTGCTCCTGAAGACGGAGCCGGCCGGCGTGGCGATCGACTCGGTGTAGGAGTAGGAGGCGCCGATCGGGATCAGCACCGTCGGTCCCGCATTGAAGTAGAGCGGGAAGGATGGGATCGCGATCTGGAGATACGGGCTGGCGTTCAGATAGGGAAGGGAGGCGTCGAGGGTTCCCACCACACGCGCCGGCTGGGTGCTTCCGTCGGGATTCCGCACCTCGGTCACGTTGGTGTACCCCTGGGTGAACTGGGCGCCGCGCGCGTCGTAGCCGAAGCGGAACCCTCCCGTGAACATATCGGAAAAGGGTACTTCGAACAGAAGTCCGGCAGAGCCGCCGATGCCGTATCCCTCACGGAAGACGCTCTCCTGCTCGAAGACCGGACGATTGGCGAAGAAATCGGGCTGGATGAAGCCACTGTGGCTGATGCCGGCCAGCCCGCCGTAGACGCCCAGGTAGAAATCGGGGTCGAATCGTGTCTCCACCTCCGCCGTCCCCTGGCCTCGAAGAGCGGCCGGAAGAAGGAGCGGGATCAGGATTGCGAAATATGTACGGGTCGATCGGCGGAATCTATCTATGTTCCATGAACCGTTCCGGAAGCACTTCGTAGCCATCATTACTCACTCTATGGTTATTTTTGTGTGCCGTGCGTCCGGCAGGTCATGGCGGACACGCGGGAGAGAGAGCATGCTCGGCCTGCGCTACGATCGTGGGAACGGCAAAGACGGCGGTGGCTGCGCACCCGTGGCTGAGGAGACGAACTTCTCGTGACATATCGATCGGATCATGGCTCGAACATAGGCTCTCGAATCTGCGCACCGTCGTCGCCAAGGTTAACACCTCGACACGGAGTCGTAGTTCCCCCGTCCGGCGCCCTCCGGCATCTACCGCGCGGGCGGTCCCGTCCCGCGGCGGAATCCCTTCTACCGTGGATGATCCCGCACACGGATCAACCCATACCTTCATCAGTTCACGTAACGGTACACGTATGATTCAACGACTACTCTCCATGCTGGTTGTGTCGGCCGCCTTCCTGACGGGAGTCGCCGCATCGGCACAGACAGGAAGTATCAAGGGGAAGGTCACCGACGCGTCCAACGGCGAGCCAATGGTCTCGGCCACCGTCATCCTGCGGGCGCAGGGGACGGGGAACAGCGCGCCGGTGGCCGCCGATCGAGGACGAATCTCCAAACGTGACGGCACGTTCCAGTTCATCGAGATCCCCCCCGGCTCCTACACGATACGGGTCACCTACGTCGGCTACCAGACGACCACGCAGAACATCGTGGTTCGAGCCGATCAGGAGACCACGGCCGACATCGCGATGACGCCCGACCCGAAGGGGATCACCGAAATCGTCATCACCGGCGTTGCCTCCCGCAAGGAGAAGAGCGTCAGCGAGGTGGCGGTCTCCCGTATAGATATGGAGGAGATCACCGACAAGGGCGCATTCCAGGATATATCGCAGGCGCTGGCCGGCAAGACGCCCGGCGTCACCGTCAGCCCCAGCTCCGGAAACGTCGGAGGAGGGATCCGCTTCAACGTCCGCTCCGGCGCGGGACTCTACGGCAGCAGCCAGCCGGTCATCTTCGTGGACGGCGTCCGGATGAACAACGCACAGCTCGGCACCGACGTGGGAGGCCAGGGGGTATCGGCGCTGGCGGGTCTCAACCCCCAGGATATCGCCGACATCCAGATCCTGAAGGGCCCCGCCGCCACCGCGCTCTACGGCACCTCCGGAAGCGACGGCGTGGTGCTGATCACCACCAAGCTCGGGAGCGCGCGCTCCGGAAACGCGGCCACCGTCCAGCTCCGTTCCATCATCGGCGTGAACCAGCAGGCGGTGGAATACACGCCCGAGATGGTCCTCTCGTACAACGATGTGAACGCCGTGCATCGCGACGGCGCCATCCGCGAGTACCAGGCCTCGGTCGGCGGCAGCTCGAACGGTCTTGAATACTACACATCCTTCGGCAGCAGGAACGAGGAGGGTCTTCTCTACGGCAACGACATGATCAGGAATTCCGCCCGGGCGAACTTCCGCGCGTTCCCGAACGAACATATGACCGTGAACGTCTCGGCCGACTACACGGCAGGCGAGACCGGCCGCACCCACAACGACAACTCGATCGTGGGACCGCTTGCCGAAACCCTCACCTTCGGCCCCGACGCCGACGGCGTCTCCCGCTCCTATCCGGATGTGGACAGCCTCTCGATCTCCATGCTCTCCAACCGGCTCCGCTCCGACCGCTTCATGGGCTCGATCGAGGTCACCAGCGACATCGTCGATAACCTGCTGCTGCGGGGAGTGGTCGGCTACGACGGCCTGACGACGCGCGAGGATGCGATCTACCCGCAGAACGGCAACTATCAGAACATCGGAATCATCTCCGGCTCCAAGACCGTCACGAACGAGGAGTACAAGCGGATGAACTTCGACCTGAGCGCGCAGTACGACTACAACCTGACCGAGAATCTGTGGACATCCTCCACGATCGGCATGCAGGGGTTCATCAGTTCGCTCCGCACGGCCGACGTCAGGAAGGACAGCTTTGCGACATATCGGGTGTCGGATCTCTCGTCGGGATCGAAGTTCAAGGGAGCGACCGACGATTTCCTGGAGTCGCGCGAGGCAGGCATCTTCTTCCAGCAGGATTTCTCGCTGGACGATACATATATGTTCCATGTCGGAATCCGCAACGACTACGCCAGCGCGATCGGCCCCGACGCCCCCAGCATCTTCTACCCGAACGCAGGCGGCGCCGTCCGTCTGGACAAGCTCGATCTCTTCCCGTCGAGCGTCAATCTCTTCAAGGTGCGGGCCGCATACGGCGCCTCCGGCATCCTTCCGCGCACGCTCGACGCCTCCGGCATCCGCTGGGGAGGTGAACCATCGGGAAGCGGACCGGGCGGAGTGATCACCGTGATCGGCAACCCGGCGATCGAGCCGGAGTCGGTGAGCGAACTGGAGGTGGGGCTCGAGGTGGAGATGGATCATGCGTACGGCGCGGAGATCACCTATTACACTCGCAGCGCGAGCAATTCGATCATCGACTTCCGTAATCCCCCATCCACCGGACTCACGGCGACCGCCATCCCGAGGAATGTGGGAGCGATCAACAGCTGGGGCGTGGAGTCGCACCTCTACGCGATGCCGATCAACACACAGGATTACGGGCTGAACCTGGACCTCATCTGGAACTACCAGGATAACGAGGTGACCGATCTCGGCGGCGCGCAGCCGATCTTCGACGCCTTCGGCATCAACGTCATCAAGGAGGGATTCTCCAGGTCCTCCTTCTACGACCAGAAGGTGACCGGCGCAATCTTCGATCCGACGACCGGCGAATATCTGGGACCGCAGGTGGACACGTTCCGCAGCTACCTGGGAACACCGATCCCGAACCATACCGGTTCGTTCCTGGCAAGCTTCCGATTCCTGGGCGACTTCACCGTCTCGGCGCTTACCGACTGGACTCTGGGACAGAGCACGCTCAACATGATCCGTCTCTACAACGTCGTCCCCTTCTATCAGAACAACGGGGAGTACGCGGTACTCGCCACCCAGCTCGGCATCGCCGAGAGTGTGGGAACCATACCGCAGGCCGGTGTCGAGCCGCTGACCGTAGGATCGGCCGAGTATCGTGCCGCGGCAGAGCGCATCGCCCGGCTCGACTACAACTATATGTCGAACTTCGTCGAGGAGTCGGATTTCATCAGGCTGCGCGAAGTGAGCCTCTCGTACAACATGTCGGGCCTGCTCGGCGATGTGACGAACAACGTCGTGAAGAACCTGGCGATCACTCTCTCGGCCCGGAATCTGTGGCTGTCGACCAAGTACAGCTACCCCGACCCTGAAGTGAACTCGGACGGCGCGCGGAGCCTTACCCGCGGACTCGATTTCGGAGCGCTGCAGAACCCGCGGACGCTGAACGCCATGATCACCCTTGGATTCTAACGGAGAACAGGAATGAGAAACATTATCATGAATAGAACCATGAGGACCCGGTCGACCGGCAGGGGGATCATGCGGGGAGCGGCTCTGGCCGTCCTGCTCGGACTTGCATCGTGCAGCGATTTCGTTCAGAGCGTGGAGCCGCCGATCAACTCGGTCGACGACGCACTTCTCAACTCGGAGGATCAGCTGCCGTTTCTGATCGCCGGGGTCAGGGCCCGCTTCTCCACCGTCGCCACCGACCTTACGGTGAACGCCGAGGCGCTCTCCGACGCGCTGGTCTTCGACGTGAACGTGCCGGGAGCCACCTTCACGCAGTACAGCGAACTCGACCTGGGAAATATCCTCTTCCAGAACTCGGCCGTACAGAACTCCGCGATGTATCTGGGGGAGCTGCGTCTCTTCGCCGACACCCTTGTCACCCGCGCCTCCCGCATCAGCTTCACGGACACCACGCTGATGAACGAGGCGTTCTTCACCGGCAACTTCTACGGCGGCATCGCCCGCTACTACTGGGCCGCCTATTACGGCCTGGAGAAGAACGAGGGGGGTGGAGTGATCGCCGGCGGACCGTTCATTCCGTCGAACCAGATGTACGATCTGGCGATCGAGCGGTTCCGTGAAGCCCTGAAGCATGTGGAGGCCGGCAGCTACCAGGAGCGGCTGATCCAGACATGGATCGCCAAGTGCTATCTGAACCAAGAGAAATACCCCGAGGCGCAGGAGGCCGCCCTGAAGGGTCTCGTGTCGGGCGACGCCCCCTTCGAAGCATCGTACAGCGAAGAAGTCGAGAACAACTGGTGGATCTCCGCCGGCGCAGGCCGCACGCAGCTGGTGATCGACACCGCGATCTATCTCCCCTACCTGGCCGACGACCCGAACGAGGCGGCCCGCATCCCGCTGGCCGAGATCGAGACGTACGACGGCGGCATCGCCTACCGGCAGGACAAATATCCGCTTGCGATCTCTCCCTTCCCCGTGGCGACATGGCAGGAGAACGAGCTGATCCTGGCGGAGGTCGAAATACGTAGCGGTGCGGGGGGAGCACTGGAACGGATCAACGCCGTACGCGCCAGCCACGACATCGGCGAGATCCCCGACGTGGTCGACCTGGACGACATCTACGACGAGCGAGCCAAGGAGCTCTTCGCAACAGGCAACCGCCTGATCGACCAGCGCCGTTTCGACCGCTGGCACCTGGACGACGACGCCTGGCGCTACCTCCCTATCCCCGAGGAGGAACGGAACGCCAACCCGAACCTCTAAATCAGAGAACGATCCAATACAACGGGGGCAGACGACATTGTTCGTCTGCCCCCTTCTACAAATAGGTGCTCCCTACGGGAGCCAGGGCTACGCCCGAACCAATCACCTGCCGGAATCTTTCTTCTCTCTCTTCTCTTTCTTCTCTCTCTTCTCTTTCTTCTCTCTCTTCTCTTGACTCTGTGTCCTCTGTGACTCCCTGTTTATTTCTCTTCCACAGCTTCGGTCACCCCCAACCGCTGAAACAAACTATCCCGCAACCCCACCAGCACACTCTTCCCATCAGCTCCCACCTTCAACTCCCCGTACACAGCTGAAGAATACCGATCCGCCGTCCCCTCCTGAAAGAAAAACGACTCCGCCCCGAACCGGATCGCCCCCCCTCGAACCTTGTATCGCAGATAGGCCTCCCTCTCCCCCGGCCCCTTCCCGTCGTCGGCCCGAACCGCCCCCGCAACATGATTGGAATCGAGAGCAACGATGATCCTCCCCTCCGACGCATCGCGCGTCGAGATACGGAACGGTTGTCCCTTTTCATGCTCGGCAATACGTCTCGCCATCTCCGTGGAATGATCGAAGCGCCCATCGAGCGAATCTGCGACGGCATATCGCAGATTCATATAATCCCCCTGCATGAGAGAACGGGGATCGACCGGGGAGAGGTGGAGCAGCACCGTCTCCCCCTCCTCAAGCACTCCCTCCTTATCGACGATCAGCAGATTGACCGTCACCAGAACCACGACCAGTGTCAGCCAGAGCACGATGGTTCTCATACGCTCTCCTCCCGCCGGCCGTACCAGCGGAGCCATCCCCGCGCCCCCAGCATCACGGCGCCGACGAGACCGAGCAGCCACGATTTGGTAAGGAGCGACAGATGAAGATCGTTGTAGAAAAAGATGAGATGAACGATAGCCGCGATGGCCGCGAGCCCGATCAGAATGCGGTCGTTGCGATAATATCCCAGCACGAGCAGCACGATCGAGGCCGTCACCCCGGGAGGTGAGAGAAGACCGACGGCCAGCGTCGCCGCGATCATCACGATCGTCGGTTCCGGACGAAGCCCGCCGAGCTTCGAGGCGATCCTGAGGTAGAGGAGCACGAGCGCGGCGATGAGAAGCGCCTGGGAGGGCCAGAGCAGGATATGGTACGAATTACCGCCGTTGAAAATACCGGGGACCACGACCAGCGCGAGCGCCGCCGCATATCCGGCCGGGCGAAGTCTCGACCCGATATTCTCGTCGAGAAAGACGAGTCCGATGAGAGCGACGACAACGACCATGTAGAGGTGGAACCAGAGATGGAACATGTCGGCCAGGTTCTCCTGATCGACCATCAGCGCGATCATCACGGTTCCGAGAACGAGCGCGGTGGAGAAGAATCTGTGTATCGCGTCTCGATAAACGGGATAAAGGATGACGAGCAGCATGCTCGCCCCCGTCGCGATCGTCCACCGCCCCTCGTCTACCATGTAGAACCCGAAGAGGAATCCGAAGTGTCCGGCCACGCTCAGGGCAAGCGCGAGCTGGGTCACGAAGACGCCGCCGGGTCCCTCCGTCTTCCGGCTCAACCAGTGGAGCACGATCGCAATCAGAATGCCGATGCCGCCGATCGTCATGTTGACTTCCCCCATCTCCGCCTGGCTTGTCAGGACCAGCAGGGAGCCGACCGCAATGACGAAGGCGATACTGGCAAGCCACGCCCCGATCCCGACCAGCAGGTTGACGAACCAGGGGGACACTCTTCGCGTGGAAAGGACCTCCGAATGTGATGCGATCGCATCGGCCCCCTCCTCGTCGATCAGATGGGCGGAGCGAAGATGCTCGATCAGCCCGGCCACCGTCCGTATCGATTCGCTCATACTTCCCCTCCCCTGTCGGCCTGTTCCGTTTCCATCGATCTGACGAGCGACCGGAGGAAGAGGGCACAGGCGGTGAATATGCCGAGGACGACCATGCCGATCACCACGAACATCCCCCCACCATGCGATATATCTATCAGCCGCCTGACCGCGAAATCGGTCACGACGACGGCGAGCGAGAGGGTCGCCATGACCAGCAGCGGCACATACGGCGTGCGACGTCTGTACTGAAGATAGATCGCGATCAACACGAGGGGATAGAGGAGAATCGCCATGATCCTCGTCACCTCCATATCATCCAGCGAGAGTCCCATCGCCGGGAGCGTGGCAAAGAAGAGAAGGGCGACGACCAGCGGAAGCCGCGTCCAGCGCGGGGCGAGCCAGGCGAATCCCTTCGTCACCAGATATTCACGAAGAGCCAGAAGCAGCCCGTTGAAGAGCGTCAGGATAATGAAGAGGAGATAGGGGATATCGCCGGGGTCGACGATCTGATCCCATGCGAGCACCGCCGCGACATGGACGATCGCGAGCCAGACGTACCAGTGGATCGGAAACCGCGAGATGAAGACCCAGCCGAACGTCAGCAGCCCCCATCCCATGAAGAGTTCGTAGGAGTCGGCGCCCGTCTGATAGATCTGCCCGTAGACGGCGAGCGTGACCCCGGTGAAGACCGTCGCGCAGATCAGCGACACGGCTCCCCCCGGCTTGTCCGGCCCCAGCTTCCACCCGGCGAAGGCGGAGCCGATCACGCATCCCTGAAGGATCGCCAGCTTCACGGTCGGGGAGATATCCTCCCAGTTGAACGCGAAGAAGCAGATGACGCCGGTCAGAATCATCGCGGCGCCGACCAGCAGCAGCATCGTCTCCACCCGGAAACGCCACCGCGGTTCGGGGCGTATCCATGCAAGCGCCGCATCGCGGGCGGGGGAGTCGAGGACTCCGTCGCGGTGCAGCGCTTCTATCATTTCACGATCGACCTTCGCTTCAGGCACGTCTGTTGGGATATATGGTGATCCGGATCCCCGAAGATTTCCTCATCGCACGACAACCTGCTTCCCGATTCATAACGCTCCCCCCGTATCGGCGGGAGGAACCGCTCCACGGCGCGCCGCCCAGAGCTCGAACGGCAGCCCCCGGCCGGTCTCCGCGTAGGCGCAGAGGGAATCGAGCGACCAGTTCCAGCCGAGCTCCAGATCGCCTGCGTCGTCGCACGATACGTTTGCGTGCTCCACGCGGACCTCGGTCAGCTCGTCGCTCACCGGGAGGAAATCGACGATCACGAAACTTCCGGGCGCGTAGTCGGGCTGTTCCCAGGTGAACTTCAACCGTTTCATCGGGTCGACCTCCAGGTAGATACCGCGGTCGCCGTCATCATTACGATACATTCCGTCCACCCGCAGATCCTGTTCGGTTCCGGGGGAAAACCAGATCGAAACGCGATCCTGTTCGGCCCATGCGTTCCATGCGTCCGCCAGCGGGGCATGGACGCGCCGCACCACGATCACCGCATGGAAGTGGGCGGTTTCCTCGAAGCTGAGATTCATGTCGTTCATGGAAGATCCGATGTCACATTTCCGTTCCCGGCCGCCATAGACCTCTGTAATGTGATCCCTTCATAACACGGAATCGGCGACCGGCACCGGACCATATATTTGTTCCGAATCGTCGGCGGCACAATATGCGGAGGCCCGGATGACATACCTACGATGCCCCGTCAACGTCCACAATATCGATATCAGCGGCATGGAGCTGGAGAAGCCGGTACGCGTCATCTATCAGACCGATGAAGTCGACAGACCATATCGCGATCTTTCCAGAGCAAGTCTGGAGATCGACGACGAACGACTGATGGCGAACTTCCTTCTCCCCTCCGGCGTCGATCTCGGGTCGGCCGGGGATGTCGAGGTGACCGCCGACGTCTTCTACATCGGCTACCCGAACTATCCCGACGGTTCTCTCAACAAGGTCCTGATCCGGACGATCGTTGTCCGTAAGCTGCGTCGCGCGGCATAGTCCCCTATACCTGGTCCTGTACACCGAAGAAAGCCCGATCGTCGCTCGACCGGGCTTTTCTGTTGAGGAGCGGATGGGAAGAGCTCACGGACCGTCGGTTCCGGAGGGAGCCACCATCTGCTCCACCACGATCGCCACACCGCGCGAGAGGAAGCGGCCTTCCGGAAGATCGTTCGTAAAGCGTTCCGTCTCCACTCCCGCCCCGACCGTCCTGACGGTCACATCGGGAACCTTCAGCTCGTCCAGAATATGACGGAGAGCCGCGGCCACGCTTTCGGCGCGCCCGGCCGCAAGCTGGCTGTTCGGCTTCTCTTTCCCGATCCGATCGGTATATCCCACGATGGTCACCCGCGCGCCGGGGTTGACCGAACCGGCGACGTCGCGAAGCGCCGAGCGCTGCCGTTCCTCGAGCTGCCACGACCCGAAATCGAAGCCGACGAGCTGATAGGCGATCCTCTCATGATCGCCGTCCCGTTCGATCCGCCTGTCGACCACCTTGGGGCGCTTCACCATCACCAGCGGCGCCTCGGTCCGCGCCGTCACGACCGCTCCGGTGGAGTCCTCGACGGTCAGCGTCGCCACCAGCGGGGCGAGCGCCGAATCGATCCGTTCACGGACGATCTGCCAGGTGACCTCCTGCTCGTTCATCCTGTCGTCGCTCGTATAACGAGCCACCTCGGCCCCCTGCTGGCTCACCACGATCTCCCACCGTTTGATCCCCGCCTCTGCCGTGATATCGGGGTCCATCTTGATCATGGGGGGATCGAAATCGCGGACGACCTCGACGGTAACAACCGGCGCCATCACCGCCGGATTGTTCGTCCCGATCTCGACCCGTCTGTTGTCCGCCCGACCATCCTCGGTCGATTCGTTCGAACGCTGGGCGCTGCCGGGGTTGTCGTCGACCACAAGGCGCGAAGGGTCGATCCCCCAGATCCGCTTCAGGTAGTTCCGCGCCGTCTCGGCGCGAAGGAGCGCCAGGTCGGACGGCTCGTCCCGCGATATCGATCCGTTGAGCGTGACGACCGCATTGTCGTGCTCCCGCATCCTGAGCCCGATGACGTTCAGGATGTCGTGCTGAATATCGAGCACCGAGCTGCCGGCAAGACCGTCGAGCGAGAAGGAGTCGATCTTCACGGGACGGCTGTAGCGCTCCGGAAGAATCGACGAGGCGTGAGAGAAGAAGAGGTAGGGGAGAAGCGGAGCATGCTGACGATAGAACGTCTCGAAGACACTGATCCGCGCCGCCGGAAGCGGGTTGTCATTCTCGTCGACGCCGAAGATCGCGATCGAGGCGGCCAGACGGGGGATGCGCGGCTCCGGCGGATCGGGTATCGGCTCGACCGGGGTATCGGAGGAGGGATCGAGATCGAACAGAAGCGAGAGAGAGGCGCCGACGCTCAGCCGTCGCCACGAGTAGTCGTGAACGGGGGAGAGAAGATCGGCGCGGATCTGCGCCCCCGGCATCAGGATCGATCGTTCCCCGAGCGGAAGCTCCCACGTCGCCTGCAGCACCCCTCCCGCCGTGAACCCGTTCCCCTCCAGACGGGGCCCGCCGACGAGCGCCCGTTCGCTCTGTCCGTCCTCGAACCTGTAGTCGCCGGGACCGAACACATGATCGGTCTGGCTGAACGCGGAGGAGATCCTGTAGCCGAACGAGGGACCGAGGGCAAGAGCGACCCGATCACCCAGAGAATATCGCGGAAGGATATCAATGGAGAAACTGACGATGTCGGAGCCGATCCTGTACTCCTCCTCCAGCTCCACCAGCGACGCCGTTTCGTCGTCCAGTATCCGCACCGGTTCCAGCGGTTCGGTCGTCAGCCGGCCCGACGAATAGCCGAGGAGCGCCGAGGCCTGGAGACCGAATCGGTCGGAGAAGAGCTGCGGGAGAAGGAACGAGCCGCCGAGCATCGGCGTGAAGGCGGTCCCCGAACTGAACTCCCCGCAGTTCACCGTGGTGCCGAAGACCGGCACCTGCGCATCGTCGACGGCGGCGCCGATGAAGACCGAAGGGCCAAGAAGAACCCGTCCGGGCTCATCCCCCTGCGCACTGACGACACCCGTACCCATCAGAAGGGCGACGGATGCGTACAGCAGGCAACTGAGACTCAGAACCACCGGAATGCTTCCTGTGCTTAATGCATAATGATCAGAGGTACCCCCACAACTTCCTCGCCGTCGCGGAGCTCGAGAAGATACGTTCCGCCGGAGAGTCCCTCCAGGCCGATCCGCACGTTCTGGAGTTCTCCGGTGCCGGCATCGAGGTCGACCCCCTTCACCTCGGCCCCCGTCAGATCCATGATGCGAAGGCGGCCGTACGATCCCACCGGCGCGCGATAGCTCACGGCCGCCTCCGATGCCGCCGGGTTCGGCGTCACACCGTCGATCCTCACCCGCTTTCCATATCCTTTCGCGATCTGACAGCCGCTGAGGAGCACCAGACCGTTCCCGGCGACAGGCATGCTGCCGTCCAGGTCGAGCGCCACCTCCTCGATCACGACGTCGTTGAACGGAGTTCCGGTGATCAGTCCCTCGAGTTCGAGATCGAAGAGGGTCGATCCGGCAAGGGGATTGCTCGTCGTCTCGCGCTCCACCCTGATCTCTCCCGTCGTCCGGTAGGTCAGCTGCGCCGGCTCGCCCGCCACGGCGGCATCGGGAGAGATCACCCGATGCGGGAAGAGAGCGTTCGGAACGACCCTGATCCGAGCCAGGAAGCCGCGCACCTCCTCGTCGGCGGCAAGGGGGGGATCGACCGTCATCCGGAGCCGCAGACGGTCGCCGACGGCGGCGCTTGTCGTGTCGAGACGGACGAAACGGTTGATCCCGATCCGATGCGCGTCGCTGGTGGCGGTGCAGCCGTCCGGAGTGGCGATACGAACCTCGTATCGGCCGGAGGCGTCCGCAATATATCGCTCATCGGTCGCTCCCGAGATCTCGACGCCGTTCCTGAGCCACTGATAGGCAGGAGCGGGGGTCGCGATCAATGTGTCTCCCGAGCGTGTGAAGCTCGGCTTCGGAGGAGCGGGAACGGCCGTGACCCTCGCCGTATCGGAGCGCCAGGGGCACCCGCCGAGCGTCGTCACCGTCACCCAGTACTCCCCCGCGGTCGCCACGACGATCGAGTCGGCCGTCGCTCCCGTCGACCAGAGATATCGGGAATACCCGGCCGGCGCCCTCACCACCAGGCGTTCCCCTTCGCAGAGGAGGAGATCGCCGCCGGGATCGAGCTTCACCACGACCGGGAGTGTCGGAGTCACGTTCACGATCTGCGAGCCGGCCGTGCAGCCGACGCCGTCGGTGACCGTCACGCTGTACTCCCCGGGGGCGTCAACGACGATCGACTCGCCGGTCATGCCGTTGGACCAGAGGTACCCGGCGAAGCCCGGCGTCGCCGTCAGCCTCAATCTGCCGTCGGAGCAGAGAGGGACGGTTCCGTTGGGGGTCACCTCGACCTTGATCGGCGCGTTCGGGGTCACCGTCACCGGATCGGACGTCCCGGAGCATCCCCCCGCAAAGGCCACGCGGACCGTGTAGGTCCTGGGGACGCCGGGAGCAAACGAGGCATAATTTATCGTAATCGTCCGTGTTTTTTCTCCGGTCGACCACTCGTAGGTATCGAATCCGTCCCCGGCGTCCAGCACCATCGTTGTGCCGGCGCAGATCGTCACGTTCCCGGAGGGGAGGACGACCGGCTTGAGCTCGGTTCCGACCTTTATCTCGCGGGTCGATGAATCGACGCATCCGGTGAGGGGGTTGCGTACGATCACGGAGACCGAGGCGGATCCGGTGCTCCCCCAGAGGACGGTGATTCTCGAGCTCCCCAGTCCATATTCGATCACCGCTCCCGTCCCCTCGATATCCCATTCGTACAGAGCGCCGGGGAACTCGGCGACCGAATAGACGCCACGGCTCTCCATGCAGACTTCGATCGGTCCCAGGATCGTGGCATCGGGACGAGGGATGACGGTAACCGTCACCGGATCGGACTTCGATATGCATCCGTCGGCATCCTGAACCGCCACGGTGTAGGCTCCCGCTCTGCCGGCCCGTATCGTGCGGGTCGTCGAACCTTCGGACCAGAGATAGGTCGCATGCTCCCCCGCGTCCAGGGTCACGCTATCCCCTTCGCAGACCACGGCCGATCCCACGACCGTCACCTTCGTGCCGAGCGTGTCGGCAACCGTCACGACGATCGGATCGGAGGAGACCGAACAGCCGAGGAAGTCGGTCACCGTGACGACGTAGGAGGTGGCGACGGCAGGGTTCGCAATCGGCATAGCTGCATCGGGTTGCGAGAGGCCGTACGGGGGAGCCCAGGAATACGTGTACGGCCCGACGCCTCCGCTCGCCTCCGCCCCGATCACTCCGCCCGGTCCCCCCTTGCAGATCACGACATTCAGAGCGGGAGTCACCGTCAGAGGATCGGCGAAGCCGACGATGATCGTATCACGATTCACACACCCGCGCGCGTCGGTCACCGCCACCACATACTCGGTCCTTGCCGAGGGGCGGGCGGTCGGGGTGGGAGAATCGGGATTATCGAGCCCGGCGACGGGGGTCCACGAATAGGTGAAGGGGGGATGATCTCCAGAGGCGGGCTCGCCGATCGTGACGGCGGCGCCCGGGCAGATGATCGTATCCTTCCCGGCAACCGGGGCCGGCCCGTTCGTCACCGTCACCCGCACTATATCGTAGGTGGAGCATCCCGAGGCGTCGGTGACCGTGACACGATAGTCGACAGCCCCCTTCGGCGTGACGGTCGGAGAGGCGACCGTGGGGGAACTGAGTCCATCGGCCGGCTCCCAGAGATAGGTATAGGGCGGCTTGCCGTTGTAGGCGTCACGCCCGATGACGGCCGATCCATCCCTGCACACCTCCACATCCGGTCCCGCATCGGCGATCACGGTGCAGGTGCCGACCTTGGAGACGAAGATGTCGACGAGTCCGCCGTTGAAGGTCGTATCGTAGGCCGATGTGGTAGTCGGGAAGTCGACCGACCGGGTAAGGCCGGTGACGTAGGCCATCCTGTATCTGTCGAGCGCCAGACCGATCCCGTCGTCGATGCTTGTCCCCCCCAGGAACGTGGAGAACTCGATGGCGGAGCCGGCCGAGTCGAGTCTGGTGAGAATCGCATCACGAGATACAATCGGACCGGGCGAGGGGATCAGCGTGTTCTGGACGGCATTGCCGGTCGTCGGGTAATCGGCCGACTCCGAGGAGCCGACGAACCAGAGAGCGCCGGTCGAGTCGATCTGCATCTCCCCCGAGATATCCGCCCCCGTCCCTCCCAGATAGGAGGAGTAGAGAAGGGAACCGGTGGAATCGAACCGCACCGTGAAGATGTCGGACGTGCCGCCGTGGTAGGTTCGCGAGTAGGCGTCGGGGGTGGCGGGGAAATCGGACGATCGGGTATAACCGACGATATGAATATCCCCGACGGAATCGACCTTGGCGTCGGTAACGAACTCGGAAGCCGACCCGCCGATGAAGGTCGAGTACATCAGCACCGCCCCGTTCGCGCTGACCTTGGCGACGAAGGCGTCGTTGAGACTGGGGTTCGCCTGAATCTGCGTTCCGAGGAACCGCCGCGAGTAGGCGCGATCGCTCACGGGGAAATTGGCGGAATGGGTCAACCCGGCAACGATCACATTCTTGTTTCGATCGAGCGTGATTGCCGTTCCGTAATCCCAGTTTGCTCCCCCCAGAAACCCCGAGTAGACATAGGCCGAGCCGACGGGGTTGAGCTTCGAGATCACCACGTCGACGTTGTTCGTATACGGATTGCTCCCCGCACTATAGGGGGGATACCAGCGGAACGATCCCCTCTTGGTCGGATAGTCGCTGCTGCCGGTGACGGCCATCATATAGAGACATTTCTCGTCGTCGACGGCGAGCCCGGTAGCCATGTCGATCTTCGACCCGCCTATATACGTGGAGTAGTAGACGAGTGTCGCCGTCGCGTTGAATTTCATGGCGAAGCAGTCGGTCACCCCTTCGTTGAACGAAGGATCGAACGACGCCCCGGTCACCGGAAAGGTTCTGGAACTGGTCGTCCCTACGATGTAGATATCACCGTCAGTATCAAGCGCGACCCCGGCCGGCTCATCGTCGCCGAGGCTGCCGAAGAAGGTGGAGGAGACGATGTTCGTGCCGTACCGACCAATGATCGTGAGGAATCCATCGGTTCCGTTGATGTTCCCGCCGTGATTGACCCCATCGTAGGCGCCGGGAGTGACGGGGAAATCGGGTGCGGATGTCGCGCCGACCACATAGAGCTGTCCGGTGGAATCGACCACCGGCGACGTCACCGTCTCGTATCCCGACCCGAGCATCCCCCCGAGGAAGGTGGAATAGATCAGCGGATCGATGACGAGCGGCAGATCGGGGTTGTACGAATCGACCCTGAACCCGACCCCTCCATCCTTCCCGACGGCGAAGGCGCATTCCACCGGCTGCAGACCGCGGGCGCCGGTCTGGAAGGCGATCGGTCTTCTCTGGCGCACCTCCCCGAGACTCGTGGCGATCACCAGATCACCCGACCTGTCGACCCGCACGCCCAGGGCTCCCTCGAACTCCATTCTGACCGCCGAAGGGTCGTGCCGGGGCTCCACGATCATATCGTAGCGGAGACTCCCCTTTTCGAACATGATCCGCGCGTCGATTCCGTCGTACAGCCTGTTGAGCCGCACTTCATCGAAGAGCGGAACGCGTGTGATCCATTTCGACCGATCGTTCCCGTAGAAGTAGTTGTGGTAGGTCTCGCGTCTGTCGGCGTCGCTGCTCACCGCCCGTCCCCCGGCGCCGACGAACCGCATTCTGACGACATGACCGCTGCGGCCGCGGGTCGAATCGGGCCGGCCGTCGGAGGCGGCCATGACCGAGGCGAGAACGGCGGCTTTGACGTCGCGGGGGGCGTTACGAGAAGGGGTATGATGGAAGTCGTAGACGATGCCGTCGTCGGTCACCCACGCGTCCATTCCCCCCAGGCGGGCCAGATACCTGGCGGCCGGGTTCCACTGTCCTCTGTTCTCGATAAAGGCCGGCGCTTCGGCGGGGAGGCTCCCCTGGGGAAGTTTCGATCCGGCATCGGCAGGCTGGGCCGCCAGCGGGGCGGCCGCGAGAATCAGAAGGGAGAGGAGAAGGGTAACATGTCGTCCAGAAAGCATCGGGGCCTCGACAACGAGTGATCGGGGGTAGTCGGAAGGACGGCTTCCTGCACCCGCTCCGTGCAATGATCGCTCGAAACCGGGCGGAAGTTCGTATGGGACACAACACCCCCCAGAAGAACGGTTGATTCGGCCGAAACATCACGCGATTCTTTCCTTCGGAGTCGTGTGACGTTTTCGCCCAAATGTTCGTTATGTTAATACCATCCCTTGATAGGGTACAAGGGTTTTTCGACAGAACGCCCTTGCTGTTGGAAACATGATGTTCGGCGCACAGGTTACCGATTGGGACTGGATGAACTGGAAGACCACGATATTCGGGGCTCCCGCAACGGAGAAGCAGGAAAAGCGCTCCACCGTTCCTTCCGCGGGTGATCCGAGCGACGCTCAACTGTTCGAGAAGTTTCTCGACGGAGACGACGCGCCCCTGGTCGTTCTGTTCGACAGGCACAACCACCGGCTCTATCTCTACTGCCTCCAGTTCGTACGTGACCCGCAGAAAGCCGAAGACGTCACGCAGGAGCTCTGGGAACGTGTTATCCGGTTACGGGCCGAGGGACGCGCAACGGCGCAGAACCCGCTCGGTCTGCTTCTGACGATCGCGCGCAACCTCTGTCTCGATGAAATCCGCAAGGATCGGCACCATTCACCGCTGCATGATCTGCCGGAGGTGAATCATCCCTCGGCGAGCATGCATGAGCTGTCGCATCTGGAGGAGCTTGTGCTGCTTGCGCTTCCGCATCTGCCGGAGGCACAGCGCGAAGTGCTGGTATTGAACGCATACTCCGGATACCGGTTCGATGAAATCGCCGCAATGCTCGGTGAACCGGTCGGCGCCATCCGCACGCGAGCCTGGCGTGCACGCACTCATCTCGGCCGTATGATTTCCGCGATGATCGGAATCGACGAAGATAAGGAGAAGGCCGGGGAGAGTATATTATCGGAGATAGAGCAATGACACGTTCAGAACAGGAACGTCTGGTGTCTCGCTATCTGAACGGAGAGCTGAGCGCCGCCGAGGAACAGGACTTCTTCATACGGGTTGCCGTCGACAACGAGCTGCGCCAGACGTTGAAGGCGTTTCGTGTCGTCGACAGCGCCATTCAGAAGAGCCGTGAGAGCTCGGCCCTGCTCCACGCGGAATCGCGCAACCGGCTCGTCGGCATGCTGAACCTTCCGCATGCTCCGGCAACGCCCGGCTATACGGCCGCCGAGGCGGTATCGGGCTCGCGTTCCCTCATGCAGGGGGGATCGAGCCTCCTGCTGCGGTTCCGTCAGGCGATCCTGAGCCCGATGACCTACAAGATGGCGATCGCCGCGACAGCCCTGATGGTCGGCACCTTCGGCGTCGCGCCGATCCTTGAGAAAAACTCGCCGGACGAAACCGTCGGGACACAGGCCGCAGCCCCGGCCCGCGTCCTCGAAACGGCCGGCCGACAGACCCCCAGCGTCGTGAACGAACCTCGGGTGAAAACCCCCGCGGCCGCAACGACACCCGATCCGACAGCCCCTCTCGCCTCCGCCGTGAACAGCCCGACACGTACAGTGTCGACTGCCTCACGGTCCGGCAACCCCCGAACCACATCGTCGGTCGTTATAAGGCGTCCGGTTGAAGACGTGAACTCCCGGAACGGAGCCCCCACGAGCCGGATACCGGACGCCGCGACGACCCCGCAGGCGACCGACGGTACCAGACAGGTCGTTCCCGAGACGGAGAGCCGCCCCGCTCTCCAGCGCCCGGAAACGATACAGCAGGTCGTACGCGAGGATGTCGATACGCGTACCGAGGATGCACGACCCCTTGTGCGTCGCCCAATGCACAGAGGTCGTGATACGATCAAGTTCCATGTAAAAATGGACATCCCGTAGCGGGATGTCCGTTTGGCGTCATTGAATCCTCCGTGCTGAAGAGTACGGAGGATTTTTTTTGCCCTCGATGCGCGGCACCCCGGACGACCACGACAAAGCCGCCGAGAATCATATATTTGGCCCATGATCTCCGATATCGCGGAACAGGACGGGAAGAGAAATTCACCGGGAGACCCGCTCCGGGGTGAGACGGACGAAGCCGGGTTCCCCCACTGGAACCTGGTCTATCTGGCTGTCGTCATCTTCACGATCATGAAGATCGTCGCCCTCTGGCTCTTCACGAAGGCGTACGAGCCGTGAACGCCCCCTCGCTCCCCGCTCCGCTTCATTCCACATCCCTCACTACTCTCCATGCACTGGCTTGACTGGCTGATCGTGGCCGCCTATCTGGTCTATATCGTCTACGACGGGATTCGCCTGACCAGACGGAACGACGACCTGGAAGGGTATTTCCTCGCGAACCGCAGCCTCCCCTGGTGGGCGGTCGGGCTCTCGGTGATGGCGACGCAGCTCAGCGCGATCACCCTTGTGGGGGCCACGGGACAGGGATATACATACGGGATGAGCTTCATCCAGTTCTATTTCGGCCTTCCGCTGGCGATGGTGATCCTCTGCGTCACGATCGTCCCCTTCTTCTACCGCGCACGTGTCTTCACCGCCTACGAATACCTCGAACGCCGCTTCGACGCCAGAACAAGGGCGCTGACGAGCCTCCTCTTCCTTCTCTCGCGGGGACTCTCCTGCGGCGTGATCGTGGCGGCGCCGTCGGTGATCCTCTCGCTCGTTCTGGGATGGGACGAAACGATCACCATCCTGGTGATGGGACTCACCACGACCCTCTACACGATGTTCGGAGGAGTTCAGGCTGTCACCTGGACCGATGTGAAGCAGATGGTGGTGATCTTCATCGGTCTCTCCGTCGTCCTCTTCATCATCTTCTCGCAGCTCCCCGCCGACGTCGGGCTTTCGGGAGCTCTGGAGCTGGCCGGGTCGACCGGACGACTCCGCGCGGTCGACACGCGGTTCACCCTGGACGAGACCTACACCCTCTGGTCGGGGCTGATCGGCGGCCTCTTCCTGATGCTCGCCTACTTCGGATGCGATCAGAGCCAGGTGCAGCGCTATCTGACGGCCCGATCTCTCAGCGAGGGACGGACCTCCCTCCTGATGAGCGCCTTCGTCAAGATCCCGATGCAGTTCGTGATCCTTCTTCTGGGAGTGATGGTCTTCGTCTACTATCAGTTCCAGCAGCCGCCGATGCTCTTCAACCGGAGCGAGGTGGCGAAGGTGGAAGGGAGCGCCTACGGCGACCGGCTGCGCGGACTGGAGGCCGAGTACGGCAAGGCGTTCGAGACACGGAAGGACGCGGCGACGAAGCTGGCGCTGACCGACCGGGACGCCGGCGGGTTCGCACAGGCGCAGACGGAATTCCGGAGCGCCGATTCGGTCATGAACACGATCCGGGCGGCGGGAATCGAGACGGTGAAGGAAGCGAACGGCGGAGCCGAGTTCCGGGATGTGAACTACATCTTCCCGACCTTCGTGACCGACAAGATGCCGGCCGGAGTGGTCGGGCTGATCATCGCGGCGATCTTCGCGGCCGCCATGTCCTCGATCTCGGCGGAGCTCAGTTCCCTCTCCACGGCGACCGTCATCGACTTCTACAGACGCCATTACAGGAAGGATGCGTCCGATGCGCACTATCTCGGAGTGTCGCGCTTCGCCACCCTCTTCTGGGGGATCTTCGCCTGCATCGTCGCCAACTACGCGGCGGCGCTCGGATCGCTGATCGAGGTGGTGAACAAGTTCGGCTCCTTCTTCTACGGGTCGCTGCTGGGGGTCTTCGTGCTGGCGCTCGGGTTCCGCCGCGCGGTCGGCAGAGGGGCGTTCTGGGGACTGCTCTGCGGCATGGCTTCGATCGCGCTGCTCGATAACTTCCCGACCGTCGCCTCCGCGTTCCGGTCGATCACCGGGAGCGACGCTCTCGTCGCGATCCAGGATTCCCTCAAGATGAGCTTCCTCTGGTACAACGTCGTGGGCTGTGTCGTCGTCGTTATGGTAGGACTGGCGCTGAGCGTGACGGCGCCGAGGAAGAAGAGCGGAGCCGACCCCCTCTCTCCCTGAACCGAACGTTCGATCATCGAACGATGTTATCCCCCCCGTAGCCCCGTAGACGGCCCCCGAACCGATGAGACGCAGCTTTTCCCTTCTACCATATCTTCTTGGAATCATCACGATCATCGCATCGTGTGCCGATGCGCGTGCGCAGAAGCTCGTTCTTCCCACCTGCAATCGGGAACTCCTGATCGGCAACGACAGCCTCTTCTACCAGAAGACGGCGACCGGACGCGCGCAGCCGTGGACGGCAGGCCGCTACGGGTTCGTCCGCAATCCGAGGTCGGTCGGGTCGGAGCAGGTCTTCACCCGCTTCCACGAAGGAATGGACATACGGCCGCTCTATCGTAATAAGATGGGTATTCCGCTCGACACCGTGATGGCGGTGGCGGAGGGGAGAGTGGTGAGGGTAAGCCCGAAGGCGGGGGGATCGAACTACGGACGATATATCGTTATCGAGCATATCATCGACGGCTCACCCTACTACAGCCTCTACGCCCATCTTGCCGACACGCTTACGACGGAGGGACGGATCGTCAGGCAGGGGGAGGCGATCGGGATTCTGGGGTATACCGGGGTCGGCATCAACCGCGAGCGGGCGCATCTCCACTTCGAGCTGGCGCTCCTGCTGAACGAGCATTTCAACGTCTGGTACGAACCGCTCTGGCCGAACGACTCCAACGAGCACGGCCCCTACAACGGGATGAACCTGGTCGGACTCGACGCCGCATCCCTCTATATCGCACTGCATCGCAATCCCGCGCTCACGATCCCGGAATTCCTCCGGAGGGAGCCTGCATACTACAAGGTTATCGTGCCGCGCAGGGGGAGGCTCGATCTCCTCCGGCGCTACCCGTGGCTCCAGACGGAGCCGGGGGCGCCCGCCGATTCCTCCTGGCTCATCTCCTTCGACCGCTCCGGAGTGCCGCTGCGGGTGGAGACCTCGACCAGCACGGTAGAGGAGCCGGCGATCGTGGAGATCGAATGCTCCCCCGTCAACTACTCTCTCCGGACGAAGGGAAGGGTCAGCGGGAGCGAGAACAGGTTCGATCTCACCCCCGCCGGAACACGATATATCGAACTGATCGCCTGCCAGCCCCCCGAAGAAGGAAGCCCCTCCGAGGCGGGCCGTCCCCTCCCCTCCATCTCGACCGGCCCGGCGATACGGAAGAAGGAACGGAAGAAGATCTTCTACCCGGTCGAGGACCCGACGACGGAGGAGGAACTGGCCGGCTCTCCCGACGACGAATGATCTCCCTCCACCCCCACGCTCTTTCCCAACGCCTGATCGATATCGGCGATGATGTCGTCGATATGCTCCAGTCCGACCGAGATCCTGACCAGCCCGGGAAGAATCCCCACCGCGCGGCGCTCCTCCTCGGAGAGCTTGCTGTGGGTGGTGCTGGCGGGATGCGTGGCGATCGTCCGTGAATCCCCCAGGTTCGCCGTCAGCGAGCTGAAGGAGAGGGAGTCGAGGAAGGTACGCCCCTGCTCTATCCCTCCCTTGACCACGAAGGTCACCACCCCCCCGCCGGCGCTCATCTGGCGAAGCGCCAGTTCGTGCTGCGGGTGCGACGGGAGATAGGGATATTTCACCAGTTCCACCTGCTCATGTCCCTCCAGATACTGGGCCAGCTTCATCGCGTTCGCGCAGTGGCGTTCCATCCGGACGGCCAGGGTCTCCAGGCTTTTGCTGAACATCCAGGCGTTGAAGGGGGAGATGGAGGGGCCGGTATGCCGGGCGAAGAACCTCAGCTTCTCCACCAGATCTCCCCCTCCCACGATCACCCCGCCGATGCCGCGTCCCTGCCCGTCGATATACTTCGTGGCCGAATGGATCACCAGATCGGCGCCGAGGCGGATCGGCTGCTGGAGGATCGGGGTGGCGAAGATGTTGTCCACCACGAGCATCAGCCCCCGCCGTCGACAGAACTCCCCGAGCCATTCCAGATCGATCAGGTCGAGCGCCGGGTTCGAGGGGGTCTCAACGTAGACCAGTCGGGTGTTCTCCCGCACCAGTCCGGCCCAGGTTTCCGGCTCCGATATCTCGCCGTACGAGTGGGTGATCCCCCAGCGCGGCAGGATCTGGGTCAGCAGCTGATGGGTGGAGCCGAAGACCGACTTGGAGGAGAGGATATGATCCCCCGTGCTCAGCAGCCCCGCGAACGAGGTGAAGACCGCCGACATCCCGGAGGCGACGGCAATGCCGTCCTCCCCCCCTTCCAGAACACACATCTTCTTCACGAACTCGTCGCCGTTCGGATTGCTGTATCGCGAATAGATACTTCCTTCCACTTCGTTGGCGAAGAGCGCGCGCGCGTGCTCGGCGTCGTCGAACGTGAAGCTGGAGGTCATGAAGATCGGCACCGCATGTTCGCGATGCCCCGACCGTTCGGCCTGCGTCCGGATCACCTTCGTCTCGTTATGCATGGTCGACCTCCACTGCATGGCGCACCCCGTTCAGCGTGAAGTCGCATGTGATGACGGCGCTCCGTTCCAGAATCTTCGCCACCGAGCAGTACTTCCCGATGCTCAGCTCCACGGCGCGTCGTACCTTCTCCGGCTCCATATCTCCCTCAACGATATAATGCAGATGTATCACGGTGAAGAGGGAGGGGACGGCGCCCGCCTCCCGTTCGGCGTCGATCTCGATACGGAGATCACGCGGCGTCATTCTCCCCTTCTTCAGGATATCGACGATATCGATGCCGCTGCATCCGCCGAGCGCCATGATGAGCATCTCCATCGGTCGTGCTCCGGCGCCGTGTCCTCCGATCGAGGGGGAGGCGTCGATCTCGACCTCGTTCCCCGTTTCGTTGACGGCCGTGAAATGGAACGCGTCGTCCCGCCGTTGTAATGTGATCTTCATACAGGATAGTCGGTATGTGTAGGAATGTGTCGACGCCGGGTCCCCGCTGTACATTTCCATACAGGCGGAAACTGTAACTACCGATCGGCTCGCGGTTATATACACCAGGAACGCGGTTACAGACTTCGATATCGATCGTCATTACCGCAGATCTTCCTATCGGCGCCTCGCCGACCGTCTCTCCGGAGCCGGGACGAGGTCTCGACCGACGGTGAATATAATTCTTGTCGATGAATCGATGGTTCCTTCCCACCGAGGGAACATGACGGGTCGTCACGGTGTTATTGATCACGGTCGGATGAGGGTTGACAATCAATAAGCATGAGAGGCTGATTTTTTTTCGGGGACCTGATATGTTTTCAGCCTTCTGATTGTCTTAATGATAGAGCGCCGCTGATGGATGATCGATAGGAGTTGATGCAGGCGTCGCTATCACTGATTAATTAGAGAGAGGAGGTTATCATGTCTAGGCCATTCACCGGATATCTGTTGCTGGGTGTAGCAGCGTGGCTCTGGCTGGCAATGCTGCCCTGAGCACCGAACAGAGAATGAGCCGCACCGGCTCACACAACGCACGATGGAGAACGGCACACGGTTTGCCGGAATAAGAGAAAGAGAGGCGAGAGATCAAATTTTCAGAGAGTGACTGAGAGAGAAGAAGAGCACCGAGAGAGCAGCCGACGAAAAAGAGATGCATGAGAAAAGAGCAGAGAATTGATCGACGGTATGACGGAGAGAGTGTGAACAGCACACGTATCAGGAAAGGAGAACAGAGAGAGAGTGAGAGAGAAGACGCGATGGTAAGGGTTTGGGATATCGATGATCATGGTTGATGGAACTGATAAGGACGGTTATTCAAAGCTGAATACGACAAAACGGCCGGAGGTCTGAAAGGACTTCCGGCCGTTTCATATTTTTTCACGGCTGATCGATCCGGCGAAGACCCGTTAAATAATGTAGCCGGATCATTATGTTTCAACGGATATACCGCAGCGGAATATTTATCGTGATGAATTTTCCCGCCGCATTCCCTCAGCGATCATCCGGACGGACGTGGATTCGTGTGCGCATCGTGTCGTCCTGAAAGAGCGGAAGCTCCTCGGTCTCGACCTCGCGGTGCAGGACCGATGAATCGATCGTCGCCGGAGCGACGGTCCCGACCGGAGCAGCGATGTTCAGATCGCGCCGCTGAACCTCGTTCACCGGCGCCGTGATTTCTCTCCCCTTTTTTTCGTTGTCACCATCGCTCACCCTCTCCCCGTCACGACGGGAGAATCGATCACGAACCGTGGCGGCCCTTCCCTCTTCACTCTTCCCGTCCGGTACCGGAGCAACGGACGGAAGCGGAGTGTGGGATCGTACCGGAGCCGGTATCGACGTCGTCGGAGAGGTCTCATTCCACCATCCCCCCAGATCGGCAGCGACCAGAGCGCAGATCCCCACGATCAACGCCAGCGCCGTCGCGGTCGCCGCGCGGTTGCCGAAGCCTGCGCCCGATCCGGCCGGAAGCATTCCTCCCTGGGGGACCTTCCCTCTGACGCTGGAGGCGAGACCGTTGAGGAAGCGGGCGTACCCTTCCGAGTGATCGATCCGGGCCAGCGCCTCGCGATCGTTCGTCATGGTGCTCTGCACGACCCGCTCGGCCTTGAAGAGGCGATCGAGTTCAGGGTCGAGTTCCATCAGGGTCATGAAGTCCCGCTCCTCGGCGGGGCGCATCTCGCCGTTGACGAAACGGTCGATCACGCGGTGCAGCTCCTTGCTCATCTTCCCCTCCCCTGTTCGTTGTTGTCGGTGCGGGGGTTCATCATATCCGCCACGATCGTTCTCAGCTGTGCCCGTGCGCGGGAGGCGCGGGTCCATATCGCATTCGGTTTCATTTCCATCATCTCGGCGATCTCGTCCAGACGGTAACCGCAGTAAACGTTGAGCACCAGCAGCTCGCGATCCTCGAACCTGAGCGTGTCGAGGGCGGCGCTCACCAGTTCCTCGGTATCGGAGTTCCCCGGCATCAGGCAGGCGGGATGGGAGGCTGCGTCGATCGCATCGATCGACACCGACCGACCGCGCCGCTTCAACTGGTTGATGCAGAGATTGCGGGCGATCCTGAAGAGAAATCCCGCCACGTTGCCGATCCGCTGCGACCCGCCGCGCAGCCGTATCGCCCGCTCCCAGATCTCCTGGGTCACATCCTCCGCCTGTTCCTGATCCCCCAGCACCTTGACGCAGTAGAGAAAAAGCCTGGTATTGTAGGCCCGGAAGAGGACCACGGCCGCGGCATCGTCGCCGGTCAGGAACCGCTCGAACAGCTCCTCGTCCGCCGAACGGGAGATCGTGGCGCCGACCGGGCGGCGCGAGCTGCTCAGCACGTTCGGCAGGGATATGGCTTTGAAAAATCGGCTCATCGTAATCGCGGTTCGGATACTCTCTACCCTCAAAGACATCGAAGAGAGAGCGTACCTTACAGGCCCCGAAAATAATCGGGCCGGCGGAAAGGGAACCGGGAGCCTCGTAAGGTTGCCGGGGGATCGATTGTCCTTCATGAAAACGTCGCGCGACCGAATCCGGAAACATTCATATCGGGACATACATCATGAAGCCTTTTCTCTGGACTGCGCTCCTCCCGGCGCTTCTGGCGGTCGGATGCGGCGACGAGTTCATCGCCCCCCCGACCGACATCCTCAGCAGCAACGACAAGATTTTCTTCAACCCCCTCGAACTGAAGTCGGGGAAATATGAACGCAGGGGGATCTCGGTCATGGCCCCGGACGGGTCGGGATACGCCACGGTCACGGGCGACTCGTGCTACGTCTCGAGCGGCCCCAGAAACGGGAGGATCGCCTACGTCGATTACATCGCACTGGGATCGTACGGACCGAACCCCTCCTGCCGAGGAAAGATCATCGTGATGAACACCGACGGAAGCAAGCCGACGGTGATCGATTCCTCGACCGACGCCGACACCTTCTTCGAACAGAAGGTCTACCTTTCGCGCGACGGCTCGTCGATCACCTATGTGAAGAACAGCATCGCGAACGACCGATCGACGATTATCGTGGCGCCGGTCAACGGAGGAACGCGGAAGACGTTCAATCTTGGGAACCTTCCGGGGATCGGAACGGTCGGATCGTTCTTCGACTACAGACCCTCTCCGGACGGACGCCGCATCGCGCTGGCGATGCGGGACGCGACGCTCCGGGTGCTCGATCTGAACACCGGCGTCTACATGACGCTCGCCACGCAGATCCACGCCGGGTTCGACTCGTTCGACTGGTCCCCCGACGGCACACGGCTTGCTTACGGCCAGGGATATGGAGACGACTGGTACACCTCCCCGAGCAGCCTCGACATCGTCGACTTCTCCGGCGGAGACCGCCGCTCCCTCGCCTACGGCAGCTCCCGCATCATGGGAATCGCCTGGGCGCCGGGAGGGGAGCAGATCGTCTTCTCCAGATACCGGGAAGGGCCTCCCGAGTTCACCGATCTCTGGCTCGCCCCCCTTTCCGGAGAGAAGCCGACGAACCTCACCCGGACCCTCCCGGGGATCGGGAACGACTATAATGTCTACTGGCCGCAATGGTCCTCCGACGGCTCCCGGCTCCTCTTCAGCGCAATATTTACCGATCCCAAGTCTACCATCAGTACGATGTCGATGGTGATCGCCGATCTGCGGAAGAGCACGATGTCGATCATCCGGAACGACGCCTACAACGGATTCTGGTAGCCTGCGGGAGCGGCCCGCGAGCGGGGGTCTCCGGGCCGCTCCCCCGGCATTTCGAACGACGCCGATACAGCCCTATGATCTCAATCGTCGAACGACGCGGAAGGGGAGCGGTCGCACGACCCCTCCTTTACGTTTGCATCATTACGGGATATATCCTGTGCGCCGCGCCGTGCCGTGCTCAGAAGGGAATCACCGTAGGACCCACCATCGGCTACAGTTACGGCGTGCCGACGACCGTGGAGCGGGAGGCGGGAGTGGTGAACAGATACGGCGTCGACAGGCCGGGGAGGTCGTACGATCATCAGGCATGGTTCGGCGCGGGCGCCCTGATTCCATTCTCCCGGGATCTGCCGTTCAAGGCGTTCGTGGAAACGGGGCTGGCCCTCTCGACCGGGAAGTTCGTCTCCGACCCGTTTACATTCGGTACGATATTTCATCCCGACTCCCTCATCATCGTCTCCCCTCTCCGGACGTTCGAGGTCACTTCGGCGCTGAGCATGGGGCGGCTGAAGGGAGAGATCTTCTACGATATATCGGACCTTCTGGCGGTCGGGGCCGGGCTCTGGCTCGACTACAGAGTGACCTCGGACTTCCGGCAGACGGAGAGCCTTGTCGACCACCCCGAGCTGAGTTTCGAGGGAGGGAGCCGCACCCGCCTGGTCGCCGCGGGTGAATCGCTCGGGTCGGACCGGCTTCGCTACGGCGGATCGGCCGGCGTCGCCGCCATGATCCCCCTCTCGACCTCCATGACCCTCCGCCCCTCCCTCGACGCACGGGTCGATATCGGCGCGCTCACGGAAGGGCTCGGGTTCCGCGCCGTGAGGGGAGGAGTCGGAGTCGCACTCCTCTTCGGCACCGGCGACACGCGGAACGATACGGAGCCGGCGCCGGCCCGAACGCCGGTCACCGGCTCGATCGATCTTTTCGCCGAGGATCGTTCCCAGACCGTTCGCGAGAGCGGAGAGATCCGCGTGAAGACCACGCTCCACCGCATGCTGGTTCCATTGTTTCCCGATATATACTTCGACGAGGGTTCGGATGAGCTCTCGGCGGGATACGCGCTCTCCGCCGACGGAAGCGACTTCACCCTGCGATCGCTGGCGCGGAAAGGGGGGGCGGAGGTGATTCGTCGCACTCCCGACATCATCGGCTCCAGGCTGCGGAGCGACGGATCGGCGTCGATCGTGCTGACGGGAAGATCGGGCGCCGATGAACCGGAGGGGCTTGGTCTGCGACGCGCCGAGAAGATCCGCTCCTATCTCGCCTCCGTCTGGAAGATCGCCGCGTCCCGGATCGACTGCCGGAACGCAACGCCGGGAGATGGGGGAAGCGATCGCTCGGTCACATGGTCCTCCTCCCCGAAGATCGAGGAGCCGGTCGTCGTCGAATGGCTCGTGACCGCCGTCGAGGGGCCGCGGATCGGCCTTCTTCCCAGACTCGACGGCGACCCCGACATCACCCGCTGGAGCCTGACGCTCCGCTACGGCGACCGGACGGTGGCGACATATCGCGGAACGAACCTCGGGGAGCTCGATTCGCTCCCTCTGGCGTTCCCGGTGGAGACCCCCGGCGCCGACGGATCGCTTCCCGATCTTATCGCCGATCTCACCCTGACCGACTCGTCGGGAACGAACGCAACCTTCTCCGACAGGCTGCCCCTGACCCTGAGCAGACGAGGAGGGAACGGGAAGATCGACCGTGAGGTGATCACGGCGTTCGTTCCGGAGACCGGACCGACGGCGGGAGGAAAGGAGAGCGTGATGGAGGAGATCGCCCGTACGATACGCAGGGGCGCACATATTACGATATATCCAGGCCGGGGGAGATCATCCGCCGCCCGGCTCGCCTCCGTCGCGTCGGAACTGCTGCGAGCCGTCGCCGAACGGGGGAGCAGGATCGGAGGTCTGGAGGTGAAATCATCCTCCGATGAGGATCCGGAATCGCTCTCCGGACCCGACGAGGGCCCTCTCGCATCCCACCTCCGGATCGAGATCGACCAGTCCGCCGCCGTCCGGGAGTAACGTCTCCATCTACTCCACGGAGGTCGCCCCCGTCGCCACGGCCGGACGGCGGGAGAAGCGGAGGACGTTGTTCATCAGCATCACTCCCAGCACGATCAATCCGCATCCCGCGTAGGCGTACCACCGGGGACTCTCGTCCAGGAAGATCACCCCGAGCATGACACCGGCCGGCGGAAGGAGATAGGTGACGAGCGAGAGGAAGGTGGCGCCGGCAAGCTCCAGAATACGGTAGTAGACGAAGTAGGCGATCGCGGTCCCGAAGATCGTGAGGAAGAGGATCGCCCAGAACGCCTCCGTCCCCGGCATCTTCAACTGGTCCCCTTCCAGGAACGCCACGAACGGAAGCAACATCGCCGCCCCGATGGCGAGCTGAAGCGCCGGGGCGACCAGAGGTTCCATCCCCCGCAGATGGAGTCTGGCATGAACCATCCCGAGCCCGTAACTGACGGCGGCCACCGCGAAGAGAATCACCCCGACCGCGCTTCCATGTCCCCCACCCAGCTCCGGTATGAAGATCGAGAGGATCCCCACGAACCCGAGCAGCACGCCGGTCAGCCGGGTCGGGGTCATCTTCTCGTCGTGGACAAGGAAGTGAGCGAGGACGGCGGTGGAGATCGGCGTGGCGCCGTTGAAGATCGCCGCCAGTCCGCTGTCGGTGAACTGCTCGCCGATGCTGATCGCCGCGAACGGAAGCGCGCTGCCGAAGAGCCCCATCACCGCCAGATTCCGCCAATCCTTTCCCGATGTCGGGAGCTTCCCTCCCCTCACCCGGAGCACCGCGAGCAGCAGGAGCGCTCCCCCCAGAAGGCGTATCGTGGCAAGGGTGATCGGAGGAATATCGACCAGCGCGATCTTGATCAGCAGAAACGACGGGGCCCAGAGCGCCGCAAGCAGAAAGAGAAAGATCCAGCGTTGCATGGTCAGATTCGGTTTGAGTGTTGGCCTCCCCGCAGGCCCCCCGCCCGATGCGGAGGGCCGTGAGGAGGAATCTAGACTCCCGGATGATGGGAGGCGCGACGCATCTCGCGGACCGAAACGAGAGCGTTCCGGCTGAGCGACTGAATCACGATCTCTCCCTTCCCGTGGAGCACCAGCTCCCGTCCATGTTCGACAATGTAGTCCGCCGAGTCGGCGGATTCCGTGATCCAGACCGTCCCTTCAAGGACACGGATATACGATTCTCCCGGTCCCGACGTTCCCCTCCAGAGGAGATCGTCGTGCAGGACGAAGGAATCGCTCATCTTCTCGTACCGGTTTCCGGTCATCCCGACCATCCTCCGGCTCATGTTCATGGTGTTCATACGGATACTCCAGAGTTAGATCAGCCGCCGATCGGCAGATCGGTCGTCTCCTTCAGCGTCTCCAGCACGATGGTGGTGCGGGTGGAGGTCACCGCCTGCAGGCAGCCGATCTTCTCGCGGAGAAGACGTCCCAGCGCCTCCGTGTTCGCCACACGCACCTTCACCAGATAGCAGTCCTCCCCGGCCACATGATGGATCTCCTGCACCTCCTGCACCTCCGAAAGCTGTGCTCCCAGGGTCCCGTCGGCAAAGCTCACGTTGACCCTGATGAAGATGAAGGCGAGGAGATCGAGTCCCAGGTCGCGCGGGTTCAACTGCGCCTTGTAGGAACGGATCACCCCCTGCGCCTCCAGCTTCCGGATTCTCTCCAGAATCGCCGACGGCGCCATCCCGATCTGCCGTGCTATCTCGCTGTTCGCGATCCGACCGTTCTCCTGAACGATCTTCGCGATTTTCGCATCTATGTCGTCGATCATACGTCTGATTGGTTAACACTACGAATATAATTCTTCAGAATGGTATAATCACAGTGGATTGTTCGGTCAATGTGTGATTTCCCCGCCCGATCGCCTCCCCCAATATCACCCACCCCCTTCACCCGTACGGATGACGATTCTCACCCCCTCCCCTCTCTACGTTTGCTACCGAAGAATTTCGCTACCGAAAGGAAGGGCGCTTCCTCCACCCCGGGAGGGCATCGACCGGAAGAACCGGAACGCCACAGAAGCGCCTCATTTGAACACCAGATTGGAGAATGAACGAATGAAACGAGGACTCATCCTACTGCTCTGGCTCACGGCCGCCGTAAGCGCGTACGGCCAGTGGGTCAAAACCGGTGGTCCTGAGGGGGGATCGATCGGATCGATTGCGACCGATGGTGATCATCTGCTCGCCACATCCACCCGGCGCGAGCTCTACAGGCATGACGCCGCGGGATGGACGCAACTGAACACCCTCGCGCCGTCGAGACTCTTCGCCGTCGGCACTACCTTCTACGCCGCCACCGACACGGGGGTCTACCGCTCCACCGATCAGGGAGACTCCTGGACCGAGATCCCGATCGGGGATGGCCTGATCACCATCTCCGCCGACGAAGGGTCGACCTTCGCCTCGGCCAACAACGGTATCCATCTCTCGGAGGATGACGGCATCACCTGGGCTCCGGTGCAGACCCAGCCGCCGGGACATGTTCATACGCTCACCTACGCGGCGAGCCTTCTCTTCGCCGCCGCGATCGAGAACGACGGCAGCATGAAGCTCTACCGTTCGATCAACGCCGGCCGGGACTGGAGCAAGGTCGGCAGGGGACTTCCGGACGGCGACTACATCAACAGTATCAAGGTGAAGGGGCCTGTCACGATCTACGTCGGCACCTCGAGCCACGGGATCTACCGTTCCACCGACGCCGGCGAGAACTTCACCTCGTACAGCTTCGGGATCGTTCCGGACCCGTACGGCGACTTCAGCATCTTCCAGATTCTCACGGTCGGAACCAGGGTGGTCGCCACCACCCCCCTGGCTACCTACATGCTGAGCGGCGACGAGTGGATGCCGATCTCCGACTGGGACTCCCCGACGGTTACGGCGTCGACGACCGGGGACGGCACGACCCTCTACCAGGGATCGACGGGGGGAGTGGAGCGCGCCGATCTTGTGAAAGGAACGTGGGAGCATATGAACGAGGGACTGCGGATCAGCACCGTGAACACGATGCTCTCCGATGAGACGGGGGTGCTGGTGGGAACGAACGGCGGAGTCTTCCGCTCGATCGACAAGGGGGAGAACTGGGTGAAGCTCTCGAACCAGGGGCTCAACGGAGTCGTCCGGAGCGGTTCGGTCCTGGTGGGATCGGTGACCAGCTATCTGCAGTCGGGTATCGTCAGGTCGAGCGACGGCGGCGAGACATGGCAGACGACGACCGAAGGGATCGAGGATCAGCCGTTCGATCAGACGATGATGGTCGTCGCCTCGCAGAACGGAACGCTCTTCGCCGGGTTCGGCAGCTACTTCGCCACCTCCGACCCGGAGTCATGGAACGGCGGCGGGGTCTACCGTTCCACCGACGCAGGGCTCACCTGGCAGCTTGCATCGACCGGCATCCCCACCAACGGCGCGTTCCACTCGCCGGTGGTCGATCTGGCGGTCGACGGCAACACGGCGGTGGCCGTGACAGTCTCCGGCATCTACCGCTCGGTCGACAACGGAGCGAACTGGACGAAGACGAAGGATATCATCAAGCCGTGGCTCTTCTCCCTCTCGTCGGCGCGCTTCAACGGCGGCACCTTCTATGCGGGGATCGGAGATACTCTCTTCACCTCGCAGGGAGGGGGTAACTGGACGCCCGAGATCATCGCGTTCCCCCCAAGGACCCGGATCACCGACGTCTGGTTCATCGGCGAAACGCCTCTTGTGGCGGCCGTCGAATACGTGGAGAGCACGATGGCGGAGAAGAACCATCTCTATACCCGCAGGAACGGAGCGTGGAAGGATATCAGCAACCTGCTCCCCGAGGGGCCGGTGATCACCTCCTATATCACGGTGGGAGAAACCGTTCTGGCCGGCACCGACGCGAACAGCGTCTGGAGCACCCCGATCAGCACGATCGTGGGAGAACCGAGCGGCGTCGAGAGCCCCGCAGGAAGGAGCACCCACGTCACTGTGGCCCCCAACCCGGCGCAGGAGATCGCGACGATCTCCTTCACGCTCGACCGGAGCGCGAAGGTCCGCCTCTCGATCGTGAACGCGCTGGGGGAGAGCGCATCGACGCCGCTGGAAGGGACGGTCGAAGCGGGCCGGCATCGTGCGGCAATCGACGTGTCGGAGCTTTCCGAAGGGATGTGGTTCTACCGCCTTGAGGCGGACGGCGTCGTGACGGCCGGGAATCTGATCGTAACGCGATAAGCCGACGACGACACCGATCATGGGTGCGGGCGGGACGTGACCGGCGTCCGCCCCCCGACCCGGACGTTCCGTCCGCACCCTGGTCTCAGATCACCGCATCGATCGCCGCGGCGATGACACCGACGCCGCAGAGTTCGATTCCATCGCGGGGCGAGAGTTTCTTCAGATTCGGCGACGGAAGGACGAAGGTCTTGAACCCGAGCTTGGCGGCCTCCGAAACGCGCTGGTCGACCTGGGCCACGGTACGGATCTCCCCTCCCAGCCCGACCTCCCCGACGACGACGGTCTGCGAATCGGCCGGGATATCGCGGAAGCTGGAGACGATGGCGCACGCCACGGCCAGGTCGACCGCCGGGTCGTCGATCCTGACGCCGCCGGCGATATTGACGAATACATCGTACTGTCCCATGCCGAGCCCGAGGCGCTTCTCCAGGACGGCAAGGAGCATCTGAAGCCGCTTGTAGTCGAACCCGGTGGCGGTGCGCTGCGGAACGCCGTAGCTGGAGGGAGCCACCAGCGCCTGCGCCTCCACAAGGATCGGGCGTGTCCCCTCCAGGGTGGCGGCGATCACCGAGCCGCTGGCGCCGAAGGAACGCTCGGAGAGAAAGACGGAGCTGGGGTTGGTGACCTCCACAAGGCCGTTCTCCCCCATCTCGAAGACGCCGATCTCGTTGGTGGAGCCGTACCTGTTCTTTGCCGTACGAAGTATCCGATAGAGATGTGTCCGTTCCCCTTCGAACTGGAGCACCGTGTCGACCATATGCTCCAGCACCTTGGGGCCGGCGATCGTCCCCTCCTTGGTCACATGCCCCACGACGAAGATCGACGTCCCGCTCGTCTTGGCAAGATGCATGAGCGCCGCCGTGCACTCCCTGACCTGCGCGACCGAGCCGGGAGCGGATTCTATCTCAGGATGATATGTCGTCTGAATGGAATCGACCACCGCCACATCGGGCGAGGTATCGCGGATGGCGGCGACGATCAGCGCAAGGTTGGTCTCGGCCATCAGCCGCAGACCGGGGTTGGAGACGCCGAGCCGGTCGGCCCGCATCTTGATCTGGCGGAGCGATTCCTCTCCCGTGACGTAGAGGATCGAGCGTCCTTCCAGGCCGGCGCACATCTGCGCCATGAGGGTCGACTTGCCGACGCCGGGATCGCCGCCGACCAGAATGATGGAGCCGGCCATGATCCCCCCGCCGAGCACCCGGTCGAACTCACCGATGCCGGTGGTCAGACGGTGCTCCTCGGAGGTCACGACATCGGCAAGCGATACGATATCGGCAGAGGTGGAGGTCGATCTTGCCCCTCTCGCCTTTGCGGGAACGGGAGCGGCCTCGGTCTCCTCCACATAGGTCTCCCACTGCTGGCATTCGGGGCAGCGCCCTATCCACCGGGGAGAGGTTGCGCCGCAGGACTGACAGACGTAGCGTACTCGTGATTTTGCCATAAACTCGACACGACACCATTAACGGAAGAGATCATGAAGAACATCATCAGAGTGGGAGCGGTGCTCCTGGGATTCGCCTCGGGACTCGTCCTTATCGCCTTCTCGCTCGCCACCATGATCTGAGAGATCGCGGCCCGATTATTCCTCCTCTTCCGGACCGGCCAGCGTGTCGGAGGTCTTCCCTGCGCGCGTGACGAACTGTCCCCAGAGCCAGTTGTAGGGATGGAGGCGATCCACCCGGCGGGTGCCGTCGTAGACGGGCCGGTCCTGGTTGTACCAGAGGAAGATCCCGCCGTAGAGATTGCGTACGTTGGTGAAGCCGTAGCCGGCCATCCTGCGCGCAATCTCCGAGCTGCGATGACCGATCGAGCAGTAGACGACGATCTCCCTGTCGCGATCTATATCGTCGACGTCGTCGAGCGAGAAGCTCGGCGCGTTGATGAACTGGGCGTTGCGGAGATGGCTGACCGCGTACTCCTCCGGTGTGCGGGTGTCCAGCAGGAGCGGAGGACGTTTCCCGGCGAGCTCCGTCGCCAGGGAGTCGGGCATGACCATCGTCACGTCCGGGAACTCGCGGTCGTACATGGCGTCCAGGAAGGCCCGGAACCCGCGGCCGGTCTTGGTCATGAAGAGAGCAAGCCCGCCGCCGACCAGCGCCGCCGAGCCGAGCGTGTACGCGAGAATCTTCTGATACGTCTTCATCGATAATGTTCCGGAATATTCGTGCGTGACATTGCTACTCTTCCCGGAGCCGCATCCGTCCGGCCGCCAGCAGCGACGAATCGCCGTAGCTCAGGAATCTGTAGTCGTGACTCAACGCCTCGTCGTATACCTTCCGCCAGAGATCGCGCCCCAGCAGCGCCCCCACCAGCAGGACGAGCGTGCTCTCCGGCTGATGGAAATTGGTGATCAACGCATCGCACCCCCGGAAGCGATATCCGGGAACGATAAAGATACGGGTGCTGCCGGTGATCGGATTGAGCCCCATGATCGAACGCCACCGCTCCACCGCCTCCAGAGCCTCCACCATATCGGGAAGCGAAGGATCCTCGGCGGCGAGCCTGTAGGGGTCCCACTGATCCAGATCGAGTTCCTCCAGCTCATTGGCGCCGCCGTCGCTCCGGATCAGGCGCACGCCGAACCAGTAGAGCGATTCCACCACGCGCAGAGTCGTGGTCCCCACAAGGACGAAGGGGGCCCCCTCCGAATCGCGGCGGCGGCGGGCATGCTCGGTCATCGCGGCAAGGACGCGGCGGTCGACGGCGATCCGCTCCTGATGCATCTCATGACGATCTACCGCCCCTTCCTTCACCTGCCTGAAGGTGCCGGCGCCGACATGGAGCGTGACTCGTTCCACGACATTCCCCTGACGGGCCAGGGCGTCGAGCGTTTCGGCCGTGAAATGGAGTCCCGCAGTGGGAGCCGCCACCGCCCCTTCCTGCTCGGCGTAGACCGTCTGGTAGGTCTCGGCGTCCGCGTCGTCGGCCTCGCGATGGATGTAGGGGGGGAGAGGAATCCGCCCCGCCCCTTCCAGCACCTCGGCGAATGTGAGCGAGACTGGGGTCCACCGGAAGCGGACGCCGAACCCGTCGCCGCCGGCCGCCTCGACCGTCGCGGTCAGCTCCACCCGTTCCCCCCGGTAGTCGAAGACTCCGGTCACTCTTCCATCCCCCCGTATCTTTCTGGCCCCTCCTATCAGGCACTGCCAGACCGCCTCGCCGCGCGCCGCAAGCGCCAGCGCCGGATCGTGCGACGGTTCCAGCGGCTCCAGCAGGAAGATCTCCACCCTTCCCCCCGTCTCCTTCCGCATGACGATCCGCGCCCGCACCACCCTGGTGTCGTTCAGGATCAGCATCGCGTCGGGCGGGATCAGCGTGGGAAGATCGGCGAACGTCCGGTGCTCGATCTCTCCGGTCGGGACGTCGCAGACCAGAAGACGGCTCGTGTCGCGTACCTGCAACGGTCGGAGCGCGATCCTCTCCTCCGGAAGTTCGTAGGCGAAGTCGTCGGCCGAGACCGTCGGTATGTATGAGTGAGGCTGCGTCAACGTGAGTACGGTTCGAAAATATGGCCCGGCGTTTCCGATCCGGGGTCAGGATCAGATAACGTTTTCCTGAAATGAACGATTGCCGGAGAGGAGCGCCACCGAGCGGCTCTTCTCTCCGGCAACCGTATGATCTCCCTGCCGAACCGGCCGCCGGTCCGGCCCGACCGCTTAACGACGCACGCCCGAAGGGGAGCGACGTTACCGGGCGGCGCGGACGAAGGTCACGCTTCCGCTCCGCTGCGTGTCGCCGACGGTCAGCCTATAATAGTAGACGCCGCTGGCGACGACCGCCCCGCCGGTCGTCGTCCCGTCCCAGCGGATCGAGAAGCCTCCGGCCGGAAGTTCATCCTTCACCAAGGTCCTGACGAGGTTCCCCTGTCCGTCGAAGACCGCCAGTTCGGCCTCGTTGAAGGCGAGCGACGGCGGGATGTCGAAGGTGATCGTCGTCCCGGTCGAGAAGGGGTTCGGGAAGCTGGAGAGGGCCCGCTCCGCGACCGGCTCGTTCCCCTCGTCTCCCGATCCGGAAACCTCGTCGACCGAGAAGAGGGAGATATTCTCCCCCCGCGACTCGCCGTTCTTCCCCGCCAGATAGAGATTGACCAGAGCCGGACGAAGCGACGGCGACTGCTCGTAGAGCCCCTTCTCCCACTCCTCGTCGGTCAGGCGCTTGTAGCCGCCTGTGGTATGCTCGTAGTAGCTCATCACCGGTCCGGTGAAGGCGATCGGACGGCCGTCCGGAAGCGTGCAGGTCACCACCGCCATGTTCACCGGTCCTGTTCCCACATGGACCACCCAGCCCCGCTCCCCGCCATCCTCGTCGGTCGGCGCCGTATGGATATCGGCGACCACGAAGTCCCGCTTGGAGAGGCCGAAGGATTTCGTGAAGAAGATCCGCGAATACCAGCCGTCGTACTCGGGCGCGCACCCCACTATCCTGGAGAAGAGCATCGTCCTCAGGAACGTCGTCTCGGCGGCGGTAAGCTCATCCCCCTCGATATGTTTCCGTGCGATACTCTCCAGCGTGTCCATGACAGCGCCGAGTTCATCGAAATACGATACGACATAGGCGTTGGAGCTCTCCATCTCCAGCTCCTTCATTTTCTTCGCGCCGTTGTCGGCGAACGACCGGACGGCGGCGTAGAACTCCGGGATCGGCTCCACCATCCCGTACGGGTAGGTGCAGGTGACGCCGCCGCTGTACGACTGCTTGGCGTAGAGAAGATTATCGTGCCGGAGCTGCGCCCATGAGGAGAGCTGCGTGTTCATCTTCTGCTGCCACCATGCCGCCGTCTGCATGAAGCGGGGAAGCTCCTTTCTTCGGTCCGGCGGGTTGAGGGTCCGGATCGCATGAAGCCAGTTGTTGTAGAGGGAGCCGTGCCAGAAATCGTCGTCGTACGAATCGACGAGATAGCGGAGACCGGCAAGCTGCGGCGCATAACGATATTTTCTCAGGTCGGCGTCCAGGAACTGCGCGGCCGCGTCGTTGCCGAGCGCGAAGAGGACATCCATGCTGGAGGGGAGCATCCGCCGCATCTTCGTGCCGTCGGCCACGATCCTGTCGTAGACCACATTGCCGGTGACGTAGGAGTCGATGATGAACCGCTGTCCCAGCAGCAGGAACGCCGACGCCGGGCGGATCTGGTCCGGGCTGAAGGGATCGGACATCAGGATCTGCGAGTTGATCTGCTGGAACGCGTACGGCTTGTCGGTGAGCGCCTTGCGGAACCGGTCGAAGTTCGCCGGGACGAGCAGGTCGCTCGCCTTCATGATCTTCGCCTCCGCCGCCAGGGCCCTGATGTTGTCGAGGGTGACGTTGTCCTGTTCCCCCACGAAGCTCCTGATCGCTCCGTCGATCTGCGCCAGCGGCTTCCCCGCTCCCGACCGATCGACCAGCTCCGAGATCAGCACGGCGTCGATGCACTGGCGTCGCGTGTCGACGTCGTCCGGGTTGAGGCCGTCCGACTGGGGCGGAATCAGATAGATCTCGGTACGACCGAGCCACATCATCGCCTGGAAATAGGTGCGGAGCTCTTCAACGTCGGTGTAGTGGCCGCGGGGGGTGAACTGGCTGAAGTCGATCTTCCGGAAGGTCTTGTCGAAGAGCGCAACGTCGAGCGGCGCCTGATCCCGGACGGCTTTCAGGATCTCCTCGATCTGCGCCGAGTTCTCCATGTAGACCGGCTGGATTGCGATCTTTTCTCCGGCATGGAGCAGACGGCGCGCCACCGTCACGTAGAGATCGACATCGCGCAGCATCGTCCCCATCTCGGATTCCGATCGATAGCTCTGCGCCAGCGCGGGGAGTTCCCCATGCATCGACGAGAGGAGCGAGACCAGCCTCGGCCGGAGCGACCTCTGTTCGACGGAGGTAAGGATCGCATCGTACGACATGTGGAGCGCATGCAGGATCGCGTCGGTGGAGACGAAGACCGGAAGATCCTTCGTATAGACGGAGAGGAGCGCATCGCCGAAGTTGTCGTACGACAGACGCTCGGTGACCATGAACCCGTGCCGGGCCAGAAGACTCTTCTCGTAGGAGGTCAGGTTGAAGTGGAGATCGACGCTGTCGAGATAGAGGGTCGCGGCGGGATCTACCCTGGCCGTTGTCGTGAACGGTCCCGCGCCGTGCATCTCCTGCAGGCCCTCGGCCCCGAGCGTCGTGTTATCGTTCAGGAAGCGTCTGTACGCATCCAGATCGAACTCCTGCGCCGCGACGGGGACGCTCAGCAGCAGAAGGGCAAGACAGGAACTCAGATAGTTCATAAGGCATCCTCCCTTGGTAACCGGGGTGAAATTGAACCGACTTCGAAATCGACGGCCTCGGCTGTACGGCGTACGGGTTCGAATAAGCCTCAAGTATGGTGGTGAAGATACTACCGGTCGATGTATTTTGCACCGTTCGGTCGCATACCTCTTATGCCCGTCGAACGCCCCTTTTTTTCTCGATTCCTGCTATTCGGCGGGATCGACTCCCGCCGCCGACGGATGTCCATCCGACAGGTGAGAAGTCCGGCCTGATGGTGTGTCTACAGTCGAGACGGCTTATATGCCATGGCTGGAGCATGGAGGGGATGATCATGACCGGCGGATAAGCGTATGCTGGCGGATCTTGCTCCGTGTCATATCTTGGCGGGCCGGACGGCGGCGGCTCGAACTCTCGCGGGCCGACGCATGTTCGATGGAACGGCTTCGCCGATCGATGGAGACGATCGACGGAGTTCTCACCGCGCATGTTCATACGGAACCGGCCGTTCTCGGCCGATCCGGCGCAACCCGGCGCTTCGCACGAAGCCCGGACCGACAACCGACAGAATGCGACCTGTTCTTACCTTACTCACATTCCGGAGACGCACAATGAGAATGTTGAAACCCCTTATTCCCGCGATGGCAGGGCTCCTCCTGTGCAGCGTGGGCTACGCGCAGCGCGCGGGGGACGGAGGGACTACGGCCGGAACCGTGGCCCCGATGACCCTGAAGGAGCGGCTTGGCATGATCGCCAAGCGCGAGCTCGCCAGAACGGGGGGCGAGCAGAGCCCGCTGGGGAAGGTGCCGATGGACTCCAGAAAGTCCGGCGCATCGATCTTCGCGGCGGCGCCCGGCGATTCGATCTTCGCCACCATCTACGACCTTCAGTCGAACGGTTCCATGCCGAACCGTATCATCAACTGGCCGGACGATGAGAGCGATATCGCCACCAGCATGGTCTGGATGGCCTCCACCGACGGCGGCCCCGAGTTCAACGCGCGCGGCACGCACCAGGCGGTGCAGGAGAACGGCGCGGGCTGGAGCTATCTGGGAAAGATCGAGAATATCCGCACCGGATTCCCGACTCTCGGCCGCCTCAGCAACGGCAGCCTCGTCGTCGTCAATCACAACACGACCAGCGGTATCAACTTCCTGCGCGAGCAGGGGTTCAGTGAGACCGTCTTCGACATGATCCCGGTTCCCGGCAGCGGCCCCCTGACCGTCGGCGACGACGACGGCGGACTCTGGCCCCGCCTGGCCGTGGGACAGGATGCCGTGGGGAACGATATCGTCCATGTGATCTGGACCTACCAGAACAACACGACCCAGAATCCCTCCCCCCGCAGCGGGCAGCTGATGTACACCCGGTTCAACAACGCCACCGAGGAGTGGTCGGAAGCGATACCGCTGACCGCCCGCGTTCCTCCGGAGACCGGTGACACGAAGATCCGCGGCGTGACGGGAGGCGACTCGTACGCCATCTCCGCCAACGGCGAGCATGTCGTGATCGTCTATCAGTCGGCCAGCGTCACCCTGAACATCCTCCGCTCCACGGACGCCGGCGCGACCTGGGACCCGGAGACGCAGCAGGGCGTTCTCCTCAGCCCGTACCAGTCGAACGAGCGCGCCTACACGCGCCGCTACTTCAACCAGGATGCAGGCGACTCCGCCATGTACCGGACGCAGCTGACGGGCGACACGGTCGAGTACACCACCGATACGGCGATCTCCGCCGGCAACACGATGGATGTCTACGTCGACGCCGACGGCAACGCGTTCGTGGCGGCGGCGGTCATCTCGGTCTATACCAAGACCAAGATCCCGAAGGGAGCCGACACGGCGACGACACCGGGGACCATCTACGAGACCGACGACATCTTTGCGGAGAACGGCGGCATTCAGACCTTCATGATCGACGCCAGCAACCGGTTCTTCACCTCGGTGATCCCGCAGGGGGGGAACATGGTCGGCTCCGAAGGTGAATACTGGCTTGGACAGCGCGCCTACCAGAGCGGCTATTCCAAATATCCCCAGCTCGGCATGAACGAGAACGGCGAGATCTTCATGGTCTACGTCTCCGCGGTGAGCGGAGATGTCCGGGTGGCGACGCCGAAGAACGGGTTCCGTGAGGGAGAGCCGACGTCGTTCCTCCACAGCCACCTCTTCGGCACCTGGAGCTCCGACGGACGCACCTGGTCCGAGCCGAAGAACCTGACCCCGAACGGGGTCGACGCCGAATTCCCGTCGCTGGCCGACGTCGTCGACGGCGAGCTGCATATCGCGTTCCAGTCCGACGACTTCCCGGGCGACTACGTGACCGATGCCGACACTGCGCGCGCTCAGGTCCACCCGGCGAACCAGAAGGCGGTGATGGTGCTGAAGCTCGACACCGAGGAGTTCAAGGAATCGGCCCCGACCGGCGTCGACGACGTCAGGGACGCCTCGCGCGCGACGGCGATCGCCTCGGCCGCGCCGAACCCGGCAACGGGACAGGTGCGGGTCACCGGCGTGGTCGGAAAGAGCGGCCAGGTCACCCTTGCCCTCTTCAACGCGATGGGCCAGCAGGTCATGACCCCGATCCCCGGCATGAACATGACGGCGGGCGAGTACGCCTGGAGCTTCGACGTCTCCCCCCTTCCGGCCGGCGCCTACTACATGGCGCTGACCAACGGAGGAGTTACGACCACGAAGCTTCTGAACGTGACCAGGTAACGTATCGCGATCGTATCAACTGCAGGAAGGGCGGCCCTCGGGTCGCCCTTCTTCGTTTCCGCCGGGAGCGACGAATACGATTTGCACAGCTCGCGCCCGATCGTAAATTCCCGCCGCAACGGTCACCGCCACACACCACAACATCACAACACCATGTTTTCGCAGGTTCGCTCGGCGAGCACGCTGGGCATCAACGCATTTCTCGTGGAGATCGAGACGCATGTCGAGAACAGGATCTTCCAGTTCAACATCGTCGGGCTTCCGGACAACGCCGTGCGGGAGAGTCGGGAACGGGTCATGGCAGCCATCAAGAACAGCGGGCTTTCCGTCCCGCTGAAGAAGTATACGGTCAACCTGGCCCCGGCCGACGTGAGGAAGGAAGGATCGGCCTTCGATCTTCCGATCGCGCTCGGCATCCTTGCCGCCACAGGCCAGATTCCGGCGGAATCGCTCCGGGGAACGCTTCTTCTGGGAGAGCTCGCCCTGGACGGCACGCTCCGCTCCGTTCACGGTGTCCTGCCGATCGCGCTCGAGGCAAGGAAGGGAGGGATGGAACGGATAATCGTACCGCGAGGGAATGCGGCGGAGGCGGCGCTGGTCGAAGGAATGGAAGCGATCGCCGCCGACACGCTCCTTCAGGTCGTGCGACATCTCTCGGACTGCGAGCCGATCCCCCCGCTTGCCGTCGACAGGAAGAAGCTCTTCCGGGAGGATCGGACAGACGGGGTGGATATATCGGATGTCAGAGGACAGGAGAATGTGAAGCGGGCCTTCGAGGTGGCGGCGGCCGGCGGGCACAACGTCATCATGGTGGGACCGCCCGGCGCCGGGAAAACCATGATCGCCAAACGCGCCCACACCCTTCTGCCGCCGATGACCTTCGACGAGGCGCTGGAGACGACGAAGATCCATTCGGTCGCCGGCATACTCCCCCGCGGCACGCCGATCGTCACCTCGCGCCCTTTCCGCAGCCCGCACCACACCATCTCGGACGCCGCCCTGGTCGGCGGCGGGCTCGGGGTGGCACGACCGGGAGAGATATCGCTGGCGCATCACGGCGTCCTCTTTCTGGACGAGCTGCCGGAGTTCGCACGCAAGGCGCTGGAGGTGCTGCGGCAGCCTCTGGAGGATAATCGCATTACGATCTCCCGTACAAAGCTGAGTCTCACCTTCCCCTGCAACTTCATGCTGATCGCCAGCATGAACCCCTGTCCCTGCGGCAACTTCGGCAACCCGAACGCGCTCTGCACCTGCACGCAGCAGCAGATCCGGCGCTACATGTCGAAGGTCTCCGGTCCCCTTCTCGACAGGATCGACATCCATGTCGAGGTGGCGGCCGTCAGATATCAGGAACTGGCGTCGCGGAAGGGAGGAGAGACGTCGGCGCGGATGCGGGAGCGGGTGATGAAGGCGCGCGCGGTACAGGCCACACGGTTCGCCGACGTACGTGATATCTACAAGAACGCCGACATGTCGGCACGCGACATACGTGAGTTCTGCCGGCTGGACCCGGCCGGACAGGAGATCGTGAAGCTCGCCATGTCCAGGCTCGGGCTCTCGGCGCGGGCCTACGACAAGGTGCTCAAGGTCGCGCGCACGGTCGCCGATCTGGCCGGGAGCGAGACGATCGCCCCGGAGCATCTCTCCGAGGCGATCCAGTACAGAAGTCTCGACCGGCAGTTCTGGAACGTGTGAGCCTGCGTACGGAAGCCGGTACCGGCTACGTCACCCCTCCCGATTCCGGCGCGCCGCCGCGAGCACGGCATCGACCGCGGGGTTCCCCGTCGGTTCGGCCGAAACCGAGTCGACGGAGGCGCCCGCCTCGATCAATCGATGAACGATACGTCCGTAGTCGACGCCGGGAAGCTTCACCTCGCGCGACGCATAGACCGTGCAGCTCAGAACATCACCGTCATAGCTGTTCTTCACCGTAAGGGGCGCCGCGCGCTCCAGCAGCAGCTCGATCGTCTCCAGGTGGCCGTACCAGCACGCCCAGTGGAGCGCCGTCATCCCCTCATCCCCGCGCACACCGATATCGAACCCGGCATCGAGCATGATCCGTACTCCCTCGGTCCTTCCAAGTCGTCCCGCATCGACGAACATCCGCAGATCGCGGGGAAGCAGGGAATCGACGAGGCCCGGCTGTTCGCCGATGATTCGTGCGACCTCCTCCCCATCCTCTCTGAGAGAGGCTCCGACAAGTCTGTCGGCGGGACTCACCTCCTCATCCCCCGCCCCATGCCGCCTGAGCAGCTCCACCGTCTCCGCATCGCCGTACCTGACGGCCAGCGAGAGCGGCGTGGCCCCTTCGCTCGTGCGCTGACGGATGTCGGCGCCGTACGACAGAAGCATCTCGACGATCTCTGCGCTTCTGGAGGAACGGATCGCCTTGTGGAGATGCGACTCGTTTCTCCACCACGGCACCGTGAAGTTCGGGTCCGCGCCGTGCTCCAGATAGAGCCGGACGCCGGCCGGGTTCTCGAAATCGAGCATGCGGGCCAGACAGTAGGAGACCTTGGAGGCCTCCGGCTTATGCTCCAGGATCAGCCGGAGACATGTCGTATCGTTGAACTCCGAGGCATGGTAGAGCGATTCAGGCCCCCAGCCGGGAGCGCCGTCGTTCGGGTCGGCACCGGCATCCAGAAGCAGCCGGGTCAGATCCGCGTTGTTGGCGATCCCCGCTGCACCGTAGAGGGCTGTCTGCCTGGCGTTCGGGTCGTCATTGACGGTGAAGTATGCGTTCGGGTCGGCGCCGTGCTTCAGGAGCAGTTCGGCGGTCCGGACCATCCGCGGAGCACGCTCCGGGTCGGAGCCGAGAAAACGGGAGAAGGAGAGATAGAGAAGCGGTTCACGTTCATCAGGCCCGCCGCGGGCCGTTGCCGCCGAGGGATTGCGACGGAGGAATCTCTCCACCGCTTCAATCTCCCCAAGAGCCGAGGCAGTGGAGATATCGGCAGTGGCGATCGCGGGCCACGCGGCAAGCAGGTCGCGCGCCTCCCCCATCCGCCCGGAGCACGCGGCGCTTACGAGCATCCCCGCACGTCCCGCCATATCTCTCGACTCCGCCTCGATATGCGCCTTCATGCGAGCCCAGCTCGCGAAACCGTTTTCACGTGCTACGACGAACTGGGCAAACGCAAGCGTGATCCCGTCGCTTCCGGCATCGGTCGATGTTCCGCTATCACCGGAAGATTCCGGTTCATCAGCCGTATCGGAAGCATCCGTATTGGAGGCGTCCGGATCGGCAGCGGCTGCTCCTTCCCGACCCGGCAGATAACGATCGACCCGTGAGAGAGCATCGGGATCACCCTCCCTGCATCCCTTCAGGAGTTCCTTCGCGCGTTTGCGCTGCTGTTCAAGATTGAGCCCGCGGAGATCCCCGCGCCCGGCGATGGTGTGTTCGGACATACGATACTCCTTCGATAAAAACCCGGCGTCCGCTCAACGGGAGAAAGAGGATCGTTCACTATGTGTTGTCGAGAACAGGCGGGCGCAGCCCTTTCCGCGGACGGGAGGCGTCCTGCAACGCCGGGGGCGAAGATAGGGGATGAGAGAAGGAGATGCAAACTAAACGTAAAAGGTCCTCCGACGGATCTGTCGCTGATAGCAATGACAGCAGGTCAGGGAGAGAGGGAAGCATTTCCACTGAGGTGCCCGGAAGGAGAATGTCAACACATCATAATTCGCACTATTGTTTATGACTTAGAGATTTCCCACTCTAAATATCAGAGTATCGATTGGAACGTCTCCATCACGTACAGCAGCCTTTATGATCTCGGGAATATGAGATCCAAGATCATAAACTAGTTCGTAAGGCACCCTAACACCATGATTATGCTCTTCAAAAAAATGATCTCCATCTACTACCAAAGTCATATCGGAAGTCTCGGTCTCCGGAACATTGTATGGCACAACCACAAGCTTATACTCATTGAAGAATTCATAATTTTTGAAGAAGAGAAGGGTATAATGGACCTGTGATTCCCTTTCAATCCATACATCCTCTATAGGAACAATTTTCCCACGCCATGCAAAGGCGGCAGGCGCAACTGCAACAGGCCTCACAAATACTTCGAATTCCTTCGCCATTTTTGATGATTGGCTTACAGATTCACGGGAATTATCCTCAGCAATAGAATTCTTGCATGCTTTTATAAGGCCCAGAAATAAGATTCCAAGAATCCCGATACTCCAAGCCATTATTTTGTAGAATTCCCTCATAGCTTCTTATCTAGCATTATTATATGGGCTTATACTGTAGAAGCGGTTTCATAACTGTCTCAGGGTAATGAGGAGGCAAGCGACATGAAAAA
>CBINGZ010000034.1:0-66304 GCA_966250335.1 uncultured bacterium | reverse complement strand
CGGGGAAGGATCAGGAGACGATCGGTCAGATCACGGATATCCATCGCGAGATATCGGATCTGCTCCGGACCATGCCCGCCCCGGTCGTGCAGGCGGTGGAGCGGAGCGGGGTGATGGGAGCGCTTCGCAGCTCGATCAACGGTGAGTTCCGGGGAGCCTTCGACCGGGTGGAATGGGAGATCGATCCTGTCGCCGAAGAGCGCGCCGCCGCCGTCTCTCCGCTGGCGGCCGAGGTTCTCTACTATGCGGCCCGCGAGGCGCTGCGGAACGCCGCCAAGTACGCGCGGCGCGACCGGCATCGCGACCCGCTCCGCCTCGTTATCGCGCTACGATATGACAAGGGGCTGATCCTGACGGTCGAGGATAACGGCCCGGGGATCGATCTCGGTCGTCCTTCCGAGGGGGGGAGCGGTCAGGGGATGGCGCTGCACGGCACCATGATGGCCGTGGTCGGCGGGACCATGAGCGTGGAAAGCGTCAGGGAGGAATACACGCGGATCACGCTGACGTTGCCGGAGCGGGAACATGCCGGGTAGCCGTTCCCAACATTTGAAGCCGTCGGCGCGTCGTTATGTCATGCGTCGAACCTTTCTCCTGCTGGCGGCTCTTCTCCCCCTTCCCCTCCTTTCGGCGGCGGCTCAGCGTCGTTACGATCCCTCGAAGGAATATCCGAGAGCGATCACCTTCCTGCGCGACACGCTCTATGTGCTCGACTCCACCTACATCGAGATCAATCTGCGCGAGCAGATGGTGATCCAGCATTTCCGGGACGGCCGGGTCGATCGCCGGTTCGCCTCCACGGGAGACTCTCTGCTGCCCGGAGGCGTCATCACACGAACCGGCATCTTTTCCATCACCGGCCGCGAGCGACGGCATCGGTCACGGCAGTTCGGGCTGCTGATGCATTACTGGCTGCCGTTCGACAGGGGGATAGGACTCCATGCGCTGGATGGGAACGACTACCATCGATATCTGGGGCGAACCCCGTCGACGCACGGCTGTGTCCGGTTGACGTCGGAAGATGCGTCGGGGCTCTTCGCCACCGTACGGCGCGGTACGACCGTGTTCGTCCACAACGGCCGCCCGGCGCGGATTCTTCTCTTCGGCGGGAGCGCCGACACGAAGGTCATCGACCGCTCGGATGCCGATCTTCTCCGGCAGCGGCTCGATGCGGTCGGCGCGGGGAGGTGGAATGATTCCTCCTTCACTCCCCGCCTTGCGCTCCCCGTCGGGAGGGAGCTGGCGGAGATGATCCCGGTCGGAGAGATTCCGGTGATCAGGGTCGACCAGGAGATCAGGGCAATGAAGAGTCAGCGGGGCTTCTGAATCCCGTTACGACATTCCAGAAGGGGGCGAACGCCTCCGGCTCGCCCGGCGTCTGCGGGTAGAGTCCGAACATCGTCGATCCGCTTCCGGACATGGCGGCATAGAGCGCCCCGGTCTCGTAGAGCCTTCCTTTCAGCTCGCGCAGCAGCGGGTACTCGGCGAACACCGGCTCCTCGAAGTCGTTGACCAGCTCCCGACGCAGGACCTCGGGATCGTTCAGGCCGCGGGCGAGGATCTCTCCCAGATCGCTTCCCGGCCGTTCTCTGTTCCTTCCGATCGCCCTGTACGCCCACGGTGTGGGAACATGGATGCCGGGATTGACCAGAAGCACGCTGTACGGAAGGTTCAGATCGATCGGCGTCAGCGCCTCCCCCTGTCCCCCTGCCAGCGCGATTCCTCCCGAGAGAAAGAAGGGAACATCGCTTCCCAGTCCGAGGGCCAGTTCCGGCAGCAGTCGGGCGGGAGGCTTGATCCCCCACAACCTGCACGCCCCCAGCAGGACGGCGGCCGCGTCGGAGCTTCCCCCGCCGAGGCCGGCCCCCATCGGTATCCGTTTGGTCAGATCGATCTCCACCCCCAGAGCGGGATCGCCGACCGCGTCGCGCACCCCTCTGGCGGCGCGGACGCAGAGATTGTCGTCGCCGGCGGTCAGATCCTCGTTCCCTTCCACCCTGCATTCGATCACCCCGTCATCCCGACGACGGAGCGCGATTCGATCGCACAGATCGACGGCGGCGAAGAGCGTGTTGATGTCGTGAAAGCCGTCGGCGCGTCGCCGGAGGACTTCAAGACCGAGATTGATCTTGGCGGGAGGATGGAGCAGAAGATCGGTCATGGAAGATCGGAATAGGAGGGGAAGGCTGAAGATCGGGGCGATCCCGGGGCGGAAATCTACGACGGAGGGAGGCTTCACCCCCCGTTCCACCCCTCTACAATCAATTTTTCACACCACTTGAAGGATTTTCTATTTGCGTCGCGGAAACGATCACGTAAGTTTGCAGGTTCCTTTACTGTCTATCTAAGGGAATACTCACTCCGTCAACATCGTAAGAGGCACGGCAATAGGCAAATTTGATCAAAGCCGCCCCGTCAGAGGTGGCGGCCCTCGCGTCAACAGAGAGATTCGCGCTCCCCTTATTCGAGTGATCGACGACAGCGGCGAACAGCTCGGGATCATGCATCCGAGAGACGCCATGCAGATCGCCATGGAGCGTGAGCTTGACCTTGTGGAGATCGCTCCGCAGGCCACCCCCCCGGTCTGCAAGATCGTCGACTACGGAAAGCTTCGCTACGAGCAGCAGAAGCGGGACAAGGTGCAGCGGAAGAATCAGTTGCATCAGCAATTGAAGGAGGTTCGCCTTCATCCGCGCACCGACACCCATGATATCGACTTCAAAACCCGCCATGCGCGCGAGTTTCTGAACGAAGGGCATAAAGTGAAGTTCACGGTCGTCTTCCGCGGCCGCGAGATGACTCACCAGAGCATCGGACGGGAACTGCTGGAGGGGATCGTGGAGTCGCTGGCGGAGGATGCCAAGATGGACCAGCCGATCAGGATGGAAGGCCGGAACATGTGGGTGATGCTCGTGCCGGACAAGAAGAAGAAGTAGCCGACCGTATCTGCCGCGGATAGAAGATGTTCAAAGAGCCGGGCGAAGCGAATCCGGGAATCCCCCGAGTTCGCGGTCCGTCTCTTTGCCGTTCACGCAGTTGACGCGTCGTTCGGTTGCCGGCCCGACCGAGGAATATCGGTCCCAGTTCTCATATATCAATTCAGGATCTATCCATGCCCAAGAACAAAACCAACAGGGGCGCCGCCAAGCGCTTCAAGTTGACGGGGAGCGGCAGGCTGAAGCGCGAAAGCGCCAACCGCAGCCATATCCTCACCAAGAAGAGCCCGAAGAGGCTTCGTCAGCTCCGCAAGGCGCAGATGGTGGCCCCGGTCGACGAGCCGCGTATCAAGGCGCTCCTCGGAATGTAATCTCTCTGATGAGAGAACCCCGGAGAGGGTCCCCTTCACCCCTCCCCCCGGCCGCGCATGCGCGATCAGCGCAAACCCCGAAGGAACAACAGCGCACGGCGCAGTGCCCGCAGGGGCGACGGCAGACTGCCGACAGATACTCGCCTGCGTCCATTCAACACAAAAAATCTGTAACCGGATCACACAATGCCACGTTCGAAAAACAAAGTCGCCTCGCGTGAACGTCGCCGGCGCATATTAGAGCTCGCGAAAGGATACTGGGGAGATCGCTCAGCCGTCTGGACGATCGCCAAGAACCATGTGGAGAAGGGACTCTCCCATGCGTATCGCGATCGCCGCCTGAAAAAGAGGAATTATCGTCGTCTCTGGATCGTCCGCATCAACGCGGCTGCCCGCCTGAACGGCACCACGTACAGCCGCCTGATCGATGCGCTCAACAAGAAGGGTCTCGGCATCAACCGGAAGGTCCTTGCCGAAATCGCCGTCAACGAGCCGGAGATGTTCCGCTCGATCGTGGAGCATGTGAAGTCGTAGCCGACCGGCCGCGCCCCATGCTCCGTTTCGAGCGATAGAGAAGTTCGATCTCACCGATCGATCACAATGGAATCCCCTCTTCCCCGTGGAAGAGGGGATTCGTATGTTTGGGGAATCCGTTTCTTCATGAATTTCGTACAGTCATGCGGTCGGCCCGATCCCGATAGCGCCGCCGCGGTAACGCTTCCAACTCCCATGCTCGACGAGATCTCAACCCTCCGTTCCGTTGTGGAAACCGACCTGGCGGCGATCGACTCCGCCGCCGCGGCCGAAGCCTTCCGTCTGAAGCACCTTGTCCGCAAAGGGACCATCGCCGGCCTCTTCGACAGGCTCCGCGAGGTTCCGAAGGAACTCAAGCGCGAGGTGGGACAGGCGCTGAACGAGCTTCGGACGCTGGCCGAAACCACGCACGCGGAGGCGCAGGAGCGATTCGCCCGTGACGGAGCTCCCCAGGCAGACCCGCGCCACGACGTGACGCTGCCGCCGCGACGCCTCTACACGGGGCATCAGCACCCGATCATGCGCGCCAAGGGGCGGATCGAGGAGATCTTCACGCGCATGGGCTTCACGATCGCCTCCGGACCCGACGTCGAGGATGATTATCACAACTTCGAAGCGCTCAACTTCCCCGCGGACCACCCGGCCCGCGATATGCAGGACACCTTCTTCGTGAAGGCGGGGGAACGTGAGGATCTGCTCCTCCGGACCCATACCTCCCCGGTGCAGGTACGGCTGATGATGTCGCGCAAGCCGCCGATCCGGGCGATCATGCCGGGAAGAGTCTATCGTAACGAGACGATCACGGCACGCGCCGGCGCCGAGTTCTATCAGATCGAGGGGTTGTATATCGACAAGGGGGTGACGATGGCGCAGTTGAAGGGGACCCTCTTCGAGTTCGCCCGCGCCTACTACGGCCGCGACGTGAAGTTCCGCTTCCGTCCCTCCTTCTTCCCCTTCACCGAGCCTTCGGCGGAGATGGATATCACCTGCTTCCTCTGCAAGGGAGCAGGATGCCGGATCTGCAAGGAGAGCGGCTGGCTGGAGATCCTCGGCTGCGGCATGGTCCACCCGAACGTGCTGCGGAACTGCGGGATCGACCCGGAGATCTACAGCGGCTACGCCTTCGGCATGGGAATCGAGCGGACGCTGATGCTCAAGATCGGACTGAACGACCTGCGCCTCCTGTACGAAAACGATCTGCGACTGCTGGAACAGTTCTAGGGACGGTTCCACAGCGGCCGGCGGATCTCATCCATAACGTCTGAACGTCGGATCGGATCTCATGAAGAAACTCCTCAAAATTCTTCTCTATCTCATCGGGGGGATCGTCGTCATCGCCGGCGGGTTCGCCCTCTTCATTCTGATTCGGGGGATCCCGAGCTACGAGCCCGAGAAGGTCGATCTGAAGGTGGAGGTGACGTCGGAGCGGGTGGAACACGGCAGGAAGATCGCATCGGTCCTCTGCGCGGGCTGCCATCTCGACCCCACCACGCAGGTCCTCTCCGGGAAGCATATGGACGACCTCCCGGAATTCTTCGGCACCATCTACAGCCGGAACATCACGCGCGATCCGGTGAAGGGGATCGGCAAGTGGACCGACGGTGAAATCGCCTACCTGCTCCGCACCGGCATCCGCCGCACCGGGGAGTTCGTGCCGGTGATGGGGGGATTCCGCCACATGTCGGACGACGATCTTGAGTCGGTCATCGCCTTTCTGCGGTCGAACGACCCGATGGTCGCTCCGGCCGCCGTCGACAGCAGGGAATCGGACTACACCTTCTTCTCCAAGTTCCTCTGTCTGGTGGCGTTCGAGCCCGGTCCCTATCCCAAGACACGGATCACGGCCCCCGATTCGAACGACAAGGTCGCGTTCGGGAAGTATCTCGTCACGGCGCGGATGGAATGCTATGCGTGCCATTCCGCCGATTTCGCGACCAACAACGCCGACGTCCCGGAGCAGTCCGAAGGATATCTCGGCGGCGGCACCATGCTGCTCGATGTGAACCGCAAGGCGGTCTACTCACGCAACATCACGCTCGATCCGGAGACCGGCATCGGCAACTGGAACGAGGCGCAGTTCTCCAGGGCGCTCCGCGACGGCTTCCGTCCCGACAACACGCCGCTTCGCTACCCGATGGAGCGCTACTCGATGCTGACCGACCACGAGGTCTCGGCGATCTACGCCTATCTCCAGACCGTGCCGAAGCGGAAAAACAAGGTGCAGGCATCGGAGGTCCTGACGGCCGACGCGGGAGGAGCCGCCGGAGGAGCGGCGGCCGGCAAGGAGATCTACTACAAGTATGCCTGCTACTCCTGCCACGGCACCACCGGAATCGGCAACTGCGACCTGCGGGGCGCCGACAGGAAATATCGGAGCAACGATCAGCTGATCGCCTGGATCCGCGACCCGTCGCAGTTCATGCCGGGAACGAAGATGCCGACATGGCACGGGGTCATCAGGGAGGAGGAGTACGCTCCCCTTGCCGAATATGTCCGCGAGCTGGGACGCGCGCCGGCCGCGGCCCCCGCGTCGGCATCCAGATAGAACGCAAACCGATACTCCGCCGATCGTGATCGCGGCGGCGTTCATCGCTCCGACTGCAGGACCGGGCAATATTCCATCGCCCGGTCCTTCCTTATTCAGCCCGATTCAACAAGGCCGGGCCCTACGTCTATGATTGCACCGATTCGTCCCGAAACACTCAAGCTGAGCGAGATCTTCTTCTCCATCCAGGGGGAAGGGGTCCGCGCCGGCATCCCCTGCACCTTCGTGCGGCTGCACGGCTGCGGACTTCGCTGTTCCTACTGCGATACTCCGTATGCGCTCGACCATCGCACGGGTGGGGAATGGAAGAGCTTCGAGGAGATCATCACGGAGATCGAGAAGCACCCGACCCGGTTCATCGAGTTCACCGGCGGCGAACCGCTGGAGCAGCCGGAGGTCCATCCTCTCATCACGCTCCTTCTGGATCGCGGCTATACGGTCGCCGTGGAGACCGGGGGCCATATCGATATATCGACCTGCGATCCCCGGACCGTCAGGATCATGGATCTGAAGACCCCGAGCTCCGGCATGATGAAGAAGAACAGGATGGAGAACATCGAGCTGCTGACGAAGCTGGACGAGGTGAAGTTCGTCTGTGGCTCGCACGAGGACTACGAATGGATGAGGGATATCGTCAGACGATACGACCTCTCCTCCCGCGTCGCCGCCGTCCTGGTCTCCCCCATCTTCGGAGCGATCGAGCCGGTGGAGCTTGTGAAGAGAATTCTGGAGGATGGGCTCGACGTGCGGTTCCAGCTTCAGATGCATAAGTTCATCTGGGAGCCCGATATGCGGGGGGTGTGAGCTTCCTCGCACTCTCCATGCTTTGCTCGGGAAGAGATATCCTTGGTTCGTCCGCACCGGCTCGGTAAGTTCGGCTTTCGTTCATTCGTTTCGAATCACCGAGAATTGGACCTGCCGTATGAGAATCGCATCGCTCCTTCTGTTCGCCCTTTCCCTTCTTCTGGCATTTCATGTCGCCCCCACCGATGCGCAGACCTCCTTCTGGAAACCTGTCGGAAACCCGTACGGCGGTTCCGTCTACCTGCTGACGAGCGACGGGGAAGGACGACTCTACACGTATGCGGGGGGACGGATCTATCGCTCGACGGATCGTGGTACGACATGGCTGCCGCCGGCGCCGGAGACGTCGGTCTTCGGATTCCAGGCGATGGTCGCCGGGCCGGAAGGAGTGGTCGTCGTCATCTTCGCGAACCAGATCCACAGATCGACCGACGCCGGGGAGCACTGGACGCAACTCCCGTCGATCCCGGGATTCGACGAATCGATGCAGTACCACTACATCGCGCTCGACAAGAGCAACGGAGACATCTACATATCGGGAACGGCAGGGATCTTCCGCTCGACCGACGACGGCGACACCTGGAATCAGCTTCCTGAGGCGCCCGCCTACCAGGTCGGGCAGATCTTCGCCGCACGGGGGACGGTCTACCTTCGGTCGTCGCGGTACGATATGGAGAAGAACTTCGCAAAGGAAGAGATCACGGTGCCGGGGGACCTCCCGATCAGCGACATGACGGTCACGGCCGAAGGAGTTCTCTTTATCTCGCGATATGACATGAACTCAGGTTATACGACCTACTACCGCTCGACCGACAAAGGAGTGACATGGACGACACTTCCCGACGGCCCATACCGCGAGAAGCAGCAACGTCTCAAGCCGGGCAATCTCGACGACATCTATCTTATCGGGTCTATCACGTTCAGATCGACCGACAACGGCGATACATGGAAACCTCTGGAACCGATAGAAGGCCGGCCTGAACTTCATGAGGTATCGTTCGCCACGACCCGCGACGGCGGCATCTACCGGGGGGGACGTAATGCCCTCTACAGATCGCTCGATACCGGCACGACCTGGAGCGCAATGGATCGCCACGGAATCGCCGCCCTCAACTTCACTCAGATCGTCTACTCCTCAAAAGGGGTGGTGCTGGCCGTGGCCGACAGCCAGATCTACCGCAGCACCGACCAGGGAACGACATGGAACAAGGAGGAAACACCGGTCGGGCCGCATAAGATCGCGGCGACACAGGATGGGACGATTCTTCTGATCGGAGTCCCGGAGCCGGACGGGATATCAGGAGTGTTTCGCTCCGATGACGGGGGATCGACATGGACCCGGGTATCCGCTTTCGGTGCGCCTGTCGTCCATTCGATCGTGGGGGGACCGGGACGTGACGTCTATATGCTGCATCAGCACGGCAGATTCTCGTCATCGACCGACGCCGGCGCCACCTGGAACATCAATGATGCAATAGTCGAGGCCACCGACCTCCTGGCCGTGGACTCGGCCGGAACAGTCTATATCGGAAGGAACTACCTCTATCGTAGCACCGATCGGGGAGCAAGCTGGGAGCGGACCGACGACTTTCCCCTCTCCTCCTTACCGACCTCCTTTACCGGTCTCACGGCCGATGGAGCCGGTCGTCTTATTGTCAACGACCCCGCTCTCATGATGGTCAGCACCGACCGGGGCGATACGTGGCGGGAGGTGATCGGCGACGACGCCCCCCCGTTCGATCGGATGGGGATCAGGTCGATCGTCGTCGGCCCACGGAACAGGATGTACCTCATGACATCGGTCGAAGTGTGGCGATCGATCGACGGCGGAGTCACCTGGCACAACCTGAACTCGGAGATCCTCTACCCCGCACCGAAGGCTCTGACCATCCTCCCCGGCGGGCGCGCGATCCTGGCAACGGAGGAGGGAGGGTTGTATCTGGGAGAGGATGAGATCACCGGAACGGGAGAGGCCCCGAAGCCGCAGGGAGACGAGCTTGCGCTGACCGTTGCGCCGAACCCGGCATCGAATCGCATTGCGATTCGAGTAAACATTGAAGAGCGTTCACCGGTCGACCTGCGTATTACGGACCTTCTGGGCCGGGAGGTTGGGATTGTGGCGACAGGTGAGCGGGAAGCCGGGTTCGGAATGTTCGAGTACGATATCTCCTCCCTCCCCGGCGGAGTCTATTTCATCCGCGCCCTTGTCGGCGATGCCGTGGCCGTCGGAACGATCGTGAAATAAGCCGGGAGCCGTGGTCCGCATGCAACCGTTTGTATCAGCAATGGCGGGGATGCGACATCCCCCGCCCGTACAGGTCTGTCTATAGTGGCCGATCGAAGCATTGAACCGTATGCAGACCCACCTGCCTGCGGAAACATCATATCGCGCCCTCTTACATCCCCGTAAGAACCCCTGACCGATCGAGCCCGCACGCGGTCCCCACCGCGCGGCCGTACATCTCATCCACTTACATCCCCGTAAGAACCTGCATCGCTCGGAATCGCGGATGATCCGCCATCCCGTAAGGTCTCCCCATGCCGTGCCGGAATCGGTTCGGAGTCTTCGCAACGGAGAAGGCTCGGATATCGATCATCCGCACGACATCGGGCGCGCAATCCAGTCGTATCGACATCATAGAGAGCCAACAGATAGATGATGAGTCATCCGATATTCATGGAAGGAGCTCCCGTATCACGGAGCCGCGGGATATTCCCCGCCCTTCTTCTGACCCTGCTCATGGCGGCTCTTCAGCAGGGAGCCGCCGCGACCCTCACCGGGCGTATCACCGACCGGGCGACGGGAGAGCCGGTGGGGTTCGCGGTGGCGACGATCCGCTCGCTCGGCCTCGGCGGAACGGCCGACCCCGCCGGCAACTACAGGATCAACGATATCCCGGTGGGAACCCACACGGTCGAGTTCACGCGCGTCGGATACAAGCCCGATACCACCCGGGTCACCGTGACGTCGGCCGACGAGACGATCCGCCTCGATGCGGCTCTGACGGTCAGCGTCAGGCAGGGAACGGAAATGGTGGTGACCGGCAGTCGCTCACCGGAGACCGACGCGGCGGCACGGCAGACGGAGCAGAACTCACCGACGGTGATGAACGTCCTGAGCGCCGAGGCGATCCAGCGTTCCCCCGATGCCTCGGTCGCCGAGGCTGTGAAGCGGATCCCGGGAGTGGCGATCGATCGCGTGCGCGGGGAGGCCCGCCAGGCGATCATCCGAGGGATGGCGGGACGGTACAACTCCGCGCTCGTCGACGGCGTGAAGATCCCGAGCCCGCTGGAGAACTCACGTTCCATCAATCTCGACTTCATCCCCTCCGATCTGCTGGAACGGATCGAAGTCACCAAGGTCGCCACTCCCGACCAAGAAGGGGATGCGATCGGCGGGGTGATGAACTTCATCATGCGGAGCGCCCCGAACGAACCGTTCATACGGGCGCGGGTCGGAACAGGCTACGGGACGATGCTTGCGGCGAACGACTTTATCGGATTTCGATCCGATTCGGTCCTCGACGATCCACTGGAGCGTTTCGGCCGGGGATATCGGACGAGCCCGTCGGACTTCCCGCTCGACAACACGAAAGCCTTCAGCTCGACCGCCCCCCCGGATGCGACAATCGAATTCACGGCGGGCACCCGGACTCTCGAGAACCGGCTCGGTCTGCTTGTGGGAGCAAGCATGCGGCAGAATTATCAGCTCTCGGAGGTCCTCCGCAACTACGAGGCGATCGACGCCGACAACGAGACCTACTTCGTTCATTCCGAGTGGAGAGTACACTCCCACAGCAAGACGAAATACGGATTGAACCTGAAGACCGATTACGTGCTGGACCCCGACAACAGCATCGCGGCGTCGTTCACAGGGATGTTCCGACACAACCGCGAGTATCGCTTTCTGAGCGATACCGGCGCAATCTACTTCCCCACCCTCGCCACGGTGGAACGGACGGTGTTCCAGCGACACAGCATCCTCTCGGCAAATCTCAACGGTCGTCACCACTTCGACGAGTTCGATCTGAGGTGGACCGGAGGATGGTCTCTTGCGCAGCAGTACAAACCGGATCGCACCCAGATCACCGCGACCAATGTTCTCGAAGGGGACAGCGTCGTCTCGGAGCGATATTTTCAGACGATGGATCGGGACTGGCAGCGCAACAGGGACCGTGACTACTTCGGCAGGGCCGATCTGGCCTGGACCGGACCGGCCGATCAGGGGGTGAGAATCTCCACGGGGACACTGGTCCGCTTCAAGTACCGCGACAACTACATGAACTTCTACAGGTTCATCCCGATCGTCGATTCGGTGACCGGCGAACTCTCCCCCTACACCGGCATCGACGATCTCCGGTTCAAGGTCCTGAACGCGGGGGGGACTCCGGAATACTCGAACAACAACTACACGGCGTCGGAATCTATCGCTGAAGGATATCTCCAGGGTGAATGGACGAACGGTCCCTGGCACATTCTGGCAGGCTCACGTATCGAGTTGACCGACGGCGAATACTCCACGTACGATGCCACCCGTCGTGAGCAGATCCATGCGGAGAAGCACTATATGGATATTCTGCCGAGCGTTCATTTCCGTTATGCGCTCACCGGGTTCTCCAATCTCCGTCTCTCGCTCGGGCAATCGCTCAGCCGTCCCGATTACTTCGAGATGGTCCCCTACAATTACGTGGGGGGCGATTCACGCAGACAGGGGAATCCGAACCTGAGGCGCTCAAGATCGACGAACATCGACCTCCGATACGAACTCTACCAGACCCCGGAAAATCCGTGGGAGTTCGCCGCGGGAGTATACTTCAAGAACATCCAGGACCCGATCGAAACCATGCTCGATCTCAGCAACCCTTCGCTGCCGACGCAGATCCCCATGAATCTGGGGAGGGCGATCAATTACGGCTTCGAGTTCGCGGGCTCGCGGGAGCTGCTGACCGGTTTCACGGTCGCCGGGAACTACACCTTCACCCTCTCCTCGATCACCAGCGACAAGATCCGCTTCAATCACCTGACGGAAACGACCGAACGGGTCTCCGAGACACGGGGACTGGAGGGACAGTCACGGCATGTCGGAAACCTCTCGGCCAGATACAAGTTGAGCGAGACCGGCACCATGATCCAGGCGAGCACGGTCTTCACCGGTCGGCGTGTCGTGCAGGTATCTCCCTACCTGGGGCACGACTATATCCAGACGAATTATCTGACGCTCGATCTCTCGGCCGAGCAGCGCCTCGGGTATGGGTTCACCCTCTTCGCACAGGCCACCAATCTGCTCGACACCCCGTACGAGATCCGTATCGAGAACGGAGAACTGATCGAGAGCGAAAAGACCGGCAGACAGTTCATGATCGGCATCACCTTTAAAACCCCTGACGATGCGCCGTAATATCTTTTCCTTCCTGATTCTCTCCCTTTCGCTCGGCCTTGGACTCGTCTCATGCGACGAGTCGACGACGGCGCCGTTCGAACCTCCCAACCCGGCAGCCGAGGTCGGCGATACTCTGCGCGGTCCGATCAAGGGGGTCATGAAGGGGGGGCGGACCTACTATCTCTGGGAGGATGCGTTCGTCGGCAGGGGGGACACGCTGGTCATCGAGCCGGGGGCGAAACTGATCGCACCACGAGTGAACCCGATCGACCAGTCGGTGTATACGCTCTACATACGCGGGGCGCTGCTTGCAGAGGGGACGGAGGAGCAGATGATCTATATGGGACCGGGGGACGACAGGAAGTTCTTCGGCTCCTGGGGGGGCATTCAGTGCGATTCTCCGGCCGTCGTCAGCTTCAGGTTCGTGAACATGGAGTACGCGGGGGGGATCAGACCGAGCGGACAACCTCGCCCGGCGATCTATTTCTTCTCGAACGCGGCCGGCACAAGCCGGTTCATCATGGAAGACTGCCGCATCTACGGACCGATCGATAACGGCTTCACCCTCTATGGCGGAAGCGGACGGATCGTTCGGAACTCTTTCGATATGATCGGCGAGAACAACGGGTCGGCGATGAACTTCAAGACGGGATTCAAGGGAACCGTCGCGTACAACTATATCTACAACGCTCTGGACCACGGCATCCAGGCCGAGACAAGCACCACGATTCTCTATCCGCAGACCGACCTGCTGATTCACAACAACACGTTCGTCAATTCCGGCTTCCGGAATCCCTCGCGACACGGCGCGGGAGTGATCATGAATCAGTTCGCTCGCGGCAGGATCTATAACAACCTCTTCGTCAACTGCCGGATGGGGATAAGGATCACACCGGCGGCCGACACCGCCAACATCGAGTACGGGAACAACCTCTTCCATACGACCGTGGATTCCCTGACGCGATATTTCTACCCGCCGGATGCGATAGGAAGACCACGGCCGAGCGACCTGATCCAGGTCGACCCGATGTTCATATCGTACGACGGGTTCATCGGCAACAGAAACGACGACACCGACCCACGGCCCAGGCCCGGCTCGCCGATCTTCGGCGCGGGGAACCCGGTGTACGACCAGGACCTCGGCGCGTTCACATCAAGGCGCTGAGCGGCTCTACTTCGGACAGAGGACGGTTTCGACGGTCGAGGCGGGCGCGGTCGATGTGGAAGCGACGGCCGCGTTCGCTCCGAGCCCGAAGAGCATGCCGGGACCGGCGACCATGCGGGAGGGACCGTCGGTCACCTTGGGATCGAGCTCGTTGCAGCCGGCCTTCCCCTCCATGTCGGTCTTGACGAGCAGCGCGTCTCCGTTCCCCACCTCGTTCGTCCAGCCGGCGATCGCATATCCCTGATCGAACGTCCGGGTCATCACCATGCCGTCGCTCAGGTTCGCTCCCTGGTAGAACTTCGACCACTGGACGCTTCCGTCCGTCCCGACCTTGAACATGTAGACGCCGTTCTTCCCGGCCTGCGCCGGACCGCGGGTGTTACCTGCCACCACGATCTCCCCGTTCTGGGTCGCCGCGGCGGAGAAGCCTTCGTCGATGGGGCCGATCTCGTAGAACTTCGACCATATCAGCGACCCGCCGCGGTCGATCGCCGAGATATGGATATCGTATCCCAGTGAGACCTTTCCGCTTCCGTAGCCGGCGACGACGAACCGTCCGGGCGCGTCGACCACCGAATAGCCGCGTTCCATGAAGAGCGTTCCGATCGATGTGGTCCACTGAACCTGCCCGTCATCACGGACCAGCGCCACGTAGGCGTCGTCGTTCCCCTTGCCGTAGGTCCGGGTGGAGCCGGCCGCCAGGAAGCCCTCCCTCACCTGCCGGACCGAACGGAAGACATCGTACTCCTCCCCTCCGATATTCCGGGACCAGGTGACGAGTCCGTTGCTCGCCAGCCTGATGACGTAGCCGTCGTAGTCGTCGCCGGTGCCGAGGATTCCCGCCACGACATATCCTCCCGTTTCGGCCTGATCGACCGAGAAGCCGGCGTCGTCGCTTCCGCCCCCGTAGGTGCGCGACCACTGCGTCCCGCCGCTCGCGTCGGTCTTGACCACGTAGACGTCGTTGTTCACCGCCTCGAAGCTGCGTGAGCATCCCACAGCGATATACCCGCCGTCTGTCGTCTGCTCCACGCCGTAGAAGATGTCGTCCTCCGCTCCCCCGTATGTTTTCGACCACTGAAGGACTCCGGCGGGGTCGGTCTTTATCAGGTAGGCGTCGTCACGTCCGGCGCCGAAGCTGTTGGTATATCCCGCAATGATATAGCCGCTATCCTTCGTCTGCCGTATGCTGTACGCCTGATCGATCCCGGTGCCGCCGAACGCCTTCTGGAATTTCGCAGGGAGACCGGATATGATGTTCTTGGGGGGGACGACCTGCAGATCGTTGCCGTACGAGAAGGTCCACACCTCGCTCTGGCTCACCATCACCCCGTTGCTGAAGGCGGAGACCTGCCAGGCGTACTCCTTCCCCGACACCATCCTGGGGGCCGAGACCGGGTACTGGTAGAACATCCCCCGCACCTCCTCGTTCTCATGGAACGCGCGCCCCGACTGCAGAGCGGCGACCGGGCTCTGGTTGCCGATGATCTCCACGATCCTGATCGAATATTTCGTGGAAGGATTCATCAGCGGAGTCGTGGTCCAGGTAAACCTCGGCAGCGCCTCGGTCAGGCGTGTTTCGTCGGAAGGGTTGATGAGAACCAGCGAGACGTTCTGGACGGTCTGCGTGATACAGTCGCTTCCGAGGGTTTCGCCGGTCTTGGCGTCCTTCACGTAGACGCAGATGGTGTAGGTGCCCGAAGGAACGCTCCCCGTCTGCAGCACGATATTCTTGTACTTGCTGTTGGAGGAGTTCACCTTGACCGGTTCCACATCCCTTCCGGTGATCGTCCTGGTCCCCGGCGCAAGGTCGAACTGCGCGCTCTGGGCGTTGACGACCTCGCCGTCCCTCGACTCCGTGGCGGTCCCCTGCAGATAGACCCTTCTCTTCTCGCGGGAGGAGTTCACGACGGTGATCTTCCACATATCCGCCACCTTCAACTGGTTCGGCGGAGGCTGCTGGAGACGGACCCCCATCTGCGCGAAGAGGTCGCCCGATCCGAGGATCATCAGAAGAAGGGTCGCGATCGTAAGCGTGTATCGTTTCATGATCTATCCATCCTATATCTCCACCACATCGGCGTAGACGATGCGGCGGGCGAAGCGGGCCTGCTCGAAATGCGAGCCGCCGGCGCTGTACTCCATGCTCATGTTGATGAACTTCTCGTACTCTTTGATCACGACACGATACGGCCGTGATCCCCGGGGCTCGGGGAGCGTGATCAGGCCCCCCCAGAGCGTGGCGCCGTCCTTCACCGGCGCCTGCACCAGTTCCACGTTGACGTCGGGCGCGGGGACCCAGGCAAGATCGGGGTCCTCGACGCCGAGTCGGCGGGTCTCCACGCTGACCTCGATATCCCCCCCCTTTTCGTCCTCGGCGTCGGAGCCGCTGTAGGTAAGACCGCTGACGGCGAGCACCAGCTTGCGCGGGTCGGCGGGATCGGGGATGACGGCGGCGGCACGGTCGGGGGCGAGCTGTGCAAAGTCGGCAAGCACCACGCGCGAGACGAGCGCGTCGGCCACGGAGTCGGGCTGGAACCGGACCAGCGCGAGCCTCACGAACGGGTAGTACGATTTTCCGGCGTCGATCTCCATATCGCAGTACCACAGACGCCGATGCTCATCGTACTCCACCTTGTGCCCCACCACCGCGAGCGTCGGCTTGGCGATCGTCACGTTTCCGAGACTCTTGGAAAAATCGAGATGCGATTTTTCGATCGCGTCGAGATCCTTCACCTTCTGCGTCAGATCGTTCTCGCTGATCTCGGCCGTCGTCGCCTTCAGGTATTTCCCGCTCGGGCTCGACCCGGCGCTCTTCGCGGGGTCCGGTCCCTTTGCCGTCCCCTTGTTCTGCGGGAAGAGTTTCTCCCCCGGCTTGATCTGCACGGCGTCGATCCCCGGCACGCTTTTGACGACCTCGCTCTTCGGTGTCGTCTTGCCGCTCTTGGCGCTGAAGCCCTCCATCTCCACTGTCGTGATCAGCATGTTGACGGTCTTGAGCGGCAGGGCGGCCAGTCCGGTCGTCAGCTCGTCCAGCGATACGTCGGAGCGGTCGCGATGCCATCCCTTGAACGCGTTGAAGCTGGGGCCGTCGCTCGTGGGCCCGCTCTTCCAGATCGGATCTACACCCCACTGCGTCACATACGGCTTGTACTTGTCGGGGATCGTGGAGAAATCACCGGTCCAGATCATCACCCCGAGCAGCTCCCCTTCTCCGGAAGAGAACCACGGCCTGTCCATCCAGATGCGGAGGCCGCCGCCGATTCGTTTGCTGCTCTTCCCCCCCGCTTCCGTCCCGCTCTCCCAGCCGAACGTCGGCACGATATAGAGCACCTTCGGGGCGTCGGGACGGGCGGAGTTCAGGATGTTCTTCTCGACGATCTCCGAGGTCCGCGTCAGGTTCTTCAGCAGTTTATCGGGGTCCGAGGGATCATCCTTGGCGAGCTCGTCCGCGAGATATTCACGGAAGCGGGTGGTGGCCACGGCGCGGTAGCGGACCATCCTGTGCTTCGTATCCCCGAACTCATGCTGGCTGTTCAAGGGAAGATTGACCGTGTCGGGATCGAACACCTTCAGCTCGACGACATGCGCCTTCCCGTCGATATTCTTCCACTTCGGTTCGGCCAGGGGGTCCACCGGCTCCGACCACTCGGCGAAAAGATCGATCTTCGATGTGCTTTTCCCGCTGACCTTCAGCTTGTCCACCACGGTCGCGAACGTGTCGCCCGGAACCTTCCCCGCCTTCAGGCTTCCGAACTCCGGAAGCCCCAGCGGCTGCTGTGTGGCGTGGACGAACTCGACGGTCCGGAACGGCGTCAGCATCCAGTGGCGGCCGTCGAGCCCCTTCTGCTTCAGCTCGGCGATGTTGGGGGGTCCCTTCTCGGCGATCCATTGCCAGATCCCCATGTCGTCCAGCTCATCCATCTCCTTGAAGTAGGAGGCGTAACGACAGCGGACGACCTCCGCCTTCGGCACGAAGACTGTGAGCACGCGCCCGCCGTCATCCCAGTTCGGAGCGGTCCCCGCGGGCCCTTCCTTCACCCTGATGCGGAACGCCTCGCGGTGCTGCCACTCCTTCCCCTGGCGGTATTCGATCTTGGTAAGAGAGAGTGTTCCCACGGCGTGAGCGAGCGGCAGCACGCTCTGCGATCCGTCCGACCTGATCTGAAGGATCTTCCCGGCCGGAGCGCCCGGCAGGTTGAAGAAGACAGCCCCGTGGGCGAACGGCTCCGGCAGGTAGGGAAGCTCGGTGACGATATCCGATGTATCTATCGGGTTCGGAGGATTCTTGAGGTCATGCGGTCCCGTCGCCTTGAACCTTCCCTCCTTCGAGGAGATCAGATCGTACTGCTTCTTCAGGTTCTCGTCGGTCATCGCCGAAGCGGGAAGATCGAAGACGCCGTGGGTCTCCGCGTTCAGCGCGACGGTCGAAGGGGGCGCCACATGGCGCTCGCTCGTCTCGGCGGTCGCCGTCGTATCGAGTTCCAATGTCGTGTTGAAGCTTCGTATCACGAGCCGTTCCAGCGATTCCCCCGGCGAACCGTCGAGCGGCTTCTTCAGCACGAGGAACGGGTTGGTGAGCGGCTCGAACCGGGCGTAGAAGATCTCGTCGGTGACGTTGGAGAAGTCGGTCGGGTTCGGCTCCTCCAGCGTGGGACCGCCGCCGGCAAGATCGACGGCGCGTATACGAACACGATATTTTCTGCCGAACCGGAGCATCGGGAGCGTCCCCGGTTCCGGCCGGAACCAGGTCCGGAGCTTGAACTCCTCGGAGAACTCCTTGGGGCTGTTCTCCACCTCACCCTCGTTGTTGATGGCGGCGCCGGGACGGGGAGCGCAGAGGCTCCACCCCTCCCATGTCGCGAACGACTCGTGCAGGTAGAGATCGTTCGTGGTGTCGTCGGCCGAGCTCATCGCGCCGGTCTGCACCATCCCCTCGTCGGTCAGTTCCTCCGTATGCCCCGCGGAGGTGAACTCGTAGCGCCCGACCCGTCTGCAGAGCGAGAACCACTTGCCGCGCTCGACATCGTAGACGTCGACCCTATATCCTCTCGTGATATCTTCAGCGAACAGCTCGGGGTCGGTCCCTCCCGTCACATCGTTATACTTTCTGGTCGCCCCTTTCAGATGCCGCGCGGTGCGGAGGGCGCGCCCCGTCCTGACGATCGAGATGCCGCCGGTTCTGATCGAGGGGAGACTGACGTTCTCGGGCGAGCCGACGGTTCTCCGCATCTCCGTCGCGAAGAGGTTGTAGGCGAAGTTCATCGTCTTCATCGCCGCGCCGTCGACGTCGACCTGCACGAGGCTGTAGAGTGGAGTCCCCTTGGGGTCCCCGCCCGGTCCGTCGCGCAGCCGGAGCAGCCCGCTCTCGGTCACCTCCGGCTCGGTCTGACGCGGCTTCGCGACGAAATTCTTCCCCGACAGGATATAATGCGTCTTCGGCCGCTTGTCGTCCGGAGCGAGCGACGGCAGGCCGCTCGGCCAGATCGGGACCACCCGCACGGTGGCCGACGGAGGGATGGGGGGCCCTTCGATCTCCAGATCGAAGGCGAGCCCCATCTTCCGGAGGAGCGCCGGGTAGTTTCCCAGAGTGGAGATCGCCTGATGGAAATCGAGCTCCGGCGGCTTCACCACGGCGCGCTTGTAGCGTCCCTGCCGCATGACCGGCTTGTTGTTATGGCTCGTCGGCGTATCGGGATCGCGCTTGTTCTTGGGAGCGTGGAACCATTTGAGCAGGAAGAAATCGGAGGGGGGATCGGCCTCCGTGGGATAGATCGCATTCTCACGTTTCATCCTTCCCTTGATTCCCTCGATGATCGCCTGGTCCTCCTGCTGCGTGGGAACCGTGGTCGCGTTGAAGTTCGGGCCGGGACGGAAGAAACTGATCCTCCCGAAATCGGCTGCCAGCGGTTCCTTGGAGGGGAACGTCTCGGGATCGGATATGGCGTACTTCTGGTACTTCTCCTTCAGGAAATCGTGGACATTCCTGACGGGAAAGGAGAAGATGAGGCGGTCGTCCAGCCGCTTGAACTCGTAGGGACGGACGAAGGTCCCGCTGTGGAAGATCGCGGTCCAGAGCTTGGAGTCGGTCTGGTCCGAAGGGCGCTTCGCCTCCCGCGTTCCCCCTCCCCCCAGTTCCACCTTGAACTGGAGCTTGGCGAGCACGGCGGGCCAGTCGAGGAAATCCTTGAACTGTCCCAGCTTGCCGGGGAGCGCGTCGGTCTTCAGCTGAGGGGAGATGAAGACCGTGACGATCGGCTTTCCCCCGTCGGAGACGCCGTTCGGGATCGCCGTCCATACTATCGTCTGTTGGATCATGATATTTCCTGCATATAGGCCGCCCGTTCGGGCTTTCTCCCGAGCCCGGCGGCTCAGACGGCGAACGCTCTTCTATACTCCAGCCACTGGTCGGGGCTGACGACATCGGGAAGTTTCGGCGGCGGGGGATCGACGAACTCCTTCCGCACGGTCAGGGTGACCGATATGCTGAAGAAGAGGATCTCGATCTCCAGGGTCATCCTCGCCTCTCCCCACACCTTGTCCGGCGGACCCGACTCCCACGTCAGCCCCAGATAGAACTCGACGGAGATGGTGATGAGCCCCAGCACCGAGACCGACCCGTTCAGCCTGACATACCCGGTCAGGGTCGCCTGGTCGCCGGTCGGCTTCATCTCCAGTTTGAAGTAGATCCCCGCCATGACGGAGATGGAACCGCTCGCCACCCCGATGCTCATCGAGGCCGCCACCCCGAACTCCAGCGCCGCCTCCAGCAGCTCCACACCATCCATCCCGATCTCGATGGCGAAGAACCCGCCGCCGCCGAAGATGTAGACGGTCAGCAGGAACGGGCTTTCCCTCTCGCAGAAATGGAACCGGAAGCGGACCGGATCGCCGGTGAACGGTATGGTGAGCGAAGCCCCCAGATTGATGTTCATCAGGCTGAAGGCTCCGACGGCGACATCGGGGAGCCCGATGCTGACGTCGAGCGTGACGCCGGAGGGCTGGATGTCGATCTTGAACATGTCGCCGAAGCTGAGCAGATCCTTCAGCTCGTTGATGAACCCGAGCGGACCGCCGAACTCCACCGCCTTGATCTTCGGATCGACGCTCGCCTTGGAGCCGCCGTCCATCGTGAACTTCACCACATCGAAGGTGACGGTGATGATCTCGAAGAGATCGATGGCGAAGTTCTTCAGCCATGCGTTGACGGCGAACGTGGGCCCCTTGCCGGAGAGGGGCATCAGGAGGATCGCCGTCATGGAGAAGGTATCCTTCGGGTCTCCCTTCACCAGGAAGGGACCGAACGTCTTCACCTCCGGGTCCCACTTGAACGTGAGCTGAAGTTCCTTCGGGATCTTCGCCAGGGCGTCCTGAACCCCGTCGACCGCCTCCCCCGCCTCGTAGATCATCTGGGTGACGAACGCGGGCACGGGGCTCTTCGGGAGCGAATCCAGCATGGCGCTGGTGACCTGCTTCGTGGCGTCGGCAAGCTCCTCCTCCAGCTTCTCCTTCAGATTGGAGAGGCTGAGATCGAACCCGGTGACCGCCTTGATGATATCGAATAGCGATATTCCCCCAAGCAGCTCCACATCGAGCCCCTGGAAGAAGTCGAGCACGTCGAAGACCCCCTGGGTCATCTTCGCCAGATCGCCGCTGACCGGACCGGTAAGGCGCGAGAGGCCGGAGATGTTCATGTTGGGGGCCGCGAGTCCGCCGACCTTGTCGGTTCCCGCGCCGCCGCCGCCGAACATCATCCCCACCGCTCCGTTCGCAAGCTCGGCGAAGACCTGTCCGCTGTTGCCGTTGGGGTCCCCGGCCGCCCCCAGGAACCCATGTTCGATATATTTCGCGGGATACTTGATCGGAACGGCGCCGGCGAGCCCGGCCACCTGCTTGACCGCTTCCATCACCACGTCGGCCTGCTTCAACTGCGGGTAGAACCGGGGCTGATCCTGCAGCAGCATGTTCGCCGTCGAGGTGGTTCCGCTATCGGGCGGGACCACGGCCGCGAAGGTGATCTTCTCCGTCGGGAACGCCGTATCCCCCGCCTTCTTCGGCTGGGCGTAGGCGATCTTCTGCCCACTCATATCGCGAACCGACCTTGCCGACTTGGCCGCGTAATCGGCGGCGGCCGCATTGACGACCGAGGTGTTGTGGGCGACCGTGTTGTCGATAAAGAGAAGGGGGGATGAGAACTCCACGTTGTTCCCCTCCCAGTCTGTCGCAATCAGATGGAACAGGAAGTCGGGTCCGTTCACATGCGGCCAGAACGCCGACTGTCCCTTCCCCGCTATCGCGTCCCCTTCCGGCTTGTCCAGGTTCGGCGTCACCAGCGTGGTGATCCGAACCGTGCGGAAACAGAAGTCGCGCGCGTCGTTCGGCTGGCCGTAGACCGGATACTCCTTGGTCGGCTGCCGCACCACGATGAACATCCGCTGCCGCAGATATGCCGTCATGTAGGAGCCGGTCTTGTGGAACTTCCGCTCCGTGACCTTGATCAGCGAGGCGCGATGTCCGAACGGGAAGAGATATCCCTTGTAGACCACGCGGACGTAATGATCGCGTCCCATCGTGGCACGATGTCTCCATTCCTCCACCGAAAGGGGCTGCACCCCCGAGGGATATTTCTTGGGGATATCCCATCCTCCCCGCACGTTCATCCAGGCGCCGAGCGAGCTCAGCATCAGGCGATCGACCCGGACGATCCGTTCCTCCGCCTCCTCGATGGTGAAATCGGAGGTAAGGGTGACCAGCTCGTGGCGGTCGAGCGCGTCGAGCGACATCCTGAAGGGATTGCCCGGATATGGCGGCTTGGAGGAATCGTAGTGGAGCGGCGGCGACGCGCGGTTGTAGTCGGGCGACCAGACGGCACGGATCGTGCGGTAATACTCCGAATCCTCATCGACGGGGGAGACGCCCGGCTTCAACGTCCCGGAGCGTCTGACGCCGAGACGGGTGTGCCACAGTTCGGTCCGTTCGGTGGTCCCGTTCGTGGCGGGGTTCACGGTGGGGAGCGTCACCGGCCCCTGCGAGTGCGCCCAGGCGCCGAACCGGTTCGGCGAGACGACAAGACGGTACGGCGTCTCCAGCGCGGTCTCGGTCGGCAGAGGCTCACGGATCGTAAAGAGATCCGTCAGATAGCTGAAGCCCGCCACGCTCAGCGTCGCCTCCTCCTTCATCTTCTGGGCGGCGATCCCGGCGATCGTCTGCATCCGTTCGCTGCCGACGGCGGAGCGGAGGCTGCTCTTGTTCAGCTCGGCGAGCGCGTTCTGCTGCGCGCTCTGATCGATCACCACCTCCGACGTCATCTTCGCCGTCACCTCCGTCACTCCCGGAGACTTCGACGCCTTGACGCCCCCCGCGTACGATATATCTTTTTCCGAGATGCCGATTCCTACCTTTGACTTCCCCAGATCTCCCTTCGGCTTGATATACGCCTTGACCGGCGGCGGAGGCGGAGGGAGCGCCACGGGGGTGAGATTCGGCTCCAGCTTCGACCAGTCGAGGAGATCGTTCAGGGTATAGGGAATCTGGTCGATCCCCGAAGGGAGCCTGAACGCAAGACGGCTTCTCCCGGCGATCCGGGACTTCACGGGAGGAGCCGTGGGATTATCGGCGCTGTTGAAGTTCTTCTCGTACCCCGGCTTCCCCGGTCCCACCGGCTGCGTGTAGTTCTCCGCGCCGGCCGCCGTCTCGTAGAACGCCTGCTCCGCGATATTCTGCGGCTGGAAATGGACGATCATCAGGGCGGGCTTGCCGGCCGCGATCCGGGCGAGATGCGCCCCCGCGCTTCCGGTCTTCAACTGCATGTTGACGAACTCGAACCGGAGCACGAGCAGGTCGCGCGGTCTGACGACCGAGACCATGAAGTTGGCCGGGAAGGGAACCGCGCTGGTGGGGGTCGGCTGCGTCGACGGCGGCTGCGTGTTGAAGGAATTGTTCGCCGCCTTGTCGATGTTCAGGTCGAGCTTCGGGTCCAGCTTCTTGTCGATCGGCTGCTGCGTGCCGATGTACGACGTATCGGGCATGAACCTGATGCGGGAGCCCTCGGGGAGATCGACCGGGTCGGTCAACCCTCCGGCCAGCGGCACGTTGATCTTTCGCAGCGACGGCTCGCACTCCCTCCGCTCGACCCGGCCGTTGAACGCGCTCGTCTCGAACATGCCGCCGGGGCCGCCGACCTCCATACTGTACCCTTCGCCGTGCATCCAGACCGGATCGCCGAAGCGGGCGCTGACCGCGGCATGCTCGTCGCCGTCGCCGAAGGCGGCAGCATATCGCATTCCGACAAGAGGAAGCGCGAACGGCCCGCCGTTATGATCGACTCCGCTGCCGGGACGAAACCGGAACCGCGGCGTGTCGTCCAGCGCCTCGGCAAGGAAGAGATGCCGCCGTGCGCCGCGTCGCGTCTCCTCCGCCTCGATCGTGAGCCCGTCGAACGAACTTCCGCCGACCGGCTCCCATCCGGGACCGGCTCCGACCTCCGGGGTAAGGCTCCATTCTCTCGCGCCGCGATCGAGTTCGATCAGCGTGCGGCGTCCCAGCGACTGACGCGCAAGGCTCGGTTCAGCCTCTGCCGGAAGGCGGAGCGTAACGGCATCCGACGGCATCCGGCAGCCCGGGCCGTCGACGGCAACGATGCCGGGGCCGGTCAGTCGGTAGCTCCAGTCGGCCGTGTAGAGGGCGCGGGCCCGTCCCGTCAGGCGGAGAGTCCCGTTCGATCCGAAGGCGCATGCCTCGGCATCGAGATCGACCCGTGAGCGGGCCTCGGCCATTCCGAGCAGCCATCGTTCGAACGGGACCTCGCAGGCGAATCCGCCGAGCGCCGCCCGAAGGTTCATGCGGCAGCCGAACATCCCCCGGACGATCTCGCATTCCAGATCGGCCGGCAGGTTCGTGCCGGGGAAACGCGCATCGCGAAGCGAGATACGAATGACCTCCCGCTCCCGCGTCACCGTCAGCTCGGGCGATCCGGCGAAGAAACGTGTGTCGATCCGCCACCGTTCACGTCCCCCCAGCCTGAACGCGACATGCCGGCGGTCCCCCACCATCTCGAGCTGCCCTATCAGCGAGGGACCCACCGACCGGGCCGCCGGAGCCAGCCCGACGGCGGCGATCCCCGCCCGCTTGATCAACTGACGCCGGGAAAGAAGCTCACGCTCCGATATGCCAAGATCCCCGCCGACGCTCGAACGTCCTCCATCCCCATGGAGCCGGTTCCGGAGCGTGGTCAGGTTCAGTCGTGTTCGTACCATCGTGGTCCTTTACATTCTCATGATCGTACTGCAACGGGTCCGATTCCCCCTGACCCGTTTCACGTGATCCGATGCGCCTCACCACATCGACGAGAGCGTCCCCCGCAGGATGAACTCGTCGTAGTCCTGTCCCGATTCCGGGAACGCCGTGTACTTGTAGAGGTTCTTCTCGGCGCGGATCTCCATCGTCCCGAACTGCCAGACGGGGAACGAGCTGGAGAGATAGAACCCCGTCTTGTCGTCGGTATCCTTCGTGCTCGCCAGCGAGACGCCGAGCGTGTTCTGCCAGTCGTCGAAGAGGGTGTAGGTGCCTGAGAGATCGACGGTCGTGATCTTGCTGTCACCGAACGTCGACTTCTGGTCGATCAGCCCGAGCCCGAGCGAGAGACTGAGCGGGAAGAGGAAGTTGACCGACTCGCTGATGTTGTAGTTGTCCGCGCTGTTGTCGGCATCGCCGAAGCGGCTCTTCGTCTCCTGCCGCGTGAAGCTCACGTTGGTGGAGGTGTTGACCTCACCGATGTTGAAGGTATAGCCGGTCATCACGGAAATCATCCCGGTGCGATTTTCCACCCGCTGGCTGTCCCCTTCCGGAGTCTGGAGCAGGCTGTCGTCGGCCGGTTCGCTCGTCTGGATGTAGGGATTGTAGCTCAGGCGCAGATAGGGAAGCCCATTGAAGTTCAGCCCCAGCCCGGCCGCGTACGACGTGATCGTGGTGGTGGCGCTCTTCCAGTCGACAAGATTATCGTATTCCTGCCTGTACGATCCGCCGATCGTCACCTGTCTCTCGACCAGGCTCTGTTCCCCCTTTACCTCGTATTTGAACATATCGTTCCGCAGGTTCGGGGCGCCGAGCGAGTAGAAGCCGGCCCCTATCCGCTGGATGTCGCCGCTCAGCTTCGTGCCGGACTCGGCGATGTTCACCAGCGCGCGGCCGCTGAAGGTGTAGTCGACGAAGCTGCTGATGGTGGGATCGACCAGCTCCACCACGAACTCCGGGATGTCGGCGTTGTCGAGTGAGGCGCTCGTCCTGTCGCCGGTGAGCATCGATCCCAGCAATTCCCCCTCGACCGAGAAGTAGTTCTCCACGATCGGGACCTTTGCCTCGAACCCCACCACGTAGTTCTGCTTCGGCGTGAGGGCGCTGTTGCTGTCGGAGATAAGGGGTTCGGGATCATCCCCCGCGTAGAGTATCGTGGCGTAGAAGTGCCCGCCGTTCTTGTGTCCGTATCCGATACGTCCGGCATAGAGATGACGCTCGAACGCCGGCACCGCCTGCCCGTCCCCCGTGTAGACGATCTCCGACTGCGTCTTCCCCCCCGAGAGCGCCATGTAGAACTTCCCCGGAACGAACTCCAGGTTGGCCCCGGTGACCGGAACGCCGCTGAGGGAGGTGGGGGAATATTCGGGGTAGTTGACACCGATCCCGAGGGTCGGGAAGTTGTACATGAACTTCTCGGCGCCGGAGACCAGTCCCAGGTCCCCCAGCTCGCGCGAACGGCTGGTGATCTCGTCGCTGGCGACATCCTGAAGGTTCTCCAGTCTGCGGAGCCTGTCGAGTCGTTCGTAGGTCTCCGGCGCGGCCCCCTTCAGGGAGTCCATGATCATATCGGCATTCGGCATATTTGCCAGATCGCGATATTCCTCCAGATCCTCGTCCTGGTACAGTTCCTCCAGACTCTCCACGATCCTCGTCCGCAGCTGCTCCTGGAGCTGCTGCGAGTTGAGGTTGAACCCGAGGCTCATGCTGTTGATGTTCTGCCGCGTTATATCCTGTTCGGTGGAGAGCATCAGATGCGTGGAGAAGGGGATGCCGTAGAGCGAGAGGACCGGATCGATCTCCCACCGTCCCAGATCCGCCGGCGTCTCCTGCCCCGTTCCCTGCCGGTTGGCGTGCTCCCCGGAGATATTGCTGGAGCCGTTGAACCTGAAGATCGGAATACGAGGCGACGGCACTCCTCCCCCCGGCACGCCGGGAGGGGTCTGCGCATCGACCGTCATGGCCGGTATGCCCAGAAGGAGAGCGATGAGCGGGTAAAATGTGATCCTGCGGGCCATCGTTGCCTCTACACGTTGCGTTCGAAATACGATGAGATCACGTCACGTCGATGACTAGTCGGCGGCCTTGATATCGACCGCGTTGACGGTGATCCTGAGCCTGTTGGTCGGCGTCGGATTCTCCATGTCGTACAGCGTCCATGTATAGCATGTCGGCAGCTCCTCCGGCAGCGGGATCGTTCGTGTCTCCCCCGGACCGAGCCTGCCGAAATCGAGACGCGGAACGCTGCCGGGACCGAGCGGAGGATTGAACTCGATGTACGTGGGGGTATAGACCGACCGGAAGTGATGCGGCACCACGTCGTTGTTGGCCAGCGTCACGCTCCGGGAGCTGCGCCTGACGGAAAGCTCCGTGGTGGAGAAAACCGTCACGGGACGCCCCTCGCGTGTCTGGTTGCCGATGATGATCGTATCGCGATGCGCCTCGTCTCCCGTGCTTCCGGCTCCGGCGATCTCCCCGGACGGCAGCGTCTCCACCATTCCCCGCTCGGCTCCAAGCATCGTGATCCGCCGGCTGCCGAGCCGACTGGCGCGTCCCAGCCTGTCGACCGCCACGGTGCGGATGATGATCGGCTCGATGCTCTGCGGCGATTTGAAGAGGGTCGCCGGGTCGATCACCGTCCCGGAAGGAAGCTCCCCTTCGCGTGGACGGTAGATGAAATGTCTGAGAAGCGAATCGTCGACGGCGCGAAAAATTCGCATGTCGATATGATCGATCGGCGTGGCTGTACGGATGATCCAGCGGAGCCTGAACTCTCCGGGCCATTTCGGGAACGAGGAGAGGGGAGGGAGCGAGTCGACGACGGCGATGGTCGGCCTCGCGCTGCAGAGCGCCCCCGCCGTCATCGTTTCGTTGGCGATATTTTTGCGCCAGCGGACGGCGCGTCGATCGGTCAGGGAGTCGAGCAGGATCAACGCATCGCGATCGATCGGAATCCCGTCGTCGTTGTAGTTCGATTTTGTTTTATCGCTCTCCGATCCTGTTCCATCACCTCCCCCCACGGGAAGATCGATCCCCCCTCCCGGCAGGATCGGCATCCCCCCCTGCTCGCCGGTGCTCTGCGCCGTCGGGTTGTACCGGAAGCTCCAGATCTCGCTCTCGCCGATCGTGTAGCCGTCGCCGATCGCCTTGATCTGCCACGCGTAGTCGGTCTCATCCCTGAACGATCGCGCCGAGAGGGGATACTGCTGCTGGTTCCCGACGATCCCCTCCCGCTTGAACCATGCGGGGTTGGAAGCCATGGCGTCGTAGGGGCTCTGACGGCCCAGGATCTCGACGATCCGGAGCTGGTACCGCACCTGCTGCCCCGGTTTCGGCGGAGCGGGGGGAAGCCATGTGAAGAGCGGGAGCTTTTCGGTCACCTCCGACTTGTCGTACGGATAGACCAGGATCGGCGGGGTGCTCTGGTGGACCTCATGTCCGGAAACGCAATCCTCCCCGATGATCTCCGGCTGCTGGGCCGTCCCGTTCACCGCGACCGCATTGACGTAGACGCAGATCTCGTAGCGACCGGAAGGGGCCGCTCCCGTCTGCATCAGGATATCCTGATACCTCTTGTTGGAGGAATCGACCTTGATCGGACTGACATCGTTGCCGTTCACCACCTTCGTCGCGTTGGGAGCCAGCACGAACCGATCCGATGTGGCATCCACGACGATGCCGTCACGATCGTGCCGGGCCGTTCCGCGCAGGTAGACGAGATAGGTGTTGTCGGTGGGGTTGACGACGGTGATCTGCCAGAGATCGGCTATCCGCAACTGGTTGGGCGGAGGCTGTCGCAGGATCACCGTGACCTGGGCCTGCGCGGCAGTTGCGAACAACAATAGAATCAGAGACCGGTACAGTGTCCTGGCGAACGCTCTCATGGTAGTCCTCGCTTCGAATAAGCCTCGGCAATCTTGTAATACTTCGGCACAGTACCAAGCGGAAGGGGGTGAATTTTGAAGAACCGTGGCTGTTCATTCCGCACGGCGCCCACCGGCACTCCGTTCTGACCCCATAACGGAGCATGATCGGAGTTGGTTAGAGGGAGAAGGGAGCGGCTATATTGCGCCCGGGTCCGAACCCGAACAAACCATCATTAACCGCCGGGAGGCTCTCATGTCGGTCGACTACAAACCGGAAGGCTTTCACTCCATCACTCCCTATATGATCGTGAAGGGAGCAGCCGAACTGATCGAGTTCATGAACAGGGCGTTCAACGCCGAGGAAGGGGGACGTCACCTCAACGCCGACGGAACGATCGCGCACGCATGGGTTCGGATCGGGGATTCGAGCATCGAACTCTCGGAAGCAAACGAACGCTTCCCCGCGATGCCGAGCGCGCTCCACCTCTACGTGGAGAACTCCGACCAGGTCTACGCCGCCGCCCTCGAAGCCGGCGCCACATCGACTCTTGAACCGACCAACCAGTTCTACGGCGACCGCGAGGCCGGCATCATCGACCCCAGCGGCAACCACTGGTTCATCGCCACCCGCATCGAAACGATATCGACCGAGGAAATGAACCGCCGCTCCGAGGAACATATCCAGGCATCGTGATCTGGGGGGGCTACATCTTGGTGCCCCCTACGGGGGTCTTCCTCTCTTCTCTTGGCTCTGTGTCCTCTGTGACTCCCTGTTGATGAAAACGGAAGGCCCATCCGACAAGAAGATATCGGATGGGCCTTCTCAATACTCTCCGAGCTCTCTACACCTGCGCAACCTCCCTCTCCGCCTCCCAGGCAGCTTTCTGCCGCTCGAACTCCTCCACCTCCTCCCGATACCGCTCGATCCGCCCCGCAATCTCCTCATACTCGTTCATGATCACCAGATCACGCCGCACATGCGAGGCGAGTGGAAGCCCATGCAGATACCCTCCCCAGAACTTCCTGAACTCCAGGACGCCGTACCGATCCCCCTTGTACTCGATGGAGAGGGCCAGATGCTCCAGCGCCACCCGCACCCGTTCCTCCAGGGTCTGCGGACCCGGCAGTTCCCCGGTCGCGAGATAATGCTTGGAATCCTGGAAAATCCAGGGATTACCGATCGCCGCCCGCCCGATCATGACCGCATCCGCCCCCGTCTCGAACGCCCGTTTCACATCCTCCGGCGTCTTGACGTCGCCGTTGAGGATCACCGGAATGGAGACGACCCGCTTCACCTGTTCAACATACTCCCACGAGGTGAGCCCTTCATGTCCCTGATCGCGTGTACGGCAATGGATGGCGAGCGCCTTGATCCCCACATCCTCCAGCATCTGCGCCACCTCCGCGATGACGATCGTGCTTCGATCCCACCCGAGACGGGTCTTGACGGTGACGGGAAGGCTTGTGGAATCGACCACCGCCTTGACGATCCTCTGCATGGCGGGCGGGTCCTTCAGCAGCGCGGCGCCGGCGTTCCGGGCCACGACATCCTTCACCCAGCAGCCGCAGTTGATATCGATGAAGTCGGGTCCGGCCGCCTCGGCGATCCGACCCGACTCCGCCATTGCCTCATCCCGCCCGCCGAAGATCTGGATGGCGACGGGACGTTCATCCTCATACAGCTTCAGCTTCCGCATGGAGCGTTTCGCGTCGCGGATCAACCCTTCGCTGGAGATGAACTCGGTGTAGACGATATCGGCGCCAAGCCGCCGGCAGACGCGGCGGAACGAGGGATCGGTGACGTCCTCCATGGGAGCCAGCAGGAGGCCGTTTTCTATGTTCAGCGGACCAATATTCATAGTGAACTCTATAACGGATGGAGGCGGTCGCAGATTTGATCCGGACGTTCAGTTCTTGCTGATCGTCCCGCTGATCCCCCTGGCGGCGCCGTCGCGTCCCTGCTCCACGTAATCGTTGTAGAGCGCTTCGATGCAGTCGCCGCAGAAATAGTTGATGAACCCGGCCATCTTGTCGCGACTCACCATCCGCGCCACGGGGAAGGTCCGGCGGCAGAGATGGCAGCTTGCCGATTCCCCCCCCTCCTCCACCCCGCCGGCTCCGGAGCGCTTCACCAGAAGCCCGTAGCCGTACCAGATCATGAAGAGGGTACCGCCGACGACGATTATCCAGACGAGTAGTGCCATCGCAGGGGAAGATAACGGGAGGGAAAGGAATGAGGAAGCGGCTACGGCACCACGATCCTTTTTCGGGCGGTGACGAGGGTCCCGATCGTGATTTCCGCGATATAATCTCCGGAGAGGGCCCGGCGACCGTTTTCGTCGCGCATATCCCACTCCATGCGATATGTCCCGGGCTTCTTCGGGGCGTTGACCAGGGTCGCGATCAGTCTGGCGTTGAGATCGTAGATCTTCACCGAGACGTTATCGGCCGTGGTCACGGTATAGCTGATTCTCGGGGAGACATCCTCGGTCAGACCGAGCATCTGCCCGATCGAGGCGAGCGGCACCGATGCGACCTGGGCGTAGGCGATGCCGGGGGGATGGATGAAGTCCCAGTCCTGCGACCTCCGTATATCGGCGTCGCGACGGGCCCTGTCCTCCGGCGTCGGCATCCACTCCTCAGGCTTGAACGCCAGATTCCGGCGCATGATCGCCTCCGGGGTATGCTCGAGGCTGTCCAGGAATCTGTTCCATGCGACGGTATCGCGAAGGAGCGCCTCACGCAGACGGACGATCGGGCGGATCTTGTCGTAGAGCCAGACCAGATAGGCGCTGTCCCTGACGATCCGGGAGGATCTGCCGCCGGGCATGTAGTTGAAGATGCTGTCGCCGGCCGGGATCCTCCTTCCTCCCCGTGCCGTATCGGCCGTCTGCGCCCCGGCCGTGTCGACGGCGAGGATCAGCAGCAGAACGACGACAACGACCGTACCCCATGCAGGGAAACGGGCGCCGCGACGAGGATATGGTATCGAAGAAGGTATGACGTACCTGCAAGGTTTGATGGGAGCGTGCGATAGAACCGGGGGATCGAATCTACATGATTTACGGAGAACCGGCTCGAAGATTGCGAGAGAGCTCATTCCCGGCGCTGAATCCGGCTCTCGGTCGGGTCGGGGAGTCCTATGGGACTGCTCTCCGCCGGCGTTTCCATCGGGCTCTCGCCGTTGCGGGAATACCACCGGAACCCGTCCAGACGATACGACCGCTCATCTCCCCGCACGTTGGTCTCGGGGATCACCTCCCCTTCGAGCTGCGAGCGCCCGCCGATGATCTTCACCCTGGAGGCCTCGGCATCCTCGAACGCCACCACGATCGTATCTCCCGATGCGCGGTTCACGCCGTCAGGCTCCGACGCCTGATAGATGAAGTAGATGCTGGAGGCGAGTCCTTCCGACCGCACCTGTCGGATCGTATCGCGAAATATATCGAAGAAGAGCCGGTGTCCCGCAAGCTGATCGTACCGTTCGGCCGCCTTGCCGAGCGTGACGGCGAAGCCGTTTCCAAGGACGTCGATCGAGCGGAGCCGGTTCTCCTCCAGCCCCACGGTGATCGTGTCGCCGGTGAGCTGCGATTCGTTGTACCAGACGACCGGCTCACCGCCGGGAAGGCCGGTCTGTGCCTGGGGAGCCGATACGGCAGGAGGCTCTCCGGTAACCGGCGCCGAGACCGAGCTGTCCGCCGACGTATCGGCCGGCCTCTTCGCCCGACCGGGACCGAGCGCGATCACATCATCATCCGGCAGGAACCGGGCCAGCGCCGCGACCGCCTGAAGGCCGCCGCGGGTCACGTTCACATTCCGCGTCGCCACGTACTCCTCGCGACCGGCCCGAAACGCCTCCATCAGATCGGCGACGATGACGGTCGTATCGCGCCGGACCGTACCGGGCGAGTCCTCCGCCGTCACCGTATCGATCCGCACCAGACGCGGAGAACCGGAGACGAAGGTGTAGCGACGCGCCGGCGTATCACGCAGGGTATCGCCGAAGAGTTGCGTGCCGTGCTGGGGAGAGTTGAGCCTCACCTCTCCGACGGCGAACGCCTCCCGGGTGGCGCGCCAGTAGGTCAGCTCCCGTGATCTGATCGACCCTGAATCGTTCTCCACCGTAACGTTGCCGTGAAATTCCGCCCGCATGTCGAGAGAGTAGTATTCTCCCGATCTCGCCTTCAGCGTCGCCCGGTCGTCGCGCAGGGTCACTCCATCCTTGAAGTAGGCGATTCTACGGCCGATATCGTAGTCGACGGCGGAGGCATGGAGCGTGGCGCCGCTATCCACGATCGTCACCCCTCCCGACGCGGAGGCCATCTTCGACATACCGTTGTAGTCGGCGCGCGGGGCGGTCAGGACCATTCCGGGCTGCGTCACCCGGACGTTGCCGGTGAGGAGGGCGTATTCCCGTTCCCGGTAGTAGACCCCCTTGTCGGCCGTGATCTGGGTCGGTCCCTGCGTCACCCGGACATGTCCCATGAACTCCGCCACCTCCTCCTGCCCCGGCACGTTCGTCCCGATCGTGCTGTCGGCCACGATCGTGATCGGCTGTGCCGGCCCCACCGGCTGCGCCGTCGCCCCCGGGGGGAGAAGGAAGAGCAGGAGCAGGCCGATCCGAAGATGATGGAGAAAGATCCGCATAGCTACAGACGAGAGCAGATGGATTTCGTATCAATCATCGCTGGAAACCTCCGGTCTTGCCCGCATGGCTCCCGAAGGGAGCACCCATGTGTAGCAACGGACCGTCCATTATTCTGAAATGAAGCCCTGAAGGGGCGGCCCGTTCTTCCGGGCTGCGGAATCGCCGGCACCTCCTGAAGACGGCTCCTTTCGGGAACGCCCATTTGTAGCTCGCCGGGCGTTCCGGTTTGCTCGTCGTTTTGAACCGGAGAACCGGAGCAGGTTCACCAGACGCAAAACCCCGATTGGCCGATCGGGGTTTCGTCAGGAAGATACAGTCATGCTGGAGTTTTGTTACTCACTCCAGCTCCTTCATCAGCTCGCGCGCGATCACGATATGCTGGATCTCGGAGGTTCCCTCGTAGATCTCGGTGATCTTCGCGTCGCGCAGGTAGCGCTCCACCTTGTACTCGCGCACGTAGCCGTAGCCGCCGTGGACCTGGATCGCTTCCAGAGCCACCTCGACGGCGGTCTTGGAGGCGAAGAGCTTCGCCATGGCTGCTTCCTTCACGTAGCGCTCATGCTTGTCCTTCTTGCTGGCGGCCTGGTAGACCAGGTGGCGCGCGGCGGCGATCTTCGTGGCCATGTCGGCCAGCTTGAACTGGATCGCCTGGAGATCGGCGATCGGCTTCCCGAACGCCTTCCGCTCCTTGGAGTAGGCGACGGCCGCCTCGAACGCTCCCTGTGCGATACCGAGCGCCTGCGCCGCGATGCCGATACGTCCGCCGTTGAGGGTCTCCATCGCGATATTGAAGCCGCGTCCCTCCGGACCGAGGACGTTCTCGGCCGAGAGCCGCACATCCTGGAACTGAAGCGAGCAGGTGTCGCTGGAACGGATGCCGAGCTTATCCTCCTTCACTCCATGCGTGAATCCGGGGGTTCCCTTCTCCACCACGAAGCAGGTGATGCCGCGGTATCCCTTGGTGCGGTCGGTCTGCGCGTAGACCAGATAGATGTCGGCGGTGGTCCCGTTGGTGATCCAGTTCTTGGTGCCGTTCAGGGTCCAGCTTCCATCCTCGTTCATCACCGCCTCGGTCCGCTGCTGGGTGGCGTCGGAGCCGGCCTCCGGCTCGGAGAGGCAGTAGGCGCCGAGCTTCTCGCCGGTGGCGAGGGGACGAAGGAAGCGCTCCTTCTGCTCGTCGGTGCCGTAGGTTTCGAGGGACCAGCAGACGAGCGAGTTGTTGACCGACATGATGACGCCGACCGACGCATCGACCTTGGAGACCTCCTCCATGGCGATCACGTAGCTGAGCGCGTCGAGTCCCGCCCCTCCCCATTCCGGGGAGACCATCATCCCCAGGAAGCCGAGCTCACCCAGCTTCTTCACCGCATCGGCGGGGAACTCCGCGTTGATATCCCGTTGGATCGCGCTGGGAGCCACTTCGTTCTGCGCGAAGTCGCGGGCCGTGTCGCGGATCATCTCATGGGTTTCGGTCATTTCAAGCTGCAGCATCTGGTCAGGCTCCTGATTGTGGACCGGGCAGTTCGTGCCGGCGCGTGATTCGGATGAGGCGCAAAATTATGAGGAGAGGGGAAGAATGCCAAGAACGACAATATACGCCCGGCGCCCGAGGGCGCACGGAGGGGCGTTGTATCAACTGGTAGCGCCCGCGGGGAACATCCCGGAAACATGCGCGTGCACGGAAGAGGGATCAATAGGTAAATGAACGTTCCCAGCGTCGATTGGCTATATTGTCCCGCGTACATGCATCGGAATTTCCGTTACGGACATGTGGAACGATGTCATCTCCATGAGCCCCGGCCGGATGCAACGTCGGGGGGGGAGACGTGTCAGAGAGGGTGTGCAGTGCTCGATGAGGAGCGTTGAAATCAGAGTCGCTCGTTCCTTGAACTTATTTATGTGGTCAATCGTTTATCTGTTCGGTAGCGACGCCTCTATATCCATCACTCAGATCCGGGGACCAATGGAATCACCCCGGGTATCGCTGTCGAGAGAGAAAGGAACGATGCAGAGCACTCCACGTTACCGTGTCCGATCATGAGAATATGGAACTTCAACACTATCATCTACTGTCTCCGGGCAACCCGACAGTAAAGGAAGAATTGTATGGACAGCCAAGGCAACTTTTCGAACCGCGTGCAGGACGTGATTCGGCTCAGTAGAGAGGAGGCTCTCCGACTGTGTCACGATTACATCGGCACCGAGCACCTGTTACTGGGCATCATACGTGAAGGGGAAGGCATTGCTGTCAAGATCCTTCGCAACCTCGGCGGCGATCTGTTCAAGATCAAGAAGGCGATCGAGGATACGGTGCGCGCGACGGGCGGGACGCTGGTCATCGGCAACATTCCGCTGACCAAGCAGGCGGAGAAGGTCCTGAAGATCACCTATCTGGAAGCAAAGCTCTACAAGAGCGATGTCATTGGAACTGAACATCTCCTGCTGTCGCTGCTGCGTGACGACGACAACATCGCCGCGCAGATCCTGTCGCAGTTCGGCATAACATACGATGCGGTCCGTACCGAGCTGGAGAATATCCATTCCGGCAAGCCGTCGGCGGGTGCCCCGGCGAGCGGCGGTTCCGGCTCCTCCGGGACCACACGCTCCAAGGAACGGCAGGAACGGGTCAAGACCCCGGTCCTCGACAACTTCGGTCGTGATCTGACCAAGCTCGCCACCGAAGAGAAGCTCGATCCGGTCATCGGCCGCGAGAAGGAGATCGAGCGCGTGGCGCAGATCCTCTCCCGCCGCAAGAAGAACAACCCGGTTCTTATCGGTGAGCCCGGTGTCGGCAAGACCGCGATCGCCGAGGGACTCGCCCTCCGGATCGTCCAGAAGAAGGTCTCGCGCGTCCTCCACGACAAGCGGATCGTGACGCTCGATCTGGCCGCCCTGGTGGCCGGAACGAAATATCGCGGTCAGTTCGAGGAGCGGATGAAGGCGGTGATGAACGAGCTTGAGAAGGCGAAGGATGTGATCCTCTTCATCGATGAGCTTCACACCATCGTCGGAGCCGGCGGCGCCTCCGGGTCGCTCGACGCCTCCAACATGTTCAAGCCCGCGCTCGCCCGCGGCGACATCCAGTGCGTCGGCGCGACCACGCTCGACGAGTACCGGCAGTATATCGAGAAGGATGGCGCCCTCGACAGGCGCTTCCAGAAGATCATGGTCGATCCCCCCTCGGTGGAGGAGACGGTCCAGATCCTCACGAACATCAAGAGCAAGTACGAGGAACATCACAACGTCCGCTACTCGGACGACGCGATCAAGGCCTGCGTACATATGTCGGAACGATATATCACCGACAGGTTCCTGCCGGACAAGGCGCTGGACGTTCTGGACGAGGTCGGCTCGCGCGTCCACCTTTCCAGCATCGTGGTGCCGAAGCATATCCTTGAGCTGGAAGCCAAGATCGAGGATGTGAAAGTCCAGAAGAACCAGGTGGTCAAGAGCCAGAACTACGAGGAGGCGGCGCGTCTCCGCGATCTTGAGAAGAAGCTTCAGGGTGACCTGGAGACCGCCAAGGAGGAGTGGGAGGAGACGGCCAGCGAGCGCGTGGTGGATGTGACCGAGGACGATGTCGCCGAGGTCGTTGCCATGATGACCGGTATTCCGGTCACGAAGATCGCCCAGGAGGAATCGGACAAGCTCCTCAAGATGGCCGAGATTCTCAAGCAGCAGGTCGTGGGACAGGATATCGCCATCGAGCAGCTCGCCAAGGCGATCCGCCGCGCCCGCGCCGGCCTGAAGGACCCGAACCGTCCCATCGGCTCGTTCATCTTCCTCGGCCCGACCGGTGTCGGCAAGACCGAGCTGGTGAAGGCGCTGGCCCGCTACCTCTTCGACTCGGAGGACGCTCTCGTCCGGATCGATATGTCGGAGTACATGGAGAAGTTCGCCGTCTCGCGACTGGTAGGCGCCCCTCCGGGCTACGTCGGCTACGAAGAGGGAGGCCAGCTTACGGAGAAGGTCCGCCGCAAGCCGTATTCGGTGATCCTGCTGGACGAGGTGGAAAAGGCGCATCCCGATGTGTTCAACATCCTGCTGCAGGTCCTGGACGACGGTATCCTTACCGACAGCCTGGGGCGCCGCGTCGATTTCAAGAACACGATCATCGTGATGACCTCGAACGTCGGCGTGCGCGATATCAAGGCGGGAGGGCCGATGGGCTTCTCCATGGCACAGGAGCGCGACAAGTACGATGAGATGAAGTCGACGATCGAAGATTCCATGAAGAGACTCTTCAATCCCGAGTTCCTCAATCGTATCGACGAGGCGATCGTCTTCCGTCAGCTCACGCGCGATGACATCTTCCGTATCATCGATATTCAGATGAAGCACCTGCTGAAGCGTCTGAACACGATGAACCTGACGGTCGAGGTCGCCGAGGGAGCCAAGCAGTTCCTGGCCGACAAGGGATACGACGAGAAGTACGGCGCGCGTCCGCTGCGCCGCACGATCCAGCGCTATATCGAGGATGAGCTGGCGGAGCTGGTGCTTCGCGGCGAGTTCGCCGAGGGAGGCCGGGTGGTGGTCGACTTCGACCAGGCCACGCAGAAGCTGACCTTCGCCAAGGGGGATAACGCTCCCAAGCTCGACGAAGCGCAGACCGTGGTGGCCCCGCCGCTGAGCGAGCCGACCGCCCCCCACGACGACGGCATCACGGCCGCCGAACTGGCCGAGCCGACCGTCACCGACCCTACGGCCGAGGCGACGACGAAGTCGGGCAAGAAGAAAGGCTCGAAGGATAAGGAATAACCGGATCGACGATATACCGGCACATGCCGGAGCAAGCGAAGGGCGCCTCAGGGCGCCCTTCATGTTTTCACCCACTGATATGCGGCCCGGTTCCGCGTAACGGTTGTAACGCCTGCGATTTTTTTATGTAATTTCTCCCCGATTCTCCTGCATCGATCCTTTACGCATCGAACCCGCCGTATCCGGCTCTCATTGCATCAACTTCATTACGAAACCGTGAGATCGCACATGAAGCGTCTGTTCCCTGCACTTTCAGCATGTCTCCTTCTCTGTCTGGCCGCCTCTCTGCCGGCCGCCGCACAGGTCAGAGGCTTTGCCATCGGACCCAAGGCCGGGATCTACCTCGACAAGGGGAAGTTCATGGTCGGCGCCGTGGGTGAATTTCCGTTCACCCCGAACCTCTACTTCGAGCCGGGCCTGGAACTGGTCTCCGGAATCGTCAACACTACCCGTATCATCATCGACGCCAACGCCCGCTACACCTTCCCGCTTCAGGGATTGACGATCGAGCCGTTCGTGCTGGGGGGCTTCGGCATGAAGGTCGACCTCTACGACACCGGCAACGACACCTTCACCGATACCGGGTTCCGGCTCAATATCGGCGGCGGCACCGTCTTCAACTCTCGCGGCCTGGTCCAGCCGTGGGGCGGACTCAAGATCTACCTTCTGGAGGAAGCCGACAGCGACGTTCTGCTGCAGGTCGGCGTGAACTTCTTCCTGTGATCGGATTGTCCGAACATCCGACTCCGTCGCAACCGCAATCAGCATCCTTCGAAGCCCCGAAGCGCTCGAAAGACCTCGTGCAGTTTCAGGCAGCCTCGTTGCAACCGCAATCAGCTCCCTTTGGGAGCCCGCGCAGCGGTCCGTCTCGTCGATGCGTGAAATGCTTCGCCTCGTCGATGAGAAACAGCACAGCCTCGCTCCGTCGATGTCGATCGGGGCGAGGCTGTGCTTCATTGTTCCGATGCAAACCGGCAACGTATCGCGCCGGGACTTACTCGACCGTCACCGACTTGGCAAGGTTTCTCGGCTGGTCCACGTTGCAGCCGCGCTCCACCGCGATATAATAGCTCAGGAGCTGCAGCGAGAGCACATTGAGGATCGGCGAGAGGAAGGGAAGCGTCTCCGGCACGTAGATCACATGCTCGGCGAGCGATTCGATCCGCGTATCCCCTTCGGTGGCGATCGCGATCACGCGGCCGGAACGCGCGCGCACCTCCTGGATGTTCGTCACGATCTTGTCGTAGATGTCATCCTTCGGGGCGATGAAGACCACCGGCATGTTCTCGTCGATCAGAGCGATCGGGCCATGCTTCATTTCAGCGGCCGGGTATCCCTCGGCGTGGATGTAGCTGATCTCCTTCAGCTTCAATGCCCCTTCCAGCGCCACCGGGAAGTTGTAGCCGCGCCCCAGATAGAGGAAGTTCCGCGCCGAGGCGAACTCCTTCGCGATCTTTCTGATCTGATCGGCTCGCGATAGAGTATACTCCACCTTGTCCGGCAGCTCCATCAGCGCCTTCAGCACCTGCGCTCCCTCGACCGCCCCCATCCCCCGCATCCGCGCCAGCTTCACCGTCATGAGGGCCAGCACGGTAAGCTGCGAGGTGAACGCCTTCGTGGAGGCGACGCCGATCTCCGGCCCCGCATGGGAATAGACGCCCGCGTCGGTCACCCGCGCGATCGAGGAGCCGACGACGTTGACGATCCCGAGCGTGGTGGCGCCGCGGCGCTTGGCCTCACGGAGCGCAGCCAGCGTGTCGGCGGTTTCGCCCGACTGCGATATAGCCACGACAACATCGTCCTTGGAGATAATCGGATCGCGATATCTGAACTCGCTGGCGTATTCCACCTCCGTGCTGATCCCCGCGATCTGCTCCAGCATATACTCCCCGACGAGCCCCGCGTGCCACGACGTGCCGCAGCCGATGATGATGATCCTGCGCGCGTCGCGAAGCTTGTCCATGACGGTGCGGAGACCACCCAGGCGTACCGTGCTTTCGTCGAGCTGCAGACGGCCGCGCATCGCGTTCCGCACGGTCTCCGGCTGCTCGCAGATCTCCTTGATCATGAAGTGGTCGTATCCCCCCTTCTCGATCTGCTCGATCTCGATCGTGATCTCCTCCACCTTCTTGGAGACCGGCTCGTCGTCGATCGTCTTGGTGATATATCTGTCACGGCCGATGACCGCCATCTCGCCATCCTCCAGATAGATCACCTGGCGCGTATGCTGAACGATCGCCGAGGCGTCCGACGCGACCACGTACTCGCCGTCGCCGATACCGATCGCCAGCGGAGAACCGTTGCGCGCGACAAATATCCTGTCGGGATCAAACTGGCTCACCATCGCCACGCCGTAGGCCCCCACGACCTGCTTCAGCGCCTGACGGAACGCCACCTCAAGATCGCCGTGCTTGTCGTAGAAATATCGCACCAGCTGAACAAGTACTTCGGTGTCGGTCTCGGTGCTGAACGTGAATCCCTCCGACTCCAGCGACTTCTTGATCGCCAGGTAGTTCTCGATCACACCGTTGTGGATGAGCGCCAGCTCCCCTTTCTGATCGGTATGCGGATGCGCGTTCGTGTCGTTCGGCTCGCCGTGGGTCGCCCATCGGGTATGGCCGATGCCGACCGTGCCGGCAAGGGTCTCGTCGCGGATCTCCCCTTCCAGGTCGGAGACCTTCCCCACCTTCTTCCGCACGGCAAGACCGCCGTTGACCACCGCGACACCTGCCGAGTCGTACCCCCGGTATTCAAGCCGTTTCAATCCATTGATCAGAATCGGCAGCACCTCCTGCGTGCCGATATATCCGACTATTCCACACATACGATATTCCTACAAGGTGTTGACCAAGTGACTGGGTGCGGAGCACATACTCCGTTTCCCCTTACGACGCACGTTCCGCCCATTGGTTCTCCCGCTCTGCCCGCCGCTCGATGAGGGGGCCCCATGCCGCTGCCGTTATCTATCAACGCTGAAAATACACAAACGATCCCCGGCAAATCCTAACCATTCATTTCTACCTATGGCGCGCCCCTTCGTCACCGAACGAGGTCTCCGAACGACGACGCCCGACCCTGTGCGGGTCGGGCGTCGATCTTCGTCGTCGGATTGCCGGAGGGAGGCTACTTCACCACCGTCAGCATCATCGTCTTGGAGCTCCAGGCGCCTGAGACGAGCTGGTAGTAGTAGTTGCCGGAGGCGAGATTGGAGACGTCGAGCGTGAGCTCGTACTTCCCCGGCTGCTGGTGCTCGTCGACGAGGATCTGCACCAGTCCTCCGGTCGCGTCGAAGAGCATCATCCGCGTGGGCCCGTCCAGGCCGAGCGAATACGGGATCGTCGTCACCGGGTTGAACGGGTTCGGCGAGTTCTGGCCGAGCGAGTAGTTCGAGGAGAACATCTCGATCATCCGCAGGTTGAGTCCGCAGATCTCCTCGACGGCGATCGTATCACCACGCGATGCGACGCGGGCGCAGGTCACGCCGTCGAACGCGATCGACGTGGTCGGGATCGACCGATCCATATCGCGCGTGAAGAGGACGCCGAACGGCACCTGCAGAAGCTCTCCCTTCCCCGTCAGAAGCTCGGGCGAGATCACCCTGACGATCAGCGTTCCGGGGGTGGTGGCGGGATCGACCGTGATCGTGGAGCCCGCCGGGATATCCTTCCCGGGGGTGATCATCGTCGAGCGAGGCATCAGGAGCTTGGGATCGTACGTGAGCGTCACCACGAAGCTCCCCGCCTTGATCTCGTCCACATCCTGATCGATCACCACCGTCGCCATCATCTCCTTGCCGAGCTCGACGTTGCCGTTGAGCGCGCCCCCGGTCAGCACGACTCCTCCCGTCAGGGTGAAGTCCATTGCGCTGCCGCTCACTTCGACCTCGTAATCGGGCGTCACCGAGTTGTTCGCGATCACCACGGCGTTGGTCTGCACCACACCGGCAGCGGTCGGTTTGTATCGAACAACGATCTGCTGACGCTGCTGCGGAAGAAGCTCGAACGGCACGTTCGGGTTCGGGCTCACGATCGTGAAGGCCGATCCGGCGTCGCGCAGTCTGAGGCCGCCGACCTTGAGCGTGTCGGTGCCGGTGTTCTCGATCAGCACGATCAGCAGGGCGCTGTCGTTGATGCAGATATCCCGCACCATATCTCCCGAGCCGACGATCGCCGGGCTGAACGAGGCTCCCAGGCCGATCCAGCGCGACGTGGTGTCGACCTCGTCGTTGGTGATGGCGGTCACCGAGGCGTTCCGGAGTCCGATCGCCTGCGCGCTGAAGTAGCCGGTGAGTTCAACGAACGGGTTGACCGTCGTCAGCACGACGGGAGGCTGCGGGTCCATCCTGAAATCAGGTGTTCCGCCGACCTGATCGCTGGTGAACCTGAAGCCGGTGATCGCGACCGTATCGGGATAGTTCGGGTCGACATCGAGGGTGAACCGCACCTTCATCGACTTCTCCGGCGCCCCGATCACCATGCTCTGGAAATCGAGGTCGTTCGTGATAAGGCCGGGGCGGGTCCCCTTTCCGGTCAGCACCGACTTCACCTCGGACGCCTGGTTCGAGCTGTGCGCGTAGAGAATCTCCATCCGGCGATCCCCCACGGCGGTCGGGTTGAACGTCACGTCCACCGGGAGAGAATCTCCCGGCGCGATATCTCTGCCGACGATCGCGTTGGGATCGACGATCGTGAAGTCACTCTGGTCCCCGGTCGTGGAAGCGACTCCATTGATACGAACCGTCGTTGTTCCGGCGTTCACCAGATAGACGACGCTGGGGAACGGTCCCTTCCCCACCCGCTTCAGATCCCAGTCGTACGACGTGGCGAAGAGGACCGCCTGGATGCCGCTCCCTTCCAGAATGCCGACGCTGTCGTTGGCCGGATTGGGAGGAGCATCATGGCTGAAGACGATACTGTCGATGAAGTACGCCTCCGCGTCCGGCTGGAAGGTGACGTTGAGCGATCTCCGTTCCCCCGCCTTCAGCGTGAAGGGGAAGGGAGGGAGGCCGTCGGGAGAGGTGAAGATCGGCGGCTCGCTGCCGGGGTAGCCGATCGGGCCCACACCGCCGGTGACCGTCAGATCGGTTCCGTCGGCCGAGACGTTGCTCACCTCGATCTTGCCGGTAGCGAGCGTTCCGACCACCACCGGTCCCCAGTCCTTGTCGCTCACCTTGATGATCGGCGCCCCCACCTTGGCCCGCACCAGCGAGATGTAGTGGAGCCCGCACGAGTCGGAGATGCCGACAGAATCCTCATGCGTTCCTCCCCTCGTCGCCGTGAACTCCACGTCGATCGTCGTGCTGGCCGTCGCGCTGCCGCTCGGTCCCAGCGGAATGCCGGCCGGCGGGAACTGCGTCAGGATCTTGAACCCGACGTTCCCCTTCTGCAGCTGCGTCCCGGTGATCGTGACCGGGCGCGGCGAGTTGTTCGTGATCGTCAGCTTCTCCGTCCTGTTCCCTCCGAGCGTCACGTTGCCGTATTCGGCCGGATCGGGGGTGATCGAGACGTCGAACGCCGAGTAGTAGATCGTGTCGACCGTCGAATGACCGACTCGATCGGAGACGATCAGCACGGCGCGTGCGTTCTTGCGGCGATCGATCACACGCAGCCTGAAGCTCGTGGAGGTGGCGCCCGGGGTGAAGAGCGGGTCCACCGTCAACTGATAGTTGTAGGTCTGGTTCGTATCGGCATCGAGCCAGATCGTTGAGAGGTTGGAGCGGATCTGCTCGTCGTCCGGAAGATCGATCGTCGTCCCCTCCACATTACCTTCGCAATCGATTTTCCACTCAACCTTCGGCGGGTCCTTGTCCGGACGGGTGAGATCGGCAAGGGCGGCCGAGAGGGGATAGCCGTACGAGTCGTAGGTCCCGAACCCGTAGATATAGGCGGCGAAGGCGCGGGGGCCGCGCATCTTGTAGGTCCCCGGAGCGATCTCGAACGTCTTGCCGACGTACGTCATGCCGTTGATCTTCGTGGGGAACGGGGCGAACCCGCCCCCATACACCTGCCACAGCAACTTCCAGTCTTCGGTGCCGGCCACCGCAATCTCGATCTGCCGTAACGCCGCGGAGTCGCAGACGATGTTGATGTAGTTCTTCGGATAATCGTTGGAAGGAGTCGTGAAGATGAACTCCTTCTGATACTGCTCCACCGGGGTCAGCACCAGATAGAAGGGATCGCTCTCGATCCCGTCGTACGTCTGGGAGTTGTTGTACTGCGCCACGTAGATCCGCTTGTCGGAGGTGAACTCCATCGGCTCGCGATCCGGCGGCAGATACTCGATCCAGCCGTAGCCGCGCGCTCCGCCGCGCGCCGGTATCGTCGCGTAAAGATCCCCGTTGATATAGACCTTGGCATCAGGTTCACCCGCGAAGACCCTGTAGAGATCCCCTTTCACGCGGGTTGCAAACGGCATGGAGTGGTAGAGTTTCCCCCATGAGCTCGTCGGAAACATCATCTCCAGCAGGTGATCGCAGGCCCGGTACTGGGCATCGGGAAGGAAGGTGCAGTTCTCACCTGCCATGACGGCGATCGGCTTGTTCGAGTAGATGTAGGTTCCGGAGAGATCTCCGTTGTACTCGCTCGACATGGCCGAGAAGACATCGAGCCGGTCCATGGAGAATGTGAACGGATCGGCATTCGACGGATGGTTCGGCGAGTTCATCGAATGCTTGATCGTCACCGATGTGCCGTCGTACGGCGCCACGATGACATACTGCGAGGGGAGCAGGTAGTTCTGAAACCCGGAGATGACGTCGGTCGCCGATGCGACGACGTACTCGTTCCCCAGTCCGTTCACCGGCAGCGCCAGCATGCCGTCGCTGGTGAAGCTCGTCCTGTTCATCACATACAGAACGATCGGCGCGTCCGACTCGACGAAGATCGCTTTCTTACGATAGACCTGGTCGTCGGGAACCGGGTCGGAATTGCCGCGATTGACGACCTGCGCCTCGAACTTCGTGAAGTCGAACGTGACGACGTCGTTGGCGATCGTCGTCAGCGTCTTCTTGAACGACTCGCCGACCCAGACGTTGACCCTGGTCTTCACGGCCGAGGTGATGTAGAGCCGGATGTACTGCTGCGTGGCCTGCGGGTCCTCGTAGTTCGTCGGAAGCGAGAAGAAGAACTCCTTGCCGAGGTTCGTCGGACCGAACGGGACTGGAAAGTTCTCCGGCTTCGCCATCTGGGCGAACAATGGTAATCCGCTTACCGCGACCAGCAGGAGCATGGCAAGGTGGAGCAGATGCTTCATATTATATCTCCGGGAAAAATGGTAGTCGCGACACGTATTGCTCCGATCCCGATGCCGGCCGAGAGCCGGTATTCGTTGAGGATCGAGCGTTGAAAGCACTCCGGGCCAGGAAATCGACGCGGAAGTAATGCCGAGGTCGGGGAGAAGGAGGGCGCCTGCCGGATGCCATCCTTCTTTGTCTATAACGACACCTGAGAGTCGGACGTTACTTCACGAACGTTGACGGCACCGGCTGTGTGCAATCGTGGTTCGGACGGAGGGGACGTCCTTACGCCGGATCACGGGCGGCACGGGGACACCGCGAGCCCGGTAGAGAGGGGATATGATAGATAGATCCGATTGGAACCTATAAAGTTTCGCCGTCGATTTCAAGAGGGGCGGTCGATTTTTCGACACTCTCTTTTTTCGGAGGATTCTACGGTTTGGGGGATGACCTGGAGGAATACATGAAGAGACGGCCCACAGGGAAGGAAGATCGTGCAGAGAACTATCGATCCTGATGTGCCGAGAGGAAGAGGGAACGCGCCCCCCGAAACGGAGAGAAGGAGCCTAGAGAAGCATATCCGCCGCATCCACCAGCAGCCCGTCGCGCATGTGAAGAACACGGTCGGCGCGCTCGGCAAGCGAGGCGTTGTGGGTGACGATGATGAAGGTGCGGCGCTCGCTTCTGCTGATCTCCCAGAGAAGCTCGTGCAGACGCTCGCCGCTTTCTGAATCGAGGTTCCCCGAGGGCTCGTCGGCCAGAACAAGCTGAGGCTTGGGGATGAGAGCTCTGGCGACGGCGATCCGCTGCTGCTCGCCGCCGGAAAGCTCGGCCGGCTTGTGAGACCCGCGCTCCTGAAGCCCCACCAGTTCCAGATAGCGCCCCGCCTGCTCGAGCGCGCTCCGCATGGCGACGCCGCGTATCAGCAGCGGCATGGCGACGTTTTCCAGCGCCGTGAACTCCGGCAGGAGGTGATGGAACTGGAAGACGAATCCGACGTTCCGGTTCCTGAAGGCGGCGAGGTCGGAAGGCTTCATCTGATCGAGCCGCTTCCCCACGATCTCCACCGTGCCGGAGGTCGCCTTGTCCAGTCCGCCCACGATATGCAGCAGCGTGCTCTTCCCCGCCCCGGAGCGCCCGACGATCGCCACGATCTGCCCCTGGGTTATGTCGAGCGTGATCCCCCGCAGCACCCGCAGTGCCTTCCCTTCAAGATGATAATCCTTGATGACCTCATGAAGTCGGACGATCGGTTCGGAGACGTTCTGGACATTCTGCATACGGCCCAAGATAGCACGATGCCGGTAATGCGCCTCCACACGATCGCCGGGACGCCGATCCGACGACCTTCGTGCCTGGGGCTCCCTCCACGCGGACCGGCCGCCGGATGGAGCCCCGCACCGAACGATCAGCGGACGATCACGACACGACGTTCCGAAACGCTCTCCCCGGCCCTCATCCGGCAGTGGTAGACACCGGCAGGAAGATCGCCCAACGATACGGTGACGGCATGGTCTCCCGGCTCCGGATGCTCCTCCCGAAGAAGGGTCGCAGCCCTCTTTCCGGCAGCATCGAAGAGCGATATTGTCACAGCTTCGCGACCCGTCACGATATATCGCATCGTGAGCATCGAACCGTTCGACGGGTTCGGTGAGATCTCCTGCAGGCCGGAGAGCCGTTCGGCGCCCGATTCGCCGGGGACGCCGGTCGTGGTCGGAACGCCTGTATAGTTGACCGTGTCGAACGTCACGTTCCCCGAGCGATCGGCGATGACCAGCACCGCCTGCGCATCCCGGCTCCGATCGATCACCCGAAGCGTGAACGGTGCGCTCCTGTCTCCGGGAACGAACGTCGAATCGACCGTCAGCTTGTAGTTGTAGGTGACCGTCGTGTCGGCAACCGTCCAGATCGAGGAGAGATTGCTCCGCTTCTCCTCATCCTCCGGTCGATCGCTCGTCGTCCCCTCCACCGTTCCCTCGCTGTCCGATTCGGAGGCGATGATCGGCGGGTCGTCGTCGTCACGGGTCAGATCCGAGACGGATGCGGAAAGGGGATAGCCGTACGAGTCGTAGGTTCCGAACCCGTAGATATACGCCGCGAACGGACGTGGGCCGCGCATCCTGTAGGCGCCCGGGGCGATCTCGAACGACTTCCCCACAAAGGTCTCCCCCTCCACCTTCGTCGGGAAGGTGCTGAAGCCGGCTCCCATCTCCTTTACGAGCTTCTTCCAGGTATCGGAACCTGCAGGGGTGATCTCTATCTCACCGAGAGCGAGAGAGTCGGAGACGATATTGATGAAGTTCCTCGGATAATCGTTGGAAGGGGTCGTGAAGAGGAACTCCGTCTGATACTGTTCCATCGGGGTCAGCACCAGGTAGAAGGGATCGCTCTCGATCGCGTCGTACGTCTGCGAGTTGTTGTACTGCGCCACGTAGATCGGTTTATCGGATGAAAACTCCATCGGCTGACGAGTGGGGAGTATAAGCTCGAGCCACCCGACACCGAGCGCTCCTCCCCTGGCCGGCACCGTGCCGAGCTCCAGACCGTTGACGAAGATCTTCGTGTTCGGCTCGCTCGCGAAGATCCTGAAGAGATCTCCCTTGATACGGGTTGCGAACGGCATCGCATGATAATGCTTCCCCCAGGCGTTGATCGGCAGCATCATCTCCGTGATATGGTCGCAGGCCCTGAACTGGGCGTTCGGCAGAAACGAACACTCCTCCCCCGCCATCACCGCGATCGGCTTGTTCGCTGTGATCACCGTCCCCGAGTGATCGCCCCCCAACTGATCGGTCATGGAGGAGAAGACGTCGAGTCGATTCATCTCCACCGTGAACTCCTCCCCCGCCGAATGGTTCGGCGTGCCGGTTGCATGCCGGATCGTCACCGTCGTGCTGTCGTACGCCGCCGTGATCACATACTGCGAGGGGAGCCGGAGGTCTCCCGGACCAGTGGCAACGTCGGTCGCGGAGGCTACCACATACTCCTTGCCGAGCCCGTTGACCGGCAGCAGCAGCGCCCCGTCGCTGGTGAAGCTCGTTCTGTTCATCACATAGAGAACGATCGGCGCGTCCGACTCGACATGCACCCCTTTCTTCACATAAAGCTGATCATCCGGAACCGGAGCCGTATTGGGACGGGTCACCGCCTGCGCCTCGAACCTGGTGAGGTCGTAGGTGATGATGTCGTTCGCCTTCGTCGTCAACTCCTTCCGAAGCTCCCCGACGCTTGTCCTGATTCTGACCTTCGTCTTCACGGCCGACGTGATGTAGAGCCGGATATACTGCGTCATCGCCTGCGGGTCCTGGTAGTTCGCCGGAAGCGAGAAGAAAAACTCCTTGCCGACGTTCGTCGGTCCGAAGGGAACAGGGAAATCCCCCTGATCCTGCGCGCAGAGCTCACCCGCCATCGTCAGGAACAGGGCAAGAGCGAACAGATACTTCATGATGAATCTCCGAGAGTGTATTGTTTCGGGATAGAGGAGAACACGAACCGTCCCCGCGTACCATAGACGACCACGGCCCGTGTGAGAGGCGGGATTGAAACGGAGCGCGCCGACTGCGGTTGCATGCCGGCGCGCCGTGAAACGGAAGCTCTATACGGTCGCGGAATCACCCGCCGCCGGGCGGGCTGCCGGGATCAGCGTGCCAGCACGATCGTCCGCACCGAGACCTGCTCTCCCGCCGTCATGCGGCAGTAGTAGACGCCGGCCGGAAGCTCACCGACCGCGACCACGACGCTGTGCGCGCCGACCGCGGTGTTCGCTTCCTCCAGAAGCGTGCCGACGTTCCGCCCAAGAGCATCGAACAGCGATACGGCAACCGGTCCCGGCTGCGTCGCGACATATCGCAGCGTGATTGTTGAACCGCTTGCCGGGTTCGGCGAGATCTCCTCCAGACCGAACCGGAGCCTTCCCGCCGAACGGTTGGTCTCCACCGCCACGCGGCCGATCTCCTCGATCATGCCGTCGACCGAGACCTCCTCGAGCCGGTAGAGATAACCGGTCACGCCGGTCGCCGTGGCCCCTTCGTCGATGAAGGCGTAGGCGCGCGGAGCCGTGCTGGTCCCCGCGCCGCGCAGCTCGGAATGGGTCGAATAATCTCCCGTCAGAGCGAAGGGACCGGCGGGCTCGTCGCCGTGCATCGGCGCGCGATACACTCTGAACCCGACGTTCTGGATCTCCCCCGCGGTCTTCCAGTTCAGGACCGTGCGGTCGTCGTGCCAGTATCCGTCGAAGGAGACCAGGTTGACCGGCAGCACGTTCCGCGTGGTGTTCGCCCCGATCGCATGGTCACCGAAGAAGTAGCGGTTGTTCGATGTCATGAAGAGGGTCGAATCCTGCTTCTGGTACCCCGTGGTGACGATATCCATCCAGAGGCTGTCGGGATGCGGCCTGTAGAGCACCTCCAGATCGCTGGTGTCAGTGAGCCCCGGCAGGCGGCTGATGTCGAGCTTCAGATCGTACCGGAAGGTGTCGAGACCGACGGCGCGGAGGCTCCACCAGCGATCGGCCGAAAGAACGTTGATCGGCTTGTCGTTGGCCCTGAAGAACGGCAGCCCCTTTCCTCCCGGATGCTCCGACCCGCGCGTCACCAGCAGACTGCCGTCCGCGACCGGAGCATTCGTGAACTTGATGCTTGCGCCGGCGAACGTGATCGTCGGGAGCGACCCCGCCCGGATCACGAACCGCTGCGATGTGGCGGTCCCGGCGGTCGCCAGCGCCACGACGGTCGAGCCGGAGCTGTACTCCAGATCGCACGAACGGAACGCGTGGACCCTGACGAAGTAGGCGATGTTGGGAGAGAGGTTCAGCAGCGTGGCCGTCGTATCCTTGACGATGATCATCGCGAAGCCGTCACCCACCGCATCGTTCCGCTCGTAGAAGCCGCCGCTCACCGGTCGGGAGGCCGGCGTCGAGTCGATCCTTGCCACCACCAGGAAGCTGTCCGCCCCCACGACCTTGTTCCACCGCAACTGGAGCGTATCCTTGACGTTCTTCACGACGGTGAACGACTGGGGGTTGCTGAGCGCGGTCACCGGTCCGCAGGAAGCCCTCGTCCGCGCGCTCACCGAATCCCCCTGCTGCGAATAGCTCATGTTGCACTCGCGAACGCCGAACGCATAGAACTTGTGCGTGGTGGAAGAGGCCAGCCCCGCGATCGTCGGCTTCCGGTCGGTTCCGTAGTATTTCACGGTGTCGTCACCGATGATATCTCCGACCTCGAGCGACCGGCCGGCCGTCAGGGTCGGGAAGAGCTTGTCGCCGCCGTCATGGAACACCACATAGTGGTCGGCGAATCCGGCGAAAGTGATCTGGAAGCTGGCGCTTACCGAGCTGGTGTTGCGGACCGAGATGTCGCTGATGTTCAGCGGACGCCCTTCGCAGACCGTACGGACCGTGTCGAGCGTGCCGGTCTGCGTATATCTCCCGTTGCAGGTCTGGAACCCGTAGTAGGCGAGCATGTAGGTGGAATCGGACTGAAGTCCCGTCAGCCTGACCGATCCGGTCGGCGGACCGAAATAGGCAACCACGCTCGTGAGTCCCACGACCTGCCCGACGGTATACCGCGTTCCCGCCACCGGGGAGTATCCCGGAGGAGCGTTCAGACGACGGAGAATGAGGACGGTATCGGTACGGCTTCCGGCGTGGAAATCAACGGTCACATCCGTCGTTCCGATCACAGGGGTCGAAAGACGGGTCACGGTTGCCGGATAGTCGGCACAGAGGGAGAGGGTGGCGCCGTTCGTCCTGACGGCCGGCGAGTACTCGTCGGAGCAGGTGCTGTGACCGTAGAGAGCGAAGTGATAGGTCGTTCCCGACTTCATTTTCGAGAAGAACGCGCGTCCCGCAGCGGCCGGTCCCCAGTAGACGACGGTGTCGGTTCCGTTGAAGCCGTGTCCGACGGTGTAGCGCGTTCCGTTGGCGGGGGACCCGGTGGTCGCCCCTCCCTCACGACGCACGATCAGCACCGAATCGGTACGGGCGCCCGGGGTCCAGTAGAGCCAGAAGGTCTTCATTCCGGCCGAGGCGACCGAATCGACAGCGGCGGCGGCGGGCCCCAGGCAGCGCGACGTGATCTTCAGATCGTCGATCTCGATCTTCGCCGCGTTGCCGCTGGTGCCGGCAAGATCGAGGTGGACCGAATAGATCCGGATCCGCACGTCGGCCGCGTTATGCATCGAGATCGGCAGCTTCACCCTCAGCGTCCCCCCCTGCACCGTGTTGGAGTTGTCGAAGCGGGGCCAGGTCACGCCGGGAATATCGGTGAAGGTGTTTCCGCTCCCGCCGTTGGTGGCGATCCGGAGTTCGTTCACGCGGTTGTCGGGTCCGGCCGAGGTCACCTTGTTCCAGGCAAGGGTCAGGCTGTCGACGTTCTTCCCCGTGTAATCTCCATACCAGATGATCCCCTGTTCCTGCGTGACGCCGCTGCTGGTGGTCTGCAGCCGGAGCTTTCCGCCGCCGGTCTGGATGCCGGGCGCCGTCCCGCTGCTCCAGGTCGCCGAGGTGCCGGCATCGGGAGTAAACTCGCCGCCGTCGACATCGGTCGTCGGAAACGCCGTGGTTCCCACGGCTGCGAAGGCGAAGGACTGATTATATGGGAAGGATATGATCGTCCTTCCCGGCTGCGCGATCGCCGCTGCGGCCGCGCAGAGAAATGCCAGGAATGCCGTACAATATCGATACATCGTCGGGCCTCTATGGGTTGATTGTTATGAACGTTCGGATGGTCGGCAGTCTTGGCGTGAACTCAACCGGGGTGAAACTGCCGTTCAGACGAAACTGCGTACGCGCTGAAGTTACTGTTTCCGGTCGATACGTGCACGTCCGATATTGGTCCGCGGAATCGACCGAGCCGCCGGGAAGCCCCCTGTTTCAGATTTTCAATTGCATCAATTTGGCCTTCGCAGTATCTTTGGCCTCTGTTCTTAGTGGGCCGAGCGGCGACGCGTGCCCACTTTTTTTTCTCCGAATGGGAATTCTGCCTGACGATATCGAGGAAAAACTTCGTGCGGAGGTCGAACGGCGTGGACTCATCCTGCTGGACCTTGTACAGCGCGGACAGCGTAATTCCAAGGTTCTCGAAGTCATTATCGACTCCGAGCAGGGGGTTGGGCTGGACGAACTGACCGAACTGAGCCGCTGGATCGGAGGGCTCTTCGATGAGCATGAGGATGCTGTTCCCGGGCGGTATCGCCTGGAAGTCTCCTCCGGAGGACTAGACCGCCCCCTGCAATTCGACTGGCAGTACCGCAAGAACATCGGTCGACTTATCAAACTTTCGTTCAAGGATGGCGAGGGGGTCGGGCGCACCGAGATCTATCGCCTTGTCGGCGTCGACGCGGAGCAGATTTCCGTGGAGCCGAGGAAGACGAAAGGATCGGCACCCGCCGTTCCCGCGACGATCCCGCTGGAACGAATAACCCGCGCGACGATCGAGCCGGAGATCTGACCCTTCGGCAGTATCCTGTTTTCAGACTTCCGTGACCCACATATGGCCAAACGTAAATCTGTTAAATCCTCTGCCAACAAGCAGATGATCATCGAGGCGTTCGCCGAAATGGCACGCCAGAAGAATATTGATCGAGACCTGCTGCAAGGCATCATCGAGGACACCTTCTCCCAGATGATCCGGAAGAAGTATGGCCCCGACGCCAACTTCGAGATCATCGTCAACATGGAGAAGGGGGATATCGAGATCTACCTCCTCCGCGAAGTCGTCGAGGAGGTCGAGGATCCGAACCTTCAGGTGTCCGTAGAGGAGGCCAACCGTGGCGAGGAGGAGTACCAGCTCGGCGACGAGCATCTGATGGAACTCAATCTGGAGAACCTCTCCGAGAACTTCGGCAGACGGATGATCTCCATGGCCGCCCAGACCCTAGGACAGCGGGTGCGCGAGGTGGAGAAGGACAATATCGTGGCCGAGTATCAGCAGAAAGTGAGCGAGATCATCGTCGGCGAGGTCTACCAGGTGCGCAGGAACGACGTCTACGTCATGCACAACAAGGTGGAACTCCGGATGCCGCGCGGCGAGCAGATCTGGCGCGAACGGTATAAGAAGGGAGAGACCCTCAGAGCGCTTCTGAAGGAGGTCCGCTCCACCGAAGGGACCGCATCGCAGCCGGAGATCATCATCTCGCGCAGCGATCCCATGTTTCTTCAGCGTCTGTTCGAAATCGAGATCCCGGAGATCTACGACGGCATCATCGAGATCAAGGCGATCGCCCGCGAACCAGGTGAGCGCGCCAAGGTCGCGGTCTGGTCGCTCGATGAACGGGTCGACCCGGTCGGCGCCTGCGTCGGCATGAAGGGTGTCCGTATCCATTCGATCGTCCGCGAGCTCTCCAACGAGAACATCGACGTCATCAACTACTCGGCCGATCCGAAACAGTTCGTCGCCAGGGCCCTCTCCCCCGCGCGCGTCAAGGAGATCGCCATCGATCCCGAGACCCACGTGGCGACCGTCGTCGTTCCGGACGATCAGGTGTCGCTTGCCATCGGCAAGAACGGCCAGAACGTCCGCCTGGCGATGAAGCTCACCGGCTACACGATCGATCTTGTCAAGGAAGGTGGCGAGGATATCGAGCTTGTGGAGTTCAAGGACGAGATCGGCGAGGAGCTCTACCAGCTTCTGCTCACCTCCGGTATCGAGACCGCCAAGGAGTTCCTCAAGGCGGACAAGGATCTTGTGCTCGGTCTGGAGGGGATGAACGAGGAAAAACTCGATGAACTGCGCCAGCTCATGGTCGCGGAATTCGATGAGGATGAGCTTCGCGGCATCGTCGACGAAGCAAAGGTTGGAGCACGGCCGGGAGCCGGGCGCCCCATCCCTCCCCCCCCTTCCGCAGCCGCGGAAGTAACACCGGCGGGAGAAGATGGAGAAAAGGAGGCGCCGGCAGCACCGGAGACGCCGACCGCGGACTCGTCCGACGGTTCAGCGGATCACGGTTCCGCCGACAACGGCGCCCCCATCCCGACGGAGCCGGTCGCCGGGTCGGAGCAATCCGAAGGGGGAACGGACGCGAATGCTGAAGATGGGAGCGCGGCATAGCACGATTATCCGTTCTTCAACGTCTTATCTTTGCTCCTGTACGCCCGGCTGACGCGTATCGAACAGACTCTATTTCCGGAGATTGAATGGCTGCGACATCGACTTCTAAAGGCACGACATATAGACTATTCAAAGTTGCGGCCGAGCTGAACATTGGCAAGGAGACGATTGTCGAATTTCTCCGTGCCAAGGGGCACGACATTTCCGTAAAGCCGACGAGCACATTGTCGCAGGAGATGTACGACCTTGTCATGGACAAGTTCGAAAAGGAACATCGGCAGATCGAAAAGCAGAGAAAGAAGGTTGATGCCTACCATGAGAAGCGGGTTCGCGTCAAGGATGAGCCGGCCACGGCCGAGGTAAAGCGGGAGAGAAAGGAGGAAGGCGCCGAACCGGAAACGGTCGAGGCCCAACCGCTCTCCCCTGTCGTCGAAGAACAGGCCGAGCCGACCCCCGCCCCAGAGCGGGAGCAGGCGGAGCCGATCGTCGCCGCTGCGCCGGCCGAACCGGTTGTGGAACAGCCGGTCGAGGCCCCGCGCGTCGAACCTCCCGTTGTGGAGACGCCGCAGGCTGAAACGCCGCGTCCCGAGCCGGCCGCGCCGGTCGTCGCGCAGGAACCGCCGGTCCGTCCGGAGACTCCCGTGGAGGAGCCCCGTGTGGTCGAGGTTCCGGTCGCGCAGGTGGCTCCGCAGCCGCCGGTCGTGGAACCGACCGCCGAGGAGCGCGCCGCCCAGCAGGAACAGGCTCGCCGCTCGCGTCTCTCCGAACTCCGGATGATCGCGCAGCAGGGACGGAACATCGCCCCGGCCCAGGAGCCGGTCGCCGAGGTTCCCATTCCCCAGGAAGAACCGAAGGTCCAGGAGACCCCGGTCCAGGAGCCTGTGGCGCAGCAGACCCCGGAGACGGGGGAGGCGGAACCCCCCGCCGGCGGAGAGGAAGGGATCAAGTTCGTCACCTCTCCCCCGAAGCTTCAGGGACTTACCGTTCTCGGCAAGATCGAGATCGCCGACAAGAACGCGAACAAGGATAAGAACGGCAAGCGGAAGCGGAAGCGCATCCGCGAGGCCGTGAAGTCGATCGACATCAACGCCGAGGCCAAGACGCGCACGGCCTCCCCCACCAAGCCGACGACTCCCCCCGCCGCGGGTCAGACCCCGAGGCCGGCAACGGGAGGAACGACCGCCGCGGGAGACAAGGACAAGAAGAAGAAGGGACCGTCGGGACCGGGACGTCGGACCGGACCGGGAGTCGAGGTCAACAAGGACGAGGTGCTCAAGCAGATCCGTCAGACCTTCTCCCGGATGGACGACACCAGCGGTTCGGCCCGTCAGAAGAGGAGCCGTCAGCGGAGAGATATCCGCGAAGAGCGGCATCAGCGGAGAATGGAGGAGGCCCAGGCCGAAGCATCGGTGCTGACCGTCACGGAGTTCGTCACGGTCGCCGATCTCGCCAACCTGATGGATGTCGACGTCAGCCAGGTCATCGGAAAGTGCATCGGGCTTGGTCTGATGGTCTCCATCAACCAGCGCCTCGACAAGGATACGATCCAGCTCGTCGCCGATGAGTTCGGGTTCTCGGTCGAATTCCAGCAGGAATACACCGAAGACCTCCTCTCCGACCTCGAGGACGCTCCCGAGACCCTCACCCAGCGTGCTCCGATCGTCACGATCATGGGACACGTCGACCACGGAAAGACCTCGCTTCTGGACTACATCCGGAGCGCGAACGTGGTCGCGGGAGAAGCGGGCGGCATCACGCAGCATATCGGCGCCTATTCGGTCCAGCTCCCCGACAAACGGAAGATCACCTTCCTCGATACGCCGGGTCACGAGGCGTTCACCGCCATGCGTGCCCGCGGCGCACAGGTCACCGATATCGTGGTCCTGGTCGTCGCCGCCGACGACGCGGTGATGCCCCAGACGGTCGAGGCGATCTCGCATGCCCAGGCGGCCGCCGTGCCGATCGTGGTGGCGATCAACAAGATCGACAAGCCGGAGGCGAACTCCGAGAAGATCAAGCAGCAGCTCGCCGATCGCGGCGTCCTGGTCGAGGAGTGGGGCGGCCGCTACCAGGCCGTCGAACTCTCCGCCAAGAAGGGAATCGGCGTCGAGAAGCTTCTCGACACCATTCTTCTGGAGGCTGAAATCCTCGATCTGAAGGCAAACGCCGAGAGGAACGCCCGCGGCGTCATCATCGAGGCGGAGATCGACAAGGGGAAGGGTGTCGTCACGACGGTGCTGGTGCAGAAGGGAACGCTGAAGATCGGCGACAACTTCATCGCCGGACAGTTCGCCGGTCGCGTCCGCGCGCTGATCGACGAGCGCGGCAACCGTATCCAGAAGGCGGGCCCATCGGAGCCGGCGCAGGTCCTCGGCCTGAGCGGCACACCGACGGCCGGCGATGTGATGGTGGTGCTGGACAGCGAGCAGGATACGCGAGAGATCGCCCTGCGCCGTCAGCAGCTCCGCCGCGAGCAGGAGTTCAAGCAGGTGCGCCATATCACGCTGGACGATATTTCGGACCAGATCGCGCGCGGCGGCATGCAGCATCTCCCGCTTATCATCAAGGGCGACGTGGACGGCTCGGTGGAGGCTCTTGCCGACTCGCTCCTCCGTCTCTCGACGCCGGAGGTGCAGATCTCGGTCATCATGAAGTCGGTCGGCGAAATCTCCGAGTCGGACGTTCTTCTGGCGGCGGCATCGAGCGCCATCATCATCGGCTTCCATGTACGGCCGAACCTGAAGGCGAGAAAGCTGGCCGAACGGGAAGGTGTCGACATCCGCACGTACCAGATCATCTACGACACGGTGAACGAGGTTCGCGCGGCCCTGGAAGGAATGTTGAAGCCGGAGCAGAAGGAGATCATCACCGGAACGGTGGAGATCCGCGAGACGTTCAAGATATCGAAGCTCGGGACGATCGCCGGCTGCTACGTGCAGGATGGCAAGATCACCAGAAACGACCGGGTGCGACTGCTCCGCGACGGACTGGAGATCTTCACCGGCGGCATCAGCTCCCTCCGCCGCCTCAAGGAGGATGTCCGCGAGGTGGATCAGGGCTTCGAGTGCGGTATCGGTCTGGAGAACATGAACGATATCAAGTCCGGCGACATCATCGAAGCGTACAAGATGGTGGAAGTCAAGCGGAAGCTGGAGCCTGCAACAAGCTACTGATCCCGCGCGATTGCATCGATGACAGACCAGGACGAGATCGCTCCTGGTCTGTTTCGTTCTGGCGGTCCGGTTCGGCCGGACCTGAAGTTACATCGTATCCAATGTTGAGGTCCCGTGTCGATACGTACCGAACGGGTTGGCGCCATGATCCGCGAGGCGCTGGGCACACAGTTCCAGCGCCATCTGCCTGACTTCCTTGACGGGATGATCACCGTCGTCTCGGTGAAGATGTCCCCCGATCTTTCGATCGCCAAGGTCTATGTCAGCATTTATCGCAGCGCGACCGATCCAGATCTGCTTATAAAGCGGATGAACACTCATATGCCGGAGATCCGGCGCCGTCTGGCGCAGGATGTGACGATGAAGTCGATCCCGGAACTCCGTTTCTATCGTGACGATACGCTGGACGCCGTGCAGCGTATCGACGATCTGCTCAAGACCGTGCGCGCCCAGGACGAGAAGAATGCACAGCGACGTTCAGATGCGGATGACACCGAATAGTCCGGCCGACGAGATTCGCGAAGGAGAAGGGTTCGGCGTTCCGGTCTATACGAAGGAGAATCTGGAAGCCCTCTGCTCCTCCCCGCTGCCGGAAACAGGCGCGCTCCTCCTTGTCGACAAGCCCTCCGGCTGGACGTCGTTCGATGTGGTCGCCAGAACCCGCCGCCTTCTCAACGTGAAGAAGGTCGGCCATACCGGCACCCTGGACCCGATGGCGACCGGCGTGCTGGTGATCTGTCTGGGACGGGCGACGAGGCTCGCCGACCGGATTCAGGCCGGGGTGAAGGAATATATCGGAACCATCCGTTTCGGCGCCGAGACGACGACCGACGACGCCGAGGGGGAGATCACCCTCACCTTTCCCGTGGAACATCTGACGGCCGCGGAGATCGAATCGGCAGCCGCCGGGTTCGTCGGGACGTCGATGCAGACGCCGCCGCAGTTCTCGGCACGGAAGGTCGGCGGGAAACGGATGTACGAGATCGCGCGCAAGGGAGGGAGCGTGGAAGCGCCTCCGCGTGAGATCACCATATTCGAACTGGAACTACTATCGGTTCAACTCCCCGATGTCGAGGTCCGCATCGTCTGCTCGAAGGGAACATATATCCGCTCCGTGGCGCGTGATCTGGGACGGCTTGTCGGCTCCGGCGCGCACCTGGCTGCATTGCGCAGGACCAGGAGCGGAGAGTTCACGGCCGAGAACGGGGTGACCATGGAGCGTCTGGCCGAACTATGCACGCGCGATACGGGGGCAGGGACTGCATGAAGGTCTATCAGGGACTGAACGAGGTGCCGTATGTCGAGCGCACCGTGCTGACCATCGGCACCTTCGACGGCGTCCATCGGGGCCATCGCCTGATTATCGACGCGCTTACGGAGAAAGCCCGGGAGATCGACGGCCGCAGCCTCCTTATCACCTTCGACCCGCATCCGCAGGAGATTCTGCGACGCACCGGCGATTCCGTCTCCATCCTGAGCACGATCGAGGAGCGGCAGAAGGAGTTCGAGCGCCTCGGCGTCGACGCGCTGGTGGTGATCCGGTTCACACCGGAGTTCGCGGCGATCCCCTGGAAGGAGTTCTGCGATCTGCTGATCTCGACCACCGGCATCGTCCATTTCATCGTCGGGCACGACCATGCCTTCGGCCGCAACCGCGAAGGGAACGCCGAATCTCTCCGGGTCTACGGAGCCGAGCGCGGGTTCGGCGTCACCGAGATCGGTCCGCTGGTGATCGACGGGGAGACGATCAGCTCGACGAAGATCCGCCGGGCGCTGACGACGGGGGATGTCGTGACGGCGACCGAATATCTGGGACGTCTCTACGGCGTTTCCGGCACGGTGGTCCACGGTGACGGCCGGGGGCGGACGATCGGGATTCCGACGGCCAACATCACTCCTCTCCATCAGGCGAAGCTCATCCCTTCCAACGGCGTCTACTGCGTCAGAATGATGATCGACGGGGAGAAGTTCAGGGGGATGGCGAACATCGGGACGCGCCCCACCTTCACCGACGACACGGTCAGGACGATCGAGGCACACCTCTTCGATTTCGTTGATGAGATTTATCACCGAAATGTAACGCTCGAATTCATTAAGTTTGTCCGTTCCGAGCAAAAGTTCAGTTCCGTAGAGGAACTCCTTGCGCAACTGGAGCGGGACCGGCAGGTCTGTATGAAGGATCCGGGGCGATAGCTCTGTTCGGATCCTTTCGGCATGCCGGCTACAGATCGAGATCTAACATATCGCACATACACATATTTCAGGAGTATCCGAAATGGCATTGACCTCAGAGCGCACGGCGGAGATCGTGGCGAAGCACGGCGGCGGTTCGAACAACAGCGGTAAGACGGAAGTCCAGATTGCCGTCCTCACGGAGCGCATCACGACCCTCGGCCCGCATTTTGAGAAGAACAGGAAGGACAAGCACTCGCTGCGCGGCCTGATGAAGATGGTCGGCAAGCGTCGCTCCCTTCTCGATTATCTGATGAAGAAAGACATCCAGCGCTACCGCGCCATTATTGCTGAACTCGGCATACGCCGCTGATCACCGGGAACCGGCCGATACGCTTTCCCGGTTCGTTGATGATTGTGCCGAACCGGGCACACAGGCTCGACCCATGAGGAGCGACGTGAGGAGAGCATCCAGCATAACACGACCGTGGCGATGCGCCGCGTGTCTTTTTTGAGACCAAGTATGAAAACAGTTGAAATCGAATTCGGGGGAAGGCAGTTTTCCCTCGAAACGGGACGGCTTGCCAAGCTGGCCAACGGGTCGGTGATGGTCCGTTATGGTGATACCATGGTGCTGGCGGTGGCAGTGGCATCGAGCGCCCCGCGCGAGGGAATCGACTTCCTTCCGCTGCAGGTCGAGTTCCGTGAGAAGTATGCAGCCGCCGGCAAGGTTCCGGGCGGCTTTTTTAAGCGGGAGGCGCGTCCGAGTGAGAAGGAAATCCTTTCCGCCCGTCTGATCGATCGCCCGATCCGTCCCATGTTCACCAAGGGGTGGACCTATGAAACCCAGGTCATCTGCACCGTCTACTCCTTCGATCAGGAGAACGACGGAGACGTCCTGGCCGCCGTCGGCGCCTCCTGCGCCCTGATGCTCTCCGGTATGCCGTTCAACGGCCCCATCTCGAATGTCCGTGTCGGATATATCGACGGCGAGTTCGTCATCAATCCGACCTTCGAGCAGCTTAAGGATTCCACTCTGGAGATCATCGTCTCCGGCACCGATTCGTCGATCGTCATGGTCGAGGGAGAATGCGAGGAGATCGATGAGGATCTCTTCCTGGAGGCTCTGGAGTTCGGCCACAGCCATATCAGGATCCTCAACGACCTTCAGCGCCAGCTTCTGGCACAGTGCGAGATCCCGACCCTCGACCTCCCCGCCGCTCCCAAGTTCAGCGATATCGACGAGTTCATCAGGGCCCACTCCACGGAGCGGCTGCAGGGCTATGCCCGCACGTCGACCTCCAAGGAAGGACGCAAGGAGCGCTACAAGCTCCTCCGCGATGAGATCGCGACCCTGGTCACGGAGAAGTTCCCCCCGGTGAACCACCCTGATCTGGAGCTGGACAAGATCGTCGGCGCCGTGCTGCACGACCTGGAGTCGGATGTGATGCGCGAGATGATCCTTGAGGACAACCTCCGCCTCGACGGCCGCAAGACCGATGAGATCCGCCCGATCTCCTGCGAGATCAACGTTCTTCCCCGCGCACACGGCTCCGCCCTCTTCACGCGCGGCGAAACTCAGTCGCTGACCACCATGACGCTCGGCACCAAGCTCGACCGTCAGCTGATCGACGGTCTGATGCCGAAGCACGACAAGCGGTTCATGCTCCACTACAACTTCCCGAGCTTCTCCACCGGCGAGACCGGCCGCTTCGGCTCCACCTCGCGCCGCGAGATCGGGCACGGAAACCTGGCCGAGCGCGCCGTGAAGATGGTGCTGCCGGAGGAGAGCGAGTTCCCCTACACGATCCGCATCGTCTCCGATATCCTGGAGTCGAACGGCTCGTCGTCGATGGCGACGGTCTGCGCCGGCACGCTGGCGCTGATGCAGGGAGGCGTTCCCATCAGGAAGCCGGTCGCCGGCATCGCGATGGGACTCATCAAGGAAGGAGATCGTGTTGCGATTCTTTCGGATATCCTCGGCGACGAGGATCATCTGGGAGATATGGACTTCAAGGTGACCGGAACGCGCGACGGCATCACCGCCTGCCAGATGGATATCAAGATCCAGGGCATCTCCCTTGAGGTGATGGCCAAGGCTCTTGCCCAGGCTCGCGACGGCCGTATGCACATTCTCGAGAAGATGGCGGAAGCGATCGATACGCCGGCCGAGGAACTCTCGCCGTGGGCTCCGCGCCTGACCACGATCCAGATCCCTGTGGAGATGATCGGGGCGGTGATCGGAAGCGGCGGCGAGACGATCCGCGGTATCGTGGCGGAGTCGGGCGCCGAGATCAACATCGAGGAAGACGGCACCATCGTTATCGCGGCGGTGTCGGGCGACTCGGCCCTGAAGGCAGTCTCGATGATCCGTGCGCTCACCGAGCAGCCGGAAGTCGGCAAGGTCTATACCGGCAAGGTTGTTCAGATCCGCGAGGGTCTGGGCGCCATCGTCGAGTTCCTTCCGAAGAAGACCGGTCTCCTGCATATCTCGCAGCTCGAACATCATCGCGTCGAGAACGTCGACGATGTGGTGTCGATCGGCGAGCGTGTCGACATCAAGCTGGTCGAGATCCAGGACGACGGCAAGTTCCGCCTCAGCCGCAAGGCCCTCCTTCCGCTTCCCGAGGGAATGGAAGAGCGCCCCGAGCGGAGTGACAGAGGCGACCGTGGGGGTGATCGCGACGGCGGACGTCGCGGCGGCGGACCCGGACGGAACGGTGGCGGAGGCTCGCGCGGCGGCGATCGCCGTGACGACCGCGGCCCCCGTTACGACGACAGACGCCGTGATGACCGTCGCGACGATCGTCGCGATGATCGTCGCAGTGACGACCGAGGAGGGGATCGGGACCGCCACTAAGCGCGGTTTCCAGGATCTCGACCTCAGAGCAAGCAAAAAAGGGGCGATCGTTTGATCGCCCCTTTTTCATATCCTATCCGAATCTCCATACTCACCGTCAACGAATCACCCAGGCTCCGCTGTAGCCGGCCTTTTCGGCCGCCGCGACCGCGTCCTTCTTTGTTCCGGCGAACGTGAACCGTATCCGATGGAGCGGCGGACGCGCTCCGCTCTGCGTTTTCTCCACGGTCACATCCTTCAATCCATTGCTCTTGAGTCGTTTGACAATCCGTTTAGCTTCCGACTGGTCGGTCGTCGCGCGGACCTGTACCAGCAGCGTCCCTTTTGCAGGGAGCTTTGCGGCCGATTCCTGCGCCGCCGGAACCTCAGCGGGGCGCGTTGCGGCCGGTTCGGAGTGTGCTGCAGCCCCCTGTGGGGCATCCGGCCCCCGGGTTCCGGTCTGGGCCGGGACGGATTGTGCCGCCAGGGTCGTTCCAGGAGCGGTTTCACCCGGTCCGACCGACGTCGTCGGCATGGAACCGGTCGGCGCCGAGGCAAGCCCCTGCGTGTCGGCCGGCAGTTCGTTCTCCATGGTCGTTCCCGTAACAGGCTGGGTGTCGATCGCCGTTACGGGCATGCTCCCTCCGGGGCTGCCGATAAAAGTATCCGTACCGGCCACAGCGCCGGATAATTGGGAGTCGGCGCCGGCCGGTACGGAGGTCCCGGAGTTGCCTCCGGATAGGGTCAACTGCTCGGTGCGATTGGTGAAGATCTGGGAGAGGAGGTCGCCGCCGCCGGCATAGAGTGCCAGGCCGGCGCATCCCCCCACCACCGCGATCGACGTCATCGCCACAACGCCCATCTTCTTTCGATTCCGCTTCGGTCTGCCGATAAACAATTCCTCTCGTTCCTTCGGCGTCCCGACGTTCAGCTTGTCGTAGGCCTCCTGGACTGGGTTTGTGTAGACCGTTTTATATGCCTGCCGCGAAGTACCTTCCGGCGGGACTCTCCCTTCTTCGGTAAATCGAATCGATGTGGAGGCGCGACGAAGCACCTCATCTTCAGCCTTGTAGGCTGTTCCACGCAGACGCTCGTTGGCCGCGGGAAGTCCCGCGCGCACCGCCGAGGCGAGGGCCTGAGCTTCCATCTCGGCCGCGGCATCGGATGCCGTCTGCTTCGGCTCCGCGATTTCCTCTGCCACAGCGACATTCGCCGCCGGGATAGATAGCTCTGCGGGAGTTGCCATATCGGACTCCCATGCATCGATATCGACAGTCGGAGAGGAATCCTCCTCCATGAGGGCCAGGTCGACCATGTCGGCCGCTTCCTGCGCGGTAAGCATGCCGGTCGATTCATCCTGGGCCGCAAAGTGGGCATAGGCGGCCGCCTCGACAAGGGGAGCCGAGAGAGGAACGTAGAGAGGCTCCACGACCTCGGTGGGAGCGGGCGACGACGCGTGCTCTACCTCACGATGTTCCACGGTGGAAGCTGTGCCGGTCTCGACCGGAGCTGCTCTCTCGGCAACGCTCAGATCGGGGAGCATGAAATCCGGAAGCGGGATCGTATCCCGACGCTCCGCGATATGGAGTGCGCCGGGCTCCGCCCCTTTCCGTGTCTGCGGCTCGCTATCGAGTTCGAACATCCCCGCTTCGCGAACGCGTGTGCTCCAGTCGATCGAATGAGCACCGATGCCCGCCTGCGTCATCATCGAACGAAGACGAACGGCATCCTTGCTCTGGGCTGAGGTAGGATATGTACAACCTTCCTGATCCATCGTCTCCACAATTTCTTCTTCTTGTAGTTCTTCGGTTCGATAGAATGCGCCCCGACGGACGCTTCCTCCCTCACCATCCGGTCGTGTCGACCACCGATATCCGCCTTCCTCATACATGGCGTTCTCCTCCAGTTTGTCCGGAGTACCGGCTCTCCTTGGGTGGGGAAGGGTCGGTTCTTGATGCTTAACTTACAAACATCTTCCCTTGTTGTCAAGATTGCAGTGGCTTACTAGCAAAGGTTTAAGAATTCACTTTAGGTGTTTCTTTCATTTTGTTCCAATTTCCTCCCTTCGTCGGCGGCAGAAAAACGACAACAGGTCGTCGGCATAGTGCCGACGACCTGTTGTACATCTTCGTTGAAAGAAGCCCGGATACTACCGGAAGAGCTCCTTGATCATCCCCAGCGAACGGCGGACCCCCGACACCTCGTGAGTCACAGTAACGGAGGGGGAATACTGTTCGGTGCCGGAACCGACCGTTCTCAACCTGTAGGTATAGGTTTTTCCCCCATCCATCTTGAAGAATGCCCCTTTATCGACGTAGGTATAGGCATTGCTTCCTCCCTTGGCCGCCACCCATCCGATACGGCGGAACGTGGGGACATCCTCGCTCTTCCGTTCGATCTCGAAGTTATAGATACCGCTCTCCTCCGCCGTCCGCCATTCGATCGAAATCTCCTCACCGCGAGCCTCGGCTCTAATGGTCTTGAAGATATTCGATGCGGGGGCGGCAAGCGCGGTTGCCGTAACTACCAGGAAAGCAAGTATGAGCTTTATACGCATAGAAGGAATCCTGCACACCAGCTGCAATAGTATCATGCATAGTGGTGATTTGCAAGAGAATTGGTTGTGACATTTTCTTATCGCTCGGAGTGTCTTCATAGAAGACACTCCGTTATACCACAACATAACGATCGACCAGTCTATCTTTTCCTCCCTCCCCTTATTGCAGTTTACCACGAACTATATATCTTAGCGCCGTTTTTCTAAAGTCGAACTCCATCTACCTCCTTACCTCTACTCATGAGAAAACACCTTTATCGTACGATCTTCGCAGCGGCTACGTCGTTCATGATCTCCCAGTCGCTCGTTGCGCAGCCCAGCCCCGTCGGCACCGGCGACGGACGCATGGGCCTGGGCACCCCGACACCGGATCGTTCCGCCATCCTCGATCTGACGTCGAGCACCACAGGGTTCCTGATGCCCCGTATGACGACCGCCCAGCGGGATGCGATTCCGAGCCCGGCGCCCGGCCTGGCGATCTTCAACACGGACGAAAACGAGTTTCAGTTCAACGGGGGTACGGGAATACCGTCGTGGGTGCCGATCCTCGATTCCAGCAACGCAGGATCGATCGCCTGGGGACTGATGGGGAACGCGGGACTCAATCCCGCCATCAACTTCCTCGGTACGACCGACAACCAGCCGTTGATCTTCCGCACCAACAACGCGGAAGTCCTCCGTCTGACGCCGGGCGGCAATGTCGGCGTCGGTTCCACCGCCCCCACCTTCAGGCTCGAGACGGCCGGTGATGTCGGCCCGAGCGCGAACGCTACCTGGAGCCTCGGCTCCGACAGCCGTCGCTGGAAGGACCTGTGGGTTTCCGGAGCGAGCCTGCATATCGGTGATCCGGGGAACGACGCGATCATCGGCTACAACACGGCCGCGTCGCCGAACGAGCTGACGTTCGACGCCAACGCCGATGCGACTCCCGAAGTAGTGATGGAGGAAGATGGTGATGTAGGTATCGGCATTCTGACCCC
>CBINGZ010000033.1:0-67664 GCA_966250335.1 uncultured bacterium | reverse complement strand
AATCTACGCCCGATTCCTTATAACTCCTCTGGTCCTATTTTCGGGGTCCACTATAGTTGATCGGCCGATTCAAGGCCCAATAGTAAAGGCATATAAAATCTGTTGGCAATGGGGTAAGCAGCAATTGTGATGTATAGTTTGCGAGTAATCAGTTGGTGATCTGATGTGTTTTTGCTATCCTTATCTCGCAATGCCTTGGATGATGCCGTTAACCTCGTTCATTCAGAATATAGACATGATACATGCAACTGCCATCAGGATAGTAAGGATTCTACTCCCAGTCCTTGCCTTCGTCATTGGTCCGTCGGCTTCGGCACAGCTGAAACTGACGAGTCCGGAAGGTGGGAGTAGATATGCGACGGGAGATACCATCATGATCTTGTGGACCGGCGTAGATGCGGGACAACGAGTCAGGCTTGACTGGACCTTGCCAGGTTCAGAGAGCTGGATCGAAATTGCCAAGGATGTAACGGGAAACAACTACGTCTGGTACACTGGGCCATATATCTATGGAAGACTCAAACTTCGTGTAATGGCGATTGGCTCTTCCAACACTACATTCGATACAACTGATAGCAATGTCTCAATTGTCATTACGAGTTACAGTGTGAAGCCTGTTGATTTTGGTGCCGTAAACCTTTATGACTCCCGAGATACCATGGTAACGGGCGTTGTCCGCAATACCGATAATATCCATCTGAACGTCGATTCATTATATCTGAGAGGTCTTGATTCCGGATCTTTCCAGATCCTCAGTCCTCTTGGGCCATTTCGAATCGGTGCCGGTGATTCGATAACATTGCATCTCAGGGTAGCGCCCCGAAAACTCGGCCCTATTCAAGCAATTATAGAAGTGATGGCAACCGGGCCAATTACCAGATTAGTGGAAGTAAAAGCTCTTAGCGTGCCAGGCCCGCTTAAACTTCGTCTTCTCCATCCTAACGGAGGGGAATCCTTCGGCCTATGGGATACGGTGAATTTCCACTGGGAGAACAATCCATCAGGCAATGCTGTTACATTGGAATACTCCACTGATATGGGAGTTATCTGGCTTCCCATCGCTGATAGTATAGTAGGAGACAGCTATCAATGGATAGTTCCCAAGACCCCGGGCTTGAAGTGTCTGGCGCGTGTATTTGGGGGAGATCCCGAACCAGTGTGGGGAGATACTTCCAATTCCCCATGGCGTATCGACATGCCAAGTTCCGGTGTCTGGGATCACTTCGATCTGCCTCCTACGAAGATAGGATCATCGTCAACAGCTACTTCGGATCTCTTCGTTAAGAACTTTACAGTGGCGAAGCTGTATGTAGAATCGTTTGCAATCATGGGGGAGCATGCATCTGAGTTCGAGATCATTACAGGCCAGGCTCCTTTCCTTCTGCTGCCGAACCAACGGTCAGCCGTCGGATTCCGGTTCACTCCTGCCGCTGCCGGTCTGCGCATAGTAGATGTAGTAACAGTAGCGCGAGATGCCGATACTGTACGAACCGAACTGCGTGGAGTAGGTCTCGAGAATACAACGGATGTACCTGAGACCGGTTCCGGTAGAGTAGTGGCTGTTGAAAAGGAGTATCTCCATGTACAGCCGAATCCGGCACGTGATGAGGTGCTGATCCGGTATGATGTCGGAGATGCTGCTTCCGTCAGGCTGGTTGTCTATAACACGATGGGTGAAGTAATAGAGGTTTTGCAGGATGGACCGACTGATCCGGGAGTTTATGGTGTTCGGGCTATTATTTCGACACTGCCGGCAGGAACGTATTTCCTTATCCTTCGGGTGGGGAACAAGCTAAGGTCACAAAAACTCATACGCGAGTAGGCCATTTACATACAATGTCCGCCGGGTGCTATAAACTCAACATAGAAGTGAGTATGAGTCTCTGTATATCTCAAAAATGACTCAAACGACGCCGTTAGGCAGAAGATCTTCCAGACAAGGATAAGGAATCCTGAGAGTGAGATTCAGGCATTCCGAGACGCAATCCAGGAAATAACCAAAGAGGGATAAGGTATGAACGTTAATATCGATGAAATAGAAAAAATCACTTTGTTTTTGCTTTCAGAACTTAGAGATAGTAATGGGAGCGACGTTGAGATAAACAATGATTATTATTGGGATATCCTTGATGATGAAGAACTGTATAACCCGTATGAAGAACCTAAAGATCTAACGTTGGGTCAATTGTCATTCGACTTGGACGCAATCCAAAGGCTTGCTAATTCCGATGATGCAATTGCTTACGATTTAAAAAGACTTGCTTCCATTCTAAGGGCATTAAGTGCAGAGGCGAGCTTTTAAATGCGTGAGGCGTGCCGCGCGAATTCAACTCTACAGCATGCCGGAACAAGCCGGTCGCGATATTTAGCTGGGATTAGATCAGTGACAATGTTCTCTGGGACGCCATAAACTCAATGTAGGAATAAGTATGAGCCTTGATCTGGCTATTCTGGATGAAATGGGTGTGCCGAGGAATGAAGTGCCCATAGACATTGATAACTATGGCAGACTTATGAAAATTGTCGATGAAAATAGTGGTCTGCTGATGCGACTTGATGACTATTACGCTGATGTAGTGTTTGAATGTTCGGAAATGGAGAAGCTGATCGCAGAGGTAAAACATGCTATCAAGCAATGTAATAATGATGAGCGATTGTTATCGCTACTTAATGAAATTTTAAACCTATGTGAAATAGCAAAATTCGAAAGAACCTCGGTAGTCGCACTCGCCGATTGACCATTTCCCTCGGTGATCGCCCGTGACGAAGAACGCCGACCTAACAACAGCTTGACATGCTTTGTCAGTCGGGAAGATCGTTATTAATCAAGGTTTCAAGTGTCAGTATAAAACTTGTTTGAGGGAAGGAGATCCAAAGCCATGAGTAAGAGAGTAGAAATGCTGCTGGATACAGTGAAAGTACTTGCGGCCGATCCTACGGTACAGTTGAAGTATCTGAATGATCTTGGATTGCCGGAATTGATTGATGAATTGGCCTTAGAGTTCGATGACATTGCCGCCGTGGATGATATGCTGTTCTTACAAGAGATCGATAAGAATCAATATGACGCAGTTAAGGAACTCGATGATCTGCTGTCACGAATGAGCGGCGCGGCGAACGCCAGGCTCTGGACAACCGAAGCCCTCATCTCAGCACCGGAGGATGTGCGCAACGCGGCCGGTAAATGCCTGCGAATGTTTCAAGGAAACTCATAGGAGCCTTGTTGCCGGCGGCGATTATGAACTGGGACTGGATCTGACTGCACCATAACGATTCGATTTCAGCGGAGAAAGTTGATATCTTCAGCGCAACGATCATAGCCGGGGCCGGTGAGGGGAGCAGGCCAAGGATGGGTTCCCACTACCTGCCATGACGGCCTATAACGTGCCGAGCCCGCCGGCAGGACCGATAAACCGTGTAAGCCCCAGTGCGCGAGCCCGCCGAAGCCCGCTGAGATTCAATCATCGTCGCCGAATACGAAGGTTCGGCGCAGAAACCAGACAATCCGCCCTATGCCGATAGATGATCTACCCCCCGAACTCCATGGCCCTTCCGCATGGTACGGCCCCGACCTGGATGCGCGGCGCGACTGGATCGAGCATCTTTCCGAGGAGGATATCGCCGAAGTGGAAACGGCGATGCGCCGGGTCATCGATCGGATGGCCGACCGGACCTTCGATATCGTCGATATCCGCCGGGACGATTTCCCGCTGCCGACGCTCGGGCCGCGTCTGGAGCGGATGCTGGAGGATATTCTGAACGGACGCGGGTTCGTGCTGATTCGAGGGTTTCCGGTTGATCGGTGGTCGAAGCTGGAGAGGGGCGTTGCGTTCTTCGGGCTCGGCACATATTTCGGGAATGCGCGGTCGCAGAACGCGGAGGGGCATGTGCTGGGCCATGTCAAGGATCTGGGCGATCCCGATGCGTCGCGGATCTACAAGACGAACAAACGCCAGGGATACCATACCGATTCCTGCGATATCGTCGGCCTGATGTGCCTCTCCGGAGCGAAGGAGGGGGGACTTTCGAGTCTGGTCAGTTCGGTGACTCTCTTCAACGAGATACGGAGACGGCGGCCCGATCTCCTTCCCGCTCTGTTTGCCCCCATAGAAACCGATCGGCGCGGTGAGGTGCCGGAAGGGGAGAAGCCCTACTTCACCATTCCCGTGTTCAACTGGTATGCCGGGGAGCTCTCCGCCATCTACCAGCGGAAGTATATCGACGACGCGCGCAGGCTCCCCGGAGTTCCGGAGTACACCGTTCAGCAGCGGGAAGCGCTCGATCTGCTCGATGAACTCTCCGATGATCCCGCCCTTCATCTCCGTATGGAATTCCTTCCCGGCGACGTGCAGTTCGTCCACAATCACACCCTGCTGCACGACCGCACGGCGTTCGAGGACTGGCCGGAGCCGGAGCGCAAGCGTCATCTGCTGCGTCTCTGGCTGGCGCCGGAGAACGCCCGTCCGCTTCCGCCGGTCTTTGCCGAGCGATTCGGTTCGACGACGCCGGGCGACAGGGGAGGAGTCCGTATCGACGGGGCCAGGCTTGTTGCGCCCGTTGATGTGGGCTGAGCTGATCGTGATGGAAGGGGTGGACTGGCGGCGCTGCATCTCCGCCGGTCATGCTCCGCTCTCCTCGAAGACGATCCGTGAGCCTCTTGACGAAAAGAGTACGGCCCTCTCCGTTCACCGGAGAGGGCCGTGTCGTATTCATTATTGCGATCTGCCCGCGCGACTTACATCCGTGCCGAATCTCCCTCCGGGAGCGCGGCGAACTTCAGCGAGGTGGCCCTTCCATCATCGAACCTGACGGTCGTTGCCGTGCTGTAGATGTCGGAAATGTCGGCAAGAAGGCTCTCGCTGGAAACCTGCGAACTGAAGAGGCCGATGTAGACCTGGTAGGTTTTCGTGGAGCCGTGGCGGCGCTCGGCGAGGAAGACATCGCCGTGGCCTTCGCCGTGGAGGCGGTGCTGGAGGTCGATCGCTTCGTCGAAGTCCATCATGGAGGCGACGAGGACCGAATAGCCGTGCAGTGTGACGAGACGTCCGTCGGTGTCGAACGCCCGGATGTCGGCGGGGGACTCCTTCTCGGTCGGGAAGATCTCGATCCGGACGCTGCCGGTGCCGCTCCCCTTGATGCCGAGGCGACTGGCTGCTCCCTCGGCCAGATCGAGGACCCGGCCGCCGCAGTAGGGGCCGCGATCGTTGATTCTGACAAGGAGCGATTTCTCCGTGTTCTGGTTGATGACGCGCACCAGCGTGCCGAAGGGCAACGTCTTATGGGCGGCTGTCATCTCGTTGCGGTTGAACCGCTCGCCGCTGGCCGTCTTGCGCCCGTGGAACCGGGGACCGTACCAGCTTACTTTTCCCTTGATCGTCTGTCGGGGTTCGACGGCGATCGCGAAACTTGAGTCGAACGAGGGCTTCTCGGCGGCCTTCGCCGCGTAGAGCGAGTCGAGGTCGATCGAGATGCCGATCTCTCCGGAGTCCGTCTGGATCTCCCTTGCCGTGTGGCTTTCGGTTGCTGTGGCCGACCAGGTCAGGGCGAGCCCGACGCCGACGGCACTCAATGCTCCCGCTGTCAGAAAGGCCGGGATCCTCCTCCGATCCGAACGGCTCTTCAGCCAGCGCCTCCAGGTGGGGGGCTGCTTCAACATTGCCTCCGCGATTGGTTCTACAATCTCCTCCAATGCTCTCGAAGGGGGTTCGAGAGAGGGCCCAAGATATGTTGAACCGGTATGCCGGGGGCTTAATTCTTATTAATCGTTTTCTCGTAGACCCTGTAGCGCTTGTAGATCTTCCCCTGCATCATCTCCGCCGCGCGGTTCATCATGACGTTGTCCTCCAGAATCCAGGAGGCTTCTCCCTCGGTGTAACCGCGGTGATCGACCATCCTCGTTCCGATCTCGTAATAGAGCACCGCATCGATGCCGCGCCTTTGAAATCGGGGCACGACGCCCAGAATCACTATCCTTCCACGGTCGATTCTCTTCCTGAAACGGAGGAAGGCAAGGAGCGCCCCAAGCATCGTTCCGCGACGGTTATGTATCAGGACCCGATTGATATCGGGGAGCCCGAGAGCGAACCCGACAGGCTCCCCGGCGACCTCCGCGATCAGGACGAAATAGGGGTCGGCGACCTGCTTCAGATCGGCCGCGACGAAGTCGAACTCCTCGTCGGTCATCTTCACGAACCCCCAGTTCGGCTCCCATGCTCTGTTGTAGATCGTCCTGATCGTCTCGACCGAGCGGTGAAACGCCGTTTTGTTGCGAAAATCGACGCTTTTGATGACGAGCTCCTCCCGCTCGCGCACGATCTTCTGTACACGCTCCAGTTTGGGCGTCTTGAAGGTCGGCGTGAGACGATAGGCGTAGAGATCTTTAACTTTTCTTAATCCAAACGATTCTATTAATGCGCTGTAATAATTCGGGTTATAGGTCATGAGGATCTGGGGGGGATCATCGAACCCTTCCACCAGCAGACCGGCCTCGTCGTTCATGGAGGGATTGACCGGACCGCGCATCGACGTCATGCCGCGCCCGGCCAGCCAGGCCTCAGCGGCCTGAAAGAGCGCGGCGGAAACCTCCCCGTCATCGATCGACTCGAAGAAGCCGAAGAACCCGACCGAGTCGTTATGTATCGTGTTATGATTATGGTTGACGATGGCGGCGATCCGTCCCACGACCTTCCCCTCACGTTCGGCCAGGAACATCTCCATCTCGGCGTGACGGTAGAAGGGATTCTTCTCCCGGTTCAGAAGCTTCTTCCGGTCGGCGATCACGGGGGGGACCCAGTTCGGATCATCCCTGTAGATCGGCCAGACCATCTTGATGAATCTCAGAAGATCACGATTGCTGCGGACGGCGGAGATGTTGACGCTCATGGAGCGCAAGTTAATGAGAACGGGGCGGATATCACCGATCCGGGGCGTTGAACGGAGCGTCGGAGGTTGTCCGCCCCCGCGCCGACTCCAAGGGTTCCGTCCCGGCGTTCCGAGCCGGATTGTTCGCCCCCATGTCGGCTTGAGGGCAATCGTGCACCGGCTCTCCTCGGATCGGCTCCCGAAGGGAGCACCGATGTGTAGCCACCGGCCATTCATTATTTCCCAAGCCCTGAAGGGGCGTACCATTCTTCTCGTCGTTAACGGGGAAGAATGGTGCGCACCTTCGGCGCTCAGGATTTCATGGGGAACGTCGCTGCTACAAATGGCTCGCCCCTTCGGGGCTGGAGAGGAGGGGGAGCGTCGTTGTGGCGTGGCGGATGGTTCGTCAAGTCGAGGCATCGGTCGGTCCGTGGAACTACCAGCTGTCCCGGAACTGGAGCCTGATCCGATACGTCTCCCGCTGCGTTCCCGATGAGCTTGTGGTTCCGGCGTCGTCGACGGCGCGCTGGAGCTGGAGGGCGAAGTTCCGGAAGAACTCGGCGTCGAGCAGGGCGGTCATCGGAAGATCGACGGTGATCGTCCCCTCGGTCGGCGAGGAGATATCCCCGCCGTACCTGAGCACCACCGGCCCGAACTGGCTGACGAAGTTCAGCCTGATGCCGTTGAACCCGCTCACGTCGATGTCGACGCTCTGGATGAACCCGGAGTTCGCGAGCGCCGAGGAGAGAAGGGTGCTGGTGAGCGCCGAGGCGTACGCGCCGGAGAACGAACCGGCGAGCGATCCGAACTGCGTGCCGAGCCCGGTGCCCCGCAGCTCCTCGGTCGTCCGTCCGAAGAGAAGGAGGGAGACCGCGTTCCGCGTCTGCTGGTCGGGGTCGCCGACCGACTGCGCCACGCCGTTGAGGGTGTAGGAGAACTGGATCACGGGACGTTCCTTCGTGCCGGTGATCGCGATATCGACGGTGTACTCCTCCGACTCGTTGCTTCCGAGCTGCAGGCGGCGGCCGAAGTACTGCGCGTCGATGTTGATCGTCGGGTTGCTGATGTCGTTCTGGAACGAGATCTCACCCGTGGCGTCGAACGTCTTGATGTAGATGAACTTGGAGCCCGGTTTCGCCTCCAGCGTCCCCCGGATCGAGGTCTCACCGTCGGTACGGTGGATGGTGAGTCCCTCCTCGCGTCCGCCGATCTCCGCCCGGAGCTGCTGGGTGAGCCCCCCGAGATCCATTCTGAGGAAGAGTCTTCCCTTGATATTGATGTTCAGATCGAGGTCGAGGAGATCGACGATCGAGGGCTGCTGGAGCATCTCGCCGCCGACCCGGTCGAGGACCTGGACGGCCTGTTCGCTCGCCCCCGCGAGCGAGGCGGAGTCGACGGCCGCCGGGGGGACGATCCCCGTCGTGTCGATCTTCACCATCGTCGGTCCCACCTCCGTGTTCTGGAGCGCCTCCCAGTCCTCCGCGCCGATATAGAGCACCGGCTGCGGGTTCTCGGTATACTCGTTCTGGTCGGAGGGGAGCCTGATGTCGCCGCGGAGCACGTCGATATCGGCGGAAAGCTGGGGATCGGAGAGCGATCCGGAGAAGCGGAGAGGCCGGGCGCCGGTGGCGATCACCAGGTCGCCGTAGACGAACTCGTTGACGGCGGCCGATGCCTCGCTCAGCACCAGAAGCTGCGGCGTGGCGATCGTGGCGTCGATCTCCTCCAGCTCCAGTCCGCTGAAGGTGATTCTGGCGTCGACGGTCGCCGTTCCTCCGGGAAGATCGCGCGGGTCGTTCTTGAGAATCGCATCCTCGATCGCCAGAACCTGGTCGTGGAAGTCGAGCGGGAGCCTGATATAATAGAGGATGTTGTTCGCGTCCAGGATCGCCTGCGCCTCGATCAGCCCGTTCCCCTGATATGTCAGATCGGGATAATTTCCCTCGACCGCGAAATCGATGTTGGCGCGCCCCTTCCGCACCCGCGCCGCCGGGATGAAGGGACCGGCGAAGGCGATCGGAAGGTTGTTGGTCACGACCGAGATCTTCACCGGACCTCCCGTCACCAGACGCTCCTCACGGGAGGCGAGGGCAAGGTCGACCGGCAGCGATTCGATCCGGATATCTGCCGGAAGCCGGGCGGTGTCGGCCGTCCCCAGCAGGTTCCGGACATGGATCGTCCCCTGAAGGTTTCTATCGGCATAGGAGAGATCGGTGCGGAGATTGCCGATCGGATTTCCCGAATAACTGAGCGAATCGACCGCCACCACCGCCGTGAAGATCGGCGCATCGAGCGTCCCGTTCAGCACCACCTCCGCCTGCCGCAGAATTCCTTCCATCGGCTCGATGGTAGAGTAGGAGTCGGTTCCCTGGATCAGTTCGCCGATCCCGCGGATCGAACCTCCCAGCACCGAGAGCCTCAGATCCTCGAATCTCTCCCCCGCCATCATCCCGTGCGCCGTGACGATCTCCCCCTTGTTCCGCTGCATCGCCAGCGAGTCGATCATGATGGTGCCGTCGCCGATCTCGGCGCGGATCTGCCCGGCGTTCCTCCACGCCATGTCGCGCCCCATCGTGAAGAAGAGGGTGTCGACGGCGACCTTGTAGGCGGAGACGTCCCTGGCGTCCACCATTCCGTCGACCGCCACGAACATGGTGGTGTCGATGAAGGTCCTGCCGACGACATGGAACTGTCCCCCCTGAAAATCGACGCTCAGATCGGGCTTCTTGAAGAGAAGATCTCCGTAGCTCAGGGTCGTATCGCTCTTGACCACGATGTTCCCCGACATGGCGTCCGATCCCCCTCCCGGCGTGATGTTCCTGACGTTGAGTCCGAACGTCATCTGCGACAGGCGGAGGGAGGTGGCGGAGTCGAGCCCCATGAGGAGATCGATGGTGCCGTTGGAGTTGATGTTCAACTGCCGCGGCGTTCCGTAGACCCGGCCGTCGATCAGACCGGTCGCCTCCAGCGTCTGCCCCTTGAGGATCGGGCGGAGCGGGGAGAGGTCCTTGATATCGGCCGTGAAATTGGCGTCGATCGGCTCGCTGAGCGATGTTGCGGCCGTTGTCGGCGTCGACTGCCGCGCCTTCCGCGTGACGTATCCGGTGAAGCCGTTGACGGCATCCATCAACCCCGGCATGATCGTCGAGAAGCGCCAGCGCCCCTGCAGGTTGATATCGGCCAGGCTCGACGTCAGGTCGAGAATCCGGCGGTTGTCGGCGCGGCGCTCCAGGTTGAAATCCGCGATGACCTCCGGAATCGGCGTTCCGGCGTAATCGCTCGCCTCCACCGCGAGACGTCCCTTCCCCTGAATCTCGTCGGGATCGGTTCCGCTCCCCTCCATGCTGAGAGTGAAGCTCAGCCGCGTGCGCGACTCGGGGTCGAGCAGAATATCCTCCAGGTTCACGTTCCGTCCGCGAGCGGAGAAATCGTAGCGGGGGAGATCGGGGGTCCGCATGTCGAAGAGGCCGCCGATCCCGAGCGACGGCCCGGCCGAGAAGATCCTTCGATCCTCCTCGCTCAGATAGAGAGGGGCGCGAAGGAGTGTTTTGATATCGCGGGTCATGAAATCGGGGATGATCGGGGAGGGGGCCGGAGCGGAGAGGGCCGGCGTGCCGGAGCCCCATGCCACCAGAAGCGTATCCACATCGATCATTCCTCCCCGGTTCGCGACGGCGTCCAGATAGAGAAGTCTGTAGCGGCGGCCGGCGAAGGAGGAGCCCTGCGATTCCAGCCTGACCCGCGTGTCGAGTTCGTCAAGGGTGATCCCCTGTCCGTTCAGGACGGCGCGTCCGGTGAAGTCGCTCCGGAAAGCGGAATCCTTCATGATCGGTCCCAGGTTGCCGTGGACCAGGGCGACGTCGGCCGTATACTTCATGACCGGGTTCCGCAGATCGAGCGCCAGTCCGCCGTTCACCGCGCCGACGGCCGTTGTGGCATCGATCGAGGCGAGGAAGTTCATCGGGGGACCGGAGAAGACCGCGGAGCGGATCGTTGCCGTTCCCACATAGCTCAGATCGGGAAGACCGAGGCCGGGGACGTAGATATCGACATCTCTGTGGGAGAGGGTGGAGTTCGCAATCTTCGCATCGATCGTGAGAGAATCGGGGTTCGTGAGATTGCGGAGGCGGCCGCTGATATCGACCTTCGAGTTCACCAGCTCCAGAAGAAGCCTGTCGATCTTCAGATCGTTGAATCCGCCGCTCGCCTTCAGCTCCAGCGCCGGGGTGCCGCCGAGGAACGCGACGGCCGGGACGAACCGCTTCAGCTCCTCGGCGGAGATCCGGTCGGCATCCAGATCGAGCGATATCGGGTACGACTCGATATCGAGCATCGGCTCATCGCCGAGGACGTTGAGAGAGTCGATATGCCCGCTCAGGGTCAGGAGCGTCCGCTCGGTCTGGAGGTAGAGCCGGTCGACCGTCAGACCGGTGGTATCGACGGCGAACCGTCCGGAGAGCTCGACGACCCGGATATCCGGTTTCGGCACCGTGAAATCGAGGTTCTGGATCCAGACCGACTGCTGCGTGGGGGCGATATGCGCCTGAGCCGCCAGGTTGACATGCTGCAGCTGCAGGTTGGAGTAGTCGACGATCTTCGAGTCCGACTCCGGCCGTTCCTCGGCGGTCATGTCGTGGAGCAGGAAGGTCGCGTCGTTCATCTCGAGCGTCGAGACGTCGATGGTCCAGTTGAAGGGGGTTTTGATCGAGTCGGTCGAGGGCTTGGTGATGCGCGCGAAGTTCCAGACGCTGTCGACCCGGTTGCGGATCAGACGGACGGTCGGCTTGTGAACAACGACGTCGGCATAGATCGTCTGGCTTTCGAAGATCGGGGCGATCGAATACTGAAGCTCCACTTCCGGAGCGGTCACCACGGTCGTGCCGTCGGCGAGCAGACGGACGTCGTAGAGGGTCAGGCCGGTGATGAGGTTTCCGGAGACGCCTCCGATCTCGATCTTCCCCTGCAGCTCTCCGTTGAGCGCGTCGAGCCCCTTGTTGAGCGCCCAGCTGCGGAAGAAATCGAGCTGCGTCAGCAGCACGGCGACGGCGCAGACAAAGGTCAGCCCCGTGATCCCGAAGACCACGAGGCGCGACAATGTGCGGATGATACTATGGACCGTGACCGCCATGATGCAGCAGAGAAGTACACGGAGCTACAAAGTTTAACGCGGCTCCCGACAATTTTGCGCGGGACCGCGTCTACGATTTCCGATCGGCTCAACCGACCGCGGTCGGCCTCTCGCAGTGGAGTTCGACGATCCTCGCGATGATGTTCGTCGTCGATCTTCCTTCGGTCAGATCGATGACCTGAACCGTTCCGCCGCCCCCGCGCACGATGTCGGAGCCGACGATATATCGCGATCCGTCGAGGGCGTCGGGATCGTAGTCCCCTCCCTTGACGAGCACGTCAGGTTCGATCGCGGCGATCAGCTCGTACGGGGTTTCCTCATCGAAGAGAGCGACATGAGCGACGGCGCGGAGTGCGGCGATCAGGGAGGCCCGTTCCTGCTCCGGGACGATCGGCCTGTTCTCCCCCTTGAGGCATCTGACCGACGCATCGCTGTTGACCCCGACCACCAGCAGATCGCCGAGCCCGGCCGCGGCTGTCAGGTAATCGACATGTCCCGCATGGAGGATGTCGAAGCATCCGTTCGTGAACACGATACTTCTCCCCGCGCGGCGTTCGTTCCGGCAGGCTTCAATCAACTCGTCTCGCGATAAGAAAGGCATTCGACTCTGGATTGAGGAGAAGGGTATGTCCTGATGGAAGACACCCGCGGCTCTCTGCAATAACATCGTAGGAGCAAAAGAATTCCCCGGCTCCGATCAGGCCGCGGTTTCGACGCTTTTCCGCAGATCATCCAGCAGGGCCGCGTGCAGCTCGCTCCGGCGGACCGGCACGGTTCCGATCTGCTCGCAGACGATCCCCGCAGCGTAGTTCGCCATCACGACCGCTTCGCGCATCGTGGCTCCGGCGGCCGCCGCCGCCGCAAGGGTGGCGATCACCGTGTCGCCCGCGCCGGAGACGTCGGCCACCTGGATGGCTCGGGTCGGCACATGGTCCGGTTCTCCGTCGCGGCCCGCCAGCATCATCCCCTCGGCTCCAAGTGTGAGGATCACATTATCGCAGGAGAGGCGGTCGAGGAGCTCGCGGACGCCGGCGCGGCGCTCCTCGGCTCCGTGCAGAGGACGCTGGAGCGCATCCTCGGCCTCCTTCCGGTTCGGCTTGAAGACGGTGGCGCCGACATAGGAGAAGAAGTTCTCGAACTTCGGGTCGACGTAGACCGGGACGTCGCGGCTTCTGGCAAGGGAGACGACCTGGAGGATGAGATCACCGCAGATGACCCCCTTGTTGTAGTCCTGAAGGATCAGCGCGTCCAGCCGGCCGATATTTTCCTCCAGAACCTCCAGCAGCCGACGCCGCACCCCTTCGGCCAGCCTGCTCTTCCGTTCCTGGTCGATCCTGACGATATGCTGGCTGGCGGCGATCACCCTGGTCTTGACGGTGGTCGGGCGGTCGGGGTCGACGAGGATTCCCTCCGACCCGATCCCCAGACGTTCCAGCAGCGACTTCAGATGGAGGCCGGAGAGGTCGTCTCCCACCACTCCCAGCAGAAGAGGATCCACGCCGAGCGAGACAAGGTTGTAGCCGACGTTCGCGGCTCCTCCGGGGTACTCCGTCTCCTCCACGATATCGACCACCGGCACCGGGGCCTCCGGGGAGATGCGGGTGACGCTTCCCCTGAAATATCTGTCGAGCATGACGTCGCCGACGATGGCGATACGCCGCCCGGTGAACTGTTCCAGAATCCGATGGATGCGGTCGTCGTTGAAGAGGGTCGTACTGGATAGCATCGTGCAGGTACTCTCGAGCTGGTATATCTGAGCGTGAGGATATCGTTTCATGTCGTCTCCGGCGGGTGCGGTTCAACCGTCGGGGTCCGGTCCGGAACGAACAACGCCCCGGCGAGGTCGTCGCCGGGGCGGGGGAAGCGTCGGGTTTATCGCATTATCCGAGGTAGGCGCGGAGCGCCTTCGACCTGGAGGTATGGCGGAGACGGCGGATCGCCTTCTCCTTGATCTGGCGGACACGCTCTCTTGTGAGCTGGAACCGCTCGCCGATCTCCTCCAGCGTCAGCGAGTGCTCGCGATCGAGCCCGAAGTAGAGGCGGATCACCTCGGCCTCGCGCTCGGAGAGGGTGCTGAGGGCGCGGCGGACCTCGATCTTCAGCGACTCCGACATCAGGCCGGAGTCGGGGGAGGGCTGCGACTCGTTGGTCAGAACGTCCAGCAGCCTGTTATCCTCACCCTGCGCGAACGGCGCATCGACGGAGAGGTGACGGCCGGAAATCTTGATCGTGTCGGCGACCTCCGACATCGTCATGTCGAGCTCCTCGGCCAGCTCGGCGGCGGTCGGCTCGCGTTCGTAGAGCTGTTCCAGCTCCGAGAACTTCTTGCCGATCTTGTTCAGCGCGCCGACCCGGTTGAGCGGGAGACGGACGATACGCGACTGCTCGGCCAGCGCCTGCAGGATCGACTGGCGGATCCACCAGACGGCGTACGAGATGAACTTGAACCCTCGGGTCTCGTCGAAGCGCTTGGCGGCTTTGATCAGACCCAGATTCCCCTCGTTGATCAGATCGCCGAGGGAGAGTCCCTGATTCTGATACTGTTTTGCCACCGACACCACGAACCGGAGGTTCGCCTTCACCAGTTGCTCCAGCGCACGCTCACCTTCGTGGCCCCCCCGCTTGATCCGCTTGGCGAGCTCGATCTCCATCTCCGGGGTAAGGAGTTCGACCTTGCCGATCTCCTGGAGGTAGCGATCAAGCGACTGACTCTCGCGGTTGGTATACTGCTTGGTTATCCGCACGAGAACACCTCAAACAAACGTGTAGATAGAATTGCGACGTGTATCTGCCGGGGCCGAAACGGCACCGGTCTCCCCGTATCGCCGCCGCTCGTTCGCTTGTGAGACGTCGAGCCCGCGGAGAACGGAGAAAATAGTGAACATTCGGCTGTTGACCTGATTCAGACTGTGCGTTATGGTCTATGAATCCCGTACACGTCCGATTGATAACGATGTTACAGTGACGATGTCACACTTCATCGAGCGCCCGGGCGACGGCATCGGGGCTTCCCAGACGCTTCAGTTCCAGCGCCGAGACGACGCGAACCCCGTCAATTTGCGCCAGGCGGCCGGCATACCTCTGCGTGACGATCGGCAGCCGCGATTCCACGGCCACGGCCGCGACGATCGCGGTCCGGATGTCGGTCGCCGACGCCAATGACGTAAGAGCTCGACCGATTGTTTTAGCGTATCGCGCGCTCGCCCCCAGAATCTTCAGCCCGTAGAGGGCCCGTTCCACGGTTCGGCGCTCCTCGTCGTCGCGGGCGGCCGAGTAGATTTCTCCCGCCTGGATGAAGGAGCTGAAACAGGGAGCGGCCTGAAGAAGCGACCGCAGCAGGGGAACCTCCCCTTCGGGCGCCGTCAGGAATTCGGCGATGACGTCGGTTTCGACAAGTACCCCCTTCATCGGTCGCTCCCGTTCTCCGTTCCCAGCGCGGCCAGCCGCAGGCCGAGCTCCGTTCCGTGGGCGAGTCCCTCGCCCCCCAGAACCGTGAGCGCGATATCGCGGTCGTAGCTCTGGCGGGCCGCCACCCGGTCGACGGTCTCCGTGTCGATCCCGCGCGCGGCGGCCGTCTCTTCCTCGTCGCCGAGGGAGGTGATCACCACGCGCAGCCGCCGCAACCCTCCGGCTCTGATCCTGGAGGTGATGTCGGAGGGAATCAGGACGGCCCCATCCTCGGCGGCCGCTGTAAACTCGAACCGAAGGCTCATGGAGAGTTCTCGTTCGTCGGACGAAACGTGGCGTCTGCTTACCGGATCGGCGTTCCGGCGGCCATCTTCGCGCGCAGCGCCTCGCGGGTCGCGGCGGCGGCGGGGTTCAGGCTCGATCCGCGCCGGGTCGCAAGCTCCTCGGAGGCGCGCAGGGCGCTCTCGGCGCCCGAGAGGTCTCCCGCCCGGAAGAGGATCACCGAACGGAACACCTCCGACTCCGCGCTCTTCGGAACGCCCTCGGCGAAGAGCGCCTTCAGCGTCTCGGGGTCGTGGAGGAGCGGGTTGTTGCTCAGGATCTGCTCCTGCAGGAACCGGGTGTAGGAGAGAGAGTCGGCCCCCTGCCGCGAATGGGCCGGATGGAGGACGATGGTGTTCGAGGTGAGCCGTTTCTTGGCGTCGAACAGGATCGCCACATTCATCTGGAACAACCCTTCCGGAAGGTGGTTGGAGCTCTCGGAGGAGAGCATCAGGATTCTCTCGCAATCGGAGGAAGTGGGGGGGAAGAGGAGCGTGTCGGTCACCTCCTGGATCTTCCATCCGAGCTGGTTGCCGTTGGCGTCGAAGTAGAACGGCGTTCCGTTGAACGGCGTGCAGGCGCTGTTCCCCGGCGGCACTCTGAGGCGGAGAAAGAGGGGGGAGCCGATATGGAAGGAGACGGTATCGCTCCGGCTCTCCAGCGGTTCCAGCAGGAGCACCGGCTTCGACTCGTTGAGGAGGGCGGGGCGGCGGGCCTCGGCGCTCTGCTTCTTCTCTTCGGACGACCTCCGTTCCTGTGCCGTGCCGTGATTCGGAAGGGCGAGAAGGGCCCCCGCGACCAGGGGAAGAAGGGGGAGATAGCGACGCAACATAAAATGGGTTTCCGATTGACTTTGGTCGAGAGGGAGTCTATTTTCAGGACGGAGTTGAACTCGATTCACCACACCGGCGGCGACCGGGGGGCCGATATCGTCCGACGCACCGCGGGGGACGATATGACGCCTGTGCGATGACGTACATATCGCCCCGATATGCTTCACTCCGGCATGTTCTGCCGAACGGAGGGACATGGTCGGACCCGTGAAGCGGTCGCGATGAACGAAGTAGGGCGCCGTATCGTTCAGGCAACAACGATACGTTGTCGGCCGTACTTTGCAAAATCAATTCTCTTTCCACTTAACCTGGAGCAGCGCCTATGTTTATAACGTTTGAAGGGATCGATTGCTGTGGCAAGTCCACGCAGGCTCGATTGCTTGCCGAACGGTTGGAGGATTCCGGACGAACTGTGCAACTGCTGCGGGAACCGGGCAACACCCGGCTGTCGGAACATATTCGAGAGATCCTGCTCAACAAGGAGTATACGGAAATGAACGAGCGGACGGAGCTGCTGCTCTTCGCCGCAAGCCGGGCGCAGCTCGTCGACGAAGTGATCCTCCCGGCGCTCGAGAACAACACGGTCGTGGTCTGCGACCGGTTCTTCGACTCCACGGTTGCCTATCAGGGATACGGGCGTCAGCTTCCGCTTGAGGATATCATCCACATCAATCGCATAGCCACCCAGGAACTCGTTCCGGACATGACCTTCTTCATCGACATCACCCCGGAGACCGCCTTCGAGCGGTGCCGCGAACGGCTGGAGGCCGAGCGCGACAGGATGGAGGAGAGCGGTATCCGTTTCTACGAACGGGTCATCAACGGCTATATGCATCTGGCGCAGGAAGAGCGGGGCCGTTTCTACGTGCTCGACGGCGGCAAGGCGGTGGAGGATATCCACGCCACGATCTGGAGACTGGTGCTGGAGAAGCTCTCCGATTCCGAGCCCTCCCGCATCGGTTACGACGACATCCGGAATCAGGTCTCGCAGTACGAAAGCACGATGGCCGTGTAACGAAATAACAATCCCGACGAAACCGACGCGGCCTCGCCGTGTCGAGTGAGCACCCGGTCGAAATCTCGGTGGCGAGATTTTTCACTCGACCGGGTGTTCTCTTTGTGTATCTTCACGTGTCATCAGGAACATGGCCGAGAAGATATTTCCTTATCGCCGGGGCTCCTATGAACCAAGTATTGCAACGATCTGCGCTCGCGACCCTTGCGTCGCTCCTTCTGACCTCGATCATCCCCCTGCCCGCCGCCGCTCAGAGCGATCCCGCCGGCGCGACGGTCCCCATCTCCTACGCCCGCTCGCTCTGGCTGGGGGCGAATCTGGGACCGGGATTCTATTTCGGGGAGTTCAACAGTCTGGAGGATCTCAACGCCTTCTCCCCCACGTTCGGCTACGATCTCTCCGTTGCGCTGACCTACAGGATCTCGGACAACCTTTCGTTCTCCGGAGAGATCGGCAAGATGGGGCTGGCGTACGACGTCACCGGCTATGTGCGCCGGACCTACGGCTCCAACTTCTTCGGGTCGACCACCGCCACGACCTATCCGGCGTCGACCATCGCGATCACCGGAAGCAACAACATCAGCATCTCCAAGTACATGTTCAATCTGATGATGACCTTCCCGATCTGGAAGAAGTGGCATCCCTTTGCCGCCGGCGGGATCGGAGTCATCGGATTCGACGTGACGAACGATAACGACCAGACGCTCCCCACGAACATGACCGGGGATTACAGCGACAACGCCTTCACCCTCTCGGTCGGCGGCGGCGTCGACTACGTCATCAACCCGTCGCTGACCGCCCACGGGCGGCTGATGATCTATCTCTCCAACACCGACTATCTGGACGGCTACGCCCACTACCTCGATTACGATGTCACTCCCGGCGTGCCGGGACCGGGGGAGAACTCGACCCTCTCCGATCATTCGATGGGGCTGACGATCGGCATCTCCGCCAAGCTCTACCAGGCCCCCCAGGACCCCCCCGAAGAGGAGCTGAAGCCGCCGGTGGCCGAGAAGAACCCACAGAACGGACGCGACGGTCGCGACGGACGGGACGGCAGAGATGGAAGGGATGGGCAGGACTCCTCCCGCAACGGACGTGACGGCAGGGATGGAAGAGACGGACGGGACGGCCAGGATGGACGAAACGGCCAGGATGGAAGGGATGGGCGGAGCGTCGACAGCTCCCTCGCCGAGCGGATGAGACAGCGCGACAGCGCAAGCGCCGCCAGAGGGGAGACCCCGGCGCGCGACAGCGCGTCGATGGCGGCCGCTTCCGATCGCGACAGCACGTCGCCGGTCGAGGTTCGACCGAGGGAGCAGGATAGCCTGACGAACGCCGCCCGCTCCGCCGAGAGCGAGTCGCAGACCGCGGACGCCTCCGCCGAAGGCTCCCGAACCCCGACGGCGCAGGCCGCCTCGGGACCCGACATGGACGCCGACGGCCTCAGCAACGATCAGGAGCTGAGCCGCTATAAGACGTCGGTGCGCAACCGCGACAGCGACGGCGACGCGCTGACCGACGGTGAGGAGGTCAACCTCTACCATACCGATCCGGCCCTTCGCGACAGCGACGGCGACGGTCTCAGCGACGGCGCGGAGGTCCATTCCTACCAGAGCGATCCTCTGGCGGCCGACAGCGACCGGGACGGAGTGATCGACGGCGACGAGGTGATGCGCTACAGAACCAGTCCCCGCTTCGCCGATACGGACGGCGACGGGGTCCCCGACGGTGAGGAGATCGGGGTCCGGAGGACCAACCCCCTCGTCTCCGACGCGGGACGGTGACAACCCGCGATTCTGAGGTGTCTCTGGGAGGAGGCCCCGGCCACATTATCATGAACGATCGATATTGCAGCATGCGGAGATCATTTCAGTCGACAGGAACCGGCAGATTGTATCGTGTGACGATCACGGCCCTCGCCCTCGCGACCATTGCCGCCCTCCCCACGGCGGCGGAGCTTCCGGGGAGGGAGGCCGGGAGGATGGAAGGGATGCCAGGTATCTCTGCGATACGTTTCTTCCCGGAGCCGGCCCCCCTCTGCACAGATACCGACGGTGACGGCCTCTGCGACGACGAGGAGGGACGGTACGACACCAGCCCGACCGATCGCGATACCGACAAGGATGGCCTGACCGACGGCGAAGAGGTGAAGATCTACGGCACCGATCCCCGCAACCCCGACTCCGACGCCGACGCGCTCGTCGACGGCGACGAGATCCACGGGGTGCGGATTCCGGGGGTGGCGCTCCCGTTCAGGTCGAGCCCGATCGATCCCGACAGCGACAAGGATGGCCTGGGGGATGGGGAGGAGGTCCGCACGCAGCGCTCCGATCCCCGCTCGATCGACAGCGACGGCGACGCTGTGACCGACGGCGACGAGGTCCGCCGCCACTTCACCGGGGCCGACTCCGCCGACACCGACGGCGACGGACTGGGAGACGGCATCGAGCTGACCCAGGCGAAGACCGATCCCCTCAACCCCGATACCGACGGAGATAAGATCGTCGACGGGATCGACAACTGTCCCGCGGTCTATGCCCTCACCCCGAACGGATGTCCCCCCGGCGTGGCGCCGATCGTCTATCGTCGCGCCGTTCCCCCGGCGCTGAACGTTCCGGTGACCAGCCAGCCGTCGGCGGTCCCCTCCGGCTCCGCTCCCGGGCCGCTCGATTCGGTGAACATCTACTTCCAGGTCAACAGCTCGGACTTCGATTTTTCACGTCCGGAGACCGCCAGGAACCTTCAGACGCTTCTCGATTACATGAGAGGGTGCGAGGAGGTGCGCGTGCTGATCGAGGGGCATGCCTCCACCGAGGGGAACAAACGTCGTAACGAGATCCTCTCTCAGCAGCGTGCCCAGCGGACACGGGCATGGCTGGGGGATAACGACATCCCGGCGGAGAAGGTGCTGGGGGCGGTCGGCTACGGCAGCTCCATCCCGAAGATCTCCGAATCGCGGCCGGACGACCGGCGCGAGAACAGGCGGGTCACCGTCATGGTGAAGCGCCCCTGCTCCACCTTCAGCGGGATCACCCTCAACCGGCAGACCGCGACCGGAACCGATTCGGCTCAGCGCTGAGATAACTCCGGGCGCCCGCCGGAGAGGAGGTCGCCGGGCCCCGTATACGATTCAATCGATCATCGACGCCCGCTTCCGGAACCAATACCGGCGAGCGGGCGTTCTGCGTTGTACGGCTACGATTATGCGATTATGAGCGGATTATGTGAGCAGGCGGGCGGGTGATCATTGACCATTCTCACACGAAACGATCTATCTTTGCGGCGAACCATTCGTTAAGCAGGGGACCGAAAGCGGCCCCCGACTTCATCCATATCAACAATTCCCAACACCAAAATGACACGATGCAGACGATTTTACGGCGCAGCGCTGGCGGCGGCGATAATGATCTGTTGCTGGTCGGCGGATGTCGATGCACAGCCGGGGGGGAACCGTGTCGCGTTCGGAACCCACTTCGGGCTCAGCAAATACTGGGGTGATTTCACCGACAACCAGTTCTGGTTCGGTGGAGATATCTTCCTCCGATGGAATATCATCCCTGAACTTTCACTGCACGGCACCTTCGGGCTCTCGCAGCTCCGGAACAAGGTCAACGAGCAGAATATCCGCGACAACGAGGCATACTTCGGACCGTTCGGCCAGGGGGTCGGCACCGGAGTCTATCCGAACACGACACCTCCGGTCAACCGCGAGGAGATCAACACCATCCGGACGAACACCTACGCGCTGCTGGCGTCGTTCAACGTCTTCGCCAACCAGAAGTTCGTCCCCTATCTCTTCGCCGGTATCGGCGCGGTGAACTTCGAGCCGAGAAACAAGAATCAGAACCTGGCGCTGCCGAACAACGCGGCCAACGTCTACGACAAGACGGTCATGGTCATCCCCTTCGGCGCCGGGGTGGAGTGGTACGTCACCGGGGATATGGTGCTGAACGCCAAGGCGCAGATGCATCTGCCGAGCACCGACTACCTCGACGATCTTCAGATGGAGGGAACCTCCAACGACGCCTACGGACTCTTCGCCGTCGGCTTCAGCTACTACATCTTCGGCTCGCTCGACTGCGACAAGGATCTGCTGACCGACTCCGAGGAGGAGCGGCTCGGCACCGATCCGTGCAACTCCGACACCGACGGCGACCAGTTGAGCGATTACGAGGAGATCCGTTCCTACGGCACAGATCCGCTGAAGGCCGACACCGATGGAGACGGCCTGAACGACTACGCCGAGCTGAAGACCCACGGCACCGATCCGAAGAACCCGGATACCGATTCGGATAATCTGACCGACGGCAACGAGATCGCCCGGAAGACCGATCCGAAGAACCCCGACACCGACAGCGATAATCTGACCGACGGCGACGAGGTGAACACGCACAAGACCGACCCGACCAAGGCGGACACCGACAGCGACAACCTGACCGACGGCGACGAGATCCGCAGATACTCCACCAACCCGCTCGCCCTCGACACCGACGGCGACGGACTGCGGGACGGCGAGGAGGTCACGACCTATCAGACCGATCCCAAGGATGCCGACACCGACAAGGATCAGCTCAAGGATGGTCCCGAGGTGAAGGAGTACAAGACCAACCCGACCCGCGCCGATACCGACAACGACAAGCTCTCGGACGGCGACGAGATCCAGCGGGTGAAGACGAATCCGCTCAACCCCGACACCGACGGCGATACCGTCATCGACGGCGACGACCTCTGCCCGCTGATCGCGGGGGTGCGGGAGCGCTCCGGCTGCCCGGCTCCGCCGAAGGTCGGGACGATCACGAACTTCCCGGCGATCTACTTCATCGTCGACACCGACCAGTTCGATTTCTCGCGACCGGAGACCGACGAGAGTCTGGCGAAGCTTCTTGCCTACGTCAACCAGTGCCCCGGCCTTGGGGTGATCGTGGAAGGGCACGCCTCGCGCGAGGGTTCGCCGGAGCGGAACCAGACCCTCAGCGACATGCGCGCCAACCGGATCAAGACCTGGCTGATGGAGCGCGGTGTCGAGCCCTCGAAGGTGGAGGCGACGATCGGTTACGGCAGCCGCCAGAACGCGGTGCCGGAGCCCGATCCGAAATCCGCCGAGGCGAAGAAGATGGACCCGGTGAAGCTGGAGGAGATCCGCAAGCAGAACCGCCGCATCGCCGTGAAGGTCGTGCGCACGTGCGACTGATCGGAGAGTTTACGACGATATGATCGATGAAGACGGCGCCGGAGAGATCCGGCGCCGTCGTGTTCAGGGGGCTCAGGAACGCCTCCCGGGGTGATGGTGTCGGGAGTCCCCCGTCGGTCGACCCGCATGATTGCGGATATCTAATCCCGGCGGACCGTCGGCACGGGCCTTTCTACAGTTATATTTGCGGGCTATGAAAGCGGATGAACCTCAGCAGCCCTTCTTCCCACCCTCGCTTCAGCATACCAAGATCCTCTGCACCCTTGGGCCCGCGACAGCGACCCAGGAGCGGATCCGTCAGATGATTCTGGCGGGCGCCGATGCGATCCGGCTGAACTTCTCGCATTCCAAGTACGAGACGCACAAGAACCTTCTGGAGATGACCCGCGCCGTCAGCGCGGAGCTGAACCGGCATGTGGCGATCGTGCAGGATCTGCAGGGACCGAAGATCCGGATCGGGTTGCTCCCGGACGGTCCGGTGCTGCTGCGCCCCTCCTCGCAGGTCGTCCTCACGACCGAGCCGACGACGAAGGGGGATCCCCGCATCAACGTCGGCTACAAGCGGCTGGCCGACGACGTGCGTCCCGGCGACGTGATCTTCGTCGACGACGGGCTTCTGGCGTTGCGGGTCGACTCCAAGGTCGGCAAGAATATCACCTGCACCGTCGTCAACGGCGGGCTGCTGAAGGAGAACAAGGGGGTGAACCTCCCCGGCGTCGCCGTCAGCGAGCCGAGCCTGACCGCCAAGGATAGAAAGGATCTGGAGTTCGGTCTCTCGATCGGCGTCGACTACGTGGCCCTCAGCTTCGTCCGTCACGCCAAGGATATCCTGGAGCTGAAGAAGCTCATCGCCAAGGCGGGGAAGACGACGCCGGTGATCGCGAAGATCGAGAAGCTGGAGGCGATCCGCGAGCTCGACGCGATCATCGCCGCCGCCGACGCCGTGATGATCGCGCGCGGCGACCTTGGCGTGGAGCTGCCGAGCCACGAGGTGCCGCTGCTCCAGAAGCGGATCATCAGAAAATGCAGCGAGTTCGGCAAGCCGGTGATCACCGCCACCCAGATGCTGGAGTCGATGGTGAACAACCCGCGTCCCACCCGCGCCGAATCCTCCGACGTCGCCAACGCCGTCTTCGACGGCACCGATGTGGTGATGCTCTCGGCGGAAACCTCCGTGGGAGCATACCCGGTGGAGGCGGTGATGACGATGAACGATATCATCCGTTCCACCGAAACGGTGGTCCGGTTCGACCCCTCGGTGCGGCACGTTCACGGGGCGGAGAGCGAGTCGGAGCATGCCGAGAACGCGGTGGCGGTGGCCGCGTGCGTCCTCTCGGCGCAGGTCAACGCCACGGCGATCCTCTGCCTCTCGTATACCGGGGGGACCGCCCGCGTCATGTCCCGCCACCGTCCCGATGTGCCGATCATCGCGATGGCGCAGGATGAGGAGCTCTGCCGGCGGCTGAGCATGTACAGAGGCATCTACAGCATCACGATCCGCCAGCCGGCCACGACGGAGGAGGCGATCTCCATGATGAAACATGCGGCGCTGGCGGCCGGTGTGGTGGAGGATGAGGATATCGTGGTCATCACCACCGGCTATCCGCTGGACGAAATGGCGAGCACGAACATGATCGTGGTCGACAGGGTCTGATCCCACCGCTCCCGTTCCATTATCGTATAGGATGTCTACGGCAATTGACTGATAGACATCAATGCGCGTATATTGGGCGCCTTTCCGAAGAACCTTTGGCCCGAACCGCCGTTTTCGACGTGTTTCGGGTCCTTGACTGCTTTAGCATAACATCCTCGTGGAGCCTCGTTCGTGAAATCGACAACATCCCGACTGATTGTGATAGGCATCGTCCTTGTGGCGACCCTGCTGGGGCTGTGGCCTACATTTCGTTACTACCAGCTTCAGGGCGAACGTAGCTCCATCACCGACAGCGTCGCTCTCGTCCGTTGGGACTCCCTGAACGGGGACGCCTACAGAAGCGCCCAGGCCGGCCGCATCAAGCTCGGTCTCGACCTTCAGGGAGGCATCTATATCGCAATGGAAGTGGATGCCCCGACGCTCCTTCTGGAGACGGCGCAGCGCGACGCCGTCGACGAACCGTTCCAGAACGCGATCAGGGCCACCGCCGACGAGGCACGGCTCTCGGATGATCCCGTCATCGACATCTTCTCCAGAAACTTCGAGAAGATCGTCCGCCCCACCGGGAAGACACTCCTCGACTATTACGATCTGGGCTCGCTCGGGAACGACCCGAGCGACGAGGCGATCCTTACCCAGCTCTCCAAGAATATCGACGCCGCCGTCGATCAGGCGGTCGAGGTCGTCCGCCAGCGTATCGACAAGTACGGCGTCTCCGAGCCGACGATCCAGAAGCAGGGGGGACGGCGCATCATCGTGGAGCTCCCCGGAGCCGACAACGAGGATGAGGTCCGCAGCCTGCTTCAGACCACCGCCCGCCTGGAGTTCAAGGCGGTGCGCGACGGCGCCGAGGTGATCGAGGTCTTCAAGAAGATCGACGGCGTGCTCGCCGGCAAGGTGTCGACCGATTCGGCCACGGCGAAGCCGGCTCCCAAGCCGGGAGATACGACGGCGACCGCCGATTCGGCCGGCACGAAGGCCGATACCGGGACCTCGGTCGCCTCGAACGACACGAACCGCACGACCCCGACCGACACCGGCGCGGCGAAGCCGATCGCTTCGGCCGACAGCGGCGCCAGGGATACCACCGGCGGGGCCAAGCCGAGCGATACGATCGCCGGCAAGACCGACACGACGACCAAGGATACGAACGATCCGTACGCAGGTCTCTCCGACGAGGAGAGGGTCAAGCGGTACCGCGCCGATCATCCCTTCACGACACTCTTCAATACCTCATATCGTGCGGACAACTCGGCGAACCAGCCGCAGGACGCTACGACCATCTACGCGATGGCGCAGTTCCCGGCCGGCATCTACGAGTTCTTCACGAACAAGGAGACGAGCAATAAGATCCAGGCGCTGCTGAACCGCCGTGACGTCAAGAGCGTCATGCCGGAGGATATGATCATCGCCTTCTCCGTCCCCCGCGGCGCCGAGAACGCCCAGGAGACCGATCCGGAGAAGATCCCGGTCAGCATGTACGTCCTCAAGAGGGACCCCGAGCTGACGGGCGAGGTGGTGACGAACGCCGTCACCGATTTCGATCACCTGAGCAACAGGCCGGTGGTCGTCATGGAGATGAACTCCGACGGCGCCGAGCAGTGGGCTTCGATCACGGAAGCATACATCCAGAAGAGGGTCGCCATCGTTCTCGACTCGATGGTCTATTCGGCTCCGGTCATCCAGAACAAGATCACGGGCGGCAGCTCGCAGATCACCGGTTCCTCGGATGTGAAGGAGGCCGAGCTTCTCGCGGTGGTCCTGAAGGCGGGCGCGCTCAAGGCGCCGGTGAAGATCATCGAGGAGCGTATCGTCGGTCCGTCGCTCGGCGAGGACTCGATCAGCAAGGGTGTCTGGTCGACGGTTGCGGCCACGATCCTGGTCTTCCTCTTCATGATGGTCTACTACCGCACGGCCGGTACGGTGGCGAACCTGGGCCTTCTCTTCAACGTGCTGATCACCCTTGCGGTGCTCGCCTCGTTCGACGCGACCCTGACCCTGCCGGGTATCGGCGGTCTGGTTCTGACCATCGGCATGGCGGTCGACGGAAACATCCTGATCTACGAGCGTATCCGCGAGGAGATGGCCGCGGGGAGAAACCTGCGGTCGGCGGTGGAGCTCGGGTATCAGAAAGCGTGGTCGGCAGTTATCGACACCCATATCACGACCCTCATCTCGGGCGCGATCCTCTACATATTCGGAAGCGGTCCCGTCCAGGGCTTCGCGGTCACCCTTATCATCGGTCTTACGGCGACGCTCTTCACGGCGGTCTTCGTGACGCACACCATCTTCAGGCTGATGATCGATCGCGGCGCGTCCGATATCAACTTCGGCCAGCCGAAGGAAGAGGCGCGGCGGGTCGCCGTGGCGACACGATAGCCGAACGCCGGCCCGGCGCCGGCTTCACGGCAGTGCAGAACGGAATCCGTCGAACAATGCTGATCAATTCCCTTACATAGCCAATCATGCAGCTCCTACAGCAGACACGCATCGACTTCGTCGGCAGGCGCAAGTTCTTCTATCTCCTCTCCGCGATCATCACCCTTGCCGGGTTGATCGCCGCCGGCATCCGCGGCATCGAGTACGGCATCGATTTCGAGGGTGGTACCGAGGCCGGGTTCGGCTTCGAGAAGCCGGTGGAGATCGAGCAGGTCCGTTCCGCCGTCGGGACGGCCGGCTACGTCGGCGCCGAGATCAAGTCGTTCGGCAAGGAGAACCAGGTGCTGGTGCGCGTGCAGAACCCGGACGAGGCAAGCAGCGCTTCCGACAGTCTCACGAAGGTCTCCGACCAGCTCGAGGCCGCTCTGGTCAAGGCCTTTCCGGACAACAAGGTCACGCTCCTGAAGGTCGACAACATCGGACCGAAGATCGGTGAGGAGCTGCGCAACGGCGCTCTGCTGGCGGTGCTCGTCTCGCTGGTGGCGATCCTGCTGTTTATCACGCTGCGATACGATCTCCTTCTGGCCCTGGGGGCGATCATCTCCCTTATCCACGACGTGCTGGTGGCGTTCGCCTTCGCCGTCATCTTCAACGGGCTGTTCGGGTTGAACCTGGAGATGAACCAGGGGCAGCTCGCCGCGTTCCTCACCGTGGTCGGTTTCTCGATCAACGACAAGGTGATCAACTTCGACCGAATCCGTGAGAACAAGACGCTGCACCGCACGGAGAATATGATGATGCTCATCAACCGGTCGATCAACGAGACGCTGCCGCGTACAATGCTCACCGGCTTCTGCGTTATCGTGGTGCTGGTGATCCTGCTCCTCTTCGCAGGCGAGCTGAGCGGGTTCGCGTTCACGATGCTCATCGGTCTTATCACCGGAACGTACTCCTCGATCTACATCGCCGGTTCGTTCGTGGTCGACGTGGAAATCTACAAGGGAAGGCTCGACCCGAAGGCACAGCGCGACTTCATGGCCGAGCAGGAGAAGCTCCAGGAGCGCCGCAGCGCCCAGGTCCACGCCTGAGCGGTCGACGATTGAGGACGCATTTATCGGATTCCGCCCATGAAGTTCGCAGTTGAACATAGCGACCCCGCGGTGATCGGCATCACCGGCGACGTGCTCGGCGGCGCCGAGGCAATGGACTTTTCGCGCGCCCTGAGCGACCTGATCCGCAACGGCGTGACCCGCGTGATCATCGATCTGGGAGAGGTTCATCTCATGAACAGCTCCGGACTCGGGATGCTGGTGGGGGCCGCGAAGTCGCTGAAGTCGGCCAACGGAGCCCTCAGCGTCTCCGGCGCGAACGCAAAGATCCGGGACCTCTTCAGGATGACCCGGCTCGATTCGCTCTTCGTCCAGTACCCGTCGCGCGACGAGGCGCTCGCCGCCCACGCCGGTTGACGAACGATGCGTCCGTGGGGAGCACCCCGGGCGCCGACCGAAGGAAGGTTCGAAGGCCCAAGGGCCGCAACACTAACGAGAGCCAAGCAGGGATCGCCGTGACGATCGGGATTCACATGCCTCTTCCGGAAGGCAGACTGCCCGGCTCGGCGTACCCGGATATTTCTAACTGACCCAGTCAACATGCGCTCCGACCGGTCCCCCTTTCCGGGGATGGTCGGAGCGCTTTCTTGTGAGCACAACAATGAGCGTAAGTGTGATCGTCGGCGCCCAGTGGGGCGATGAAGGGAAGGGGAAGGTCGTCGACATGCTCGCCGAAAAGAGCGACGTGGTGGCGCGATACCAGGGCGGCGCCAACGCCGGCCATACCATCGTCGTGGACGGACGGAAGTACGTCCTCCATCTGATTCCCTCCGGTATCCTCCATGACGGCGTCACCTGCGTCATCGGCAACGGCGTCGTCATCGACCCGGAGGCGCTGATGAACGAGATCGGCCTGCTGGAGTCGTTCGGGATCTCCACGAAGGGGCGGCTCAAGATCAGCCACAAGGCGCATCTTATCATGCCGTACCACAAGCTCCTGGATCAGCTCCAGGAGAGCGATCAGAAGATCGGCACCACCGGGCGCGGCATCGGCCCATCCTACATCGACAAGTACAATCGATCCGGCATCAGGATCGTGGACCTGCTCGACAGGCCGTCGCTGGAGGAGAAGCTCCGCCGCGGGATCGCGCAGAAGAACGACTGGTTCCGGAAGGTCTACGACGCTCCGGAGCTCGATGTGGAGAAGACCGTCGCCGACTACATGGCGTTCGACGCCCGGATCGACGAGTATATCACCGACACCACCAGCTATCTGAACGAGGCGTGGCGCTCCGGCAAGAACCTTCTGCTGGAAGGGGCCCAGGGGGCGCTGCTCGATATCGATCACGGAACCTATCCCTTCGTCACCAGTTCCTCCCCGACCTCCGGAGGGGCCTGCACCGGGCTCGGCCTGCCGCCGACCGCCGTAACGCATGTGATCGGGATCGTGAAGGCCTACTCCACCCGCGTCGGCAACGGTCCCTTCCCCTCCGAGCTGCTCGATGAGACCGGCGAACGGCTGCGGCGGGAGGGAGGAGAGTTCGGCGCCACCACCGGACGGCCGCGTCGCTGCGGCTGGCTCGATCTCTTCGCGCTGAAGTATTCGGCGATGGTCAACGGCATCACCGAGATCGTCCTGACGAAGCTCGACGTCCTCAACGGCTTCGACGAGGTGAAGGTCTGCACCGGCTACCTGCTCGACGGTCGCCCCGTCAAATATTTCCCCAGCGACTGCCGGACGCTCGAGATGATAGAGCCGGTGTTCGAAACGCTGGAGGGATGGCACGCCGAGCTCGACGGGTCGGGAGGATACGACGCGTTCCCCGAGGCCACCCGCCGCTACATCGAGCGGATCGAGGAGTTCGTCGGCGCGCGCGTAAGCTATATCGGAATAGGACCGGGAAGGGAAGAGGTCGTGATCCGATAGAAAACTCTCTTCGTAAAACGGAAGGGGCCGCCGGTATCGATACCGGCGGCCCCTTCCGTTTCAACTATATCGTAAGCGTACTACTGCCCGCTGGTGGTCGCGAAGCTCGGGATCATCTCGCTCTCCATGATATCGCTGCTGTCGGTCCCGACGGGAGGAAGCGCGTAGGGGGAGGGAGAGGTGGCGGAGTCGAGCATATCCGCCGGGTCCTTCTTTCTGGTCAGGAAGAACTGGATGAGTTTCCTGGCGATCGGGGCGGCGTAGGTGCCGCCGAAGCCGCTGTTCTCCACCAGCACGCACATCGCGATCTTCGGCTTCTCGAACGGGGCGTAGCAGACGAACCATGCGTGGTCCTTCTTCCCGATACCGGGAGCCTGGGCCGTGCCGGTCTTTCCCGCCACATGGATGCTGTCCAGCCTGGCGGCGCGGGCTGTGCCGCCGGGGGTGTTGACGACGTCGAACATCCCGAGCTTGATCACATCAAGATATTCCTGGTTGATCGGGAGCTTCTCGGTTTTGTAGGTGACATGGTTGATATCCTCCTGAAGCCGTCTGTTCCGGACCGCGCGAACCGCATGCGGCTGGTTCCAGACGCCGTTGTTGGCGATGGTGGCCGTGTAGGAGGCGAGCTGGAGCGGGGTCACGAGCATATCTCCCTGGCCGATTCCCAGGTTCACCAGCGGGCCGCGCCATCTATCCTTGCCGTACTTCTTGTCCATGTAGGCGCGCGACGGCATCAGCGCCGCGTTCTCGGTGACGTCGGCGCTCGCCTTCTCGCCGAAATGGAACATGTGCGCATACTTGGCATAGTTGTCGATGCCGAGCTGGAGCACGAGCTTGTAGAAGAAGACGTTGCACGAGACGTGGATCGCCTTCCGGACATCGACGGCGCCGTGGCCGCCGTGGCACTTCCAGGTGTTGCCGCCGAAGGTGAAGGAGCCGGGGCAGGAGATGGTCGATTTCAGGGTGATGATCCCCTCCTGCAGACCGGCCATCGCCATCAGCATCTTCCAGGTGGAGCCGGAGGGATACTGCGCCTGTGTCGCGCGGTTGTACATCGGCTTCGCGGGGTCCTCAAGCAGTCGTTTGTACTCCGCCTTCCTGACGACGCCGCTGAAGATGCGCGGGTCGAAATCGGGATTGCTCGCCATCGTCAGGATCTCCCCGTTGGAGGGATCGATCGCCACCACCGCGCCGTGAAAATTCCCGACGTTTCTCAGGAGCTGCTCGGCGTACTGCTGCAGCGGAGCGTCGAGTCCCAGATAGAGATCGAAGCCGTTGAAGGGGAGAAGATCGTTTCGCCCCTCATTGAACGGTCCCACCCGCTGGCCGCGGTTGTTGACCATCACGAACTCGTATCCCTTCTCGCCGCGGAGCTGTGTCTCCCAGGTGTTCTCCAGCCCGTATTTCCCCACCACGTCCCCCGGCACGTAGTAGTCCCCCATCTTGCCGAGCTCGTTGTCGTTGATCTCGCCGGTAAACCCGAGGACATGGCTGGCGCGGATATCGCCGGCGTACTCGCGTTTGGAGTCCTCGGCGATATCGACGCCGGGGAGCTCCGTGTGGAGTTCGTTCAGGCGTGCCCAGACCGTGTGGTCCACGTCGCGGAAGATCCTGACCGGCGTGTAGTCGTTGGTCTTGTACTGGGCTATCAGTTTGTTGACTTCGTTCGTGTCGGTCCGCATGATCCGCGCCAGCTTCACCTTCGTCTCCGCGTTGATCCTGTTCGGGGTGACGGAGATGCTGTAGGCGGGGACGTTGCCGACCACCGGGTTGCCGTAGCGGTCGTAGATGGTTCCCCGGTTCGGGGAGCGGGTGATGCGCTTGATTCCCTGCGCCTCCGACTTCACCCGGTACTCGCTTCCCTCCACGAGCTGGAGCTGCACGAGTTTTCCGGTGAAGACGAGAAAGATCAGGGTTGCGATCAGAAGGAATATCGCTTTGCGTCGTTTCGAGCCGAACTGCTGATCGTCGTTCATGGTCTGTCGCGGATGCTGTCTGTATCGTATCGCGTGCCGAATCGGCCGGTGAGGACCGTACGGATGTGCAAAGATATGGGATTACCGATTGATCACATCCGCCGCCGTTTCCGTCCGCTGGTATGGACGAACGAGGGGAGCGGATCGCGAGTCGGGCACCGCCGAAATTCGCGTCAATTCGTCAAAATCTTTTCCCCTCATGATGAACTTACAGATCGTTCCAATCGGTTCCACGCGTTTACCCTCCACGGCGGTTTTCGTATGTTTGCAGCGGTGACGATCAATCGAGCCCGGCGCAGCAACGTCGGGCTCGCACACGACGATCCGCGCGAATCCGAAGTCCGTCAACCCGATCCATTTCAACATAGCCATTCCGAGCTCATGAGCGTCTTAGTCGACAAGAATACCCGTCTCCTCGTGCAGGGGATCACCGGCAGCGAGGGAACGTTCCACGCATCGCAGATGCTGGAGTACGGCACGAACGTCGTGGCCGGCGTCACTCCCGGAAAGGGGGGCACGCAGTATCAGCCGGAGGAGTTCATCCGTCCGGTTCCGATCTATAACACGGTTCGCGATGCAGTGGAGGCGACGGGCGCCAACGCGTCGGTGATCTTCGTTCCGGCCGCATTCGCCGCCGACGCGATCATGGAGGCTGCCGAGGCCGGCATCGATCTGGTGATCTGCATCACCGAGGGAATTCCCGTCAAGGATATGGTGATGGTGAAGGAGTTCCTGAAGGGAAGGACGACCCGTCTGATCGGCCCGAACTGCCCCGGCGTGATCACCCCCGACGCGTGCAAGATCGGCATCATGCCCGGCTTCATCCACAAGAGGGGAACGGTCGGCGTCGTCTCCCGCTCCGGAACGCTCACCTACGAGGCGGTCCGCCAGCTCACCGACGTCGGTCTGGGACAGTCGACCTGTATCGGTATCGGAGGCGATCCGGTCAACGGCACGTCGTTCGTGGACGCCATCAGGCTCTTCAACGATGACCCGGAGACCGAGGCGATCCTGATGATCGGCGAGATCGGCGGCAGCGCCGAGGAAGAGGCGGCCGCCTACGTGGCGGCGAACGTGAAGAAGCCGGTGGTCGGCTTCATCGCCGGTCGCACCGCCCCTCCGGGACGCCGCATGGGCCATGCCGGCGCCATCATCTCCGGCGGCAAGGGAACCGCCGACGAGAAGATCAGCGCCATGAGGAACGCCGGCATCGTGACCGTCGACTCCCCGGCATCGATGGGGAAGACCGTGAAGATCGCGCTCGACGGCGGCGTCGACGGTGCGGCCGACGGCGCCGCTGCCGAAGCGCCTGCGACCGCCCCCGCAAAGGGCGCCGCGAAGAAGGCCGCCCCGAAGGCGGAGCCCGCCGCGGCCGCGAAGAAGCCTGCCGCCAAGAAGGAGGCGGCCCCCGCAAAGGGATCGAAAAAAGCAGGATCGAAGTAACGTCGCGACTAACAAACGCCCGGTCCGGCGTGTTCATTAACGCGTTCAAAGGCGTCGAATCGTGGGACGACTCCCGATCGAAGGTTCGGGGCGTCCCGCATTCGACGTCTCAGGTCGGCCGGCGCTGATCCCGCATCGCGAGGGTCCCCGGCGCTCATCTCTTCAGCAACGTTTCCGAAACAGGCATGGTACATTCCCGGCGATTTCTCGATCTGGTCGAGAAGGTAAGGACGCGGGTCACGGAGATCTCTCCGGAGGAGACGCGGGCCCGGCAGGAGCGGGGTGAGCGGTTCGTTCTGGTCGACACGCGTGAGGATAACGAGTGGGAGGCGGGGCACGCGGTCGGAGCCCTCCATATCGGCAAGGGGGTCATCGAGCGCGACATCGAGCGGCTCGTCCCCGACCCGGAGACCGAGGTGATCCTCTACTGCGGCGGCGGATACCGTTCCGCGCTGGCGGCAGATGCGCTCGCCGAGATGGGATATACCAACGTCAAGTCGATGTCCGAAGGATGGAAGGGGTGGAAGGATCGGGGATACCCGACCGAGTAGAAGGGGAGCCGGCGCGGGCCGGAACCTTCCCGCCCGGCATGACCAGCAAACAACACCAAGGAAACGATCAATCGTGGAACGTACACTTTGCATCATCAAACCTGACGCCGTCCGCAAGAATGTGGTGGGTGAAATCGTCGCTATGATCACCGGCGCCGGCTTCAGGATCATGGGACTGAAGATGATCCGCCTGTCGCAGAGCGACGCCGAGCGGTTTTACGAGGTTCACAGGGAGCGGCCCTTCTTCGCCGGACTCTGCGAGTTCATGGCCGGCGGGCCGGTGGTGGTGATCGCCCTGGAGAAGGAGAACGCCGTCGCCGACTATCGCAAGCTGATCGGCGCGACCGACCCGGCCGAGGCCGAGGAAGGGACGATCCGCAAGCTCTACGCCTCCAGCAAGGGAGAGAACGCGGCTCACGGTTCCGACTCCGTCGAGAACGGCCGGAACGAGATCGCCTTCTATTTCGCGGAGCGGGAGCTGGTCTGACGGCTTCCCCGCAGGCATGCGCCGAACCGGCCGCGTTCAGCGCGGCCGGGACCGGTCCCTCCGTTCGACCTTTCCTCCGCTCTCACGGTCCCGCTATATTCTCCCCGCCCGATCGGAACCGGCTTCGGACCCGGGGCATGTATCGATTTCGGATATTCCCTCATACATATGTCATGATCTCTATGAAACTGTCTGCACTTCGAGTATCCCTGATCCCCTCGATCCTTCTGGCCTGTGCCGCCTTCGCTCCCCGGGCAAGCGCGCAGGGGGAGAAGTTCAACTTCGGTTCCCCTCTCCGGTACAATATCGTGTTCGGTTATACATATTCCGAACGGGTAAAGACCTCGCTCTACGATGAAGGTGGAGCGATGGTCGATTCGGCGGAACGGATGGTGGTCTATCATATCAGCGAGCGGCAGGTGCTGGCCGACAGCGCCAGCGGAAAGATCGACTTCCAGGCGAACGTCGACTCGATGGAGGTGACCTACAGGAACTTCCTTACCGGAGAGACCACGACGTTCAACACGCAGAAGCCGGAGGATATCGGGAACGTGGCGAAGGTCAGGCATCGCGAGGTGCTCGGTCCCTCGGTGGTCGTCAACCGCTTCGTCACCTTCAACCTCTCACCGTACGGCGATATCCTTTCGCACAGCAGCGAGGCGCTGGAGGATATCCGCGAGCAGACGAAGGGGGCCGATGTCGACGGCTTCACGCGGGTCAGGGTTCATGAGGTCACCGGTCGCGAGCAGCTTGCCTCGCTCTACTTCCCGTGGCGCGGCGTTGCGCCGGTCGGCCGCACGGTGACGATGGAGGAACCGCTGAACGGCGAGTTCACCGGCGTCCTCGATCGCCTCCCGTTCCATGACAAGGTCGTATCGCGACTCAGAAACACCGACAAGGGACTGATGCTCAGCTACGAGTCGACGTTCAACGGCGCCGCAGCCCCGGCCACCAGCATCACATCGCTGGACGATCCTCTGGAGGTGAAGTCGCTGCGCGGCAGCGTCTCCGGCGAGCTGAAGCTGGATGAGGACGGCGTGGCGCGGAGCGGCTGGTCGGGCGCGACGGGGGTGATCTCCGGCGCCAGCGGCGGCAAGAACTACACCTATGCCGTCTCGCACGAGATCTACATCCAGCAGGTCGACATGACGCCGTTCGTCGCGAACTGAGTCCTTCCGCTCCATCATCAGGAAGAATGTCGAACCGCCCGGCGTGGGAACGTCCGGGCGGTTCTCCGTTTCTCGGACGACAGCCGATTCTCCAGACTGCCGGGAACGGCTTCCGAAGGAGCGTTCCCTGCCGGTCGGTCCCGTATCGATGAGCGGAACGACGCATTGTAAGTATTCGCCACACGCCTCCCCGTTTTTCATTTCGCCGATTACTTTTTTTCCCATGATGGCACGTTATGCAGTAGATTGCGGTTGACAGTAAAGAGTTTTACGGGAAACGGTAAAACTTTTACATGAACGGGGGATGCTGCCTGCCCCTCGTCTGTTTCTCCGGTCGCGGGCCGTATTTCCCGTGTCCGACTTCCTGTACCGCAACTTGTGCGTTCAACCTAGAATGATCGTTCCGCGACATGTGCGTCCGTTGGATCTTCGTATCCCGGCCGTTCTTCTTCTTATGGTGATGCTCTTCGTCGGCTGCGACTCGGACCGGAAGGGACCGGCCGCCGCGAAGGATTCGACGGCCCGTGCCGACTCCGGTATCGAAGGGACCGCCGCCGAGGTCGTTTCCGAGTTTCAGGAGGGAACCCCCGTCGTCGACGCGAACACCCGGTTCAGCTTCAAGCTTGCTCCCAGGGTCGGCGACCAGTACCGCTACAGGATTACCCAGAAGACCTCCAAACAGATGAACACCCTGAACGGGAAGGAGGAGAAGGTCTTCAACTTCACGGCCAGGATCGCGGAGATCAACAGCGACAGCTCCATCTCGGTGGAGATGCGCTTCGACAGCATCCGGGTCACGCAGACGGCGCCGGCGAGTCCCAAGGATTCCACCATGCGGACCCTCAGCTACGACACCCGCCGTCCCCCCGACACCGCCATTGCCGGTTCCAAGGAGATTCGCGCGCTGATCGGCCACAAGGTCAATGTGACGATCGCACATACGGGCGCCATCAGCGACGTCTCCAATGTCGATCCGATCATCAGCGCGATCGTCGGAAACATGCGCGACAGCATTCCTCCGCAGCAGCTTGCGTTCATCAGGGACGGCATCAAGGTCCAGTACTTCGGGCTGCCGCTGCAGGAGCTCTTCCTCCGGTTCGTTCCCGATACCGGGGTCACGGCCGGGGCGGAATGGCGGCGACGCGACACGCTCCCGATGGCGGGGATCAAGTCGAAGAGCACCTTCAGCTACCATCTGGTCGAAGTCAAAAAGGTCGACGACGCCACGATGGGGCGGCTGACGATGGCGCTGGCCGCCGAAGTGCCGAAGGAGAAAGTCGAGAATCAGGGATTGAGCACGCAGATCAACGACTCCAAGATCGCCGGCTCCGGCGAGGGGGTCTACAATCTGACGACGGGATTCCCTGTACATAAGAAGACCGTGATAGAACAGTCGATGAACTATACGGTCACGGCCACGGCCGGCCCCCGCAAGGGAGCCTCGCAGACAGTCACGGAGAAGGAGTCGTCGAACGTCGTTGTGGAGCTGCTCGAGTTCAAACCCGGTGGCGGGCAATAGCGAAGAGGAAACCGATCCAGCCTGTCGGTGGTCGGAACGCACGCAGGAAGGAGGGACCTCCGGCGCGCGCTGAACGCAGTCGAACATCGCACCGTCTTCAACACTCGCATGGCCCTGAACATTTCGAATCTACGGGATGCCGTCAAGGCGCAGGATGCGCTCGCCGTCGTCATCACCCTGATGGGGGTGGCGATCGCGCTCTTCCTGGACGATTCGATCATCAAACTGATCGGCGGGTCGATCGGCGTGCTCGGCGCCGTGGCTCTCTATGTCACCATCGCCCAGCGCGTCAACGATCAGATCCAGCTCCGGACACGTCGTACCACCCTTCCCCCGCCCGCCTTCAAGACACGCGTCACGCAGGACCCGAACAACAGCGCCAAGCGGATCTTCTTCGACGATTTCCAGGAGACGTTCGTTCCGGACGACGAGAGAAGCAGCGACCGTCAGTCGTCCGCTTCCGCCCACGAGCGTCCGGTTCGGCAGGCGACCCCCCTACAGGCGACCCCGGTGCAGGCAACTCCCGTACAGGCGACCCCGGTGCAGTCGACTTCAGCGCAGGCGGTCCCGGTGACCCCCGCAGCCGACGCGGCATCGCGTGAGGAGTTCGTCGGGGATGGAGGAGAATCGTTCCGCGTTATAAAGCCCGCCAGGACGGAGTCCGCTCCGGCGGCCGCGGCGCAGGCCGATCCGGTCAGAACGGCTCCCGCGCCCCAGCCTCCGGTCCGTGCCGCCGAAGTGCGCAACGGCGATGGAGCCGCTCCGGCTCCGGTCCAGACGCCGGTCGGGAGGAGCGAGCCTGCCAAGGGGGAGTCGACGAAGGTCGAGCAGAAGAAGGGGGAGCAGAAAAAGTCGGAGCAGAAAAACACCGAGCCGAGGAAGGGGGAATCGAGAAATGTCGAGTCGATCCCGCTCTCGCGTCCGGTGGAGGAGGTCGAGCCTGGAAGGATCGCAACGCGACAGCAGGTCTCGATGATCCTGGACGATCTCCGCTCCGAGTCCGACGACGACGGGAAGGGGAGTGAACCGCGGGCGGAGTTCGTCCGTCTTGTGGCGCAGACGCTGAACGCCGTCGCAAGAAGTATCCAGGCGCGATCCATTGTCTATTTCTGGGTGAACCTGGACCGCGGGCATGCGCTTCCGGAGGCGAAGGTCACCACGGGGCGGCATGAGATCCGGACCGGCGTCAGGTTCCCGCTGGGGCGCGACGTCATCAGCCAGATCGCCCTGAGCGGCGTGCCGGAGATCATCACCGATATCAGCCCCGCTGCCGAGCGCGAGCTGATCGCCTATTACGCGGCCCCTGCCGAGACGCGCTCGTTCGTCGGCGTGCCGGTCTTCTTCCGGCGCGAGGTGGTGGGAGTGCTCGCCGCCGACTCCTCCGAGGAGAACGCGTTCGACGAGGTCTCCGTCGCCACCCTCGCGGAATATACCCGGCTTATCTCCGGCCTGATCCGAGGCTACACCGAGAAGTACGATCTCCAGCTGACCGCCAGGACGCTCGACGCGTTCGAGCAGATGCACAGGGCGTTCACCGGCGCGGCGCTCGATCCCTCGCGGATCGGGGAGATTCTGGTGGAGCGGGTGGCGCAGCTCTTCGACGCCTCGTATATCGCCGTCATCCTCTTCGACTCCGACAAGCATCTCTGGCGGGTGGCGGCGTGCAGGTCGGACGAACATCGCGCGGAGATACGAGGGATGACCCTCGACATGGGGGGAAGCATGGTGGGGCGCGCAACGCGATATGCCGAGGAGATCTACCTGGAGTCGGTCGGCCAGGAGGTCAGGTTCAAGAGCGGGGAGCGGCTGCCGGGGGGGGGGACGTTTCTTGCGATCCCTCTGGTCGCCGCGGCCAAGTGCTACGGGGCGGTCGCCATCGAGCATCCCTCGCCGTCGGCCTATATCCCGCGCGACATCGACATCCTGCGCGACCTGGTACGATATGCCGCCATGGCGATCGAGGTGTTCAACACGAACCGCGCCATCGAGTCGCAGACGGTCTTCGACGAGGTGACGGGGCTCTACAACGGCGATTTCTTCTTCTCGCTTCTTCAGGGTGAGATCGCCCGGGCGCGCGATTTCAAGACCCCTCTCTCCGTGGCGCTGATCTCGATCGACATGCCGGCCTCCCTTGCGGTTACCGGCAAGGTCGAGCTGGAGGAGATGATCATCTCCGACGTCGGCTCCATGATGGCCCGCGCCCTCCGTCCCTACGACATCGCCGGCCGGGTCGACGGCGGCTTCGGCGTCGTCCTCGTCGGGAAGAACGATCAGCAGGCGTATCTCTGGAGCGAAAAAGTACGCAAGGAGATCGCCAGCCGCATCATGAGTATCGGATCACGCAAACTGTCGGTGACGATTTCCGTGGGGTTGTGCGATCTTGGCGAACTGACCGGCGGGGACCAGGTGGTCACCGGCGCGCGCCAGGCGCTGGAGAAGGCGCGAAGCGGGGAAGGAAACTCCGTCGTGCTCTATTAGTGTTCTCTAGTATGGGGTGAGACCGGCGCCCCGAATATCCCCCGTGAGACCGTCAACGCGCCGATAGTGCAGCGCGGATTCACCAGCCATATTCTCGCCTGAAAAGGGGAGCCTCGTGGGGGGAGGCTGCCCCGTTATTTCATCTTATCGTACGACGTACCAGCCCCATGAAATCTCGTACAAGACCGCCCCGTACCGTAGCGTCGATTCGAGAACAGATCATCACGATACTTACCGACATCGCTCCCGACCTGATGAAAACCAACGAGCTCAGCAAGGAGCTCGGCATACGCGCCACCGACCAGGATTACGATATGGTCCGTGAGTCGCTGGATGAACTGGAGTCCGAAGGGGTGATCTTCCGGGGACCGCGCCGCCGCTACGGCCGCGCCGTGCCGGAGATCACCGTCGAAGGACGCCTGCAGGGATCGGGACGTGGACAGTGGCTCGTGATTCCGACCGACGCCCCCAACGACGCCATCGCCATCGACAACCGCGACCTCTGGACCGCGCTCAACGGCGATATCGTCCGCGCCAAGATGACCGCGCCTCCCCGCGGTGACGAAAAACCGAAAGGGGAGATCACACGCATCATATCGCGTGCCAACGAAACGGTCGTCGGCACGCTTCAGCACTCGCACCGCCAGTTCTTCGTGGAGCCGGACGACAGGAAGATCCATCGGAATGTGATCATCCGTAAGGGACGCATCGGCGTCGCCAAGGTCGGCGACAAGGTGGTGGTGAAGCTGTACGAATGGAACGATCCCTACGAGGAGCCGGAGGGAACGATCCTCCGCGTGCTGGGACGCGCCGGCGAAATGAAGGCGGAGATCGAATCGATCGCCCAGATGTACCGCCTCCCCTTCGTCTTCCCCCCCGAGGTCCTTCGTGAAGCCGACGAGTTCCCCGATGAAATATCGATGGACGACATGGTGGGACGGAGCGATCTCCGCGAAGCCGACATCTTCACCATCGACCCTGAGGACGCGCGCGACTTCGACGACGCGATCTCCGTGGAGGAGCACGACGACGGCGACATCACGATCGGCGTTCATATCGCCGACGTATCGCACTACGTGAAAGAGGGGAGCGCCCTGGACCGCGAGGCGTTGAAGCGGGGGACCTCCGTCTATCTCGTCACCGGCGTCATCCCGATGCTGCCGGAGCGGCTTTCCAACGACCTCTGCTCGCTGAAGCCCGGCGTCGACCGTCTCACCTACTCGGTGTTCGTACGGCTCTCACCTCGCGGCGCCATCCGTGAGAACCGGATCACGAAGAGCGTCATCCGCTCCAAGCGCCGCTTCACCTACGACGAGGCGCTGGCGGTGCTGGAGACGGGCCAGGGAGATTTCGCCCGCGAACTTCTCACCATCAACAGGATGGCGCATGTGCTGCGCGAACTGCGGCGGAAGAAGGGGAGCGTCGATTTCTCCACGACCGAACTGAAGTTCAAGCTCGATGAGAACGAGCTGCCGGTCGAGGTGATCCCGAAAACCGCCACGGAGTCGACCCGACTGATCGAGGACTGCATGCTGCTGGCGAACAGGGTGGTGGCGGAGTTCGTCGCCAAGAAGAAATTCCCGAAGACGCAGGAGCGCGGGTCGACCCTGAACCCCTTCATCTACCGCATCCACGACGTCCCCCCGAAGGAGAAGCTGCTCGACCTGGCGGAGTTCGTCAGGACTCTCGGGTTCAATCTGCCGACCGACAACATCCAGCCGAAGGATATCCAGAAGCTGATCGAGTCGGTGAGGGGGACGGACGAAGAGGATCTCGTCACCCAGGTGACGCTCCGATCGATGGCGAAGGCGGTCTACTCCGAACACAACGTGGGACACTTCGGCCTCGCATTCCAATACTATACGCACTTCACCTCCCCCATCCGCCGCTATCCCGATCTGATCGTCCACCGGATGCTCGACGAATATCAGGCGGGGATGCCCCTTCCGCGCCGACGCGAGTTCGAACGGACGATGGGGGGGATCGCCGACCAGTGCTCGGAGCGTGAACGGGCGGCGGTGGAGGCGGAGCGGGAGTCGATCAAGATCGCGCAGGTGCAGTATCTGAAACGGCATGTCGGCGACGTCTTCGAGGCGACGATCGCGGGGGTCATGCCGTACGGGATCTTCGCCAGGATCAACACCCTCGGGATCGAGGGGTTCGTCCGTATCAGGACCATCACCGACGACTACTACTTCTACGACGAACGCTCCCGCTCCTTCAAGGGGAGGCGGCACAAGAAGAGCTACCGTCTGGGGGACAGCGTCCATGTGAGGGTGATCCGTGTCGACGAGGTCAAATCCGAGATCGATATGGAGCTGATCGAGGAGCAGGAATATCATGACGAAATGACCGATGGGCCGGAGGTCACCGGCCCCGAGGAGCCGCGTGACGAGGAGCGTCCAAGGCGAAAGGCCGTTCCTCCGTCCGGACGCTCCGGAAAAGGGGGCGGGAGCCGGAAAAAGGCTCCGACCGGTTCGCGGGGGAAGAAGGGGGGCGCTGTTACAACTTCTTCCGGCGCCCGCAAGGGGCGGAAGGAGAAGTCGAGGGACTCCGGACGGTCAAAACGGAGCAGATAGAAGGAAAGAGATAAAAATATTTTTTTGTGGTGAAGTGGTGGATTAATTACAATATCGTAAATTTGCAGAAGCGTAACGGTCGGACCGATACGCTCCGCTAACCAAACCGCTGACTACTCCGTTCCACGAGGCTGTCTCGTGGCCACAGGTTCTCTTCGCACTCCTCGGTAAGGGAATCTGTCGCAATGTCATAGAATGTTCGGTACAGGATAAGGTGGCTCATCTTGAGGAGGAGAGGCCGCCGAAAACGGAAGGAGACCACTGCTACAGTGGTCTCCTTCGTTGTTATCGGGCCTATGCGTTCGGGAACCGGTTCTACAGCCCCAGATACATCCCTACCACGATCTTGATGTTCCGTGTCTTCCAGGAGTCGGCGGAGAGAAGCTGGTTCTCCTCCTTCGCGATGTCGGTCAGTCCCATCGAGTAGCGGAGATCGGCGATCAGGTCGATATGCGGGATAATCTGGTAGCCGATCCCTCCCCCCAGATCGAGCGAGAGATCGACCGAATTGAACTGGCTCTTGATGTCGTGCTCATGTCCCGGCTCGTTCTCGACCGTCTCGTTCGCGACGGCCGTAAGGAGCGTCCCCACGGTCGTTCCGGCGAAGAGGTAGAGGGGCATTTCATCGCTTCCCAGGTCGAGCTTGAGATTGATCGGAATATCGAGATAGTTCAGCGTGTAGTCGGTGGTGACCGTCGGAGTCGAGGTCGTCGAGGTGTATTCGAGCTTCCCTCCCTTCTGGACGTACTGCGCCTCGGCACGGAAGGTGAGGGGGGAGATGAGCGAGACCTCGAAGGCGGCGCCGACGACCAGGCCGGTCCGGCTCTCTTCGGTTGCGTCGGCATCGGTCGCGGCCCGTGCGATGTTCGCGCCGCCGTAGACACCGGCACTGATCGTCTGGGCGTCGGCGTGGAGGGCCGATCCGGCCAGGGTCAGGGCCGCCATCGCCGGCATGAGCGTACGTATCGGATTCATATAGATATTCCTTTTCTCTTCACAAGGTTTGGTTGTTCATGACGCTCCTCCCGGCCGGAAGCTCCGGACGGGGGGCGAGCGGCGGCGCGAATATAGCCCTCGGCCGGATTACAGCCTGAAGATCACCGCCGCATTAATCTGAATGTCGTTCAGCCTCATTTCGTTCACGACGATCCCGAAGTTGCTGGTTTCGATGATGTCGGTCATCCCGAGCGCGACCCGCGCATCCACGGCGAACGAGATCGTGGGGGAGAGGGTGAACTCCGTTCCGCCCCCCAGCTCCAGCGAGACCTCGGTCGACTTGAAGTTGTCGAGGATCGCCGCCGAGGTATCCATCCCGCCGATCGTTCCCGAGGCGTGCGCCGAGAAGAGAAGACCGACCGTCGGGCCCGCCACGGCATAGGCGCGCACCGGGTCCGCCTCCCCGCCGTACGAGCCCCGGAGGAGCAGCGGGAACTGGATGAAATCGAGATCGTACGTCCCGCGGATCAGCCCCAGAGGGCTGGGGAACGCGAAGCGTGAGCCCCGTTGCGCGTAGCGGACCTCCGCCTGGGCGCCGAGTCCCGTTATGAACGATGTGTTGACGAGCGCCCCTACCAGCATGCCGGGTCGGGCGTCGAGCGACAGTTCCGGGTCGACCTTCGCGGAGGCGGAGTTCCATCCCAGTCGGAGGCCGAAGCCGACCTCCTGGCTCCACGCCGTACACGGCAGGAGCGCCGGCGGAAGAAGCAGACAGAGCGCATATCCGAAGTGCTTCATCGTACAGAGTCCGGATGTTAGTGATCTGCTATGTCGGTTGCGATCCGTGCGCGCGGATGTTCGCTCCGGATCGGAGATAGGACAATTCTATTGACCGTAACATGACACATTTCGTGCCGGAATTCAGAACGACCAGCCGACGTTCACGTTCACGATCGGCAGGATCTCCTCTCCGTAATGGTAGTAGGAGTAGAGTGTGCGGCCGATAATCTCCTCGATATGATCCTTCGAGATGGTGAACCGTGCCCCTCCCTGAAGGTTGAGGGTAAAGCCGAACGGGAGGATCAGCTTGTAGCCGACGAATGGTCCCACCCCGATACTCTTTTCCCCTTCATAGGTGTCGGTGATCGAATTCCGATCGACGAACGCGTAGAGGAGATCGCCGCCGATCTGGAGGCCGTGATCGAAATCTCCCAGAAGATACCATGCGACCTGAACCCCGGCGCCGACGGCCGGGCCTCCGTCACCTCCGGCCCCCAGGTAGGCGGCGAAGCCGATATCCTCGTGAACGTTCCATTCGGCCGTGACCTGAACGACCGGCTCGATCAGCGGAATCGTGGAAAGGGTTACCGAGACCGCATGGGTCCGTGAGCTCTCTCCGGTTCCGTCGGTCTGGGCCGTGGAGCTTAACGTCGCCCCGATGAAGAGCGCGGGTAATATCGCGTAGCGAATATATTTCATTGTCGGGAAGGATGTGGCGATCAGAACGACCAGCCGACGTTGACGTTTGCGATGGCTCCGAGTCCGCTCCCTGAACCGGAGGCGGACTGGCCGCTGTTATCCTCCACCTTCACCTTGATGAAATTGTAGTTGAGTCCCCCTTGCAGGTTCAGGGTGAAGCCGAAGTCGAAGATATATTTATATCCGATATAAGGACCGATCGCGACGCCGTTCCCCCAGCCGCTGATATCGGACGTCACCGATTCGTCGCCGACATGGGCGTAGAGGAGTTCTCCGCCGAGCTGCATGCCGTGCCTGAAATCACCCAGAAGGTAGTAGGAGAGCTGGACCCCGGCCATATATGCGGATGACCCTTCGATGTCGCCGATGGCGACCATGCCGGCAAAGCCCATATCGTCATCAGCGCGATATTCTCCCGTGACCTTGAGAACAGGCTCGATAAGATAGAACGGGTCGATCATCATCGAAAGGTTCCGCGGTTCCGGCCCGCGTGGGAGAGGCGCGTCGCCGATCTGGGCGAACGATGAAAAGGTCGCAAGAAGAAGGAGTACGGGAAGAAGTATGAAGGATCGCATATCGGTTTGATGGAAACGGAAATGAATGGGAGATGGAATCGGACATCCCCAGCCTGCCAAGATACGGCGCCCCGGAGCCGCGATTCCGAACATGTTGTTTCCCTCTGTGACACTGCAGGCCTTTCGAGTTTAACGGCGATCTGCGGGCATCGTGAAAAGCTGGAACGCCGCGAGGGCGGGCGCCATACGGCGGCCCGCCCTCGTTTCGTCGTGGCGGTGTGATGAAAATCGTAGAGCGATCCGATTGGAGCGCTGTCCCTCTCAGGGAAGAATCAGGTGCGAATCGCCGAACTCGTGCCAGAGGTACCTTTCGGCAAGCGCGCTGCGGTAGGCCTGCCGAAGATGGGCGCGGCCGGCGAACGCCTCCAGCATCGACAGATGCGACGCCTTCGGCTCATGCAGTCCCGTGATGATCCCATCGACGGCGCGTATCCCCCGTTCCGGCGTGACGACCAGATCGGTCCATCCCTCTCCGGGGTGGACGATCCCCCGCTCATCGGCGAGCGTCTCGATTGCGCGTACGGCTGTGGTCCCGACGGCGATGACCCTCCGTCCGGCCCGTCGCGTCATGTTGACGAGTCGCGCCGTCTCCTTCGTGACACGATAGAATTCCTCGTACGGCGGCTCGTGCGACTCCTGGCTGGCGACTCCCGTGTGGAGCAGCACCGGAGCGACGACGATCCCGCGCGCCGCGAGCCTGGTGATCAGCTCGAAGGTGAACGGGCGGCCGGCGGAGGGCATCTCGGCGCTTCCATCCTCCGTCGCATAGACGGTCCGGTAGTACGAAAGGGGCCAGCTCTTCTCGACATATCGGTATCGGATAGGAGATCCGTGCTCGGCCAGATAGGAGTCGAGCGGCGCAGGCAGTTCCAGCGCGGCGCTCCAGAGCCTTGTTCCATCTTCAGGTCCGCTTGCGGCGTTCTTGCTCCCTCCTTCGAACGCGGTCCCGGCCGGGCCGCCGTGCGGGGCGACGAGCGTGACCGATCCTCCATCGGGAAGCGATATGCGTTCTCCCTGCCGGGCGCTCAGGAAGGGGGCTGTCCCGCGCTCGGCCGGGCGGCGCAGTTCCACGATCCAGAGCCCGGAACGGAGACGCGTGGAGAGATGAAGCGCCAGCCGGAGTCCCTCCTCACCGATCGCCGGGAGGGAGGCATTGAGCGTGCCGCTGGTGTTGATCAGCAGCAGATCGCCAGGGTCGAGGATCTCCGGAAGATCGGAGAAGATCGTATGGCCGACCTTTCCGGTGGAGACGCGGGAGACCATCAGCCTGACGCCGTCTCTCGTCGTTCCCCGCTCCTCCGGTGGAGCGTTCGCCTCCAGTTCGGGGGGGAGGGTGAAATCGAGCGGCTCCACGGGAGCGGTCTCTATCATATCGTGGTCTGCTGTTTCGAGCGCGGCGATCATATCGCCTCCTGACCTTCCGGGACGGCGCCGGCGCGGTAGCGTCCGCTCGGCAGATTCCTGTCGATCAGCGCCAGCAGACGGGGGATGCCTGCCTCCGGGAGGGGACGGTCGGAGATATCCTCGTCGGGGAAGGCCTCCTGGTGCATCTGCGTCCGCATGTCGCCGGGGTCGACCCAGTAGATCGCAAGGCGAGGATTCTCTGCGGCGAGAATCGCTGAAAGCTGCTCCAGCGCGGCCTTGCTGGCGCCGTAGCCTCCCCAGCCCGGATACGGCTCCACTCCGGCGTCGCTTGTGATGTTGATGATCCTGATCCCCTCCTTCATGACCGGCCGCAGTTCCTGGAGGAGCGCGAGGGGAGCTATCGTGTTGATCCGGAAGACCTCTTCGAGTACGTCGATCGGGTAGTCGAAGAGGGGGGGCTGCGGGCTGGGGCCGAGGATGCCTGCGTTGTTGACGATGAGGTCGAGTCCTCCGAACCAGCGGGCGGCGTCGGCAAGTTCGTTTCTGTGCGCGGGGTCGAGGATGTCGCCGGGGATGGCGCGGACGTCGGTGAGGCGGGCGAGAGAGTCGGCGGCCGTGTCGAGTCCCTCCCTCCCTCGCGCGTCGATCACCAGGTTCCATCCTCTCTCGGCCAGCGCGGTTGCCAGCGCCAGGCCCAGGCCTCTTGATGCGCCGGTGATGAGTGCTGTGCTTTGTTCGTTGCGGTTCATCTTCGTTCCTCTATGAGCTCTGTTTTGGTTGGTATATCGCTTCGGGCGCGGAGGGGGGAACCTTCGCGGTTTGAATCGGTACGAAACTAGGGGAGTGGAGAAGGGGGGGCATCAGGCGATGGGACAGGGGGGGAGCCTGTACGAAAGGACGGGAGGGTGGGGTGATGTGATGGGGGGAGAAATAAACAGGGAGTCACAGAGGACACAGAGAGAAGAAAAAGAGAGAAGAAAGAAGAAAGAAGTGAGGTTAGGGGAGGAGAGAGTTCTTGGTGGCGATGGCTACGGCTTCGGTGCGGTTGGCGGCGCCCAGTTTGCCGAGGATGGCGCTGACGTGGAACTTTGCCGTGCGTTCGGAGATGGTGAGTTCGTCGGCGATGTCGCGGTTGGTGCGTCCTGTTGCCAGAAGGCGCAGGACCTCCAGCTCGCGTGGGGTGAGAGTGAGAGGATCGCGACGCGATTCGCCGGAGATATAGCGGAGCACGCTGGAGGCTACGGTCGGTTGCAGCAGCGAACCTCCCTGGTGGACTGTGCGGACGGCCTGGAAGATCTCATCGCGTGGCGATCCTTTCAGCAGATATCCCCGCGCTCCTCCACGGATTGCCTCCACGATCCGTTCGTCGGTGTCGAAGACCGTGAAGATGATCGCCTTCGCCTCCGGGTTGCGCTCGCGGATCAGGCGGAGCGCGCCGAGTCCGTCCAGACGCGGCATCTCCAGATCGAGGAGGATCACGTCGGGGGTGAGCTCGGCCTCCAGTTCGGCGGCGGCGAGACCGTCGGCCGCTTCGGCCACGACCAGGAGATCGGGTTGTGTCCCCAATATCGCAACAAGACCTTCCCGGACGATGGGATGGTCGTCGGCCACCAGTATGCGTATCGGCCTGTTCATGAAAGAGGTTGATGGGGGGAGGGGATCCCTGCTGCCGGGACCGTGACCTCGATACGGCACCCTTTGCCGGGGGAGCTGGCGATCTCCATGATCCCACCCAGCAGATGCGCCCGTTCACGCATGCCGACCAGTCCGTGTCGTTCGGCGGGAACGGCGAAGGGATCGAACCCGCGGCCGTCGTCGGCCACGACCAGGCGGATCTCTCCATCGCTCGCCTCCAGGGTCAGGAGGGCGGAATCGGCGTCGGCATGTGCCGCGATATTGTTGAGCGCTTCGGTCGCGATTCGATAGAGGGCAAGTTCCGTCCGCAGGTCGATCGGCGGGAACGTATCGGAGACCGAGAGTTCTACCGGAGCGCTGCCGGAGGCGTTCCAGCGGCTCACGTGCAGCCGGAGAGCCTCGGCGAGCGAGCGTCCCTCCAGCACCGCCGCCCGCAGATCGAGCACCGAGCGGCGGGCCTCCTCGAGGTTGTGGCGCGCAAGATCGAGCGCGGTGCGGACCGAGGCTTTCGCCCGTTCGGGGGAGCCTCCTTCAAGGAGCGCCTCCGCCACCTCGAGCTGCAGGGTGATGCCGGCCAGTCCCTGCGCGATGGTGTCGTGGATTTCGCGCGCCAGTCTGTTCCGTTCCTCGGCGGCGCCGAACCTGACGCTGCGGGCGAAGAGGCGGGCCCTTGCGACGGCGATGCCGAGCAGATCGCCGATCGTGTAGAGGAGCCGAAGATCGTCCTGCGAGAGTTCGCGCCAGCCGGTGCTTGCCACGTTGAGCACGCCGATCCGCGCGCCGTAGGCGTAGAGGGGGATGCTGGAATGGTAGGCGAGGCCGTCCGTTCCATCCACGAACCATTTCAGGCGGCTGCATCGCACCACGTTCACGTTGGCGGCGCCCCCCAGGTCTCCGGCGCGGAAGGTATCCAGGCAGTAGCAGGAGCCGGTCATGGTGTGGGGAGAATTCCGCAGGGCGGGGGGGAGGTTCTGCGATGCGGCCAGGTAGGGCTCGCCGGTCTCCTCATGCAGCAGGAAGATCCATCCGGTGTGGAGCCCCAGCAGCTCCGCGACCTGTCCCAGCGCCGTCGAAAGGCTCCGGTCCAGATCCGCATGTCTGTTCAGAGCCTGGGCGATCCGGTTGAGGATCTCCAGTTCCCTGTTGCGACGGCGGAGCGTCTCGGCATCCGATCCGTTGTGGGAGTCGTCGATCATTGCGATCGATTCTCCCATGCCACGAGTTCAACCTTGATGCGGTCCGGGTCCTCGAAGAAGAGGGCGTAGTAGTCGTCTCCGGCGTCCGGATGTCTGTCGGGGTACAGGATCTCGACGCCGCGTTCGACCAGTGCGTCTCGTATTTTATCTACCTGATCGCGCGAAGCCGCATGGAACGCCAGGTGGTTCAACCCGGTCCTGCAACGATGATAGGGGATATCGAGGAAGCGCTCCTCGGTCTGGACGAAGACGATATAGGTATCCCCCAGTTTCCAGCTCCGCCCCGCCTCCCACTGCTGATAGAGGAAATACCCGAGCGATTCCAGAAACCACCCCCAGAACGCCGCCGACCGTTCCAGATCGGAGACATATATCTCAACATGATGAAGCAGTCCCGCCGGGGAGGTTGCTCCCGGTTGCGTGTCGTTCATGAGTTCGGTCCGTTGTTCCGGTTGCGTGTCGTTTATGGGAGCCGGTCCGATGTACCGGGTTGCATATCGGTCCTTGGGGTTGTTCCTCGATTTCGCACTATCTGCCGGTCATGCGAGCTCTTCGTCGGCCGTACCGGTGTTCCCTTCATCTCGGATTGTGTGCCGATCCCGCGGATCATCCCATAGCGCGATCGAATTGAACATCCGCCCGCCGCGATCTTTCCTTCGTTGGAAGAGAACGACAGTGGCCGACGAAAATGCGAACGAAGGGGGGGAATTCCTATCGATGGAGGTAACCGCTGTATCGGGATCTCCCTGTGAGGGGGTGCTGCGGCTTTACCTGAATCGTTGTATATGGACCGGCCTGCGATATTCATCCGGCCCCGAAGGGGCGAACCATGTGCAGCCGCGGGCGCCTCCCCATTCTTCCGCAGCGCCGAAGGCGCGCACCATCCTTCCCCGTTGTTGCACGAGAAAAAGAAGAATGATGCCTATTTTGGCGGTCGCTTCGACTGGGGGCGTTCCTTCACAGGCCCCGAACATGGATACGACAACCAATCAACGTCACAGCTATGAGTGAACGGTTTGAATTTCAGACCGAGGCAAGGCAGTTGCTGGATCTGATGATCCATTCGGTCTATTCGAACAAGGATATCTTCCTGCGCGAGCTGGTCTCCAACAGCTCGGATGCGCTGGACAAGCTCCGCATCGAATCGCTTCGCGATGATAATCTGCGCGACCTCATGCGCGATCCTCATATACGGATCCAGCCCGACAAGGAGGCGCACACCCTCACCATCTCCGACAACGGCATCGGCATGGACCGTGAGGAGCTGATCCGGAATATCGGAACCATCGCCAGATCGGGCACCAAGGAGTTCGTCGCCATGATGAAGTCCCGTGCCGACGGCGAGGCGTCGGTTCCGGCCGATCTCATCGGTCAGTTCGGCGTCGGCTTCTACTCCACCTTCATGGTCGCCGATCGCGTCACCCTCGTCACCCGGAAGGCGGGGGAGTCGCAGGCGTGGCGCTGGGAATCGACCGGAGACGGCTCCTATACGCTGGAGGAGGCCGAGCGCGACACGCACGGCACGACCGTCACCCTCCACCTGAAACCGGTCGACCGCGAAAACGCCCTCAACGACTACACCGACGAATGGACGATCCGTGGTATCGTTAAGCGATATTCGGATTTCGTCACCTATCCCGTCAGGATGCGTACCGCGCGCCCCGCCGGCGACAAGGAGAAGGAGGAGGGATCGGGGGCGATCATCGACGAGAAGGGGATGGTCGTGACCGACGACACGCTCAACTCCATGAAGGCGATCTGGACCCGCCCGGCCGGCGAGGCGAGCCAGCAGGAGCTGAACGAATTCTACAAGCATATCTCCCACGACTGGAGCGATCCCCTCACCTCCATCCATTTCCGCGCCGAGGGGACGTTCGAATACTACACGCTCCTCTTCATCCCGTCGCGCGCGCCGTTCGATATCTTCATGCGCGAAGGTGAGCGCGGCCTCCATCTCTACGTCAAGCGCGTCTTCATCCTGGATGACGCGAAGGATCTTCTCCCGCTCTATCTCAGGTTCGTCAAGGGAGTGGTCGACTCGGAGGATCTGCCGCTCAATATCTCCCGCGAGATCCTTCAGCAGAACCGCCAGATCCAGTTGATCCGGAAGAGGATCACCAAGAAGACGCTGGACACCCTCGGCGAGATGAAGGAGAAGGAGTCGGAGAAGTATCTCACCTTCTGGCGCGAGCTGGGCGCCGTGCTGAAGGAGGGGATCTTCCAGGATCAGGAGAATATGCAGCAGATCCTCGATCTCGCCTACTTCCGTTCGACTGCCTCCGAGGAGCTTATATCGCTCAAGGATTATATCGGAAGGATGAAGGAAGGGGAGGAGTCGATCTACTTCATCTCGGGTGACGATCGTTCGGTGCTGGAAAACTCCCCCCACATGGAGGCGTTCCGCGAGAAGGGATACGAGGTTCTCTTCCTGACCGATCCCGTGGATCAGATCTGGACCACCTCGGCGGTCGATTTCCAGGGGAAGAAGTTCCACTCCGTCATGCGCGGTGATATCGACCTGGGATCGCAGGAGGAGAAGGCGCGCGAGGAGGAAGAGCGAAAGGAGAAGGCGCTCGAGTACGGGGCGTTGCTCACCACGATACGCCAGCGGCTCGACGAGAACGTGAAGGAGGTCCGTCTCAGCAACCGGCTCCGCTCCTCCGCGGTCTGCCTTGTGGCCGACGAGAGCGACATGAGCCCGCAGGTGGAGAAGATCCTCCGCTCGATGGGGCAGGAGACCCCGAAGTCGAAGAGGATCATGGAGCTCAATGCCGGGCACCCGGTGGTCGCCAGGATGCACGATATCCTGAACAACGATCCGGTCGATCCGCGGCTTGCCGATTATATCGATCTCCTCTACGGACAGGCGCTGATCGCGGAGGGGGGACAGCTCCCCGACCCGGGAAGGTTCAGCAGGCTGGTGGCGGATCTGATGGTGCGGGGGTAGCCGGTCGGAAGGGAGTTCCTTCAGGACCGAAGAACATGGAGAGGCCGGTTCGTCGCGTGACGGACCGGCTTCTCGCGTTCAGATCTTTTTCTGCATCCACCCGTCGCCCCGCACGGCGAGCGTGCTCAGGAGGGCGAAGGCGAGGTAGCCGAGAGCGATCCCGGCGAAGACTCCGCTTACCCCGAGCGACGTATACCTGGAAAGTATCAGCGCAAGAGGTATCTGGAAGACGAAGAGCATCACCATGATGATCGCCATCGAGCGGAGCGAGTGCCCGGCGCCCGCCAGCGACCTGGTGCCGGCCTGTCCGATGCTGAAGAAGATGTAGCCGAAGACCGCGATATGCAGATAATGCACCGTGGTCTCGATCACCGTGGGGTCGGAGGTGAAGATCCGGGCGATATCATCCGCCAGGAAATAGATCACGGCGCCGGCGGCGATCATCAGCAGCCCCAGATCGCGTATCGCCGCCGTCCGGAACTTTTTCACGCGATCGAGTCGTCCCGCCCCGATGCTGTGTCCCACCAGCGTCTCGATGGCGATCCCCGTGGCGTAGACCGGCATGAAGACGAGGACGTCGACCCGGGCGCCGATCGCCTGGGCCGTCACCGCCGCCGCGCCGAACGAGTTGACGATCGAGAGGATCACCAGACGGGTCGCGCTGACGGCGATCCCCTGGAGCGACGCCGCCACCCCGATGCCGAAGATCGTCCGGATGATGCTCCAGTCGAACCTGAGCGTGGGGCGGCCGAGTTTCAGGTTGAGCCTTCCGGAGTAGAGGGCGATCATCGATACGACCGCCGCGCTCCACTGAGCCGTCGCCGTGGCGATCCCCGCCCCCCGGACTCCCATCGGCGGAATCCCGATGAACCCGAAGATGAGGATCGGCGCCAGGATCGCGTTGACGACGGCTGAGACGATCAGGACCGTCATCGGGAAGACCGTGTTGCCGGTGGAGCGGAGCGTGGCGTTCATCTGGAACGTCAGCAGGTTCGCCGGCAGACCGAAGAGGAGCATGTTCACGAAGATGTTCGTATCCTCCCGCAGCTCGCCGTGCAGCCGCATCAGATCGAGGACGCTCGGAAGAATCTGCGAGATGGCGAGCGCCAGCAGCGCCGCGTAGAGCGCCATGAAGGTGAACGACTCCGTTGCGACCTGCTCCGCCTCGCGGCGGCGTCCCTCTCCGATCCGTCTGGCGATCACGATGCCGGTGCCGATCGAGAAGCCGCTGCCGAGCGTGAAGACGACGAACATGATCTGATCGCTGAAGCCGAGGGAGGCCACGGCAGTATCGCCGATCCTGGAGACGAAATACATATCGGTCCACGAGTAGACGGCGTTGATCAGGAAACCGAGCGTCATCGGCACTGCCATTCGCCAGAGCGTGGTGTCGATCGGCCCGTTCAGCAGATCGTCATAGGATGTTGTTGCGGGACGTGCGGCGGGCGCGGGTCCCGGAGCAGGTTCGGGAACGGATTCCCGGGCTCCGTCGGGCTCCTCGGCCGCCTCCTGTTCAAGCTGGTACGATTCCGGACTGTGGGGTTGATCGTTGTTCATCACTGCGGTCCCTTTCGTTCTCTTTGTTCACGTCACAGGCCGGCGATCGCTACCCCGCGCAACGTAGCAAGTCGTAACGGCGCGGGGTCCGCCGGTAACGGGAGGGGATTTATCGGGCCGCGCGGCCGGTCGCCGTGCCGATAACGTTTTACCGGGCGGGCCGGATTCTCTAGTTTTGCGCCATGAACGATCTCCGCAGAATCTACACCGTCGAAACAGGCGGCACGAAACTTCAGATAACCGCCGACGAATATGGGCTCCGGGCCGGAGACGATCGGCGCCCCGTCCCCGTGGAACAGGGGAGCGGCCTCCGGAGCTTCAGGGGAACGCTCCCCGACGGTAGCACAGTTCCGATCTATGTGGAGGAGACCGATGAGGAGCATCTCTACATGGTCTATATCCGTGGGGAGGCGATCCCGGCACGCACGGTCACCGGTCGCGACGAGCGCCTGACCGCGCTCCGCAAGAGCAGCGCGGCCGGCAATGCCGTCGGGCAGATCGTCACGGCCCCGATGCCGGGGCTGCTCAAGGAGATGCTGGTGACCGAGGGAGAGATCGTGGAGAAGGGACGTTCGCTCTGCATCCTTGAAGCGATGAAGATGGAGAACGAGATCAAGGCCCCGTCGCGACTGGCCGTCAAGAGGGTGATCGCCAGGCCCGGAACCGCCGTGGAGAAGGGGACGCCGCTGGTGGAGCTGCAGGCGGCGGAGCCGGAAGGATGACCCGACCCCCGGGAACGATCGTTGCTGATACGTCGACAACCCAATCAACCAATCATAGGAAGATCAGATCATGAGTATTTTCGGACGGATGGCCGATATCTTCAAGGCCAACATCAACGATATCCTCGATCGCGCTGAAGACCCGGAGAAGATGATCAAGCAGATGGTCATCGAGATGGAAGAAGCGGTGAACAAGGCGACCCTGGCGGTCGGCACCGCCATCGCCAACGAGAAGTCGCTGGAGCGCCAGTACAACAAGCAGCTCGCCCAGGCGAACGACTGGCAGGGGAAGGCGGTCCAGGCCGTCACCGCGGGTCGCGACGACCTTGCGCGCCAGGCGCTGGAGCGGAAGAACACCATCTCCAAGAACGTCGTCGATCTGGAACGGATGCTGGGGGAAGCCCGCTCCACCTCCACCAATCTGCGCGGCCAGCTCGATCAGCTGAAGTCCAAGCTGGATGAGGCGCGCATGCGCCAGAACACCCTGATCGCCCGTTCGCAGGCGGCCAAGGCGAAGAAGGAGATCGCCCAGTCGTTCGCCGGTATCGGCAGCGACGCCTTCTCCAAGTTCGACAGGCTGGAGCAGAAGGTGGAGAAGACCGAGGCGGAGGCGGAGGCGTTCGCGCAGCTCGCGGGCGAGAACACATCGCTTGAGGATCAGTTCAAGGCCCTGGGAACCGGCGCAGCCGTCGACGACGACCTGGCCGCCCTGAAGATGCAGCTCGGCATGGGCTCGACCCCGGCCGGCCAGCTCTCCAGCGGCAGCAAGAGCGAGTAAGCCTCGATCGTTCGGTCGATAACAACATCTAACTACGATAAACCGACAAGGGGACTTTCAGCATGGAACAAGACGATATGATTGAGGCGGTGCGGGAGAAGGTGCGCTGCTACCTGCAGGAGTGCTATCCCGACTTCGTCGAGTTCGACAATTCCTCCTTCACGCTTCAGGAGGGTTCGGCCACGGTCAGCGTCACCGTGCGCCCGTGGCACGAGACCGAGATCGCCGTGGAGTTCAGCAGCCATCTGGTGAGCGGCGCGACCATTACTCCTGACGTCATGAAGTGGCTCCTGGAGAAGAACGTGGAGCTCCATTTCGGCGGGTTCGGGCTGCTGTTCGACAGCACCATCGTCTACTCCCAGACGCTCCCCGGCTGCGACCTCAGCCGCGACGAGTTCGAGCTGACCGCACGTACCGTCGCCACGATCGCCGATCATTACGACGACGAGCTCGTCACCATGGCCGGCGGGGCGCTCTCCTCGGCCGGAACGCCCGACCTGACGACCGAGGATGCCCCGGCGGAAGAGAGCGCCGCATCGTAACACGATCGATCGCTGTCGAGCCCTCACCGGATCGGTCGATCGAGGGGAGGGTGAGGGATCGATAATGAACAACGTCCGCCTCCGTCATGACGGGGGCGGACGTTCCATTATGTCGTGATTCGATTCTCAGGCGTTCCGCTTCAGCGCGAACTCGACGAACCCGAGGAGCGAGCGCTTCGCGGGGCTGTCGGGGAAGGGAGCTATCGCGGCACGAGCCTTCTCGCAATATTCTATCGCAGTCCGTTCGGCGTAGACAAGGCCGCCGTACTGGGTCACGAACTGGCGCACCGCATCGGTCCGTTCCTGCGACTCCTCGCCGCTCTTCACCATGCTCAGAATCTTTCTCGACTCACGGCGGGGCGCATTGTTGATCGAATGGATCAGCGGGAGCGTGAGCTTCTTTTCCTTCAGATCGTTCCCCGTCGGCTTGCCGATGTCGGCGTCGGAGGAGACGTAGTCGAAGATGTCGTCGCGGATCTGGAACGCGATCCCGACCGCCTCGCCGTAGTTCCGGAGCGCTTCTCTGGCGCTCATATCCTCGGTGGCGCTGGTGGCCCCCAGCTCGCAGCAGGTGCCGATCAGCGATGCGGTCTTATCCGATATGATCCTGAAGTATTCCTCCTCGCGGATATCGAGCTTGCGCGACTTCTGGATCTGGAGCAGTTCCCCCTCGCTCATCCTTCTGACGGCGTCGGAGGTGAGGGAGAGGAACCCGAACTCGTTGTTCTCCACGGCGACCAGCAGGCCGCGCGAGAGGAGATAATCCCCCACGAGCACCGCCACCTTGTTCTTCCAGACCGCGTTGATGGAGGGGAAGCCGCGCCGTTCGTCCGCCTCGTCGACGACGTCGTCGTGGACCAGCGTGGCGGTGTGGAGCAGCTCGACCATGGTGGCGGCCACGAAGGTGCGGCGCGATACACCGCCCGCGACCTCCGCCGCCAGCAGCACCAGCATCGGCCGGACCTGCTTCCCCTTCTGGCGCAGGATATAGCGGACGACCGTATCCAGCAGGAGCATCTTCGAGTGCATGGAGTCGCGGAAGAAGCGCCTGAACTCCTTGAGATGCTGATCGATCGGTCGTGAGATCGTTGAGAGATCCATGTGCGGGTTGTCGGTTGTCGGAAGCCCGTCGGGAATCCTTGCGTGCCGCAACAGGTCGGTTGGATTCCGCAGTTCGGCGGGGGAGCGGGAGCTGCCCGCGGGTCATGTCAGATCTGTTGCCTCGTACTGCTCCTGGCGTCGTCGCTGCCTGGCCGCGATCCCCGCCACCAGAATACTCAGCTCGAAGAGAATATAGAGCGGCACGGCGAGGATCATCTGATTGATCGGATCGGGGGTCGGCGTGATGATGGCGGCCGCAATCAGAATCACCACCACCGCATGACGACGGTACTGCTTCAGCAGCGACGGCGAAAGAATGCCGAAGCGGGAGAGAGCATAACTGAGCATCGGCATTTCGAAGACCACGCCGCACGAGAGAACGAACCCGAGGATGAAGCTGAAGTACGACGAGCTGGTCCACTGGTTCTTGATCCCCTCATACGTCAGCTTGGATGTGAAGGCCAGGCTGGTGGGGACCATGACGAAGTAGGCGAAGGCGATCCCCACCAGAAAACAGAAGATGGTGGCGACGGCGATCCCCCGCACGTACTTCCGCTCCTTGGGGTAGAGACCGGGACGGATGAAGCCCCAGAACTGCCAGAGGACGATCGGGATCGCCAGGATCAGCCCGCCGAACATCGCCGCCTGAAGGCTGAGGGTGAGCTGCCCCATCATCTCCGTGTTCTGGAGTTCCTGCGGCGGGTTGAGCCGTTTGAGCGGCCCCAGCAGGATATCCTGGATGATGAAGTCGAGATAGATCGCGCAGAGGACCGACGTGACGACGATCGCGATCAGCGCCTTGATGATCCGCCACCGGAGCTCCTCCAGGTGGTCGAAGAACCCCATCTCACCGCCGGGCTCCTCCTGACCGGAGACCCCGCCGCCCGCCGCATATCCCATCTCCCCTTCCGATCTGCTCTGCCACGGGTTCTCCCACGCGGCGCGCCGGCCCGGATCGTCGGCCCGGTCGCCCGGCCTCTCGTCCGGCCGGGGAGTCTGGCTGTAGTCGTCGATGGGATTCGGCATGAGAGCTGACGGGTCCGGTTAGTGCGCGTGGATCAGGCCTCGGCCTCGGCCGGAAGCTCCGGCCGCTCGCCGGCGTTCGCCAGGATCTCCGGGTAGAGAGGGAAGGCGGAGCAGAACTCCTGCACCTCGTTCTTCACCTTCTTCTGAAGGTCCTGGTTCGTGATGTCGCTCAGCACGCGGTCGAGGAACTCCGCGATCCGCTCCATATCGGATTCGACCATTCCCCTGGTCGTCATCGCCGGGGCTCCCAGACGGATGCCGGAGGTGATCAGCGGCGACTTGTCGTCGAACGGCACCGCGTTCTTGTTGCAGGTGATCCCCGCGTTGTCGAGCGCGTTCTCGGCCGCCTTCCCGGTGATCCCCCGGTTGCGGAGATCGACAAGCATCAGATGGTTGTCGGTTCCTCCCGACACGATATTATACCCCCGCGCCGTCAGCGCGCCGGAGAGCGCCTGCGCGTTCCGGATCACCCGCTGCGTATACCCCTTGAACTCGTCGGAGAGCGCCTCGCGGAACGCGACAGCCTTCGCCGCGATCACATGCATCAGCGGTCCCCCCTGAATGCCGGGCATCACCCAGCTGTCGATGATCTCCGACATCATCTTGGTGCGGCCCGACTTCGGGGCGGTGATGCCGAACGGGTTCTCGAAATCGCGTCCCAGCAGGATCACGCCGCCGCGCGGTCCCCGGAGGGTCTTGTGGGTGGTGGAGGTCACCACATGGCAATGCTCGATCGGGGAGTCGAGCCACCCCTTGGCGATCAGACCGGCCGGGTGGGCGATATCGGCCATCAGGAAGGCGCCGACCTCGCGGGCGATCTCCGCGAAGGCTGCATAGTCGATGTTCCGGCTGTAGGCGGAGGCCCCCACCGTGATCATCCTGGGACGATGTGTCCGCGCAGCCTCCCGCACCGAATCGTAGTCGATCCGCCCGGTCTCAGGGTCGACCCCGTAGGAGACGAAGTTGTAGAACTTCCCGGAGAAGTTGACCGGGGAGCCGTGCGTCAGATGCCCGCCGTGGGAGAGGTTCATCCCCAGAACCGTATCGCCGTGCGACAGGAAGGAGAAGTAGACCGCCATGTTCGCCGACGAGCCGGAATGGGGCTGCACGTTGGCGTACTCGGCGCCGAAGAGCTCCCTGACCCGTTCCTGCGCCAGCGATTCCGCCACATCCACCCACTCGCAGCCGCCGTAGTAGCGCCGCCCGGGGTAGCCTTCGGCGTACTTGTTCGTCAGGACCGAGCCCTGCGCCTGCATGACGGCCTGGCTTGTGAAGTTCTCACTGGCGATCAGCTCGATCTTGTCGTTCTGCCGGTAGATCTCACCGGCGATCGCCGTGAACAGTTCCGGGTCACCGGCGCGAAGTTGCTCGTACATCGATATTGCTTTGCTGATGATCTGTTGAAGTTCAGGGAGCGGGAGGAACGTTGTCGGGAATCACTTCCCCGTCAGCGAATGGATCTTCTCCACCCGTCGGCGATGCCGTTCGTCGTCCGAGTAATCGGTCGTCAGGAACGCGTCGACGATCTCCCGCGCCGTCTCCCAGTCCACAAGGCGTTCGCCCAGGGTGAGGACGTTGGCGTGATTATGCTCGCGCGCCAGACGGGCCATCTCCGGCGTGACGCAGGAGGCGGCGCGGACTCCCTCGACCTTGTTGGCGACGATGGAGACGCCGATGCCGGAGCCGCAGACGATGATCCCCATCTCCGATTCTCCCGTGGAGACGGCATCGGCCGCGCGACGGGCGAGGTCGGGGTAGTCCGTGGAGTCGGTGGAGTAGGTGCCGAAATCGACGACCTGGTGCCCGAGGTCGCGGAGATGGGTTGCGATACGATCCTTATATCCGATGCCGCCGTGGTCGGCGGCAAGTGCGATCGGTTTCTGCATGATCGATTACTGGTGCGCGTGATACCGCGTGCTCCGGTCCGGAGCGCGCGCGGTCGAATCCGTGGGAAACGACCGGTCAAATATAGGAAGATTCGTTATGGCGCATCCCGGGCCGCGCCGGGGCCGGCGCCCGGATTGCGAATTGTTGCAGGGAGGGGAGAGGGGTCAGAATCCCAGCGTGATCATCAGATGGTAGGTGAGATCCCCGTAGGAGCCGTAGTTCGATCTGGCGCTCATGTCGATCCGCAGATCGCGCTCGAACGGTATCGGCACGAACGTCCCGAACGAGAGGTCGCCGAGGGTGTTCAGCCCGAACCGCAGTCCGACGTCGACGGCGTCGCTCGGGACCGACTCGAGGGCGAACGTGAAGATCGGGACGCTGTCGGCGCTCGACATGCGCGACTCGATCGCCCCCATCAGATAGGTGTCGGGCAGCAGGCGGTTCACCTTCCGTTTTCCGGTCGGGTCGGTCCGGACGATCTCCTCCCTCGGCTCCTGCAGCGGATGGAGGTAGGCGAACCCGATCCGTGTGTTCCAGGGGATCGTCTCGGTGGGGCCGGAGTCGTAGGAGGCGACCATTCCCCCCGCGATATTGTTCACGCTGAAGGAGAAATGATAGCGGTCGTCGAGCATCATCACGCCGCTCAGGTCGACCGTATAGCCGTTCTCACCCCCTTCGACGCCGGTAAGATCACGGCGGAGATAGCGGATGGTGGCGCCGACGGCGGCCGGGCCGAGCGTGAGCCCCCCGCCGACGGAGAACGCCATATCGGAACTTGATATGTTCCCCGTCCGTTCGCCGAGCAGGGTGCGCCCCTCGACGTCGGCAAGTCCGTACCGCGATATACCTACTCCGAACCCGAAGATCCTCTCGCTCCCGAACCCGTAGCCGATCATGTCGAGTTTCTGGCCGAAGGGGAGGAAGGAGTGGGCGACGCTGACCGTATGCTGCCGGAGCATCGGCAGATAGGCGCTGTTGACGAAGACGGCGGAGGCGTCGGGGGAGATCGATCCGAACGTTCCCCCCATGATCACCTCGTTCGGCAGACCGGCCGCGCGTATCGGCGCGCCGGCGTATCCGCCGAGATCGAGCTGGGCATGGAGCGTCGGCGCCGTCACGGCGGCGAGCAGGGTCGACAATCCCAGGGAGGATATGGTACGGATCAGGGGCATGGGGAGGGGGGAGGTCGGCTGCGGGGAACCGGGGTCTACCGGTTCAGCATGATCTTCTTCGTGATCCGCTGTCCGCCCGCTTCCAGGACGACGAGGTACGGCCCGTTCGGCAGACCGTTCGTCCTGAAGACGAACGTATGGCTCCCTTTCGCCACCGCCGTCGTCGGGTCGACATCCATCAGTTTGCCGAGGAGATTGAAGAGGGCGACTCTGATGCCGCCGTAGTCGTCGGGGAAGAGCGCCGTCATGGAGATCGTCTCGTTCTCGATCGAGCGGGTCACACTCGTCGTGATCTCCTTCTTCTTCGGTTCCACCTGCTGCTTCCCGTCGCTGCGGACGCCGGGCATGCCGAACGGTTGCGTCGCGGCCACCGCCTGCTCCATGGGGGAAATCAGAGCAAACAGCAGGCTGCTATGAAGTAATGATCGTTTCAAGTGTTATCGTCTCAGAGTTTCCGCACGAAGATAGGGAGGGGGGTAATCCGTCCGTCACCGGATTCGATGATGCAAATATACGTCCCGTTGGCGACGATTTCACCGGCGGAGTTCCGGCCGTCCCATTCATCCACGTTCAACCCCTTGCGGCGATCCTCCGAGCTCAGGAGCCGCCGTACCACGGCGCGGGCCGCGTCAATGATCGTGATCGAGACGGGGCCCTCCTCCTCCAGGGTATAGTAGATCGAGACTCCCATCCCCCCGGCGCCGTTCGGGTCGAACGGGTTCGGCTGGATGTAGTTCCCGGCCGGCGGGGCCTCGACCTCGAAGGAGGTCTTGCCGAAATCGCATGCGGTCGCATTGCCGATGCAGCAGATGCGGGCCTCCACCTTGCCGGAGACCTCGTTGCCGAGTCTGAGGGTGGCGGTCCCCACGTTCGGGAAGATACCCCCTCCTTCGATCCCCTTTCCCTCGAGCGTCAGGGAGATCGAGACGCTCTCGCACCCGAAGTCGGTCCGGTTCCATCCGATCTCTCGTGTCGTTCCGGAGCCCTGGCCGCTGTCGACATGCTTTGCCGTCGACCGGATGATGAACGAATCGCTTCCCGATTCGATCCTGAGGGTCGTGTCGCGCAGTCGGAACTCCACGGTCTCAAGATTTTCGGTCATGCAGGGGTCGAGGCAGGAGATCGAGGTCGAGACGACGACCGAGTCGGTACCCGCGGGATAGTCGACTATTGCTTCCTCCTGTTCCCTCCACTCCCCGCCGGAGCCGGAGCGGCGTTCCAGAACCAGATTCTTCGTGCAGAGGTAGCCGACCCGGAACGTGATCGGCTCCCCCCAGGCGTACTCGTTCTTGGGGAGCTTCACCGCCTGAAGGAGAGGGGTGGCGATCGTGAACCTTCCTCCGCGCGCCTTCAGGTCGGGGAGAACCTTGTCCCGGATCACTACCTCGTAGCTCCCCGGTTCCAGGCCCAGAGTGGAGAACCGGTAGCTGAGCTCCCCGTAGGCGGTCGCCGTGTCGGGAAGGGGGAAGGGATCGATCAGGGGGATTTCGTTGCTGTCGGAATCGAGGGCATGAATGGAGAGCCCCTCCTCGCCCCCTCCGACGATCCTTCGTCCCCAGTCGACGGTCACATCGTCGCCGAGGCAGTAGGTTCCGCCCTCCTCCTCCACGGTTCCGAGCGGCTCGGCGATCGGCCGGCCGATGGCGTAGGTCGCGGTTTTCGTGACGACGATCAGGTCGTTGTCTCCCGTCCCCTCCAGGTCGGCGATCGCCACGGAGACTACCGTGGAGTCGAAGGTGAACTTCCTGAGGGAATCGAACCAGCGCCGTTTGGAGATGTCGATCACCGGCTCCGCCGCCACGACGTCGTAATCGCGCAACCGCAGGATGGAGAGGGTGTTGCCGTTGGCGATCACGAGTTCCTGTTTCCCCTTGGGGTCCTTCACCAGATCGGCTGCGGCGAGCAGGCGTCCGTCGAACGACACTGTGACCGGGGCCCAGAAGGGGCGGCCATCGGGGGCTTTGGCGTCGTAGTTCAGGCGGTACACCAACAGGGAATTCCCTTTGATGTCGGCGCCGTTCATATCGCGGTAGGCGGCGATGACCTCGTCGCTTTCGTTGAGAGGGAAGTCATCCCTCGTCGCCTTGTCATAGGTCCCGAAATCGGACCCGTCGACATCGGCGGCAACGATCGTCCAGCCCTTGTTTCTCAGGGAGGGGGGAAGGTTGGCGTTGTATTCCAGGCCGATCTGCTTGATCGCCTCCTCGGAGAGAGCCGCCGCCGCATAGGCCACCAGGATCACCGGAGTACCGGGACGATTCTGCGAATAGTTGGAGGTCACCACCCGGTAGATATCGTTCGTTCCGGGGACGGGGGAGGGATTGTTCGACTTCAGTCTGAAGAAATAGCTGTTGGTCTCGCCGGTGCTGTCTCCCCTGAGTTCCTGCACCACCTGCGGCGGCATTCTGCGCGTCTCGACGGGACGGGGCGCCAGCGGATCGCTTGCATCGAGCGAGATCGAGTACTGACTGGTGGAATAGGTGATATGTCCCGCTGTCGCGGGGACGGCTATCCCTCCGGGGAGCCCGAGCGAACGTGTGGAGACCCCGACGTAGGTGGAGGTATCCCTCGTCGTGTCGACGATGATCGCCGGCTGCTGGGGGTAGGTCCCCGGAGCTATCGGATAGAACCAGAGCGGGTCGATGGCGTCGCTGCCGGTCCCTTCCAGCTTGAAGCGCCAGATCCCGTTCTGGTTGCGCGGGTTCGGTACGCCGGCCGGGCCGCGGTAGTTGAACTGGCTCGCGTGCGCCAGGATCATCGGAGGCTCATCCTGCGACGGCTTGAAGACGGCCGTGGGATAGACTCCGGCGAGGTAGCTCTCCGGTTCTTCGCCGTTCGGGATCCGCGACATCGGGATCGTATGGAGAATGCGTCCGTCCGGCCCGGTGAGGATGCCGCGGAGGGAGTCGGGGTCGGGAGGGCCTTTCTTCTGCTCCCGTTCCACCCCGAGGCCGATCAGATTCGGCCTGCCGATCCCGGTCGGCGTCGGCGAGTTGGAGTTGAAGAGTCCCGTCAGCCGCAGCGTGTATGGGCGCTCATCGAACGCCCCGTCGTACAGGGTATCGAGCTGAATCTTCCCCTTCTCCGAGAGAATCTTCAGCCTGTTCGTTCCCGCCTCGATCCCCACGATCTGCTGGGTCTTCCCTCCAAGAAGCCGCAGCCCTCCCACCAGCACCACCGGCGAGTTCTTCAGTGCGGTCGTTCTCCACTTGATCGTCAGCTCATCCGGGCTCCCGGTCAGGGTCGGGGCCGGGTTGCGGCGGGTTCCCTCCGGGTTGCCGAGCGGGTACCACCAGGTGGAGGACCCTTCCGGCACGGGGGGGGCCTGTGCCATCGCCGTTGAACCGGGGAGGGCCGGTACAACGGGGCTCAGCAGCAGGAGAAAGAGTATGTATCGATATAAACGCCGCACGGAACAGGAACGTCGAATGGTACCGTCCGATTGGACGGAAAGGGGGAGGGGGAACTTTTTCAGGCGATTGCGGGCTAATATAGGGTCACATGTCGAAAAGTGTAGGGGATTTTTCAGTATGGTGGCGAAATCGTTTTCCATACACTATTTTGGGTCCGCCGGAAGAACGACCCCTCTCCGGCGACCAGCTTCGGATACGCGCCGGCCGCGCCAAGGCCGTTCAATTCAATCAGAGGAGTGAGGCGGGTTGAAGGTTCGATACCGTGTGAACAGGGCGTGAGCATCACGCCGCAGGTGCATTGAATTCACGAACAGAGAGCATGTATGGCAAGTCCCTGGCGTATCCTCTGGGTGGACGACGAGATAGATCTTCTTCGCCCCCATATCAAACTTCTTCAGGCAAAAGGGTATGACGTCGAAACCGTGACCAACGGAGAAGACGCCATTTCACTGGTAAAGGATCATCCCTTCGATCTCGTCTTTCTGGACGAGTCGATGGTCGGCATGGGGGGGCTGGAGACCCTTGCCGAGATCAAGGAGATCCAGACGTCGCTGCCGGTGGTGATGGTCACCAAGAACGAGGCGGAGTCGGTGATGGAGGAGGCGATCGGCCGCCGCATCTCCGATTATCTGACCAAGCCGGTCAATCCCACCCAGATCCTTCTGGCGTGCAAGAAATTCCTTGAGGGGAGCAAGCTGGAGGCGGACTACGTCTCGCGCGACTACATCAAGGAGTTCAATCAGCTCGCGATGCAGCTGATGCAGCCGATGGACTGGGAGGAGTGGATCGCCCTCTATGTCAAGATGACCAACTGGGAGATCGAGTTCGACCGTCACCGCGACCTGGGGCTGGAGCAGACGCTCGCCGACCAGCGCCGCGACGCCAACTCGGAGTTCGGGAAGTTCGTGGAGAAGAACTACCCCGGCTGGCTGGAGGCCCCCAAGGGGGAACGCCCCCTGCTCAGCACCGACATCATGAACGAATATGTCCTCCCGCTGGTCAAGAAGGACACGGGACCGGTCTTCGTGTTCGTCATAGACTGCATGAGGCTGGACCAGTGGCTGGTCATGGAGGAGCTTCTGACCAAGAGCTTCACGGTCCAGAAGGACTACTATTTCAGCATTCTTCCGACGGCGACGACATACTGTCGCAATGCGATCTTCGCCGGGCTTTTCCCGATGGAGATCGAGAACCATTATCCCGACCTCTGGCAGGGGGGGAAGGATGATGACCATTCGCAGAACAAGTACGAGAAGGAGCTGCTGGAGAAGCTTCTCCAGCGCAAGCGCGTGAATCTGCGAAGCGGCATACGATACGTCAAGATCATCGACACCGATTTCGGCAAGAAGATCGAGGCGGAGATCCTCAGCTACACCCAGTCGCAGCTTACGACGATCGTGGTGAACGCCGTGGATATGATGGCACACTCACGGAGCGACTACCCGATCCTGAAGGAGATCGCCCCGCACGAATCGGCCTACAGATCGCTGACGCGAAGCTGGTTTGAACATTCGAGTTTCTTTGGCATGTTGCGGACGCTCGCCCAGGTCAAGGACGTTCAGATCATCATTACCACCGACCATGGAGCGATCCGCTGCATGCGCGGCGCAAAGGCGCTCGGGGATAGAGAAACCTCGACCAACCTGCGCTACAAGTACGGGCGGAACGTCAAGGTCGATGAGAAGTTCGCCGTTCACGTCCGTAAGCCGGACGACTACAAGCTCCCACGTCGTGGGATCATGACAGAGTATGTAATAGCAAAGGAGGATTACTACTTCGTCTACCCGACGGAGTATCATTACTATCTCAACCATTACCGCGACAGCTTCCAGCATGGCGGGATCTCGATGGAAGAGATGATACTCCCCGTGGTTTCTCTGAAACCGCGGTAGCCGGCCCAGGCCGAACGACAGCAGGCTCGTGCGGACCTTCCTTCATACACCGTATCGCCGGCCCCGATTCAGCGCCGGACGATCGCATTGAGTAGTGCTCGGAAGCGTTCCGCATGCCCCCCACGAGAGGCAACCGCTCGGTATGTCGGCGACGAAGTGATCAATTACCATGGACGTTGAAATTTACTCCAGTTCCAGCGAGGAGCAGACGCACCGCTTCGGTGTGAACTTCTCCCTGCGGCTCGTACCGGGGGACGTCGTCGCGTTCTACGGCGATCTCGGAGCCGGCAAGACCGAGTTCATCAAGGGGATCTGCATCGGAATGCACGTGGAGGAGATCGTCTCCAGCCCGACATACACAATCGTCAACCAGTATACAGGAGAGGATCGCAAGGACCGCCGCGTGGAGATCAGCCATATCGATCTCTACAGGCTTACCTCGCAGTCGGAGCTGGCCGAGATCGGATTGGAAGAGATCCTCGGCGATCCGGCCTCGATCAAGCTCATCGAATGGGCCGAATTCTGCGAGCCCGTTCTTCCGCAGGCGCGCTACGAGATTCATTTCTACGGCGTCGAACATGACAACGAACGCCGGATCGAGGTGATCCATCGGAGCGCCGATACCCAGATGGTGCCCGTGGCGGGGAGCATCGGCGGCCGACGCTGATATCCCCCCCGGATACCGGCAACCCCGGCCCGCCCTCCGTGCCGGGGTCGTAACACGATCGACCTTCGTGGTGCGTGTTGCGAAGCGCAACGGCTGTAGAACCTGCGCTCCGTAACACGCACTCTTTGTTTGAACGCCGGCCGCTCTCCGCACCCGGCGTTCACCGGCCGCCGGGCCCCCGCGCGGCCCCTGACGAACCTCGACGACAAGGCATACGCATCATGCTGGCTGCAATAGAAACAACCGGGGATACCTGCGGCGTGGCGCTCTTCGACGACGACAGACTGGTCGCCGAACTGCACGCCGAGATCCCCAGATCCCACGACCGCCTGCTGGCGAAACTCTTCCGGGAGGCGCTGGAGATCGCCGACGCGCGAGCCTCCGAGATCTCCGTCGTGGCGGTCTCCACCGGACCCGGTTCCTACACCGGCATCCGCATCGGTCTCTCCTTCGCGCTGGGGCTTGCCATGGCGACCGGCGCCGGCATGATCCCGGTGCCGAGCCTGGACGCCATCGCCTACGGCGTCCGCGATCTTGGAAAGGTCGGCCACCGCTCCCGCGTCATCTCCCTGATACCCGCCGGTCGGCGCGGCGTCTATGCCGGGCTCTTCCAGGTGCAGCCGGAGTTCCGGCGGCTCACCGAACTGAAGACGATCGCCGTGGAGCAGATACCCCCGCTGCTCGATGAGAACGTCTTCGCGGCGGGGCCGGGGGCCGTGCTGCTGGAGAAGTCGTGCCTGGACTGCATCGCGATCGATTCGGAGGTGATGACCGCCAGCGGGGTGGGGGAGCATGCGATC
>CBINGZ010000032.1:0-68366 GCA_966250335.1 uncultured bacterium | reverse complement strand
CATACCCTTGTAAACACCGCCCTATTCCTGTCAGTTCTTACAGGTACCTACTTAGCAAGTCGTTTTCTCCACAGTCAGTTACGAAGACTTCCTCTATTTATCTACTGTATCACCCTCATCTGCCGTATCACCACCTCGATGAATAAATTTCAACATATTCGGTGAAGGCCCAGGAATTATTATCGTATCGGAAGGGAGCTCTGCCCTAATAAGATAGCCGGTTGAATCTCTACTGATAACCACACGGCGACCATAAAATGTATTATCTCGAACTTCATCCACCTGAACATCGGCTGCCAGAATCAATGTTTCATAGTAAACATGACACAACCTCAATAGATTACCTGCGATCTCTCGATGCTTCGAATTACTATGACTAACATACATGACGTATCGAATCACGTTTTCGTCACGATCGGTCAGGACCTCCAGGCTTGCATCTCCGCTACTAAACAAACCGGCAAATACAAGACTATCACCGACCTCCCCTACTCGTTTTATCGAGAATTGAGGGTCGACAGATTGCTGCACTAACTCAATCGCATCAATCCCAAATCCTAGCGTTTGCCTCTTAGCATTGCTCGTATCTCTACTCGCTTCATAGATATCGGGACTGCCCTGCCTGTCACAGCCAGGCAGGCAGAGATAAGCAGCAATTAGCACGAAGATGATAAATGTCTTCATTTCATTATCGATAGCTATATGTTAAATAGGTAGCAAGCACTTTCTGTAAAGGTGTACATCCTCCATCATTCCGAATCATTTTTGTTCATTTCGAATACGTATTATATTACGAATAGATGCCGACAGAAAGCACCCTATTAAATCAAATTCACGCAACATTAGCTGAGCAGGCCCATCGGATATCAGGCATAGATCAGCGTAAACCTAGCTACAAACTAATCACAAGCATGACTCTGACGCCTCATGTCTCCATGAGCCTACTCAGTTCGGCACAATTACTATGGTTTTTTAAATATGATAGGCAACTTCCGTCCTTTCTTAACGAACTGCGGATTGAACGGATCGGTCTCCTTGATCCATATCTCTCCTGTTTCAGGATCCCAGATAAATCTATAGCTCATCTTTAGATTGCGCAAGGGGGGTGGCTGATAGAAATCAGCGAGCTTCTCTTTCAGATGAGTCCAGACACCCGACCAATTGTCCCAGTCAATGGGATCTGGTGCCAACCTTCCCTCAGGATGACAAAGGGAAGCCACGACTTGTGCATCGAATTCGTTTCCTAAACAAGCATGAACAAGCTCGTGCAGCATGTTGTGCTTAAGTTGTAACCAGCGGCTACCTTCTGTGCCACTTGGCATATGACGACGGCATATAGTAATACCCCGGGGATCCCACCCATAATTGTCTGTTTTTATCTCCGTCCAAGCATAGGTACCTTTGTCAGGACAATTCTCTATCGACCCATACAGCTTATTTTTCCATAGGTTTTCCATACAGTTGCGCAAATGAGGAAAAAAATCATCTAAGCACTTTTTCGCCTCTTCGATAGCTTCCTCGACTGCTTGAGACACTATGGCTCTCTCATCTGAAGTTCCTTCGAGCCAATACTTTGGTGTCCATCCTACAACCCGAACACCTCCTCGGCGAACTTGCTCTTCTAATCGCCGTTCCTCACTATCTCTCGTGTTAGGATCGATAGGCACACCTGCATTCAGCGGAGTATTGTAGTAGACACCTCCACCTGTACTCCCTCCCCCGCCCCCTTGAGCACGTCCTCTAGGAGGATGACCCCATTCCGGTCCGAGATCGTTCTCGCGAGACCTTTTTTCAAATTCTTTAAACTGGTCGCGAAGCCAGTCGGGATAGAGATCGATTGGACCGGAACCCGATCCTGAACCCGATCCTGAACCCGGTCCTGAACCCGGTCCTGAACCCGGTCCTGAACCCGGTCCTGAATCGGCAGGACTTGTCGGACCTGCTTCTTGCCAGAAGATTATCGGCAGAATCTGATTGTTTACCATCATGCGTCCCATTACTGGGATTGGAGGATTCCTTGTCGCCGCCTTCACAGGTAGGAAACCTATTGGATCTCCAAAGTTGAGTCCTAAGTATTCCTTCATATGATCGTTTATTAGATGATATAATTAATATTGATCCACATCAAAATGCGCTATGGGATCGGCCTTACCCCACCCCAACCCACAACATCTCAAACATCGACCAATCTCCCCCCTGGTCCACCCCCCGGAGCCCCATTCTGAAGACTCCGGGGGTTTTGATGCTTACGGCCAGGGTCAGCTGGGTTCCGACGTACGTGCTTGCCGTGAACGACAGCACGGGGACTGTTCCCTGCTCGTCCCCTCTCGTTCCGGCGTTGTTCAGAAGGCTGAGCTGGAAGTCGTTGTAGAACTTCCCTCCCATGGTCAGAATGATCCGGTTCTCCCATTCCGTGCCGGCCTTCAGGAAGATCACCTTGCGCAATGGGATCGCAAGGCTCGCACTGGCATTGCGCGATAGATGCGCCATGTTCCATTGCAGCGCTTCCGCCACGGTTCCCTGCCTGTCCGTTCTCAGCGACACCACCGTCGGTTCGCCGTTGTAGTCGACCGTCGTATCGACCCAGCTTGCGCCGGGTGTGCCGTATGTCGTGCTGTTGAGATAGACGCCCGTATCGTTTGAAAAGGGGAGATTTTCGATCCGCGCCATCGCGATCACGCTCAACGGGTCGACGGGATCGGATTCGGCCCAGCCGATCCAGCTTGTGACCGGGCCGGTGTTGCATCCACAGTCCAAGATTGCCTCCTGCATTCAGGTTTGAATTATCGATTCACGTCAGATTCAACGTAAAAACTGCCCCACGGAGCTGCCCGTCAGGGGACGATAATCCAGAGCATCTCGAACATCGACCAGTCTCCGGCTGCGCTGACGGCACGGAATCCCACCGGGAGGATGCCCGGACTCTTCACGCTGACCGAAAGGGTCACCGATCCCGTGTAGGCTCGCGCCGTGAACGATATGACGGGCACGGTCCCCTGGTCGTCTCCCCGTGTTCCTGCATTATCGAGGAGACTGAGCTGAAGATCGGAATAGCTGCCGGCCCCGAGCGCGAGCGGGATCTGCATCTCCCAGTCGGCTCCGGCTTTCAGAAAGATCACTTTTCGCAGCGGAATCGCCAGATTCGCGTCGCTGTTCCTCGTCAGGTGGGACATGTTCCATTGCAGCGCCTCGGCGACCGTTCCCTGCTGATCGGTTCTGTAGGAAATGAGGGTGGGTTCTCCATTATACGAGAACGGTGAGGCGACCCAGCTCGAACCCGGTGTGCTGTACGTCGTCGTGTCCAGATAGACTCCGACGTCGTGGTTGACGCCCATATCGAGCCGTGCCATGGCGATGATATCGAGCGGATTGACAGGATTGGATTGTGCCCAGTCGATCCAACTGTTGATAGGGGTGGAATTGCATCCGCATCCCATAACTGACCTCCGAAATAACAAGGCGTGTAATAAATAGAGGACTGAATTACGTCCCCGGAGACTATCAAAAAAAGAAGAGCGCGGTGTGTACTGAGGGCTGGGAAAGTATCGAATTACCACAACCGGGTCAAGCCATTGAACCGACCTGCAAAAAAAAATCAGGCCCCGAACAGGCCGACCATGTATGATCGACCGATTCGGAGCCTGACGTTATTTCGACCGGGAAAAATCGCGCTACTTCACCACATCGGGGAGCAGCATCTTCTGGATCTCCTCGATATGCCCGCTCTCCTCGGTGATCTGCGCCTCCAGGAAGACGCGCAGGCCGAGATGCTCCGGCTTCCCTTCGACCTCGGCAAGCAGCGCCGCGTACTGGTTGAAGACCTCCAGCTCAAGGCTCAGGCCGACGCGGAGCATATCGTCCAGCGAGTCGAATTTCGGCGGAAATTTCCCGTGCGTCGGGTGCGTGACCGGGTCTCCGCCGTAGGTGATGACCTTGTCGCCGACGAGCGTGGCGTGCGCCATCCCCTCATTCGACTGTGCCCGCAGCCATCCCACGATCGGGATACGCGCATGCCCGTAGATGTAGAACGAGTAATGCAGATACATCATTGCTCCCGCCAGTTCGTTGGCGAGAATCTCGTTGAGCCGTTGACAGATCTGTTCGTTGTTCATGAGCGTTCGTCGGTTTATCGGTCGGCGCCGCCCCTCCCCCTGCCGGTTCCGGACCCGGCGCCGTGTATGATTCTGAACTGCCGTCCGTTGCGAATGATTCCCTCGACCCGGCCGTTTCGGGCCGTTTCATGAGCTTTCGACCTTGTTGAAACCCGATCTCAGGCCGCCGCCGGCTCCGTGATCACCCCGAGCTCGCGTCCGACCTTTGTGAACGCCTCGATGGCGCGGTCGAGATGCTCCCGCTCGTGCGCGGCCGAGATCTGCACGCGGATACGCGCCTGCCCCTTCGGGACCACCGGGTAGAAGAAGCCGATCACGTAGATCCCCTCCTCCAGCAGCTTCTCGGCGAACTTCTGCGCGAGCGGGGCGTCGTAGAGCATGATCGGTGTGATCGGGTGCTCGCCGGGGACGATGTCGAAGCCGGTCTCCGCCATCCTTGCCCGAAAATATTTCGTGTTCTCCTCCAGCTTGTCGCGCAGCTCCGTGGTCTCCGAGAGCATATCGATCACCGCGATGCCGGCGCCGACCACCATCGGAGGAAGCGTGTTGGAGAAAAGGTAGGGACGCGAACGCTGACGGAGCATCTCGATGATCTCCGCCCGTCCCGTGGTGTAGCCGCCGATGGCGCCGCCGAGAGCCTTGCCGAGCGTGCCGGTGATAATGTCGACACGACCGACCGCGTTGCGATATTCCACGGAACCCCGTCCCTTCGCCCCCATGAACCCGGCCGCGTGGCACTCGTCGACCATGACCAGCGCGCCGTATTTGTCGGCCAGATCGCAGACCTTGTCGAGCGGCGCGATCACCCCGTCCATCGAGAAGACGCCGTCGGTGACGATGATCTTCTGCACGGCGCCGTCGGCGTCGGCCTGGATAAGCTGGCGCTCCAGATCCTCCATGTCGGCGTTGGCGTAGCGGTAGCGCTTCGACTTGCAGAGCCGTACGCCGTCGATGATCGATGCATGGTTGAGAGCGTCGGAGATGATGGCGTCGTTCTCGCCGAAGAGCGGCTCGAAGACGCCGCCGTTGGCGTCGAAGCAGGCGGCGTAGAGGATGGTGTCCTCGGTTCCGTGGAACTCGGCCAGTTTCCGCTCCAGCTCCTTGTGGATATCCTGGGTGCCGCAGATGAAGCGGACCGAGCTCATCCCGTAGCCGTGCGAGTCGAGCGCGCGATGAGCGGCCTCTATCACCCTGGGATGGGAACTGAGCCCGAGGTAGTTGTTGGCGCAGAAGTTGAGGACCGGCCGGGTCCCTCCCGCCACCTCTATTTCGACACCCTGGGGGGTCGTGATGATCCGCTCGTTCTTGTAGAGTCCCGCTTCCCTGATATTCCGGATCTCCTCCTGGAGCGCCGGGCGCATGCGATCGAACATATCGTGTAGATGTTTGTCGGTGTTCCGTTTCCGTTTCACCGAATAATAATCACCTTCGGCGAGACGGCAAACCGTCGGGCGCCCCGGTCGCAATATGGAACGGCCCCGGGCCGAACGCCCCGCCCTTGTGCGTGAGCCGGTTCCGCCGTACTTTTTCGGCCCCATGATACCGTCCGATTCCGACACGCCCATAGCGCACGCTCCGTTCACCATCACCGCCGACGACCGGGAGGTTCTCTTCTGCGACGTGCGCTGTCCCGCCGAAGGGGGCCCCTTCCCCGTCGTGATCTTCACCCACGGGTTCAAGGGGTTCAAGGAGTGGGGTTCCATCCCCTATATCTGCGAATCGCTGGCGCGCCGGGGGTTCTACACGGTCTCCTACAACTTCAGCCACAACGGCACCGAAGGGCACGGCGAGGAGTTCACCAGACTGGATAGGTTCGCGGAGAACACCTTCTCCCGCGAGGTATCGGAACTCCGCCGGATGGTCGATGCCGTCGTCGACGGCGAGCCCCCCTCGTTCCAGCTCGCCGACCCGGCAAGGATCGGCCTGGTGGGACACTCGCGGGGGGGCGGCATCACCCTGCTGGAAGCATGGCAGGATGAACGGGTCAGAGCCGTGACGGTATGGGCGGCGGTCGCCGACTTCGACAGATATACCGAACGGCAGAAGAACGCCTGGCGACGTGACGGCTACATGGAATCGAAGAATATGCGGACCGGCCAGATGATGCGGCTGAACCTCTCGCTGCTGGAGGATCTGGAGAGGAACCGTCCCTCCCTCGATATCGGGAAGGCGGCCGCGGAACTCCATAAACCGCTCCTGATCCTCCACGGAGAACAGGATCTCACCGTCAGGATCGAGGATGGCGAGCGGCTGGCCGCGCTGGCCGACCCGGCGCTGACGGAGTTCGTGCCGATCCCCGGCGCCGCTCACACGTTCGGCGCCGTCCACCCGTTCGAGGGAACGAACCCCGTGCTGGAATACGCGATCGACAGGACCGTGTCGTTCCTGGGGAAGTTTCTTGGAGCGGGGAAAGGATAAACGATCGATCTCCCCTCCGGCTCAAATCCCGACGGGCGGCGGACGTCTTTCAAGGGCGCTCCCGCCAAACAGATCGCACCGGTCGCCGGCCGGCGGCTCCCTTCGTGCCGCGATCTATCAGTACTCAATTCATATCAGCATACGACCCCGTGAACATATCCCGATACGGACGCTCCGTTCCCGCGCGAGCCGCGCTGCTCCTTCTTGCCGCGCTCCTCGTCGTTCCCCTGGCACGCGAGCGCGCGACCGCGCAGTACCTGCCGAACTACGTGATGCGCGGGATCGACTCCACGCTGGCCTCCATCCTGATGACGCGCTCCGACCTGATGATGCGCTGGGACCGCGTGGCCGACGATCCGCACCGGCTCAACACGATCAAGGAACTGTTCGGCGACCCGCTCCGCTCGATCGCCCTGGCCGACACGATCGGCTCGGCCGCCGAGAAGAGCTTCGACGAACCGGCGGTGATCTTCAAGCAGCTCCAGCGGATGCTCGATATCGACGGCGACATCCTCGGGAACAATCGTCCCCCCGTGACCGACAAGGAGATCAAGTTCTTCTCCAAGATCGACATGGACTCGATGGATTTCACCCCCGCGCTCATCCTCCGCCGGTTCCTGATCCTGACGCTCGCCACCGACGTGCAGGTCTACAATAACCGCTCACTGCTGGCCGACGACCAGTACAGCAGGCTAGTGGAGTACAGCGATTCGCTCCTGCTGGAATCGGAGGAGAACGCCGAGGCCTCCCCCGTGGAGCTACGCATGGCCGAACGGTACGGGATCGCCCGCTCCAAGCAGTATTTCAACATCGACGCCAACCACCTCGATCACGCCCAGTTCCTGACCCCCGGCGTCTCCATGTTCGTGACGGCGCTCGATTACGCGCGGAGCATCACGAAGGGAATCGAATCGTTCCGCGATTCTGTGAAGACGAGGATCTGGAACACGCGTCTGGGAAAGATCGCAATCGGAGGTCCCGGCGACGATCTCTACACGGGTGATTTCTACTGCATCATCGACGTCGGCGGCAACGACATCTACAGACCGAAAAAACGGACCAAGCAGGAGGCGGCCGCCCGCTCCGTGACGATGATCATCGACTTCCAGGGAGACGACACCTACCTGGGACACGACTACGATTTCGGCGGCACCCTCTTCGGCGCCTCCACCGTGATCGACCTGAAGGGGAACGACTCCTACTCGGCCGGCAACTTCGCGCTGGGATCGGGCTACTTCGGCGTCGGCATCCTCTACGACGCCGAGGGGAGCGACCGCTACTCCGGCGGCACCTGCGTGGAAGGGGCCGGACTCTTCGGCATCGGGATGATCATCGACGGCAAGGGGAACGATTCCTATATGGCTCACCTCCAGTCCCAGGGCTTCGGGTTCACCAGGGGCGCGGGCGGCATCATCGACCGCGAAGGGAACGACACCTATATCGCGGCAAGCCCATACACCGACTACCTGCGCTACGACGACCATTACAACACCTTCTCCCAGGGAACGGCGCTCGGCATGAGACCGGTCGCCTCCGGCGGGTACGGGTTTATCGCCGATATCTCCGGCAACGATACGTATTCGGCCGATATCTACGGCCAGGGAAGCGCCTACTGGTACGGCTTCGGCGCCGTGATCGACCGCAAGGGGAGCGACAACTACAACGCCTTCCAGTATGCCCAGGGGGCCGGCGTCCACTACGCCTTCGGCGTGCTGCTCGATAACGCGGGGAACGACAACTACGTATCGCACGGCGTCTCGCAGGGGTGCGGACACGACGTCGGGTTCGGAGGGCTCTACGATGTAAAGGGGGATGACAACTACGTCGTGGAATCCCTTTCGCTGGGAGGGGGGAACGCCAACGCCATCTCCCTTTTCGTGGATGGAGCCGGGGCCGACGGATATATATCGCGCCAGATGAACACGCTCGGCTACAGCGACCTTCGCAACTGGTACGGCATGATCGGCCTCTTCCTCGATCTGGAGGGAAGCGACTTCTACGGCACCCCGCGCGGCCGCAACGACACGACCTGGACCGGCAGCTTCTACGGCGCCGGGATCGACGCCAACTTCCGCCCGAAGGACCTGGATGTGGGAACACCCGAACCGAAGGAACCGGCGAAGACGAAGGAGGAGATCGACAGGGTGCTCGCCAAGGATATCCCCTCGCTCTTCATCCAGGCCTCGACCGCGCCGCAGAAATATCAGTATATGGTGGAACCGGCCCGCGAGCGTCTCATCTCCCGCGCCGACGAATCGATCCCCTATCTCCTCTCCATGCTCAACTCCGAGTCCGCCCGTGAACGGAACGCTCTCGGGTTCATCCTCCCGAAGTTCGGTCCCCGTATCGTGCCGATGCTGATCGACACGGTGCTGAAGGGTGATCCTGAACGGAGAGGTCTTGCGATGTATGTGCTGGGAGAGATGCACGACTCCACGGCGGCGATCGCGCTCGGCAGGCGACTGACCGATACGTCGAGCTGGCGGATGAAGGCTTCGGCGGCGGAGGCTCTGCTGAAAATGCGCGCCGATTCGGCCCGCCCCTACCTGCGGCGCGCCCTGAAGGATACCGTGGAGATCGTCCGCGCGCGGGTGGCGCGGGCACTGGTGAACATCGCGGACAGCGCCGAGCTGACGATGATCCTCCCGCTGCTGAACGATCCCAGCCAGATCGTCCGCTACCAGATTCAGATCGGACTGCAATACAGACCGATCGATTCGATCGACGGATTCGTCACCGAGGCACTTCTTGCCAACCGGAGCGGTTATCCTCACAACCTCCTCTACCCTCTTGCCGGAAAGATCACCGATCCCGAGCTCCGGAAGCGGCTTGTAGAGACGATGCTGGCCGACGAAGCCCCGGCGATACGGGCCGAGGGGGCACGCCTGGCGATCGAGTGGCGCGACGAACCTTCGCTTGCGAAGGTCGCGAAGCTGCGGAAGAACGAGAACAGCTCGCTGGTCCTCTACGAGATCTACCGCGCCGGCGATCTGCAGAAGGAGCTGAAAGATGAACAGGTGAAGAAGAAAAAGGAGAAGAAGGAAGAACATCAGGCGGATGAGGAGGACTCCAGTTCCAAGAGCGAACGGAAGAAGAAACGACGCAACGGGTAGAAACTATCGTGAACAGAAAAATCAGAGTCGGCATTCTCTTCGGCGGGAAATCGGCCGAACACGAGGTATCGCTTCAATCGGCACAGAACGTTCTCGATGCGATCGACAGGGAGAAGTACGAGCCCGTGATGATCGGGATCGACAAGCAGGGGAAGTGGCATCTCGACGACGGGTCGATGAAGCTCCTGAACCCGCACGATCCGAAGCTGATCACTCTTCAGGGCTCGGGCCACGGCCTCGCCCTGGTGCCGGGGGAGACCGAAACATCGCGGCAGATGGTAAGCCTGGCGGGATCTCTTCCGGCCGGAGCTGAAACGATCGGCGCCGTCGATGTCGTCTTTCCGATCCTTCACGGCCCGTTCGGTGAGGACGGCACGGTGCAGGGGATGCTCCGCATGGCGAACATCCCCTTCGTCGGGGCGGGGGTGCTCGGCTCCGCCGTCGGGATGGACAAGGATGTGATGAAGCGCCTGCTGCGCGACGCCGGCCTTCCGATCGCCAACTTCATCGCGCTCACCAGGGCCACGGCGAAGAAGATCACGATCGAGGAGATCGCCTGGCTTCTCGGCTTCCCGGTCTTCGTGAAGCCCGCCAACCTCGGCTCCTCGGTCGGCATCCACAAGGTGATGAACGCCGGAGAACTTCAGGCCGCGCTGGACGACGCGTTCCGCTTCGACAACAAGGTGCTGGTGGAGGAATTTATCGAAGGACGAGAGATCGAATGCGCGGTGCTCGGCAACGAGGAGCCGATCGCCTCCGTCCCCGGCGAGATCATCCCGCAGCATGAATGGTACTCGTACGAGGCGAAGTATATCGACGAGAAGGGGGCCCTGCTGAAGATCCCCGCCGATCTCTCCGAACATCTCACCCTCAAGCTCCGAACCTATGCGGTGGACGCGTTCCGCGAGCTCTGCTGCGAGGGGATGGCGCGTGTCGATTTCTTCCTGCGGGACGAAGAGGAGATCTTCGTCAACGAGATCAACACCATCCCCGGCTTCACCCGTATCAGCATGTACCCGAAGTTGTGGGAGGCGAGCGGCATCTCGTATACCGAGCTTATCGACAGGCTCATCCAGCTCGCGCTGCAACGGCACGAACGCGATTCGGCGCTCCGGACGAGCTACGGGGACGAGGCCTGAGCCCGGCGGCGTCCCGCATCACCAATTCATAACACCCCTCCGTCTCAACGCCGGAACACCCCTTCCCTCCCCTATGTTGTAGCCCGAAGAGAAGATCAACGGACAACATGGCGGAACAGGGAACGAACAGATGGCCGACACGGTGGTATCGAAAGTGACGGAGACGATCAAGGAGATCGGGCTGACGCTCCTGGCGATGAGCGGTATACTGGTGGACAACCTCAGCCGGCTGCGGGTCGTGCTCCTTCTGCTGACGGTCTCGAGTCTGCTGCTGGGACTGCTCTACAGCGATATGATCGGCATGAACGGCGTCATGATATATTTCGTGGCGGTGTTCGTACTTCGATATATTCTTCTCTTCGCCAGCTTCGTGCCGAACGGAATCGCCGAGCGGATGATCCGGCGATACGGCGAGGCGACCGCGTTCCAGATCTATCAGGCGATCACCGCCCTCTTCTTCATTCACCGCGGTCTCTCCTTCGGTCTGCTGATCGAACGGACGAGCATGTCGACGGGACTCTTCGGCGAAGGTGCCGGGGCGATTCTGACCGGAGCGGGCGTGGCGCTCACCCTGGTCGGCATGGTGGTCAACGTCTGGGCCGCGCTGATCATCGGGATCGACGCCTACTACTACAAGGATCTCTTCGTCGGCCGCTCCCTCTCAGGCTTCAAGCAGACCGGACCGTACAGATATTTCGCCAATCCGATGTATGGAATCGGACAGGCAAACGGCTACGGGAGCGCGCTGCTGGCGGGCTCGATCGCGGGGATCGTTGCGATGGCGATCAACCAGGCGAGCATGTATCTCTTCTATTATCTGATCGAGAAGAAGCATATCGAACGGGTTTCACTCAACGGGCAATAAATCGGACAACGATTCGATCACCCGTTCGACCGCCCCGGATATAACTGAGCCCGGCGGGCTCCCAGTGTCCGCCGGGCTCTTCCCATCAGGTCGCTCAACCCCTTAGCGGCTTACCACGATGGGAAAACTTGCAACGGATGCGGCGGTTCTCACGCGCAGGTAGTAGACCCCGCCCGGCAGATCGGCGGCGCTCAGTTCCACCATATCGTCCTCGGTGTCGAATGTCAGCACGGTCCGCCCCGTAAGATCGGTCAGCATGATTCCGGCACGGCCGCCGCGACCTGAACGATGCAGTTGCAGAAGGGACGTGGAAACAATCGGGTTGGGATAGATCGAGATCGCCTCGACCGGAATCGATTCCATCTCAACGTCCGAGAGACCGCTCCCGACCCACAGCCGCAGCGAGAGCCGTCCCCCGTCGTCGAGAACCGTGTCGATCCTGTGGACGCGATAGCCGGGCTTGTCGACGACCAGCGTCACCGGCCCGGAAGGGACCTCCTTCAACTCGAACTTCCCTTGGAGATCGGTGACTGCGCGATCCGCGACCCTCCCCTCCAGCAGCACGGTGATCCGCGCCCCCTCGACCGGCATATGCTCATGGACGCTGTACCCGGGCGAGACGACGCCGGTCGGACTCCAGACGACTGTTCCCGAAATCCGGGCCGAGCCCGCGACCTTCCGCTCCGGGCACCTGATCTCCAGCCCCGACACCGTCCCTTCCGGGCCGACCGTCACCAGCGTCGCATCGAGCCAGATCGTCGCGGCCGGACCGTTCATATCGTAATAGCCCGCGGCCGTTCCACGGTCCGCGGGATCGCCGAAGACGATCCATGTTCCGGGCGCCAGATCGCTGAAGCCGAATGCCCCGTCGGGACCGGCAACGGCGCGGCGCGGGACATACCCGCGATATATTGTGGAGATCGGCGTCAGAGTCACCCTTCCCTCGACCGGCTTCCCGGCCCAATCGCGCAGCACGCCTGTAACGCCGTTCCGGTGGATGACCCGCTTCGTCAGCGGAAAATCGATCCCCGTGGTATCGCTCGTGAGTTTCAGGAGCTTCGCCCCATGGAACGTGGAGGAACGATCGTAGAACTGCGTCGGATACTGCGCAAGGATCGTGCCGTCGAGCAGCGTATCGTACTCGGGCAATATCTGCACATTGTATGAACAGAGATCGTTGATGCTGTCGAACCTGTATCTGCCGCGTTCGTCGGTATATGTCGAGTGATAGAACGATATTTTCTTCGCCGTGTCCGCGCCGTAGGCAACCACGCGCATATCGCTGACGGGAGAGCCGTCGACCGCCAGGGTAACCGTTCCGGAGAGGGAATAGTACGATACGGCGCCGCCGCCGGCGAACGCTTCAGGCGCCGGCAACAGGAGCACGACGAACGCGGAGATGACAACAAAAAGAAGTCGGCGAAATATCATGATAAGCTCCTTCTGCGGATTGAATCGATAAACGAAACCCGGCGGAGGGTCAGTCCGCCGGGTCTCTTCACGCCGGGGTGAGTCCGGCTGTCAACGAACGATCTCCACCGGAACCGTCCGTATCGACTTCGCCGTCATGACACGAACGTAGTAGATCCCGCTCGCCATTCCGCGCACATCGAGCTCCACCGTGGTACGACCCGCGGCAGTGCCGACCTCGAACGAACGGACCTCGCGACCCATGACATCCACCAGGTGAACGCGCGCCGTCGATCCATCCGCCTCGAACGTGATCATTCCGTTCGATATGATCGGATTGGGAGATACTGCAACCTCGATGCTCTTTATTCCTTCCCGCTCCACACCGCTCGTCCCGCTCACGCTGAGCGGCACGTTGATATCGAGCGGATTCTCCTCGTCGATCGTCAGCTCGGCTCTGTAGACATCGTAGCCCGGCTTGTCGACGATGACGGTGACGGTGCCGCTCGGCACTTCCGTCAGCTCGAAACGGCCCAGCGCGTCGCTCGTCGCCTGGTCGGCCACCACGCCGTTCCTGACGATGGTGATACCCGCGCCGGAGACCGGCTTGTCGGACTGCGGAGAGCTTCCCCCCGACTTGATCCGGCCGACGTTCGCGGAGACGACTCCCGAGAGCTTGGCGGTTCCACCCGTCTCGCGATCCGAGAGAATCACCGTAACCCCCGTGGTCATGGCGTCGCCGGAGACGGTGACGAGCGAGGCGTCGGCCCAGACCGTCACGGCCGTGCCGTTCGCGTTGTAGTAGGCCGCCACATACGAGCGGCTTTCAGGAATTCCGTAGACGATATAATCGCCCGGCGCCACATTCTCGAGGCTGAAGGTTCCGTCGGTTTCCGTCATGAGCTGGCCCCCTATGGTGCCGCGCAGCTCCGAGGAGACGGGGAGCAGGACGATCCGTCCGCTGATACCCGCGCCGGTGCTGTTCTGAAGCACACCGGAGACTCCGTTGGAATATTCGCCCCGCTTCGTCAATCCGAAGTCGATACCCGTCAGATCGCCCGTCAGGGTGAGCGACGTCGCCTCCTCACGGGTCGGGACATGGTCGTAGAACTGGGCCAGATATCTCTCACGTACGACGCCGTTGGAAGCAGTATCGTACTCCGATCTGGTCTGAACGATGTAGGTGCAGACGTCCGGCAGCTTCTCGATGGTGTAGTTCCCGTTCGCGTCGGTCAAGTCCATTCCGTACTGGGTTCTTCCCGTCGCGTCGAGACCGTAGGCGAGCACCATCATCTTCTCGATCGGATCACCGCTCGCGGCGTCGGTGACGGTGCCGGAGATGGAGTGATAATTGATCTCGACATAAGGCTCCACGTTGAAGTCGATCCTGGTGGCGGTGCTGCAGGCGACCATGATGGGGCGCCCCTGCTCCTGCGTCGAGCCGCTCGGATAGTACTGCTTCATGATTCCGTCGCCGCTCACGTAGATCAGATAGGAACCTGACTCCAGCGAGAGATTGTACGAACCGTTCTCGACGCTCGTGCTGATCTCCTCACCGTACCAGATGGTGCCCGGAATGTTCACGACGGGAACCGCGGTGACCTTGACGTCGGTCGCGGGATTTCCCTGATCATCCTTGACGGTACCGGTCACGACGCCCGGCACGGTGCAGGAGCCGATCACCAGCTCCCACTCCTGAACCGCCGGCTTCATGCCGGCAACGAACGCCTGCACCCGCATCGTATACCGGCCCGGGTTCTCCGGAATGAAATCGATCGTGTTGCCGCTGATGAACCCGCTGTTGTCGTTGCCGCCGGGACCGGAGAGGAGCATGTAGGTCACCGGCTTGCTCGTATCCTCCAGGTCGGTCTCTATGCGATACAGATATCGGCTCCCGATCCATCCGTTCGTCTGCGGCCTGGAGACGATGTTGAGCGCAGGCAGGACCTTCAGCGACCCGTGAACGATCGGGCTGGCGCCGACTCCGTCGCCGTTCTCGGCCGTCACATAGAACGAGTAGTCCCCCTCGGCCAGCGCGGCGGTGGTGAACCAGAACATGCCGACGGTCCCTCCCGGCGACTTTCCGAGGGTCTGGGTCAGGCTGTCGGTGGAGATCATCGAGTTGTATCTCGTCATCGACTCCTTCGAGATACGTGAGAACTGCGCGGGATCGGTCGTGATCCCGTTCGCCATCCAGACGGAGAACCCGTCGGCCGATCCTCCCTCTCCGGCGGTCCATGTCAGACGGAACTTCGTGTCCCCCAGACTCATTGCCTGGAGTCCCTGCGGCGCCCCGGGAGCGGCGGCGGTAGCCGTCGTCCAGCATGTCGCCAGGGCGATAAGCGCCAGCAATGCATGCCTCAGTAAGCGATTGAATTTCATCTCATCTTCCTCAGATTACGTGTATGTATTCTGTTGACGTCGGTTCGCGATCATGATCCAGTTCCCGGCGCGTCGGCGACGACGCCTTCAGGGAGCTAACACGGCAACAGCGCAAAACATCACACGGGACCGAGTGAATCTTTTCACGATATTTGTATTTCAAAATTAACATCTGTTGTTCCAGCCTCTCTCCGGGCCATGTCAACGGTGGATTTCTCTTCTTCCGGCTCCAAGGCCGATAATTTTCCCTTCCTCCGGTTCCGAAACCGATACATCCCCGTTCTTCCAGATCCATAAATGATATCCCCATCCCCCATTCACCCTCGAAGCCGAGGAATCCTCCATCCTCCAGCCTCGAAACCAACGAGTTTCCCTCCTGCCGGCCCAGAGCCAACGGATTCCCTGTCAACCCCGAACCGACGAATTCCCCTTCTGCCAGCCCCGTAGGGGCGAACCAGATGTAGCAACAGTAGCCCCCCAATAATCATTAGCGCCGTAGGTGCGTACCATTCTTCATTTCCGCGGAAGGGAAGAATGGTACGCACCTACGGCGCTTCAAGAAAAAAGAATCGTCTTCAGCTACATATGGGCGCTCCCTACGGGAGCCGGTCTCCGTTGGAAGGTATTTTCCGCTATACGCGGGCCCTCCTTTCGCGAGCCTATTGGGGACACAATTCCTTCCTGCGTCCACTTCCTTCTCACTTCCACATCGCAAACTCCTTCTCACTTCCACATCTCACCGACAAGAAAAAGACGAAGCCCCGGGGGAGTTCGGGACTTCGTCGCCATGCCCGGACCGAAGAAAGGTCCGGGCGAGGGAATCGTTCAGTGGGACCGGGCGGTCAGCGAGGCTTCATTCTGCTGGTGTCGAAATCAAGCTGAAGTCTCATCGGGACGGAATCGTTGCCCGTTCTCGTCGATCGACGAACGGCCGAGTCATCTTCATGCGATATATTTCGGTCGGCCGCGGTCGCCGGCGGATTAACGCGATCGATCGCGCCGTCGTCGGCCGACGGGCGCTCCGGGGAGCGCCGGGCGTCGGCTCCCGATGACGCGCTCGGGACGGCCGCGCCGGCGGGCGCCGGAACCGCGTCGGATCGTGTGCCGATATCGGGACTGCGCCGCACCGCCTCCGGCTCCGCTCCGTTTCCCCCCGATCGTTCTTCACGATCGAAGGGAACGGGTGCCGTTTTAACGGAGCCGGGACGGGCGGACGCGTCCTCGCTGTCGACAGAGGAATCCGACGAGGAAAAAATCGAGAAGGAGAATAATATCGCAACAATTGCAACTGCGATCAGCCCGGTCCCGATCGCCCAGCCGGGCCCGCCGGCAACGGCTTCCCGGGCCCCGGCCCCGGAGAAGGTCTGCTCCGGATTCGAGGCGACGGCCGGCGATGCTGCAAGCGTCTCCGCGACCCGCGACCTGAGCGCCGTGTGCTGCACCGGTTCCGCGTTGCGATCCTTCTGCATCGCATCCTGAAGAATCCGCTGCGCCTTGAGATCGTTGCGCAGCTCCCGGTTCAGCGCCACATGGATGAAGAACTCCTCCTCCTCCGCCGCCGAGAGCGTGCCGTTGACGTAGCGTTCCAGCAACGCCTCATAATCGTTCCGTGCCATATCTATTCTCCTTCCGGTTCATATAGCTTCATATCGTTCTCGTCCCCACCGTCCAGTTCCAGCAGGGAGGAGATTATCTTTCCCAGCGTGAGCCTTCCCCGCCAGGCGCGTGTCCGTATGGCCCCCACCGGCTCCCCCAGCATCTCCGCGATCTCGTCGAACCGGAAGCCGGAGTAGACATGGAGCACCAGCACCTCGCGCTGCGATACGGGGAGCTTCGCCAGAGCGGTGACCGCCAGCTCCTCCATCTGCGACATCTCACGGATCGTCTCGACCGGATGCTGATGCTCACTCACATCCTCCAGCGATGAAAGCCGCCGGCGATCGCGGATCAGATTCAGACATCGGTTCCGCGCGATCGTGAGAATCAGTCCGACGGGGTTGGGGGGAGCCTTCTTCCCCTCCTCGCGGAGCTTGATTACTTTCTCCCAGACATCCTGCATGATATCTTCCGCCTGTTCCCGGTCGCCGAGGAACTTCAGGCAGTAGAGGTAGATACGGTGGGTATGGCGGTCGAACAGCTCCATAAAAGCGTGATCGTCGCCGTTCAGGAACCTTGAGAACAGGAGGAAGTCGTCGCCGTGCGGTCCTTTCAACCGTGCGTCTGATTTCGCTGCTTCCAACTGTTCGTAGGCTCTGTTCATCGTTCTACCGAGTTTTCGCGGCTCGAGACTCCCGCGTAGCATACTTACACGCAAGGGGAGCGGAACGTCACACAGCTTTTTTCGGGAACGTGTGATGCGGCGCCCTTCCCGCGTGTTACCGGTATGCCGCATTATATGGAGACAGGGGCGGAACGGAATTTCCTCCGCCCGCCGATATTCACATACGCATGAGACGCCCGCTGCGCATGTCGATCCTCGTTGTACAGATCCCGAGAACCGTGGCCCTCCTGATCGGCCTGCTTCTCCTCTTCTCCGCCGTGACCGTTCGCGGGCAGGAGAATGGAATTCCGGGAGCGCCGGCGGCCGGTGAGCTCGTCCTCACCCCCGATACGCTCGACTTCGGCCGGGTCTGCGTCGGGACCTGCGCCCTGGATACGATCGTGATCACGAACGTCAGCAGCTTCGCCATCCGGATCGATTCCATCCAGCCCTGGAACCCCTATCTATCCGACAAGCTCATCGTGCCGCAGCTCGACGAGAGGCTGATAGGAGCGGGAGATACCGTGCAGCTTGTGGTCCGGTTCTGCCCGACCGATACCGGATACTACTTCTCCTGGTACGATCTGGTTCCGAGACCGGGAGGATCGACTCTGGGATGGTTCAGGTTCGGGATGTTCGGACGCAGCGTACGGAGCGACCTCAGAACCCTGGACGCGGTCGAATTCCCCTCCACACCTCTCGATACCTGTCGTGATACGACGTTCTACGTCCGGAACGCCAGGAGCGCGGATATCGACTCCGCCAGGATCTGCCTCCTCCAGCTGCTGAACGGAACGACCGGATTCGGCATCGGAAGCTACAGGCCCGATTCCCTGATCGCCGGAGGAGACAGCACGGCGATCACCCTCCGCTTCTGCCCCCAGACTCTGGGCGATGCCGAGGATACCCTTCAGATCAACGACCGGAACTTCATTCCTCTGCGCGGCCGGGGGCTCCCCAAGCTCCCCGTCCTCAAGCAGCACAGACTTCTGCTCGATACGGCGGCGGCTGCCGTCGGCGATCCCGTGCGGCTGCGGATGCGACTCGACCCGCCGCTCGACACCGACGAGAAACTGATTGAATATCGCATCGAGCTGACGGTCGATCCCGCCGCGCTCTACGCGCAATCGGTCACCGGTCCCTCCACGGGGATGACGCTGACGCGCGGGCCGAACGGGAATCTCGTCGTCGAACGTCCCGCGAACCTTCCTTCTTTGAACGACGATCTCCTCTTCGAACTGAACCTGATGGGACTCAGTACCGGACAGGCGCTCAACCGGGTCGTGATCGGCACGGCCACGCTCCCCGGCATCGCCGTGGCCGGGAGGGAGAACGGACTTGTGGAACTGACCGGCTGCGATCTGGGTCGCGACTTCGCCTTCCTTCGACGCACCGCGTTCCGTTCCGTCGCCTACGATCCGATCTCGACGAACGTCTCGACCCGCTGCGCCCGTACTCCCGGACTCTCGGCGATACTGTCGATGTACGATATGAACGGGTCGGTGGTCGGCACGGCCGAGCTCTCCCCCGACGGCCATGAAGAGCAGACGGCCACGATCCCCTGCGGTCTTCTAGCCCCGGGGATCTATGTGCTGCGGCTGAACGACGGCGTCGAAGTGACGACCGCTCCGGTATTCATCACACGATGATTCATGAGCATGGTGATGAGACCGAAGTATCGGAATCGACCTCTTCAGAAACTGTCGGCCCTCCTGCCGGCGGCCCTCCTGCCGGCGGCCCTCCTCTCCATGACCTGGGCCCAATACGCGACGGCGCAGCCTGGGACGCGGGGCCCATTGCTCGACCTGTTCGCCGGGGTCGGGGCCGAGGGGAATTTCGCCGACGTCGCGGCCTACGGAACTCCCGGCTGCGGCACGTTCGGGAACGCGACCGGGAACAATATCGCGGCAGGAGTCGGAATCGGGTTTCCGGGACTCGTCGATCGAGGGGGGGGGCTCGGCCTCTCCCTGATCGTCGGCTACGAACGCTCCTCCGTCACCATTGCGACCGATCCTTCCGAGCCGCTCGTCGTCATCGATCCGGGACTCGGCACACCGGTGTTCCTCGACAGGGAGCTACGGCTGAACGGAACGTTCGGAACGGCGACGCTCGGAACCCTTCTCCGTTACGAGGCAACCGACAGACTGACCCTGCTCGCCGGTCCCTGGTTCGGTTTCCGCGTCGACGGCGGGGCCGAACGGGCCGAGTCGCTGACCGGGGCCGACGGGTTCAGGTTCTCCAACGGCGGCCGGGAACGTGAGCTCGGCGGCGTCCCTGATCTGGTATTGAACGATATATCGATCGGCGGCGAGATCTCGGCCGAGTACGATATTCCTCTGTCGCCGAAGATCTCCCTGGTGCCGCGGGGAACTGCCAGGTTCACCGCAATGTCGCCGGTGGAGGGCTATGCGTGGCAACGCCTGACGGTGCGCGCCTCGGTCGCATTGCGATTCGATCTGGGTTCGAACGCAAGAGAGCAGGAACAAGTGGGGATCGAGCCTCACGACTCCTCCCCGCCGACCGAACCTTCCGTGAGCCTGTCGGCCGGAAGACGGCTGGAATCTCCGGCGAACCAGCCACGTGAGGCCGATCCGACCGTTCGTCCGACGAACGCTCCCACGGCAACCGATCGTTCGCCGACGGCGCTGCCGACTGCCGATCCGCCGGCTGCCGCATCGGACGATGTAGTACCATCGGATGCCGATCCATCGGATGCCGGTTCATCCGATGCCGCACTACCGTCTGCCGTCCCACCCTCCGCCGCTCCGCCCCCTGCCGGGCCGCAGACGTTGACGGTTGCAGTCGATCTCCGCTCGGTCGATTCCGCGGGAGCCGTCCTCCCCGTCGCCACAGTGAAGGTGGTCGACATCTTCCATGTGCAGCGGACCGAGCTTCTCCGCTCGATCTACTTCGACAGGGGATCGTCGTCGATCGCATCACGATATCACCGACTGACGCCGCGCGCGGCCGACACTTTCTCCCTGGAGGCTCTGGTCGATCCGGAGGTCATGAAGACGCATCGGCACGCGCTGAACGTTCTCGGCGGCAGGATGCGGAGCATCCCCGGCTCCAGGATCACGATCGCCGGTTCCAGATCCGCCGACGAGCCTGCGACGCTCGCGGAGAAACGGGCCGAATCGGTGCGGTCGTATCTGAGCGACGTATGGTCGATCGATCCCTCCCGCGTCGCGATCACGGCGCTCCCCGCCGACTACCCGACCACGCGCCAGAAGGATAGCGACGGCCGTTCGGAGAACCGGATGGTCGTCTTCCTGGAGGGTGCTCCGGAACTCTTCGCCCCCCTCGCGACCGAACAGGTCGAGCAGCGGATAGAGCCGCCGCTCGTGAAGATTACCCCTTCGATCGCCGGTAACGACGACGTGGAGGAATGGAATCTGGCGGTGAACCTTGGCGAGCGAGAGCTTGCCCGCGTCACAAGCAGGGACAGCGATGTGGGGATGCTCGATCTGAACTGGCGGCAGGTGGGAACCGAGGAGAATCTCGCGGATCTGACGGCACGTCTGGCGGTGCGCGGCCGGGGAGGAACCTGGTATCGTGCCGAGAGCCATCTTCCGTTGCGGCTCGACCGCCGGGAACGGGTCGTCAGCAGAGATATCACGGTCTCGGGCGAAAGCGAGCGGCGCGTTTACACCCTCTTCGCCTTCGACTACGATTCGGAAGGGATTTCCCCGAGAAACGAAGAAGTGCTCATGGAGATCGCCCGTGCCGTCAGAAAAGGGGCACGGATCGGCGTCACCGGTTACACCGACCGGATCGGAGATGACGACCACAACGCCGGCCTCTCGCTCCGCCGCGCAAGAAAGGTAGCGGCGGCATTGAAGGAGATCATCGCGAACCAAGGCATCGTATCTACCGTGATGGAAACCGTCGGAGCAGGGACGACAACCGACGAGTTCGACAACGACCTCCCGGAAGGCCGCGTTCTATCGCGCCGGGTGAAGATCGTGGTGGAGCAGTCGGTGCGGTGATAGAGGAATCGAAGCAACAATCGTTTAGTTTCGATCGCCAGCTTGGCGAGATTCTATATCAACCTCACGGCACCGGATTGCTATATTAGTAACTCAACCCTAGTTCCAACCAGAACTGCGAGGCCAGCTACGACATGGAAGCTAAGATCTGTGTCGCTCAGTCGCGTTGACTGAAGAGCAGTAACCTACGTTTCATTGATCATGTTTACTAGACTTCAGACACGTTCCTTCAGATCGCTACGAGGAGTTGACCAGAATCTGGGTCCATTTCAGGCGCTAGTGGGTCCTAACGCCAGCGGCAAGACCACGTTTCTAGACGTGATCACCCTTATGAGCGACCTTATGCGTAACCGTGGAGATGTCGCGGATACTATTCGCAGTAGAAGCTCCAGCTTTGAGAAACTTATCTGGAAAGAAACAGGGGAATCATTTCAACTCGCTGTTGAGGCCAAGATCCCTCCTTCAGTAGGGAAGAGAATGTCGGCGGATAGGCGTACTTTTTCCCATGTTAGATATGAAATTGAAATAGGTTTGGACGTAACGACAAATGAGATTGGCCTAGATCATGAAACATTATGGTTAATTACACCTGTGAGAGCAGTCTTCGAGCGATTAGAACTGTTTCCTTCCATACCTCATGAAATACCATCTATCTTTCGGCACTCGGGTAGGGGAGTAAGAACTGCGATTAAAAAGAATCCAGGAGGTAATGACAATTATTATACAGAAGGGCGGAAATCTTTCGCACCCTCATTCAAACTTGGTCGCGGTCGTTCTGCGCTTGCGAACATACCGGCTGATGAGCTTAGCTTTCCAGTAGGCATATGGTTCCGTGAGTTGTTAGAGCAGGGAGTACGAACGTTCGTACTCAACAGTCAAGTTATTCGTCAACCTAGTCCTCCGGGCCAAGGAGACTCATTTCGACCGGATGGCTCAAACCTTCCGTGGGTAATTCACAACCTGCGTACCAGAAAGGAGAATTTTACTAACTGGATCGATCATGTACGAACAGCACTAGAAGATATTCAGGATATTACCACGATCGAACGACCAGAAGACCGTCATCGCTATCTAGTTGTAGAATATAGGAATGGGGCCAAAGTTCCCTCTTGGCTTATTTCAGATGGAACACTTCGTCTTCTTGCGCTGACGATTCCTGCATATCTTCCGGAGCTTACCGGAACATTTCTCATTGAGGAACCAGAAAATGGGATTCATCCTCGTGCTATCGAGACCGTGTTGCAATCGCTTTCCTCAATGTATGAAAGTCAGGTTTTGGTGGCGACCCATAGTCCTGTTGCATTGAACATGCTTGCTCCGAAAGATATTCTCTGCTTTGCCAAGGATTCATTAGGAGCTACAGATATCGTATCAGGCGACCGACACCCGGCGCTACGGGACTGGAAGCAAGGCGAGCCGGATTTGGGAGTACTGTTTGCAGCAGGTATTTTAAGCTGATATAGTAGTTCAATGAAAGAAGATCTCATCTTACTTGTCGCAGATAAAAACATGCGTTTTGCGTTGCAAGGCGCATTATCGCGTCACGCCGCATTAGGTATTCGGCACATCGGATTTGATTTCCTGGAGCATCCGGGGCGTGACGGTGGTGTACGTACGAATGGCCCCAAGTTACTAGAATTGAAAAAAGCGGAATTCTCGCACGCGATGCTCGTCCTGGATTATGAAGGGAGCGGGACCAATGCTATAGATGCCATATCACTCGAACAAGAACTTGATGAGAAACTGCGTTCAACATGGGGCAATGCAGCGAAGGCCATCGTTATTGATCCAGAGCTCGATGTCTGGATGTGGGGCTCGGACAACGCACTCTCCGCAGTACTTGGGAGTCCTTCCGAAGAGAGTATACGAGATTGGCTTCGCAATCAGGATTTTCAATTCACCGACTTGGACAAGCCCGTGCGTCCGAAGGAGGCAATGGAGAAGCTTCTAGCGAAGCTCAGGCGACCGAGATCGTCATCGATTTATGAGAAAATTGCTGGCAGAATCAGCTTCAAGAGATGCACTGATCCAGCATTCCTACGCCTTCGTTCGCAACTTGAGGGATGGTTCCCGGCAGATATCTAACCATTCCCATCCTACCACCGGATCTCCACCGGCAGACTCCGCTTCATCGTGGCTGTTTCAAGAACCAGCAGATAGCGACCGGCCGGGAGATCCCCGGTCTGCACCCGCAGCACCTGGTGCGATGCAGCCTGCTCTCCCTCGACGATCTCCTTCACTTTTCGGCCCGTCGCGTCGGCCAGGTAGAGGTTGACATATCCTTCCTCGATCGTTTCCAGGTCCACCTCCATCTCCTCCTTGGCGGGATTGGGATAGACGCTCTTCAATCCTCCCTTTGCCGTGGGATGGACAAGACGGGCCCCGCCGGAGATGCAGACCCCTTTCAATCGGAACTCTCCCGCGCGCGACCGCATACGAACTTCCCCTCCCTCGGCGGAAGCTTCTTCAAGGCTCAGGGTCGTCGTCGTGTCGTCCCCGAGCATCGCCAGGAAACGGAGGCGCAGAACCTCGCCGCTGTCGGCCTTCGCCGGCATCGTCAGATCGATCACGCGCTCCAGGCCGTCGACCCTCCCCCTGGGGGTTGCGCCGACAGGGGCGAGGAGCGTCGCGTTGTATCGCAACGTCACACGATATTCCGTGGCTCCCGAGGTGGCGATGTTCCGTGTCTTCGACACCACGATCGGGATCTCCACAGTATCGCCGGGGGCCGCTTCGGCATACCCGGCCTCCAGTTCCGCCTCGGCCGCTCCCGGCGGCTCGGCCTTCGCCACTCCCTCGCCGTAGAGCTGCACCGCGACCGGGCCGCCGACCCCTTCGTAATCGAACAGCAACTGACCGACGGCCGCTCCCGCCGAGGAAGGCGTATATCGCAGATCGACCTTCACGGTATCTCCCGGTCCCAGCGTCCTGCCCCCCCCTCCGGAGATTGTCGTGAAATCCCCCCGGTTCGGTCCGGCATGTCGTGTGCCGGTGATCACGACAGGGTGCGCACCGATGTTCGTGATCGTCACCGCCTGAATCGTGTCGCGGCTCTCACCCAGGTCAACCCTGCCGAAATCGATCGATCGGTTTACCGGAACGATACTTCCGTCGACCCCCTCGCCGAAGAGAGTGATCGCGGCGGGAGATCCCGCACCGTTGTAATCGACCAGAAGCTCACCGCTGGTACGCCCGGTCGCCGACGGGGTGAATCGCAGATCGATACGAGCAGTGTCCCCCGGCTGAAGCGTGAGAGGGCCCCCTCCCGCCAGCGTGGTGAAGTCGACGGCGTTGGGCCCGCCGTGCCGGGTTCGCGAGATCGACAAAGGAGCCGATCCGATATTTCTGACGGTGACGGCGCGAATCGAATCACGGGAGCCGCCGAGCCCCACCTGTCCGAAGTCGATGACCCCGCCGAGAACCTCAAGCGCGGGAGCAACCCCCTCGCCCCGGATGATCTGCAGAAGCGTATCGTTCTGCGTAATGACCCGAAGCTGCGCCGACCTTGTCCCGACGGCTGTCGGGCCGAACCTGAACTCCACCGGAACCGCCCCCCCCGGCGGAACGACGAACGGAGGGTGACCGGAGACGATCGAGAAGAGGGACGCTCCGCTACCGGTCATCCCGATCTTATCCACCCTGAAGGGATGCGTCCCCGTGTTTCGCACGAACGATGCGACCACGGAATCGCGGGCGCCGCCGACCATAACCTTCCCCATATCGACGTCGACGGCCGCCGGAGCGGGGATGACGATCGAGAAGAGGGCATCCGATGTATCGCTCTGAAGCGGCAGGTCCTCGCCGATCCTCCAGACGAAGACGTCGATCTGGCCTGCCGCAATGCGCTGATGGCGTCCGAAGCTCGCCTGACCGCCGAACGCCCCGATGACCGTGATGCTGCCGAGATCGTCGACGACCAGCTTCCCGGCAAGATCGAGGCCGGTCCCATTGACCTGTCTCACCCATTCCAGTCGGGAATCGGACGCGTATTTCGCGATGAAGACATCCTCGGACCCCTTCGATATTATCGTCGTGCCGCCGAGATCCGTGGTATCCGAGATATAGCCGATGACATAGAGGTTGCCGATGTTGTCGGTAGCGATCTGTCCCACCCCTTCCGTGCTTTTTCCCCCCATCCCTCTAAGCCATTCAATGCTTCCGTCGGAATGGAATTTGGCGAGGAACATATCCCACCGCCCCGCGCTGGTCACCGACTTGTCGTCGATCGACAGAGTGCGATGGAAATAACCTCCGACATAGATATTTCCCCAGGAATCGACCGTCAGCGCCCTGGGGACGTCACTGTCCACCCCTCCGGCAGACCGGGCCCAGAGGAAACTGCCGTCGACGTCGTACTTGGCGAAATAGATGTCGTTGTTGCCGGCCGAGGTGAAGGAGGATGTACCGATCGTGATATCGGACCCAAATCCTCCCGTCAGGTAGAGTCCGCCTGACCCGTCCACGGCAAGCTGAGGCGCCTCCCCCTGCCTTTCCCCCTTGATCGAATCGACCCAGACCGTCCTGCCGTCCGGTGTGAGCCGGGCGATGAACGAGGCAGTGAGACCGAAATTCTGGATGGTCACTCCCCCCAGATCCATACTACCTCTGTAGTTCCCCGATATATACAGGTTCCCGACATGGTCGATGACCAGGGAGATTATGAAATCATCGTCACGGGTCCCTGCCCCCCATACGAAATCGACACTACCGTCCGGCGTATATCTTGCGATATACGCATCCATCTTTCCCTGGCTGATCACCGGCTGCGTGCCGAAGTAGACGCTGCCGGAGAATGCTCCGGAGATATAGATCTCCCCGGCCGGGTCGAGGTCGATCTGTATGGTGTGGATCGTCCCACCCGCCCCCACGCGCCTGGCCCAGTCGATCGTTCCATCGGGACGAACCTTGGCGAGAAACGCGCAGCTCTCGTTCACCGCGCCGTTCAGAACGAGGCCTCCGCCGAAATCGATCGCCTGCTGATATCCTCCCACGATATACATATTTCCGGCGGCGTCAAGGGCCATGTCGTTGCCGTTGTCGGAGTACGGACCTCTTCCATGAATCACCCATCCCCCTCCCTGGTCCGGCTGGGTGACCCGCACCAGGCAGCGCGTGCTCGGCGTCCCCGGCACATGCCACGGATATCTCCCTCCGGTCGCGCTGCGGGTGATCTCCTTCCACGTCGCTCCGTTGTCGATGCTGTACTCGAGGGTCACCGTATCGTCCGGCGATATGCCGCTCCATGTGATCACCGTGTCGCTCCCGCCGACGAAGACCTCTCCTCCGTTCGGAGAGTCGAGCCTGAGCGTCGGGCGTGTGACCTTCCTGCCGGGATAGCTTCCGCTGGAGAAGAAGAGACGCGGGCAGAGATCTGTCGCGATATCGAAGCGTGCCCAGGAATAGCTGCTGTCGGTCGGGGTGTAGCTTACGGTGACGACCCGGCTCTCCCCCGCCGCCAGGGTGAAGCTCTTCGGGTTCATCTCGTAGGCGGGATCGCTGCTGGTAATCCCCGTCACGTTGAACGGCGCGTTGACCGCGGTGATCGTGATCGTCGTGTCGAATCGGACTCCGGTCGGCTTGGAACGGATGTTGAGGATCGGGGGGACGATATCGAGCTTCGCGACACCGGAGGCCGGGATACGATATGTTCCCTTCGCCTGACGGCCGTTCCAGTTGAACGTCACCTCCTGATCGCCGCCAGCGCACCCGACGGCGCTTCGCCATGATATATCGCACGGCACGCTTCCCCGCATCTGCCTCAATATCCCGCGATATATCTCCTCGGCCTGGGAGACCGTCGAGACGTTCTCGAACCATCCTCCCCCGCTTCCCGCAGCAATATCGCGCAACGACTGGGGACAGAACATGGAGAGGGTGACGGCGAAGATGACGCAGTTCTGGCGCTGAGCCTCCGCGATGATGGCGCTCGTCTGCGGAGTGCTGGCCGGAAGACCGTCAGTCAGGAAGACGATGACCTTTCGGTATTTCCCGTTCCTCGATATCCTGAGTCCGCCGGAAGCGGCAAGGAGCAGCCCCTCGTCGTAATCGGTTCCGCCGCCGGGGGAAAGAGCGGAGACCGCGTTGAGAAGTCGGGTCCGGTCGGTCGTGAAATCCTGGTTCAGATAATTGGATTCATCGAAACTCGTCACGGCGCACTCGCTCGCACCGGCCGGCAATCCCTGTATCCATGCGCCGGTCGCCGCCTTCGCCAGATCGATCCTGCGAACACCCCCCGTCATCTCCTTCATCGAACCGGAGACATCCACCACCAGCACCGACGAAAGAGCAAGCGGCGGCGGAGTCGGAGGACATGAGATCGAGACGACGCTACGCCCCCTCCCTCCTTCCGACACTGTCACCTCCGACGCCGAGGGACGAACAGGATCGCCCGCCGCATCGAACGCGGAGAGCTTCGCCTTCATGACGGGAAACCCCGTGGCGTCGATATCGACGACCGAAAGGCTCTGGGCCGGGACGATAGCCGCCGCACATGGGAGGAGAACGAGTAGAAGGAAAAATAATCGCATAACGACAGGATCGAGACGTTCGAAGAGAAGGATGAGCCGGCGCGGAAAAGAGTCGCGTTCATGGCCGCTGAATCGGGCAGCGGGGAAGATCGGATGGAACCCCTTCACCCGCAAGCCCACGCACAACGCCTCACACTCCCCAATAACAAAGGGAGGGAGAAGCCTTCGCCCTCCCTCCCTTCATATCGCGTCATCGATCGATGCCGTTCGCCGGCGATCAGTGATAGCGCAGTCCGACTCCGACCACCACGCTCCGGGGCATCCCCGACTCGAAGTACTGATTGCTCTCGCCGTTGATGAAGACCGAGCTGACGTACTTCTGATCGGTCAGGTTGTTGACCGTGGCGTAGAGATCCACGGCCAGGCTCCCGAAGTCGTGCGCCCAGCCAGCGGTCAGGCCCAGCAGCGAGTAGGCGTCGACAAGCGAGTTGACCGACGGGTCCGGAGTGCCGTCGGGCTTCTCATCGTTCCGATCGTCGGCGTAGTATCCCCCCACATGCTCCAGCGAGCCCTCCAGGAAGATTCCGAACGGCGCCTCGTAACGGAGCCGCGCGTTGGCGACCATCGAAGGAAGCCCGGCGGTCTCGTTGTCGTCGAAACGGCCGAGCAGGTTCTCGTACTTCACGTACTTGTTCTGCGAGATCGTCAGCGCCCCCTGCAGCGACAGACCGATGCTGGAGCCGGCCGCGAAGCCGAGCTCGAGACCTGTCCTCTTGGTTTCGGCGGCCGTGAAGTAGTAGCGCCCTCCATCCCAGGGGATCAGATCGTTGCCGATACTGATCATGTATGCGGCAACATCGTAGGAGAGATACGAAAGGAATCCGTCGAACCCGACGAGCCCGCGCGCGCCGACCTCGAAACTGGTGGAGGTCGTCGGCTCGAGCAGCGGGTTGAAATCGCGGTTGGTCGTATCGATCTCGCCGCCGCGGGCGCGGATCAGCGAGTCCGAGGGGGGATCGACCTCATTGAACGCGGGAGCTTCCACGCCGCCGCCGACGTTGCCGTAGACCGAATGTCCCTCCGCGATCTTGTAGGAGATCCCAGCCTTCGGCGTGAAACGGTTGAAATCGATATGCTGCGGCGGACCTGAACTCGGCGGTGTCGCCATGAGGTAGTTGCGGAAGACGTACTTCACATGATCGTATCGCCCACCGACCTTTATGGTCCAGGTGCTGTCCAGCGTCACGCTCTCCTCCACGTATCCCCCCATCGTCGTGGCTCCCTCCTGCTTGTCCTGCTGGACCGTGCTGCCGCGTCCGCCCCCCGGCGCGAGCGAGTAGAAGAGGACGGCGCCGTCCTGATACTGTCCGTCGAAGCCTGCCATGAAGGTGCTCTGGAGAGACTTCGAGAAATCGGTCGTCCAGCGATACTGGGTCTGCGCGCCGAAACCATATCGGGTGAAGTCCCTGTAGGTGTTCCGCTCGGAACGCTCCAGCACCTTCGGCTGGTAGTAGACGCTCCCCGAGAGGCCGTGCCCGCCGGAGAAACCGTGATCGAGCGACATCGCCAGCCGCCCCTGTCTGTTGAATCGGCGTTCGTCGCGATCCACGAATCCCTTGTTCGCCTGGAACGGATCGGCGTCGATCTGCTCGCGGGTGAGCGGGCCGGGGAAGCGGAAGAGATTCGACGTCCCCCCGAGATAGGCCCCCAGACGGGTCGTGGAGTCGAGGTTGGAGAGAACTCCCATCGTGACCAGGAACTGCGAGGCGCTGCTGTGCTCGCGGTAGGTCTTGCGCGTCGTATCGCCGTACGTGGTGTTGGTCACCGCCAGGAACATGTTGGTCGATCCGATCTTCGTCCCCGCGGCGACGGTGTTCCGCAGGAAGTTGAAGCTCCCCACGGTGTTCTTGGTCTCCACGAACGGCTCGGAGAACGAGAGATTGGTGAAAAGGTTGATCACCCCTCCCGACGCGCTGCCGTAGAGCGTCGACGAGTTGCTTCTAAGCACCTCGAGATGCGATACTGCATCCAGGTTCACCAGGTCGAGCGAGGTGCGGCCGTCCGGCTCCGTCTCCGGGATGCCGTCCAGCAGCACACGTATTCCGCGCATGTTGCCGGCGTTGGACCTGTTCGCCGCGCCGCGGGCGCCGAATCCTCGTATCGTGATACGAACATCCGTATGCCCCGAACGAGCCTGCGTGAAGACGCCCGGGACACCCCAGAGCGCATCCTTCAGCTCGTATCGCCGCCCGGTCTGGAAGTCCGACGCCGGCACATAGCTGACGGCCATCGGAACCTTCTCCAGAGGCTCCGACGTACGCGTCGACGTGATGACGATCTCGGGAGAGGTATACCGCTTCGTCGTATCGGTCTCCTCCTGTGCCATGGACGGCGCGGCCGCCGTCATCAGCAGGAACGCTGCAGACACTAACTTTCTGATCATGGTTCCTCCGTGAGTGATTGAACGCAAGGTCCGCGTCCACGATGTTCGGCCACGTGGGGATCGGCTCCGGGTCGAGCTGACGCGGCTGAACAGACTGGAGGCAAAACTAGCGCGAAATCATCACGGTTTCTCGCGTTCCGACCGACAAATTTGTATCTGGACCGAATTCAGATTTATAAGCCCCCCTGCCCGGCAAGAGACGGAGCCTTGCCGGGCCTCCCCCGCGCGGTTTATGCGGCCCTGCTGAATCGTCTCCGCAGACCCCGGCGAATGCGGATACTCCGGTCGGCATCGTGGGTATTCCCCAGACGGTCTGCATGAGCCGAGAGGAGATCCCCCCGTGTGATGATGCCGGTCATCCGCCGCGGATCGTCGCCTGGGACGACGATCAGACGTCCCACCGATTCGCGCACCATGTGATCGGCCGCCTCACGGAGCGAATGATCTTCATGAATAACGACCGGAGGACGTCCGATCACCTCACGCACCCGGCACTCCCTGCTCCTGGATGAATCAAACAGATCGCGACGCGTTACGACCCCCAGCACCCGCTCCCCTTCGTCCATGACGGGATACCCCTGGTGATGCGCTTCCGGAACTCCTGAATGCAGCCATGCGCGGACGCTCTCCAGAGTGTCGTCGGCACGCAGGGTCACGACCTCTCGGGAGGCCGTATTGCCGACAAGGACCTGTGCCAGATAGTCGGCCGAATATTCGGCGGGGACGCGAACGCCTCGCCGCGCGATCTTTTCGGTCATGATGCTGTGCTCCATCAGCAGGCATGAGACAAGGTAGGCCGCCGAGCATCCCCCCAGAAGCGGGAGCAGGCCGATCGGCTGAAGCGTCGTCTCGAAGGCGAACACGACCGAAGCGAGCAGCGCGCGCGAAGCTCCGGCGAAGAGGGCTGCCATCCCCACCAGTCCCGCTATCCGTATATCGATCCCCACACGCGGCAGCAGAGCGGAGACGCCGCTGCCGATCGCGGCCCCCAGCGCGCCTCCTATGGTGAAGAGCGGCGCAAGCGTGCCGCCGGAGGTCCCGCTTCCCAATGCGATAGACCAGGAGAGGAACTTCATCACACAGAGGAAGATCAGTGCCCGACCTACAAGCTCACCCGAGAGGATATGATCGATATTATCATATCCTACCCCGAGAGTAGTCGGCGCGAAATATCCCACCACTCCCACCGCCAGCCCCCCCAGAGCGGGCCACCACATCCAATGGATCGGAATGCGCTCGAACGCATCCTCGATGCCGTAGACCAGGCGGGTGACTCCGACCGCGATCAATCCCATGAGCGCTCCCAGCAGAACGTAAAAGGCGAGCGCCTCCCCCCCCGGCTGAGAGACGGCCGGCATGGCAAACCCCGCCGACGCCCCCATGATCGCATAACGCGCGCCGCTGGCCGTAACACTCGCCAGAGCGACGGGGATGATCGAGCGGGGACGGAATTCGAAGAGGAGAAGTTCGACGGCGAGAATCACAGCCGACACCGGGCTGCCGAATATCGCAGACATGCCGGCGGCGGCTCCGGCCGCCAGAAGGGTCTTCCGTTCATCGGCGGTGGTGTTCATCAACTGGCCGATCAGGGAGCCGAGCGCGCCTCCGGTGGCGATGATCGGCCCTTCGGCGCCGAACGGTCCGCCCGTACCGATGGCGACGGCCGATGAGAGAGGCTTGAGGAAGGTGAGTCGTGGTGCAATGCGGCTCTGGTTGAGCAGGACCTGCTCCATTGCTTCGGGGATGCCGTGGCCGCGGATCGCTTTCGAGCCGTAGCGGGCCATCACTCCGACAATGAGTCCGCCGATGACGGGGACGATGATGACGGCAAGACCGAGATGGTTGTCGGCCGGTGATGTCTCGTTCGTCGCGAAGCGCCCGTAGAACGCCAGGTTGGTGACCAGCGCGATGATGACGGTCAGCAGTTGCGCCACAAGCGCCGCGGCGAACGCGAGACAGATCGCAATGCAGCTCAAGAGGACAACTCGTCGATCCACCAGAGTCGTCCGGCGCGGCACCTGCGCCGCCTGGAGCGTGAGATCGAGTGATGGGGAAATCGGAATGCGATCTGTATTGTCCGGTTCCGTATCGTGGTAGTCGTCGTCGGGATTGTCCATAGTCTCTATCTCCGGGGTTTGATGTAGGTAAAATGTCGGGCCCGGAAACTTAGGGCGTGAAAGTGTTGCATACCATGTCCGTTTGTAGCAGTTATTTTCGGACTGTAGCGGCCGGTCTTCCCGATCGGAGCGCGACAATCCCGGCGGAATCACAAGGGGGGAGCCGACACGCACGATCCGGCGGGCGCGGCCCCTTCTCTACGAGAACAACACAACACGGAGACGGCACATGCGAAGAATTCGTTACGTGGTGGCATCGAGTCTGGACGGCTACATCGCCGGCCCCAAGGGGGAGGCGGACTGGATCATCATGGACCCGGAGATCGACTTCGGCGGTCTTTTCTCCCAGTTCGATACATTCCTGCTCGGCCGCAGGACGTTTCACGGGATGGGAGGTCAGGGGGGCTTCCCCGGCACGAAGACGGTCGTCTTCTCCCGGACGCTCCGGCAGGAGGACTACCCCGGCGTGACCATCATCGCCGACGACATCAGAGAATATCTCACCACGCTACGTGCCGAGGAGGGAAAGGATATCTGGCTCTTCGGCGGCGGCACCCTCTTCCGAACCCTCCTGGACGCCGGCCTGGTCGACACCGTCGAGGTCTCGATCATCCCCGTCCTCCTCGGTGAGGGGATCCCCCTCCTCGCCTCCCCCGCCGGCCGGAAGAAGCTGCTGCTGACCGGTCACAGGATCTACAAAACGGGAATCGTCACGCTGGAATATGCAGTGCCGTGAATCAACGTAGCACGATACGATAGAGACGCCCGATCCATATCGCATTCAGAAAGAAGGGAGAGGATAAAGTTCCATCGGCAGCCATCCTCTCCCTTCTCAAGCTCGCGGGGCCCCCGCCCCGCTCGTGCCGGCTTCGTCCGCGGTGCCGTTATGTCACTCTTCGATAATATCCAGCGTCGTGCCGGCGATGAGGAGGATGAACGAGAGCATAAGCAATCTTCGCTTCGCCTTGTCGTGGTCGAGAGCTTGAGCTATCGCACGGAGCAATACATCGTATATGACGTCGAATGTCAGAGAGAGGGCGATGATCAATCGTTCGCCAATCATCCATACGAGGCTTACCGTCGCGAGGCCGCAGGGTACGACCACTACAATACGCCCGATCAACGACAGGAATCCGTTCGCTTCGTCAGGATAGAACCAGCGATACATGACGATCATGACTACGATCACGCATAACCCAACGAGCATGCTCAACGGTTTACTACCATCTATTCGATTCCATAGTCGCAATAAACGCAAATCCATCTTGTTCCTGAGGTCTGGCCGTCTCCGCTTCTTCAACCTCTCTGCGGACCTCCCAGTCGCAAGCTTCAACCGCTCCTCCCCCACGATCTCCACGATAATGATGCAACTGGAGAGGAACTGCAGAATCTTGGCGAGCGTCCGTAGTGACAGCATGACTCGGGATCGTATGGATGGGAATCACTACATCATATCCTTATCCGACGGAATCATCTTCTGACCTCCACCGCCGCGCTCTTCAGCATCGTCCTCGTTTCGAGGACCAGTCGGTAGTTCCCCGTTGCGAGACTTTTCAGGTCGACGCTCATGCTGCGCCGCGCCGGAGGAAGGCTGCCGTCCATGAGCGTCAGCACGCGCATCGCCACCCCACCATGCCGACGAGATAAAGGCTGGGTCAGTTGCGCGCACCGTCCACCGGGCCTCTGTTCGAACCCGGACTCCTCCAGACGCAACGTGGTCATCGTGTCGTTCCCCAGCATTGTCCGGAGTCGCGATTGCCAGGATGAGCAGATCGATCTCACTCTCCAGCCCGTTCACTGAACCGCACGCTGTATCCCCCAGGGGCGTGAGCAACGTTGCGTTCTATCGCAGCTTAACATGATAGCCTGTAGCATTCGACTGAGGAACATTCAACGTCCTGGTGGCCTCCGGCCTGTGCCGCTGCCGTGCCTCCCAGCCCGATTTATTGCGGGACGGGTAACGGCGAACGTCCCGGACATGACCAGATATCACTGCCGCGCATGAAATCATATCCGGAACGCTCATTACTTCATCATCAGCAGCATCATTCAGTATACAACAACTGCATTTCTTCAGATGTGATGATTCTATTATAGATGCGGACGTCGTCTATCGACCCGTTGAAAAAGAGTGTCGAGTTACGCTCCTTGCCGATAAACAGCGGACGATCGTTGTCGATTGCGCAGTTCAACGGTCCGTAAAGACCGGAACGGTCGAGCACACCGTCAATATACACAGCCGTCTCTCCGTTCGTGGTGGAAGCGGTGCAGACGATGAAATGCCATTGTCCATCATTAAGCGATTTTGCACCTTCAAGTGTCCGGAATGTACCACCGGTGCTCGTTACATCGAAACCGGCTCGACTGCCGTTTACAACAAACAGCTGATATCCGACATTTCCACCGTTAGGCTTTCCTTTCGCGAGAATACCGGTAAACTGAGTCAGCGTGGAAGAGAATTTTACCCATGCAGCGATTGTGAATCTGCTCCCGTTGGGGAAATTCAATTTGTCCGAATGAGGTACCGAGATATATCCGGACGGAGTACCGTTGAAGCGGAAAGCGCTGTTAGGATTTCCTCGACGATCCGACGTAGGGGTTACCCCGTCCTGAACCAGTCCATCGTGCCTATGTCCACTCGCATCATCGGCGGTTCCGTTGAACGGATAGAACGCTACGAGTCCTGCGTTGATATTGGTCTGTTGTTTGACTATGGTAGTAAATCGCCACACGGGTCCTGATGTCATTGCGCCCTTCGAATCTTTCGCAACCACCTGCCAATAATATTCCGTCTCATTACTCAGACCGCTACGCACCAGACTCGACGATGAAATACCCTCAGCCACCATCGTAGACGGCGGATTCGTCGTACCGAAGAACACGTCGTAGTTCAACCCATCACCATCCGGCTCGGAGGCGCTCCACGATAGCATAAGCGAAGTCGGCTGATCGGTTGCTCCATCGGAAGGATCAGGACCTTCCGGCAATGTAGGCGGCTGATTTATCGCACCGGTAGTGAGCTGAATATCAGCTATCGTCGACTTACCCCCAGCTACTGTCACGCTGACCGTCTGGCTGTTATATCCGAGCTTATTAACGGAAACGACATAGGTTCCCGGAATAACATCATTGAGAGTGAAAGCACCTGTGTTATCGGTCACAACTGCCTGTGTTGGAGGAAGCGTGACAACACTCACATTAAGGATCGGTTGTCCGGTGGCGGCATCCGTTATTCTTCCGACGATCCTGCCGGTCGACGGCGTCTGGGACGGTTGGTCTTCGCTGCACCCGAACATCGACAGAGAGAGGAAACAGCCGAACACCAGCAATAGAGATCTTCCTCCAAACTTCATGAGAACACCTTAACAATTGATTGTGAACGAATAATACGCCCCTACTTACTGTAAGGGCCGTGTGAAGGCTTGGGTCGGTTCGCTAACCTGCGCAAAGATACAACCGTCATCGCGATTGGAGCATACCAAGATCTTCCTGGCGCAATGTGATGGAGATGAAACGTAGGGAGGCTACCGGAGAACAAAAAACCGCGACCCCTTACAAGGATCGCGGCCTGCTGTGATTCCGTTGGGACCGCTGTTTTCTGGCAAGGAGGGCCAAATTCGGCAAATTTCCCCAGATTCCCCATACTGCCTCAACTTGGTGTCAAACTGGTGTTAAACAAGGGAACTAGGCTCTGACAACGAGTGGTAGACGCTACATCGGCCCGTCTGGAGCGGAGAACGCTCGGACGGGCCGATAGCCCTGTTGACCTGTTAGTTCAAACGACGCAATCTGGGAGAAAAGCGCTTGACATAGGCCCCTCCTCCTTGGTCGAAACTCAGCTCTAGCAACCCATTGTTACAAAAATCCGTCATTATCGTACGAACCTCGTAAGCAGAGGCCCCTATTGATTGCGCTATTGATTCGGAGAATTGCTCGCCTGCGACAATTGCCGCCGCAACAGCTTTACGCATTCGACTTGAATCCTTGCTGACCGCTTGTTCATACCAGGTACGTCCTTTCGGTCGTAGTTTCACCTCAACCGCACTTCCATCCTGACCTCGAACTACGTTCACGCAGTAAAGTTCTTCAAGGATGTCAATCGACTCGAACATTTGGCCTGAGGAGATACCGAGCACAGCAATTGATTCGGAGACTCTGTCGATCATGACACTATCGTTCTCATCTTCATCTGCACTCTTACCTATTGCACATAACACATTCACATCTACCCTATCAAGAGCAGTGGTAGGTGACCTTACGGTATTTGTAACATAGGAAGGGGGTTTACCCAGGGGTGGCCTAGTGTCCCGGCTATAGAGTGCATCCGCAACTCTTGCAGCAACTGAATCTGCAGTATCAAGATGGCTCATCGTAATTCGAACTACATCAATGAGAGCCGTTGGAATTGCACATTCTCCTATTACAATAGGTATTATCTTCATGTTCTCTTGGATACGGCGTATATTTCCCACATTCAACTCCTCTCGTACCCACTTCTTATTGACACTCTTTGGGGATAACAGTACAACAAGAGCGTCTGCCTTTGCTAACCCATCCTCAAACAATTTACTGGTCAAGCTATCGCCGGGTTGTATCTCCCAAGCATCATACCATACCTGAACACCACGCTCCATAAGAGCCTCGGCCATAGGCTGGGCAAACAGTTCTCTATCCTCGGATGCGTAGGAAAGGAAGGCTTTGGGGATGCCGCTTATGTTTGACATACTCTTCTCCTATTATCTGTCATTCTTGGTGTTTTTCAAACCACAAAGTCGTTCAAGGTTTTCGTTAACCTTCTGAAGTTCCTCAAATATATTATCCAACGCCTTATCAGATCGTTCCTCATACACAAAGCTTTGATGGAAACGGCGCATATCAACAATCATCATCTCCGATACTGGTTCTTCGATACCATCAAGCTCATAAGTAGCTTTTACATGAAACACTTGAGGATGTCTTTCGTACTTTGGATCATGTTGCGCAATCGCATTTCCTGTAGCAATCAGGAAATACAATCTTTCACCTGGTCCGAATGTAGGGATTACATTATTGAACGCATATGCCCGCGCTAGTTTCCCTTCGTCCCCTTGGGACTCCCATTGGAATCCACCTGGGTAAACAAAATCATGATCGGTCCACAAGTGAAGATTCTTTGCAACGGTACGACCGACATTGCTGATGATAAGCGTTCGTTCACCTCCCTTCTCCAAATCAATCCGTGCAATAATATAAGGTCGGTAAAAAGATCGGGTCTGCTCCTTTATCGCTTGCACAGCTTTCATCTGAGCCTCTAGAGCATCTGCCTGACCCTTTCTTGCTTCATCAACCTCATTTAGCGTTTGCTGAATTTCATGGCGTTGATAGTAGAGGGAAACAACAACAGCCGCGAACGCCAATGCTGTAAAGAGAGTGTTTAGGGCTCCAAATGCGCTTCCTAGCTCACTCCAAGATTTCCAATCCTTTGGATCGTAAAGGGCCATAACAGTAATCCCGAAGATAAAAATCGAACCCACAGCCGTAAAAGCCCAGAGCATGGGCTTCCAGAACAACTGCTTGTTATCTTGCATGGCTTCCTCACCTTTTTTATAAAGGATTACACGCGCGTATCACGTCGCGCCCCGGAACCGAATCTACAACCTATCGACCTAATAACCGCTCCCTATCCCGCTCACTGTTCATCACTTTCGAGCCGTGCATCTCCCGAATCTCATCAAGCGAAAGCTCTCGGCGGCTCTTCGACTTGCAGTCTTCCGGACGCCAGAACCAGCACTTCTTCTTGGAGGCGAAGAAGAAGCCAGCTTCCTTGATTGCCCCCCGATGAACGAATGTGTTACCGCACACCCAGACCCATCTTCCCATGATCTCCACCGACACGCCCTCGAGATTGATAACCAGATCCACCTTCGCCCTCATCTCCGCGTCCATCTCCTTCTCATCAGAGATTGTCTGTTCGGTCCTGCCACCCTGCCGCAAGAATCGATCCAGAAGCGCCTCATATTGCGCGTTGACGGCCTGCATTATGGCCGTGTCGCCGCCTTGCCTGTCCGGGTGATACTGCTTCGCCAGATCACGATACCGAGCCTTCAATTCATCAATAGAGGATACGCCGTCGAAGAAATTCGTATTCATTGTGCCGTTGTTCTGTTGTCGTTGTTGATTAACTACAGAACAAACTTACTGCATTAACTCAGTTAATGCAATGGGCGTAGGTCAGATAATTATGTCTGAAGGTAAAATTTTATCTGGTGTCGATATGATTTTCCAGAAGCCTGATGGCCTCGTTCTTCCCCTCCTCTGTGAACACGACAGAACGAGCAACCTTCCTCCAATGCCGTCCTTCTTCCAATTGGGGAGCGTGCGTTGTGGTGCGCGTCTTATGCCCTAAGCGCAATTGCGCTAAACGAACCTGCACGACCTTCCGCTTCGCGGGGTCGGTGACCTGCAGTTCGCTCAGGATGTCTTCGGTAGTATACTCACGTGCCATTCCAGAATATACAATTAACCGACGTAATGCAAGAAGGAGAGCCCCCTTTGCCTACCTCAGCCCGATACGAAGACATCCTCTGAAGCTCTATCCGAGCAAACTACCTGCTCTACTCGAAGCAATCCGGGCGAATCTTGCGTATGGAGATGAAGCTACCACCTACCAAGATAAGGTGATCCAGAACGGGTATGTCAATCAATTGTCCACCAAGGACAAGCTGTCGAGTCGTACTAATATCATGGGAGGAAGGTCGAGGGTTGCCGGAGGGATGATTGTGAGCGACGATGATACTCCGTGCTCCCAGAAACAAGGCATTCCGAAAGACTATCTTTGAGTCAGCTACGGTAGAATCCTGCGCCCCGGAGGAGATCAACTTGAATCCGGTCACGTCGTTCGCGACGTTCAGGACCAGTAGAACGAAGTGTTCCTGGTCGTCATCAAGAGTTTGAAAGATCGCCTTTAGAATCTCGTAAGCTTCGCCGGGCGTATCGACCACATTCATCAGCTCTTCACCTTCAGCAACGATATCCCGCTTAATCCGCAGGACTACCGTTCTGATTGTTCTCTTGTAGATCGTCTCGATCGTTGTAAAGTCTCGGATCGTACCCGTAAAGGGTAGCGGCTCTGCCGTCGAATATACGTCGTATGTTGCCATATTCAAGGATCTTTTTTGATCAGGGGGAAGATCAATGTATCGCTCCCTACTCTCGCCGATCGACGGTATTGGAGTTGCAAGCGACTTCGACGGAGGGCAAGAGCCCAAGGCAGTCGTCGGGTGACCTGCCGTGAAGCGATACGTATTTCTAACGGGAACAATATAGTGCATTAATCGAACTAATGCAATACCCCTCTCACTTCGCAACTGAATCTCTTTTGTCGGTTGCTCTATACTCTCTCATATAGTCAATATAATCTGTTGGAACGTACGTTACCCCTTTGGAAGAGTCCCTCATCAGGATTACGCCGTTAGCGAGCGTGAAGAGGAGTCGGCCGAACAGGGTGTCATTATCATGGTGGATAACTACTGAGGGAACATTGCCAGCGACCGACCTTTCACCATGTTTGTATCCAGATACAAAGAAAGTGAATAAAAAGAGTGGGCCAAGCGTAATGAACGCGATGATAGTATGAACATTTCCTTTCTCATCAGTAACGCTACGGCCGAAGAGCCAACGAACGCCGAAAAACCACCCAACAGAGACAGCAAGATGAATGATTGACCGGATCGTTATTCCAGGTTCTGGTCCCCCGAATGCAGTGGGAAGGTACGTTGCAGCTACACCTACAAGGATGAGCATAGCGATAAGCCGAAACGCAAACAACAATGGCGGCAGCCACTCGCGCCGTAATGAACCTCTTGACCGCTCAGCCCGGAGGTCATCTCTGTAGGCTTTTCGGATTCTATCGTAGAATAGAAGGGATAGCATATAAGGTAGGAGAGCAATGAAACCTGGGGCGAACTTGCTAGCGGCGATAAGTGGATAATCCGTAAGAGACAGATACTGGAGAAGATTCACTCCGATTACAGTTGATGCACCGTAAACGTAGGCAGCACTACACGTGAATGCGATCGCAGTCACAATAGCGATTTGTTCCGTGGGAGAAAGATGGATGTTCTTGAGGTTCTTCATACTGAGAACATAACTATAAGGGTAAAGATAGTTATATCGTCACTTACTTCATGCTCAACGCGGGATACACTTGACAGTAGTGCTTCTATTGAGCACCAAAGTTCCAGCTATCCCCCTACACGTTATCCGGTAGGTTAGCCCCTGAACGAATCCTGACAGTCGAACAACGGCAGCCGTTGCCGTGTAGTTGCTCGACTCTATCTGCGGTCCTTCGGGTGATACGAAGAATTCAACATCCGTAAGCGTAAGGTTACCTCGTGCCATAAGAGGTTTTGAGAAGTCAAACGGGAAGTCGTCGATATCGCCGGGCGCTATCCCGTACTTCTGTTCATGTATCATGCGTTTTCTTGTTCTAGTGGTTATGCATGACCGTCGAGACTATATGAAGGCTTCTACCCGCCGTGAGTCGGCTTGAACGGCTATTGTCCTCTGCTCATCATAAACATAGTTGTGCCGTACTTCGGAATCGACCCGTACAAGCCGTCCGGATGAGATGTTGATCGGTACGATGATAAGGACCGTTCCGCTTTCGTCGGAGAGGCTGTATTCGACGCCGCTTGGGGAACGAACGATCATTGTTGCGGCTATCGCTTCCAAGACGGTCATTGCCCCACCCGTTACGATACAGCCGGATTGCACGTTGCCGGTCCCTATCGGGTGAATCACTGTGTCACCGGCAGCGTTGCGAACAACACTGGCCCTTCCCATGCCGATTGTTCCGACCGCCTCGTCTCCGGCGAGATAGTGAAGGAACGATAGCGTCCCGGTCACTCCCCTGTAAGCGATACTCCGCCCGACGATCTGGGGGATGAGCTGCATACCCCCACGGGTCCCAATCATCGATCTAGTGCTTCCTCCTATGTCTCGCCTCATCTCCAGGAGCGCCGTCCATAGCTCTATCGACCCGGCCTTGCCGTTGATGTCCCTCTCGAGCCATATCACCCCCGAAGAACGTACAACGCCGTTTAATCCTCCGACAACGATCATTGCCGCCTGAGCTTGGCCGACAGCATCGCCTTTGGTGGAGGAGCTTCCCCCAAAGAGCGGTGCAGTACCGAGTTCGGTCATGGACACGCCCGTATCGTATCCGCTCGTGGGAAGAGCACGAGGAACCCTTGCCCCTCCTTCAACGGTCATGATTCCCAACCATGATGCAGAGAACCGGCGCACGGCGCTTGCCTGGGCTGTACTGTTGGTTCCCGTCCATCCCCTTCCCACTATGAGCGGCCATACACCGACATGACAGGAATACCCCGCTGTTATCCGATGCTCTCCCGTGGTCACTCGTAGGACGACGGCGGAGATATAGCCGCTCGATGCCTGGTACGCCTCGGCCGACAACGTGACCGCCGCCCTCTCATTGACCGGATAGTCATTCAGCCCGTACTCGGAAACTCCGCCATGTCCTAACATATCGCAACTAGATCGTTATTCTATCGGAACTCTTTCCACGTCATCGCACGACCCGGCAGCGTCCAGAAGGTCGAACAGTTCAACGGCACGGCTCCGCCGGAGCCCGGTCTTTACTTCCAGTCGTGCGCGGATGTCGCCGGGAAGCGTCTCCAGGACCATCGTGTTTGCGATGCGCTCGGCGACCGGGCCGACAAGCCCTTCACTGTGAAGGTCGTCGATTGCTCCGTAGTACATTCGATCCAGGATATAGAGTGTTCGCTGCTTGCGCGCCGTTTCCAAGGGATCGACGGACTGGAGCGGATTCAACGGGAAATCCATATTAGAACGATATGTTTATCAAGGGTTGCGGTGATGTCTCCCGGTACAGATTCGCCTCCGGGAACTGTGTCGGCTTGCTGTTCCACAGGAATTCATAGTAATAGAGCGAGCGCTGCTGAACTGTGAAGTCGTCCATACCCCAGACCGAGGTCATCGACGGACATGCAATCGCCTGGATCACGCATGTCTCTTCGGCCCCGACCACAAGGGCCAGCCATTGCGGATCGATCGTTTTCGAGAACGTGATGGAACGCTTTCCGGTCACGTCGGCCGTGACCATACCGTCAACGAGGACGGTATCCGGCAATCCGTTGTTGCCGACGGAACAGGCCGCCAGCCATAGCCGTTTCCCCGACGACATCGGAGAGACGACGTGAACGGCAATCTCGGTAAAGGTTCGCCGCGTCTCGATCGGCACCTTGGAAAAGTAGGCTCCGCTGGGGTTCAAACTCTTCGTTGTCAGATCCCCACCCGGCCACGGATAGACCTTCCCTGACTGCCGCCCGGACCGGATCGGAATCCGGAGCCTGTTCAACGAACGCCCCGAGACCGTGGCAACTATCGTTCGGGTGCCGGTGCCCCAATTCACCGGCGATCCGCTGTTTGAACTGGCAATGATCGTATCGCGTGATATGGTCGCCGGGGAGCCCGGTGTGAAGGTGCCGAATCCGATCTCCCATGTACTTCCTTCGTACACGAGGTATTCCAGCCCGGTGCCGGATGCGTACCGATCGGAGAACGGGAGGAATCCCGCCACGACCCCGGACAACAGATACGAGCCTGTTCCCGTGGTCGTGGTCGTTTCCTTGATCCTATCGTGATATTCCGGATATGCCATATCAGTCCAACGAGATTGAGAGTTCTCCGGCGGGAATCTTGACCGGGTCGCCCGCGAACACCGGCTTACTCTTGTCCTGCATCACGTATCCGTATCCATCCGAGGAAAGGTCGATCGCTGCTCCTCCCAACGTTGCCGCCACCTTGAATGCGTTCGTCGAAGTGTCCCGGAGATAATAGGTCGTACCGGCGGTGATCCCTCCCGGAACGGTGAACCCAGGAGCGATTTCGAACACGACCCGCGTTCCATCGGTAAAGCCATGAGCCGCGACCGTGAACGTATCGGTGGTCGCCGATGCCGTAAACCCTTTGCGCGGCCCCTGCAATCGTATGACCTGCCGCAAGGTTCCTCCGGTTGAGGCACTGATAATTCCGAGGGCCTTGATATAGCCAGGAGTGTCACCGTTGAAGGTTCCGAAGTCGATCTCCGCGTTTGTCGTTACGGTGGTTGGTGATCCGGCGGGCACACTCCATTTCCCGGAACTGTTCTGGCGCGCATATCCCGATACAGCGACCTCTACGCCGCCGGTCCCGTCTTCACCTGGGGGTGTCGTGAACATGAGTATCCACGGCGTGTGAGCCGTGCCGAGGCCGTTGACCTGTCCCGTCAGCCATTTGAGAACGTCAATCTCGAAGTTGTCTATCATTGTCGGTATATGGTGGTGTACTTATCGTCGTTGTGTCGATCGCCGTCTCTTCCGTGCGGCGTATCGGTTCGATGCCTCTCCGACATCACGTTCTACGATATGAATCCGGCCGTTGAACTCGTTGATGTCCTCGCGCATCGATCGGAGTTCCCGAACGACGACGGCTTGCCCAGCGACGGCCGCTTCCATCATGATTGATCGTAGTTGTTGGTCGGTGAAAATCCATTCTCTGTTCCTCCCCCCGAGCTGTGCCGCGTCGCCGACGATTGCCAGCGTCGGCTGATCGATCCGGCCGCCTGACGAGAATGACAACAGGCTGTTGAACACGGGAGCCAGGATCGAGTTCATGACCCCCTCGATGATCGGCTTGGCCCCGATCGCCGCCAGGAGTCCGGGGATTCCTGCTAGGCCCGATATTGAGCCCAGAAGAACCTCGGTGACCTTCGCCGATGCGATCCGCTTCAACGCCCCTACGAGGATCTGAAGACCTTGCCGGAACGGGTTCTTGATCGCCTCGGCGTCCCCCTGGAACAGGTTGCTGAATACCTCGGTGAGATTCCCCTGCAACTCCTCACCGATGCCGGAGAGAACGGAACTCTTCTTCTCGATCTCCGATGTAAGCTCATCGATCTCGTCCAGCAACCCGTTCGCTTCGTCGATCCGGCCGGAGCTTCGCGCCTGTTGTTCCTTCTCCCGAAGCTGTTCCCGGTCGAGCTTGAGCTTCTCGAGTGCCGCTTGCCGTTCCGCCTCCAACCGTTCGCCCCGGAGCCGTGCGTCGAGCGCTTCACGCCGTGCCGCCGACTCCACTTCGATCCGTTCCTTCTCTACAGCCGCTCGTTCCTCGCTGATGAGCCCTTGGCGCTGCCGTGCTTCAAGCTTCCGGTTCTCCAGGGCGCTCTGTTGATCGATCGCCTTGTGTGCGACCTTCTCCGCGACCTTGAATACCGTCTCCACGATCCGCTGTTGGATGCGTGCCGACCGCTCCGCCAGTTCCTGTTCCCGCTTATGCTTCGCTTCAAGAATCTTCGTCTCGCGGTCCGCCTGTCGATCCCGGAGTTCGACCTGCTTCTGCAGAATCTGCTTCTGTAGTTCATACTGTTCCCGGAGCCCTCCGGCCTGAACCGTCTTCAGTTGGGCTTGATACTCCTCCTCCGATAGAATCCCTTCCGTCCGTGCCGTCTCGAGAAGCTTCGTTCGCGCATCGGTGAACTCTTCATACTGTCGCTTCAACCGTACAAGATCGTCCTCGAGAGCGACGTCGAGATCACGGGGATTCCGGATACCGAGGGTGATCTCCAGATTCAGTCGTTCACGTTGAAGATCCGCTATCTCCTTTTCCGATAGTTCGGGAAGGAGCTTGAACCTGATCTCCGTGAACTTGTTCCGCTGTTCCTCCAGCGTTGCGATCGTCTCACGGATCAACTGTTCGGCGGCGGCCGCCTCATCCTTGTTCTTCAGCGCGATGCCGATTGTGAAGCCGCCGTTCGCATCCGGTGCGAGCTTCAACAGTTCCCGGAGCCGGTCGAACTGCTTCTGGGCAAGGTTGAGCTTATCACGCTCAGCAAGGACTTCATCGAGCGCCGACTTCTCACGACGCTCCTGGATACGCAGTAGCTCCCGGCTCCGCTGGATTACATCATTATCGGATTGTGATTGTTTCTTGTAGTCGGTGAATGCCTTACTTGCCGCCTGCCAAGCGGTCTCGACCGTCTTCGCTGCTTTCTTGCCGACATCGGCGCTCTTACGGACCGTCTCTTCGGTCTTCGTTGCAACCTCGGCCGTTCCCTGTTCAACTGCCTGTACTGTCGCCTCGCTCGTCTGGGCAACGGATTCCATGCCCTTCCGATACGCTGCCGATACCTTCTCACCGAATCCGGCAAATGCCTTGATCGCACCAGCTATATCGAAATTCGATACGGCGTCAACGAACTGACCGATCACTTGCTTCACCACCTCGAATGCGGACTTGATCCCCATCAATGCCGCTTTCAAGGAGAGCACGCCGTCACGGACGAACTCGACCGCCTTTCGTACGAAGCCCAGAATCTTCTGGAACGCATCCCCGCCGTTCTTCGCCCCGATGAACGCCGCTATCAGTTGCCCGATCGCCGACAGCAAGGCGAACCCGATGTCGATCACGGTCTTGATCGCAAAGCCCAGCCCCTCAGCCAACAACCCGGCGAAGATTTGCACGACCTCACTGATCGCCGCGAATGCCGGTTGAAGCTCCCCGAGGAGCTGCTGCGCCATTCGTGCGAACCCTTCGATAAGAGGGGCAATCGCCTGAACGATCCCACTGAGAAGTTGAGCGGCGATCGACAGTATGGCCGTGAGCGGATTGAACGCGACGACCAGTGGAACAATGATCGCAAGCAGGTTTGCGACCGCCCCCAACACCGGCGAAAGTGCGCCGAGGATCGCATCGATTGCCGGAAGCAGCGCCGAGAGAATCGGCGTCACGATCGCGACGATCTGCGTTGCCAACGTCGTCAGCAACAGGCCCAACGGACCGGCAAGCGCCTGGAGCGCTCCCCCCAGAGATGTTGCCAACCCTCCCACGGTGTCCGCGATCGGTCCGAGAAGGATCTTCACCGTTGCCGCGATCGGCACCAACAGCGATGTAATCGCCGGGGCAAGGGTCGCAAGGGTGTTGGTGATGATCTCCGCAATCGGAACGATCGCCTCACCGACTTTTCCGATCGCGGCCGTGAACTCCGGTGAGGCGAGAATCCCATTGATCTGGCCGAGCGCCCCCTTCATCGATGCGAAGAGAGGGGCACCCAGATCCCTCAAGATTGCCGCCGCCGAATCCTTCAAGGTCGATAACTGACCTTCGAAGGTTTCCGACAACCCCTTCATCCCGCCGCCGAATTTCTTCTCGGCAATCTGGATCGCAGCGGTCATCGCCTTGTCGATCGGCGACACCAGGGAACCGGCCTTGTCGAACTCGATGCCGACCTGGGCAAGCTGTTCCTTGGTGACAATCCCCAGCTCCTGCAAGCGACTCAGCGCTTCACCCGTCGCTCCGGCCGAGAATTTTCCGAACGTCACGGCCAATTCGTCGAAGCCGACTCCGACGCCTGCCGCGATATCACCGATGACCGTTCGAAGCTCCGCGCCGGACTTCCCCGTGAGCTTGAGCGCCCGTTCCCCCTGTAATCCGAATCCGATAAGGACCTTCTCGGCCTTTATCAGTTCCGGCAGTTCGAAGGGAGTTTCGGCCCCGAATCGTGCGAGTTCGGCAAGGCGCGTCTTGGCTTGAGCAGCGGAGCCCAGAAGGGTCGTAAGCTGTCGCTCATACACCTCCATCTCCGCGTTCCCTTTCACCATCGCCCCGCCCAGGTGAAGGGCACCGGCAGCAAGAGCGGCAAGCCCGGCCCCCTTCACTAGGCCGCTGAGCTTCCCGAACGTCCCGCCGATCCTGTTCCCTTCTCCGTCTACATCGCTGAGCGCATCACGGGCACGTCGAGCCGTCTGGGTAAGGCCACGAAGCACACCGTTGGCTTCCTGTCCATCGACCACGATCTTGTTCCCCCCCAGCAGTCCCTTCATCGCTCCTTTGAACTTCGCGGCGAGTCCTTCGGCCTGGCGGAACCCTTCAACGAAGCCCTTGGGATCAATCACCCGCACCCCGTTCAATAAGGAGCGTAGTTGTCCCCGGAGGCCCCGAACCATGCCGTTGAGCTTCCCGGCGTCGAGTTCAGGACCGAACTTTATTGCTATGCTGAATCCGGCGGACACGTGGCGGTGAATTCCTACTTACGTTGTGCTGCGATACGTCTACACTGTACTTCTATGGCGGTCACGGCGTCCCATACCCACATCTCCCGCGCGAACTGGACGTGTTGCGGCTGCCAGTCGGCAATCAACCAATAGAGGGCGCTGTCTCGAGATTCTCGGAGTCGTCGTCGTGGTTCGTCGGGACGGTGGAGGTGGTCGATTCGCTGGAGTTCTGCGAGGAGTTCTTTCCGTGAAGCCGCGCCATGACCTCCGGGTCCAAGGACAACAGTTCGCTGATCATCGCGAAAGCAGCCTTGAATTGCTTCAGTGATCCGGCGTCCAGCATATCCGCCTTGTCGAAAAAATCGTCTTTGCACTCCGTCATCAACGTCTTGAAGTAGCGCGGAGGAAGCTCCTTGATGACCTGCTCGACCTTATCCGTTTTCGATATGTCGTACTTCTCATACGATCCATCGGAAAGCCTCTTCATGAGCAAGTGAGAGAACGCCCGCGCGGGCCAATCCATCCCTCCGGACATCTTCAGGTCCACGAAGCGTTTCGGGGGATTCATGATCTGTTCCTGTGCGTGGTTGAACACCGACTGTGCGTTCATGACCCGTTCGAAGTTCAGGAGGTCGTAGTCGTAGACATAAACGTCGCCGCCTGCGGTGACGAACTCCCGGCGGAACCCCGCCTCCATCTCGATAATCTCTGCCATAGTATGGTGGTGATAGTGAATCAGAATCCGCTGATCTGCTTGAACAACGAACTCGCTCCTGTAAGCTTGATGATATCGCGGCTCGCTATACCCTTGACTCGAATGCTGAGCCGAGGACGAAACTGAACCGATGCTATCCGCCAACTGAGATGCCAATCACGTACTGCGATGTTTGACGATCCATCGAGACGGACGGCTATGTATGCCCCGGCGACCTGGCCGTCGAGCGCATCCAGATCCAGGTCGATATCCTGCGGACGGTTGTAGGTCATCGCTTCAAGATCCGGACGCATATCCTCGAATCGGTTATACATCACGTAGGCTTCAATGAGAACCCGGAATGCGACGATCGAATCGCCGCCCCGAGAGTTCGGCTGTTCGATCGGCTCCAGCGACCATGACGATTCCTCTTCCACATGATCGAAGGCAACGTCAAGATCGAGCGATGAATCCCGAACCGCAACCGCTCGCATCGGCATGACGCGAACGTGTGAGCTGATGTCGGCGATGTCGTAGGTCATGGGGTGGCGTACTTCTGCCGGAGGGTCAACGTGTAGGACGGCAACCCGTGGTGATTCTCGATGAACTCTTTCGGTGCGACTCCCGAGCCGCAGACGACGGCGACAAACTCACCGTCGGGTGGAACGGTGCCGGATGTCGAAAGGCTGAGATAGCGGACCGAGCCTTCCCAGAAGTTGTCCATGAACTCCAGGTTGGTCATCCCTTCGTATGCTGCCAGATCGGACAGGACATCCGCGCCGATCGTCACGTAATACTGTTTCCGCCGCCACAATCGATGCTCGATCAATGTCCCCCGGCCGCTCTCTACTTCTTCGCGGGCGACCTCACCCCGTTGGAACAGTTCAAGTTCATCGAACCGGCGTGAGTAGAGATCGCCCCCTTCCTTGTAGCGTAGCCAGAGCGCCATTACTCGTAGATCCTGCTTTTCGACTTCTTGAGGAGGAACACCGTTGGCGATTCCATCAAGCCGAGTTCCAGGTAATAGTTCTCCGATCCGTTCTTGCCGGTCAGTGGTGTCTTCGACAGATTCGGCGTTCCGCTACGAAGAAAGATTCGGTCCCCGGCTTGTGCTCCTGTGATGAGGGAGCCGACCGTGATTCGCCCGCTCGTCTGGACTTCGACATGATCCACACCGAGCGCGATATTACTTCCGGTGATCGCGAGCCCGATCACCTGGTCATAGTGACGCTCCTCGGCCTTGGCGACATATAGAAGCTCGTTCGACTTCACGACCGCCGAGAACAGGGGTATCTCTTCGCCGACGGGCTGCGCCTGGATATGCATCGTTCGACGAACTCGGCTCTGTTCACCAACGAGAGGTTCCGCCCGTGACACCGGCTCCTCCGGCTCGTTGACTCCGGTCGGCACCACGAAGTCGCTGAACCGGCTTGCGCGGTGTACCCGTATCCGTGTCTCAAGGAGCTTCCGTTCGATGCTTACCACGACATAACGCAGTCCGTCAAGGGTGAAGAAGCATCCGAGCTGAAGGTTCCGCCAGTCGTCCTCTCCATCGATCGCCGTGCGAAAGCAGCAGACCCCTGGAACGGTGATTTCATAGGTCTGTTCGTACTCCGCGTCGTCCCATGCCGAGATGTGCGAGACATAGGACGCCAAGGTCTCGAATCGTTGCGGCGCGTCCAGCGGTCCGGCCCATACCGATACGATCGGCAACCATACATCCAGGTCCTCGACGCCGACCTCTCCTTCACTGTCGGGGCGGCCTTGCGCCTTGATGTAGATCGCAGTATGAAGGCCCTCCCGGTTGTACTCCTGCCAGTGGTCGGAGCCGTTCGCGGAATCGGCCAGATACGCACGCGACCCCGGCGACTCATAGAAGACGGCGTTATGCGGAAGGAGGCACGGAACCCCCTCGTCGTCGAAGTTGAACTTTGCGTCGCCTCCACGATTCTGCAGGAGACACCACGTCGGCGAGATCGTCAGGGGGAGCATATCGCCGTTCTCAAGCGGTCGCGCGTTGTCCCAATTCTGAACGGTGCCGCCGTCGAACACGTACTGATATGCTCCCTCTCGGCATAGCTCCATCGCGTTGCCGACGATCGAACGACGTTCGGCCGGAGGGATGGGAGCGATGTCGAGCTTCGCCTCCGTCATATCGCGGAGGAACACTTCTTGGGAAACGATCTCCCCGCGTCGCTTCAGCCGTACTTCGATCGTGGTCGGCGTCGTGTACGTGAAGTCAACGAACATGCCGAGGCCCCAGGCAAGGTTATACAGCAACTCGGCGACGCTCTTATACCGAAGCCACGAGAACCGCTCTTCCGCCTGTGTAGGAGTCAGAAGCCGCCACGACACGAAGATTGAGCCCCACTGGTTTCCTCCGGCCTGGAGGAAATAGGCAATGGGATACGTCTTGTACGGGATCGGCGGCTGCGAATAGTTCTCACGGGGAACGAGGCAATACCGGAGCTTCCGCCCGTCGGACGCCGTATACGGCTGATAGTGTGCCGGAAACCCGATGAAGTCCGTGAACGTCGGAACGAACGTGAACGTGACTCCGGACCCGGCGGACGCCGCATCAAGGAGCTTCTGAAGCAGAACGTCAAGACCAACGAGCTTCGCGAAACGAACCTCTCGATGTCCGAACGCATCGACTCCAGCCGGACGATAGAAGTAGGCCAGCCGATCCTGTACATTGGCCGCGATCCATGCCGTATCGGATACGATCGTATCGGCAAGCTCCTTGACATCCTTATCGAGCACGGCAGCCGCGTCGAAGCTCGTTGCCGTACATGACCATTCCCGCAACGGCTGTATAGCCGTGGAGTATTCGCCGCCGGACCACTTCAGATCGGTTGCCGACATACCCGCCGCGACCACCCCACGAAAAGCGAAGTCAGAGGCTACAACAGGACTCTGAGGATTGATGAGCCGGGCAATGAATCGTTTCGTGCCGACATCCCGCGCCGCCAAGACGAAGTCATACGCCGCCTGGTCGTCATCGGTAAGGACAGCCGAGCCGATAATCGAGAACTGTAGCTCGTGGGGCGATTGAATGCCGGTGCCGTCGTCGAGATCCTCGGCGGTCGAATCCATTGCGAGGATCTCGACCTCCACGGCACCGGCAACATCGGTGAGCCCGGCGTAGGTATCGGAGACAATCAGAACGTCCGTACGCTGGCCGAACCCATCCTCATCAATGATGACGGTCGTCTTGTAGCTTGGCATGAAGTGGCGGTGACGAAGGCCGAGATGTCAACACACGGACACCCCCTATGATATTCCTATGCGACGACGGTTACGCCGCGATCTTCTGAACGATGACGCCTTTCAACAGTTCGGCAAGGTCGCCGGTCACAAGGGGAGCCGGTGTAATCGCGTCGGTCGAATCGTCATCCCCCGCCTGTGTGATCTCGCCCGGTACGAAGATCGGCGCGGCCTGTCCCGCTGTCTCTCCATCGGTGAGATAGGCTTTCCCGGTGAACTCGATCTGGAGTTCCGAGATTGTGTTCCCCTGGCCGGTGAATTCGATCGGCGATGTGATGGTTCCGAGAAGATAGTAGTACGCTTCCGTACCGCTCGTGGTGATACCGTGCGGGATCATACAGACGGCCGGTTTGCCCCGCATGTCGAGCAGCCAGTCGTAATTCTCCGGCGTGACCTCAAGCAGAGTGAAGACCAGTTTGTCGGCTTCGCCGCTTGTCCCCCCCTGTTTCTCGGAGCCGTCGGCGATGTTGATCGTCTTCGTGACCTTGGGCGTCACGAAGGTGTAGCCTTGCGCCGCGACGACCTCGATGTTCTCGGAAGATGAGGCTTCGGCAGACGCCGCGCCGATCGGTTTCGCGTCCTTGATCCAGTTGAACTTCTTCGCCGTCCCCGCGCCGGATATCTTCCCGGCGGTGAGGATGAGCGGAAGAATGGCGGCAATACTTAACCCGCCGGTTGTTCCGTGTGGAACGACTCGTGCCATAGACTATCGTAAGTTGTGGTGATGGACGATGAAACGTTATGTCGAAGAACTCTCAATCTCGAACCAGGCTGAGTCGCACGCGAAGCGCGCTACCGGCCGTGAACTGAACGGTCGTTGCAGACGTCAGAACGAGGATGCCGTAAAGGGTAGTATCACCGTCGGCGGCCTTATACGGATGGAAGCCGAGGTCCCCCTGATCCGATTTGGCATATGAAGCGTCGAGGTCTTCCCACGAGTTCGGTATCCTGAACGATGCAGCAACGAAATCGTCCAGATCAAGTGCTGGCGTGGCGGCGGCAAACGACCAGGCCGTATTGTCGGCCGGAGGAGTAAATGTCCTGTTGAACAGATAGAGGCGAACGTCCGGTTTCTTCGGGGCTCCTGAACCGGCCTTTTCATACACCCAGGACCAGAGGAATTTTCCGGTTCCGCCCGGACATGCCGCAATGTTCGGGAAGACCATCACACCGCCTATGATGTCATCCGTGGAATAGGCTACCGCACTGCCGGGAGCGACTTCGGCTTCTACGATCGCGATATCATCACCGGCATAGTCGAGTTTGGTTGATCTATCGCAGCACATATTATCCTACCTTTCGAATCGTGAGTATGGATGAGCGTGTAAGATTGACGGTCGAACTCTGCGCCAACCGCGCTTCCGATGTGATCTCGAGATAATCTCCATTGCGTGCCCGAACAGTCGTGACCAAATGCGCCGATGATCGATCCCCCGCATCCCCGGCGTACATCAACCCGCCGTATGCTTCTCCCTGGACATCGGCTCCGTTTAGCCGAGCCTTGACATGAATACGGACATTGGTTGCTGCCGATCGGGTATGATTGATCGTCGTGGCGATTTCATAGAGGCCGCTACAACGGAAGTAGATACGGGCCTTCTCCGTCGTCGTGCCGCTCGGCTTATGCCGGTAGAATTCCTGATTACCGATGACCACCACGTCCCACGGGATCGCCGTTGCCGAGGCTCCACTGAGATTCGTTGTTGTATCGGTGGTCGTCAGTCGCAGGACCGATCCGTCCAGATCGCTCAATCTCTCGCCGTGACAGCAAACGGCCCGGTAGACCTTCCGGAGCCAGAGCATGATGTTGGCGACGCCCGGTTTCAAATCGCTATCCGAGATCGGCCCCACACGATCCGTATTCGTCTCCGGATCATACTTCAAGAACATCATGGCTGCACAGTGACGGAGGATAGTGAACGCGGCGGCGAGCCACGGAAGAAGACAGATAACGAACGACATGGGAACCTGGTGGTTAGAACCGGACGATATCCCTTGTGATCCCGATCCCCAGAAACGGCCCGGTGCGAACCCTCACAACGTCGACGTCATCCTTGGAGAGATGGAAACCGTACCCCGCACAGAGACCGATAGACCAGGAAGCGCGCGGCTCACTCGGTACTGTCGTCTTCACTGTTTCACGTAGAAGCTTTACCGAGTCCGGCCGTGGCCTGAAGTCATAGCTGAATACGTTCTCCGGGAATCGATAGGTGAGCCGCCGGAGCGTGTCGCCGCTATCGAAGACTCGGTTGCTGTCGATCGCCTCATACGGTACAGCGACAAAGATCGAATCGATGATCCTGATGATTGTTGTATCGTAGTCGATCACGGAGGGGCGTTCCCTTCGAAACGTTCGGCTCGGTCTCACAGAGTCCACGATCGTCATGCGGCGCGGTTTCGCATATACCATTGAGTCGCGGACAGATGTGACAAACGGAGCCACGACCGCCGGAGAACATGGGAGGAAAAGGAGCGACAAAAGACACCCCAGGACAACCCCACCAGCGAACCATCGTAGTCGAGAAGAAGAATTCATCGTGATGATTGAGAGTCTACAGATTGATTATACTCGAATGACCGCCAGAACCTCAGCAGTTCGCCGCCTCTTCCCACACATCCCGTCTCCATCGGCAAAGCTCAGTCCCGTATTGCCCTCGATGGTCCGAACATATCGGCCCTCCTGGGAAAGTCCGATGCCGGTATGTCCCGGCCACAAACGCCCGATGTCGCGGGCTGTCCCCCCTGTCCTCTTCCAGATCATGATGTCACCCCGCCGGAGCGTATACCCCTCTGCGGCACCTTTCACACCACGGATCGGGATAACGTCCATCGTAGAGCCTTTCAGCGCCGCGTATCGAAGCTGCTGCGAAACCGATGCGGTCCGCAGCAACGGATTCTGGACCCCGAGCCGGGCGGCGGCAACATCGTAGCAGTAATACACTGTGGACATGCACCACGACGATCCGAGCGCCGCCCCAGCTCGTTTGTTCATCCGGTCGATCTGTTCCCCTCTGTTGTACCCCTTGGTTTCATAGACTCCCATCTTCTGTATCGACTCCGCCGTATCCGCCGCGACGGACGCAAGCATCGCACCGGGGGAACTCCCCTCAGCCAAAGCCTCTGACTCAGAGATGGGGAGCGAGTACGAAGCCGAGGGCAAGCCAAATAGAGCCGACGTACACAGCAGTAGCGATAGAGCTTTCAAAGATTTTACTTTCGACATTCATCCTCCGTGAAATCCAGAAATGTGTGAATGCGGTTCCGATGACCAGAAGCAATCCAGCGTCGTAGAGTTGATTCGCGAAGTCCAGCAGCAGCGTGGAACCGCTCATGATCGCGAACACGATCAAGGTGATACCGATGCCGAACATAAACGGCGCGAACACTTTATGATTGAAATTCAATCGCGAAAACAGGGCTCGAAGTGTGCTCATTTCGAATGTGATTTTGATAATGAATAGGTGTTTTTCTCTTTGTCTGGACAACCGTCTTGACAGCGTTCATCTCGGTTATCGTGCATGAAGAGAAGACGTTTCAAGTTCAATGCCGTACCACCACACCCCCTTTTCTTCCCTGACAAAGAGATCGGATTTCGGGAAGAGTCTGTGCGTTCCGTCAATCTTGAACCCCGTCAAAGAGAAAAGAGCTTCCTCCATGATGTCGAGCGCCCCATGATGTCCATCCATCGCGCGCAAGCTCTTCGCTCCGGCAACAATGGAGATGCGGGGGAACCTTTGCTGGATTGCCCCTCCCGTCGTCGTATATGTTGAACCGATGTACCGAACCAGGAGGCAGCCGCCCGCCGCTTTCTGTACGTACTCTTCCGGTCGGGACGGAGACGGCTCGATCTTAACACCGCCGATATCCGAACGGAGCTTATCGACGATCGTTCGCTCTACTTCAAGAGAGGTCAAGGTATCCTCGACAGTGTGGAGGGTCCGAAGAGCCGATCGCACCCGGATTTGTTGGACACCGCGATACGTGTCTGTGGTCCCGCTCCGGGCTCATCGAACAGCTTCTGCGTTCCCTCCTGTATGCGTTTGAGGGTTGCTGTCGCCTGATCGTATCGGGCTTGTCGTCCCTCGGGTATGTCCGCGTCGATGCGCCGCGAAAACAGGTTGTAGATCGTAATGTCACAACAGAGCTTGAGAATGAGGTCAGGGACCCGAGCAAGGGGCAAGGCATACCGCCCCCGGATATATCCGTCGATCTCGTGCGTCGCGTCCTCTATGGCAGTCGTAAGGATCTGCGGGTCGATCTGACCGGCAGAATGGTCGTCTGTTAATTCCGTGACGGATTGCTCGGAGATGCGAACAGGATAGATATCCGAGGGCGTGCAGTATGCCATTGTGGTAGTGAAACGCTGCGATATTAGAACGTGGTGACACAGACGATGGCGTCCGGATCATGCACCGCCGTCACGAACGAGGTGGCGACTTCCATCTCGGTTCCGTCCGGATTCGTCTTGTTGAACGTGCGTGCGAACCACGGATCGGTGGTAACCCCTTCATTGCGGGTGATCGGCCCGTAATGAGTCTTGAACGGTGCCTGAGACGCGACGAAGATTGCAGCCTTCGACCCGATGTAATCCTTCGGGCTCCCGTCGGTATCGTTGTACTGTTGTGAATACTCCCAGAAATCCATATCGAGAATACGGCCCAGGAACGTTGCGGCCTTGCTCGGCTTCTGGGTAAGATCGATCGTTCCGACTCGGTAGTTATTCGCTTTCAACGCTTCGATGACGGCCGGATTCTCAATGAACTTCTCTGCTGCCGCCGTGCCCAGGATAACTGTATCGGCCGGGAAGCCGGAAAGCTTCATCGTCTGACTCTTGTACTTGCGGCAATCGGCGATCATCTTCGCGGTGCTCTGATCCCACTTGGCTCCTCCTGCCAAGGTGACCTGATGCACGCCGTTGACATACCCGAAATCGAGTTCAAAGGAAATGTTATCCTGAACAACAGAGATTTTCCCTTGGAGCGCCTGACACGCCATCCATTCGCGCCGTCGCGTGATTCTATCCCTCAAGTCCTGGGAACCACGTGCCAGCTTGCGATTGCGGGCCTCGGTAAGCTGTCCGGCGCTCTGGATGTACACCCCTCCACCGATTGAATCCTTGTGCAGGAAGAGGTCACGGGGAGTATAGAACTTCGACAGAGCGATTTCCGGTAGCGTAATCGTCTTCACCGTCGTAGATCGGTGATTGACCTGTCGCGCTGCTTCTCCACGATTGATGAACTCGGCAAGCCGTTCATCACCGGCGATGATCTCCAGATCGATCTTCTCCGCCAGATGATCCTCGGTTGTGCCGAAGATCCGGTCGGCGACAAACGCTTCCGGGGACTGTTGCTTATTGACAAGGGCGGTGAGCGACCGCCATTCCAGAAGATTGACAGCCATAGATTAATCTCGCCCCTCCTTGACGATGACACCGCGAGCGGCGAGCTTATCGATTGCGTTGGCGTCGGCTCCTACCAGTCCCTTCTTGTTGAAGACCCCCTTGATATAGAAGCATGTGGGAACGTCCTCGGATGTAGCATCGACATTGACGGCGAGGACGGCAACAGGATTCTGTGAACCGTCGGCCGCACCGCTCGTGTACGCGATGTATTTCCCCGATGCGGTGACTTTGCCGAGTACCGTACCCCTGGTGAGGACCCCGGCACCGCTTGCAATCGTGCCGGGGACATCGACCGCTTCAAACGGCCCGTAGAGTAGGTTATCGACCGATGATGTCTCGAGTGTGGTGACTCCGTAATTCCTTGGCATGTGGTGTTATGATCTCCGGGATGTATACTTGGCGAGGTCGTCGATTTCCTTCGTTGTGGTGGCGTCCGGTGTCGTGGCGTTATCCGGAACTGCGAGTTCGCCCTCGGCGTATTGCTCGGGCAACGACCCCAGGAATTCTTTGAATGCGTCGAACGGAACTTTCTCTACTGCTTCCGAGAACTGATAGGCTCCCGTATCGGCCAGAATATCCATGATGCCGACAACCGTCTCCTTCATGGCCGGAGTAACACGGGTTCGCAGCCCTTCACCTCCCAGGAACTCATGGTATTCCTGAAGGCGGAGTTTCCTCTTGAGCACTGCATTCTCCGAACGAAGGGCCGTTTCGTTCTCTGTTATTGTCCCTTCGTTCTTCTTTTCACTGAATCCGGAATCCGACCCTCCGCTCTTCTCTTCATCCGTGGTCGGGGCTCCTTCTTCCGTGGTGGTGATACCTACCTTTGCCTCGATTACCGTAAGCCGTGCGCCGATCGTCTCGATCGATCCCTGCACGCCCTTGATAAGCTCCGTGAGCTGCTGTGCCTGCTGTTCGTCCATTGAGCCTTGATTTGTGGTCGAAATTGATTCGCCGCTGAATTCGATGTACAAAGCTCCATCATCGTCATCTCGGTATGATGGACCGGGATCGGCCATACCCTTCAGCGCCGGTGGCACGGCACCCAAAAATCCAACGTGTTTCAGAAGTCCGTTCGGATAGAGGGCGATGGATCGTTTCAGGAAGTGCCCTTCCTTCACAACCCGCACGAATCCTTCTTTCATCAGCTTCCAGGTCGCATAAAGCTTTCCCGACTGCTCATCGAATCGAAGTCGTTCGGCGTAGCCATACGCAGGCTTATCCTCTTTCGGGTGCCCGATGACGGCAGGCGCTTCATGGTCCGACTGTGCGTTGTAGTGGTCGGCTATTCTTTGAACATCATCGTGCGTCCAGTCCCGTGTATTCCCGGAGCTGTCCGTGTGTCGCCCGACGTAGAAGATTTCCAACTCCGGAAGCATCATACGCCACGAATATCGCACCGCTATGCAGCGATTCTTTACCCCAATCCGTGCCCAATTTTGGGGAACAAGATGTGGAACGAGCCGTGGCATGGAATGATTGATCTATTGTCGAACTTTATACTCGAAAAGGTTCACTTAGGGTCATTTATGAGAGATTGAAATGACAGAGGGTGATGAGCAGAAACGCAGCGATTGGGAAGAAAACCACCGAAAAATCGCCAACGCATACCTTGAGCTGATCGGTCAGAAGCTCCGTCGTCCTACGAATCAAGAACTGTCGGCCTGGACGGGTCTGGATGTCAGTACAGTCAAACGCCACCTTAAAGAATTACGGTTCGAGCCGCTGAATCATCCGGCACGTGTGCTTACCGACAGTTTGATTCACAAACTGGCTCAGATCGCTCTTGACGGCGACACACGAGCCATAAGCTTATGGTTCTTGGTCATGGAAGGGATCACCCCGCAGTCGCTGAAGAACGCAGCCAACAAGAAAAAACCATTCACCGGAGTATCAATCGAGGTAATCAGACCAGGTGCATCTCACGCTGAAGACAACGCCGGTATTTGATCGGAACTTTTCATCGACGGCGAACACCATTGTCAATCGCGGTGGAACACGTAGTTCGAAAACCTTCTCGTTGGCTCAACTCCTTGGTGTTGTCAAGTTCTGCTTCGAGCCGAACAAGAGGACACTGATAACCCGCAAGACACTGCCGGCATTGAAGGTATCGGCGATGTATGACGTGGTGGAGCTACTGAAACGGTACGATATCTATGATTCCCTCGTCCACAACAAGAGTGAAGGAATTCTCTATAACCCAACGAGCGGAAGTGAGATAGTTTTTAAGCCATTTGATGATCCGCAGAAATTCAGAGGTGCGGAGTGGAACTACGCATGGTTCAACGAGGGGAACGAGGTCTCGTTTGAAGACTACCAGCAGGTAGAACTGCGAATGTCGCGGGTGAGCGAAGACGGGAAGAAGAATCAGATTTTCATCGATTTCAATCCTGACGATCCGGAAATCTGGATACGCACCGAACTCGAGGACAAAGGGCAATGTGAGACGATCATTTCGACGTATCGCGACAACTCGTTCCTGAGTCAGCGCACGATTGCGAGTATCGAATACCTCCAGAAGAACGACCCAAACTTCTGGAATGTCTATGGGCTGGGACAGTATGGACAGAGGAACAAAGGACTCATCTACCCGGCCTGGTCCGCTGCCGTCGAGATCCCGGAGGAGCGGGATATCATACGCATCTATGGACTCGACTTCGGATTCAACAAGCCTGCGGCACTGGTCGAGATTACCATCTACGGCAACAGTATCTATCTCCGGGAACTGCTCTATGAAGAGGGACTGACGAATCCGGAGTTGATCGGGAAGATGAAAGACCGGATTCCCAATCGAAGGGAGTACGTTTTCGCCGACGCCGCCGAGCCCAAATCGATCGAGGAAATCCACCAGGCAGGATTCAACATTCATCCCGCCGACAAGTCCGTGAAGGATGGTATCCTCTTCGTAAAAACCTTCACCATCTACGTTCACGCCGAATCAGAGAACCTGAAGAAAGAGATTCGTTCCTATAAGTGGAAGGAAGATAAGAACGGCATTTCACTGGATGAGCCGTTGAAGTTTCGCGATCACTTGATGGACGCTGTACGATATGCCGTGTACACCTACGGCCAGAAGTATCTGAATCGACAGTTCACCCCGAAGCGCCTTATACGACCTGTACGGCGCGTTTCAATCACCAAAGGGTATCGATGAAGTTCCTACGTCGTCTACGGCGAGCAGTGCAATCATTTTCCGACCCCGTCCCATACGTCAGCCAGCCCGCCCCCCTTACAACGGAGCTAACGCGGCCGGGAGCTATCGACAATACGGAGGGTTGGAGCGTCAATCAGACTCTTCCGAATCCGGACCCGATTCTTCGTGAAATCGGTTTGGCAGAGACCGCATACGAACAGGTTCTTGCCGAACCGCAGGTCTCCGGAGCGTTCCGTTCCCGAAAGGCAGGAGTCAAACGACTGAGCTGGGACATCGACAGAGATCGGGCGAAGAGTCGCGAGGCGATGATCGTCGAAGAGGTCTTCACCACTAAGCTCGATATCTACCAGTTGATCGATGAAATCCTCAACTGCTTGGCCTGGGGTCATCAAGAGCTTGAGGTCGTATGGAGGCGGACGGGAGGGCTGATCCTTCCGGAACGGGTCACGGCCCCACCCCGTGAATACTTCCGATTCAACCGAGCTGGGGATCTCCTCCTATCGACATGGCGGAACCCGGAAGGTGAGCGTGTACCCCCTCGGAAGTTCCTTGTCGCTACCCATGAAGCCACACGGAAGAACCCCTATGGGAATGCTCTTCTCGGTTCCTGCTTCTGGCCGGTGACGTTCAAGAAAGGGACACTGAAATTCTGGGTCACCTTTGCCGAGCGCTACGGGATGCCGTGGCCGCTCATCAAGTACCCAGGAACATGGGAGGCCGATGAAATCCAGAAGTATGTGGATATCGTCGCGGCGATCGTCCAGGACGGTGTTCTGGCCTACCCCGACACCACAAACGCCGAAATCGCCCAGACCGGGACCCCTGCCAACGGAGAGATATTCGCCCGTCTCCGTCAGGCATGTCGTGAGGAGATCGATACGGCATGGCTCGGCCATAATGCCGGAACGACTTCGACCGCTGGAAAGCTCGGCGGCGAGGACGGGGCGATTCATGCACGCCTGGATCTGATCGGGGCCGACAAGAAGCTGGTGGAAGATGTCTTCAATCGGCTCATCGCATGGATCTACGAACTCAACTGGACCGGATCGACTGCTCGGAAATCCTCCTTCGTTCTCTTCGAAGATAAGGACGCCGACAAGCCACGCGCCGAGCGTGACCGCGTTCTCTTTGATATGGGGATGCGCCCGAACAAGCAGTATTTCATCGACGTGTATAGAATGAAGCCTGAACATTTCGATATCGCGCCGGAAGCTGGCCGCGTTCTCTCATCTGTGCAGGCCGTGTAGAGTTGCTTTCAATGCCGATTGATATCGGCGACCACCACCGTTTTCGACACCACAATCAACACCATGACGAAGCTCTTTCAAGGCGACTGCCTTACGATTATGCCGTCCTTGCCGTCCACGTTCTTCGACGCAATCATTTGCGACCTGCCATACGGTACGACGAGGAATGCCTGGGATACCTTGATACCGCTCGGCCGGTTATGGGAACAATACGAACGGATCATCAAGCCGAACGGCGTCATCATTCTGAACGCGGCTCAACCCTTTACAACGGCACTCATCGGAAGCAAACCGTCTTGGTTCCGGTATGCCGATGTATGGCAGAAGCAGAACGTCACTGGATTCCTGAATGCAAAGAAGATGCCGCTCAGGAAGCATGAAGACATCTGCATCTTCTCGCCGGGCCGCATTGGGCGGTTTACGTATAACCCTCAGATGCAGATCGGCAAGGTCCATACGAGAGGCGGAGGCGGAGACCGTGCCACGTCGAACTACAATACCTTCGACACGAGTGGCTATCAATCGAACGAATACTATCCGACGTCGATCATAGCCATACCCTACGAGACGGAACGGTTTCAATCACGCAAGGTACGCGGCCGGAAGTGGCACCCGACCCAGAAGCCGATCGGTCTGCTGGAGTATCTGGTGCGGACCTACACGAACCCCGGCGATATCGTCCTCGACAATGCAATGGGAAGCGGAACGACCGGCGTCGCCTCGGTGCGGAGCGGTCGATTGTTCGTAGGGATCGAGAAGCAAGCGGAGTATTTCGCGCAGGCAGAATCCCGTATCACCGCCGAACTGCAGGACCGATGGATAACATCGTAATCGATGAACGTGACATTCAAGGGATGATCTCGATCCTTCGGCGGACTGTAAGCGATCTATCCCCAGCAATGAAGGAGATTGGCGAACATCTTGTCGGTTCTATTCAAGACAACTTCCGGGCCGGTGGTCGTTACGGACGTGATACTCCGTATAACGGAGGCTCCGCCCACTGGATACCTTCACAGGAAGTGAGCCGAGACAGCGGAGTAACGTTGACGGAGAGCGGGGATCTCAGCGATTCCGTGTTCTTTGACGTGCTGGGACAAGACAGGCTCGCAATTGGCCTTCGAAGTTCGTATGGGGCAATACATCACTTTGGGGGATACGCTGGCCGGAATCGCTCCGTTCATATTCCGGAACGGCCGATCATTGCGATTCAGCAACGGGATCTGGATATGATTGAACATACAGTCGGATATTATATCTTTGTTGCATTGTCCAATCAACTTTCTTAGGGAATTTAGATTGATGGGGATAGTAGGCTGTTCGTATCGTTGCGATTTGCTACTGCCACATTCGTAAGGCGCCCTATTGTGCTGGACATAACAACTTAAGCTCTAGAGGGAAGAGGAATGAATTCGGACGACAACAAGGCAAGAGATAGAGAGCCGGTTCACAAGGCAGATGGAGTCACGCCTTCTGAGAAATATCTCAATCGCTTATGCGTGAGAAGTTTTCTCTCCTTGTGGAGCTACCCAGGGGTTTTCAGAAACCAGAAACAGCACGGCAGCGGGGATGGGAAGGAATTATGTGACATGTTAGTGGTCTTCGGCAACCATATCTTGATATTTTCAGACAAGCACTGCGAGTTCCCTAATTCTTCCGACCTGATTCTGGACTGGAAACGCTGGTACAAACGAGCCATACAAAGCTCTGCTAATCAAACATGGGGAGCCGAAAGGTGGCTGCGTTCTTACCCTAAGAGCATATATCTTGATCGTGCTTGTACCGAGCCGTTCCCTCTGCACATCCCTTCGCCTGATGTTGCAAAATTCCATCTTATCGTCGTAGCCAACGGAAGCGAAGATAGATGTAAGGCATGGTTTAACAAGACTGGAAACTTAATTGGGAGCGGAAGCTTAGTTCTTAATTCCACATTAGGTAAAAGTGGGGATGTGGACGAGCTAACCTCAACTCCATTCGTTGTTGGAGACCTTGATCCAACCGAGACATTCGTACATGTGTTGACCGAATCCACCCTCAATATTCTCTTAGGGACACTCGACACCATTACTGATTTCATATCGTATCTAGAAGCAAAAGAGTCGCTTTTCCGATCCTCAGTATCGATACTCGCTCCTGGCGAAGAAGACCTCCTTGCCCTTTATCTTATGAATACTGATGCCGAAGGTCGACACGTTTTCAACTTTCCGGCTGGTTATACTATTGGACTTGAAGAGGGATTCTGGAATGACTTCTGCCAGAGCCCTCAACGCAAGAATCAGATTGAACACAATAAGATCAGCTATATGTGGGATGGCCTAATTGAGAGGTTTAATGAGCATATTTTAAATGCTACCCAATATTACACGAATCATTTAGAGCTTTCAGGTATTGAACCAGGTTTGCGTTTTATGGCGGCAGAAACGCGAACTGCGCGCCGTGCTTTTATGGCAAGCATTGGCGATTTGCTTGCAAAAGCTCGCGATGGACAACAGGCATTTAAGTATTTCAAGCCTTATTCTTTAGAAAGCCCCTACTATCTGTTTATGTTCTTTCCACGAAACGGATCATTATCTTATGACGAATATCGCACGGTCAGGGGGCAAATATTACAAGCTAGCTGCAAAATATTAAAGTACAAGTTTCCGGATGCTAAGGATATAGTGGGCATTGCCTCAGAACCGCATTATTCCAGGGATAGCTCTGAGGATCTTATTTATTTGGATGCGATGGAGTGGTCCGATGAGTTAAATGATGAGGCAGCCGAGTGGCAGTCGCAACTCGGCATTCTTGAATCCCCTACTTTTAAGCATACTCGTGTAGACGAGTATCCCAGCATCTCTACTTCGAAGAAGGATTCCGTAATAGGTTCACGCAAAGTAGGGAGAAACGAACCTTGCCCCTGTGGTAGTGGCAAGAAGTTTAAGCGCTGTCATGGCATCTCGTAGTTTTGATCGTGACCTACGGCATTCGTCGGAGGCCCTACATTGATTGAATCGCCATTGAGTACTTGGTTGGTGGATTTGCGGGGTGCTATAGTGCTGTATGCCTGACCCGCCCGGATACACTTTGACACATAGCAACATTGGCCCAGACGGAAGTAATGGTTCAAGTGTATCTGTCTCCATGAAAACGGCGAATTTTGCTGTTTTCATGTGCCTCATCGTCCGATGTGATGGGTTAGGCGTTCTCTGGTCGGCTTGACATTCTTTGAAATACATCGTATCGTAAGGGCGCGTCAAACTGAGTTAACATCTCTCCCCCGCTTCAATAACGGGTATTTTCGTAATCCTCTGGAGGACCGCCGTGGTGATCCCCCCCCTTCTATCACTCCCTTTCAAGACCAGGATATGGTCGTTTAGCTGCCTTATCATTGTCGCCAGCGTTCTAGCCAACAGCCGGGCGCTAGCAACGCCAGATTCCTCACGTGCTCTTTCAGTCGAAGCCCCCCGTGTCCGCATAGCCATTTGCGACTGGAACCTCGACGGCATTTCGGATACTCTCTTCGGCCGGACCGATCCCCGCTTCCGCGTGCTCCCTTCTCATATTGCCTGGGGAGAATCGGAGAAGCGCGCCACGGTCAAGAAGGAGCATACCGAGTTTCACTATCCGGCCAACTGGATTGAGTTCTCCGGCAACGTTGCAATTCAAGCCTACAACACTGACGACAGCCTTCCGGATATCCTTCTCAATATGTGGGGGAAGTTCCGCCGTGGTAATGCTATCGTCGATACAGTACGGTCGATCGCGATCTTCAGTCAGAAGGATCTCGACAAGGTCGGCACGATCAACGTTCTGAAGATCGACGGCTTCCAGACCACGCCGTTTACCGCAATGGACCTTGCCGCCGAGCAGAAGTTCACCGAGCCCGCCAAGCGTGATATATCAGGCCGGACAAGCTATGTCCTCAAGCGCGTGAAGCTCAGCGACAGGAAGAAGGAGAAGGAGGCATCCCCAGGAGATTCATCTACGGTCAAACCGATCGATCGACCGTACGCCGTCAAGGTCTATCCCAATCCGACCCACGGAGCCACCCAGATCGAAGCAAGTGTCTTACCGACCGGCGAATACTGTGTCGAGGTTCTTGCGGTTAACGGACGCCAGGTCTATCACCGAGATGTCGAAGTCAGCATCAAGGGCGAACTGTTGCGAGAACTTGATCTTACGAGCCTCCCGGCCGGATTCTACATCGTCCGCGTGTCATCCCGATATACTACGATCGGAGCGTACCCGATCATGATTGTGAAATAATCCCCCGTTCGTACCGCTCACAGCCACGTCCGTCATCGCAAGAAGACTGATCCATCACATTTCGATCGTAGGAGGAGATGTATCTGATGATTGCTCTTCGACATTCCCTTGAATCTTTTCCTCGGCATTCCTTGCGGAGTACGATCTTCGCTTGTCTGTGTCTGTTGATAACCCTCCCTCTGGCTGTTCCGTTGACGGCACAGTATTCACCAAAGACTGCGGACTTGAAGAAGGCTCAGGAACTCTATGACGAACGAGGGTATGGTGAGGGTTCGGCGATCACCGTTGACGGGTCCCTTGCCGTAACGGAATCCTCCGGTAATGCCTCCTACTCCTATCCCATCTCCAGCTCGCTGGTCAACGGTCAGAAACTCACCGTCTCGCTCAATTACGCCGGGTCGGTCGCGTTCACAAGCTTCAAGGATTACACCGTCGCAACGGTATCCTACAACGACAACACAATGCCGTCCGGGGTCTCCCCCTATCGGGGCTGGGCGAAGTTCCATCAGAACCGGGCGGCCTGGATTCTCGGTGTGAATGGATTCGCCGTGCAGGTTCTGTCGGTGACCAACAACTTCCATTGCGACCCCGAGAAGATCGACGAAGAGGGAAATGAGACCATCGAGAGCAAGTATGACTTCGTCGATAGTGATTTCGTATGGACCGTCGACGGCTACGACTTCTCCAACAGGATGTTCGATCCGGGAGCCAAGGGGGGAGGAACGAAGCTCGATACGGCACGGGATGTCATCCGCCTGTTGCGGGCCGACGGCAGCATTTTGGAGTTGATGAACGCCAAGACCTCAACGGGCTTCGATCCTGACGGCGAAGCCGACCTCTACAGCGGCACCTACTTCATCAACGCAGCAAACGCCAAGGGATATGCCGTCGTCAGCTTCGACATCACGAGCTATCCGAATCATGTCAGGCAGGCCGACGGCAACCCGACCGATACAGCCGACGACTGGTACAAGCCGCGACGTGTGGCCTACTATCCCGGCGATGGGCTCGAGTATGTGTTCCAGGAATGGAAAGCTCCATTCGGGATGCACGCCTACCGTTATCATCCGTCGCACCACCCGCACAAGTACGGCGGAGCCTATGCCGGTCCTTCGATGTTCTATCTCACGGAGATCAACGCGAACGGTCGCAACATCACCCGCTTCGAACGGAGCAGGCACAACCCGCCGGTGACGACGCCCGGCTTTGCCGATTCAACGAAGGGGCGGGCATTGACGACCGCCTTCGCAAACCACACGATCACCTATGGTGACTCCTGGATGCTCGTTGAAGCGTTGGGACGGACCACGACCGTTCGATTCAACCAGATTGCCGTCAACGGAGAGTTGAGCAATTCGGTTCTGATGCCCTTGGCGACCTATGGGTACCCAACGCCCTTTGCACTCGGTCTGGCGAAGAATGCCGACGGGCTGAATCCGCACAAGTCGTACCTCGGCATGGTGACGAAGATCGTTGACCCGGTCGGCCGGGTGACGAGCTTCTCCTATGAACCGTACACGCGGGTATACAAGAACTATGGATTCCCCCGTTCGACTAGCGGAACACCACTTTCGGTGACGCTCAAGAACTTTCGGCTCAAGGAGATCACCGAGCCGACGACCCGTACGACGATCGAATACTACAATGGAGCCGCAACGGAAGCGACGGCGGCGGCGAATATCGGAACGACGCCTGACTCGGTGATTCTCGATGCCAATTCGACGAACCTAGACGACTACCCCTTCGCGCAATCGAACATGGTCGCGCGGACGAAGAAGTACGATCTGAAGAACAATCTTCTGGTCACCGACAAATACACCTATTCCGAGCCGATCACGAGCGACCCGACGATCTCGCGTTGGGTGGACCACACCACGACCGACGAAGTGACCGGGCATTCCTCCAGTACGTTCATGGAGTTCCGGCAATGGAAGCTCCGCGAAGCGATCAAGTGGACGCCCGACCCACGCCATACCGAGGTCGTCAAGGTCGATAAGATCGCCGGAGCGGTGCAGACCGTAACGACGATCCGGCACGACACGATCAATTCCTCGTATCTCATCCTGCCGGTGAAGGAGCAGACGATTATCGGCGAGCGCGGAGTCGGTTCAACGTCGAAGTCCATTCAATATATGTCGTACACGACCGACACGCTCCGGGACTATGACGGCAATGCAACGCTCGCCGCCGCCTTCGGTCAGGAGGTGTTCCGCAAAGTCGTTCAAGTGACGCGGCCGGATGACAGCACCAGGACCTACCTCATCGATACGACTATCTATCTCAACCTTCCATATTCGGATTCTCTCCGTGAAGTCCGCGACCGGGGCTGGGATAAGCTCGCAAGCCTTGCCCGGTTCCTTGAAGGAAAACAGAATGGGACGATCACGCAGGAATGGGAAGAAGTGGCGTACGACTCCACGATCTGCGCGGTCTACATCGACACGATCGCCGAGATCCAGGTCCGGCTCATGCCCCTGTACGGCCTGGAAGCGCGCCGATGGACATCGGACGATTCCGGCCGAGTCTTGATCGGGAAGATCAATGCCTATGCTTCCGAATTGAACCCCAGCGGACGCATCGATTCGCGGGG
>CBINGZ010000031.1:0-68424 GCA_966250335.1 uncultured bacterium | reverse complement strand
GAGCCTGTGCAGACCAGGCCCACGGGAAGAGACAAATCGCTGACCGAGCAACTGGAGCTGGCCGTACATGAAATCCGCGCGCTGTATGCGCAGACGACCGGTTTCCTGCTCGCACTGGGTGACGACGTACAGGAAAAGAGGCTCAAGCTCTATACCGCCTTCCGACGGTTGAAGAACTTCGCCTGCGTGATCGTCCATTCCAACCGCCTCCTCATCACGCTCAAGCTCGACCCGACCACGGTGGCGCTGGAAGAGGACTTCAGCCGCGACGTGCGTCATGTGGGCCACTGGGGTACCGGCGACCTGGAGCTCTGCCTGCGAAACGCTGCTGATCTGGACCGCGCGAAGCCGCTGCTGGAACGCAGTTATGCCGAGAACTGAGGAAGGATCGGACAGCAGCAGGAAATCCGACTGAACGACGAAGACGAGGGAGGGCCCCATGAACCCAAAGAACCTGCATCAGGAATACCATTTCGAGACGGAAATCTGCCGGCACCTGGCAGCCAACGGCTGGCTCTATGGCGAGGGAGAGCAAGCATCGTTCGACTGCCGCAGCGGATTGTTCCTGCCCGATCTGCTGGCCTGGGTGGAGACGACGCAGCCCGAGAGCTACGAGCGCCTGACCAGAACCCACGGCACGGCGTTGCCCCATGTCCTGGCCGAACGCGTGCGCAAGAGTCTGAACGAGCGCGGTACACTGGACGTGCTGCGCCGAGGCGTGGAAATGGTGGGCTTGAAGAAACCGCTGATGATGGCACAGTTCAAGCCGTCACTGGCCATCAACCCGGCCACGGAGGCGCTGTACGCCGCCAACCGGTTGCGCGTGGCACGGCAGGTCTGCCATTCACCCAATAATCCCGGGGCCGAGCTGGACCTGGTACTGTTCCTTAACGGTATTGCGGTGGCCACCGCCGAGCTGAAGTCCGACTTTACACAGAGCGTGCACGACGCGGTAGACCAGTACCGATTCGACCGGGACCCGCAGCCCAGAGGGGGTATGCCGGAGCCGTTGCTGAACTTCCCCGGCGGGGCGCTCGTGCACTTCGCGGTGAGTCAGTCGGAGGTGATGATGACGACCCGGCTGGCCGGACCCGCCACCATCTTCCTCCCGTTCAACCGCGGCAACGCCGGCGCGGCCGGCAATGAACCCAATCCGGATGGATTTGCCACCGCCTATCTGTGGGAAGAAGTATGGGCGCAGGAGAGCTGGCTGGACATACTGCATCGTTACCTGATCGGCAAGCGCGATGACAGGAAGCAGCTCACGGCCGTTATCTTCCCGCGCTATCATCAACTCGACGTCACGCGCAGGCTGGTGGCCGATATCCTGGCCGACGGTCCCGGCAGACGCTATCTGGTTCAGCACTCGGCCGGCTCGGGCAAGACCAATTCGATTGCATGGACGGCTCACTTTCTGGCGGACCTGCACGACGCCGCACATACCAAGCTCTTCGACAGCGTTCTGGTGATAAGCGACCGTACGGTGCTCGACGCGCAGTTGCAGGAAGCGATCTTCGACTTCGAGCGCACCGTGGGGGTGGTAGCCAGCATCACGAACGAGCACGGAAGCAAGAGCGCGCAGCTTGGCAAGGCACTGAAGGAGGGGAAGAAAATCATCGTCTGTACGATCCAGACCTTCCCGTTCGCACTGCGGGCGGTCCAGGAGCTGGCGGCCACGGAAGGGAAACACTTCGCGGTCATTGCCGACGAGGCCCACAGTTCCCAGACCGGCGAGGCAGCGGGCAGACTCAGGGAGTTGCTCTCGGTCGAGGAATGGGCCGATCTGCAGGACGGCGGCGAAATCGATACCGAAACGATCCTGGCGGCGCAGATGGAGGCGCGCGCGGGAGGAAAAGGGCTGACGTATGTGGCCTTCACGGCCACCCCAAAGAGCAAGACACTGGAATTGTTCGGCCGCCCCGGCCCCGACGGACTGCCGCACCCCTTCCATGTGTATTCGATGCGCCAGGCCATCGAGGAAGGTTTCATCCTTGATGTGCTGAAGAACTACACCAGCTACAAAGTGGCCTTCAAGCTGGCGCACAACGGACAGGAGTACGACGAACAGGAGGTCGAACGCGACGCAGCGATGAAGCGCATCATGCAATGGGTACGGCTGCACCCCTACAACATTGCCAGAAAGGTACAGATCGTGGTCGAGCACTACCGCGAAAACGTGCAGCCGCTACTTGGGGGCAGGGCCAAGGCAATGGTGGTAGTGGGCTCGCGGCGCGAGGCGGTGCGCTGGCAGAAGGCTATTCGGGCCTTTATCGCTCAACAGCATTATCAAATAGGAGTGGTGGTAGCCTTCTCGGGCGAAGTGAACGACCCCGAAAGCTATCCCGAGGCCGTTACGGAGGCCAGTCGCGATCTGAACCCCGGCCTGAAGGGACGCGATATTCGCGATGCCTTCGCCGGACCCGACTACCAGCTGCTGCTGGTGGCCAATAAATTTCAGACCGGCTTCGACCAGCCGCTGCTCTGCGGTATGTACGTGGACAAGATGCTGGGAGGTGTTCAGGCGGTACAGACCCTGTCTCGCTTGAACCGTGCCCATCCGGGCAAGGACACCACATACATTCTGGACTTTGTCAATGAACCGGCCGAGATCCTCAAGGCCTTCAGAACCTATTACCAGACTGCCGAACTGGAAGCCCCAACCGACCCGCACCTCATCTACGACCTGCGCGGCAAACTCGACAGGACGGGTTACTACGACGAGTTCGAAGTCGAACGCGTCGTGAACGTGATGCTGAATCCGAAGGGGACGCAGAAGGAGCTCAACGCAGCCATCGCGCCGGTGGCGGACCGACTGCTGAAACGCTATAAGGCAGCATGGCAGGACAATATCGCCGCCGGAAAACAAGGGGACGCAAGAGCTGCCAGGGACACCCTTGACGCGCTGCTGCTGTTCAGGAACGACATGGGCGCCTACGTGCGCCTCTATGCGTTCCTCAGTCAGATTTTCGACTACGGCAATACGGAGATCGAAAAGCGCTTTCTGTTCTACAAGCATCTCATCCCCCTGCTGGATTTCGGTCGTGAACGCGACACGGTAGACCTGAGCAAGGTGGTGCTGACCCACCACACGCTGAAGAACTGGGGAAGGCAGCCAATGGGTCTGAACCAGGACGGCAGCTACAAACTGCCGCCGATAACGGCGGTGGGCAGCGGCTCCATACAGGAGAAGGAGCAGGCCTACCTGGTGGAAATCATCCGGAACGTGAACGGCCTTTTCGAAGGCGACCTGACCGATGACGACCAGCTCATCTACGTGAACGGCGTGCTCAAAGGGAAGCTGCTGCAGAATGAGATACTGATGCAACAGGCAGCCAGCAACAGCAAAGAGCAGTTCTCCAACTCCCCGGACCTCAGGGATGCGTTGCTCCATGCCATCATGGACGGCCCTGGAGGCGCACCAGACCATGAGCACCCAGGCGCTGAGCTCCGAACGTGTGCGCGAGGGCCTGCGCGACATCCTTCTGGGCCCGGCGCAATTGTATGAAGCCCTACGTGCCAAGTTAAGCACAGGCGAAAATGCCTCCCGTCCCTAATCGGCTCTTACCCCATGAGAGGAGCCCCGCCAGCCCGTACGTTGTCGCATTCGCACGAACGGAGTCGCCGATGCGGAGATGGAAGCATTCCTGGGAAGGCAGATATAGATATATAGGGATCTCTCTGGAACGTACCGATCGAACAATCTCGTGAGCGACCTGATCACGCTCTCCTGAACATCCATTTCATGAAGCTCACCTTTCTCGGCACCGGTGCGGGCGCTCCGTCGCGGAGCCGGAACGTCTCGGCGATCGCCCTCTCGTTTCAGGAACGGGGCGACCTCTGGCTCTTCGACTGCGGCGAGGGGACGCAGCACAGGTTCATGGAGTCCTCCGTGAGCGTCGGACGCCTCTCCACGATCTTTATCACCCATCTCCACGGCGACCATATCTTCGGCCTTCCGGGACTTCTCTCCACCCGCAGCCTCTCCGGAGACGGCAGGGGGATCGACCTCTACGGCCCTCCGGGGATCGAGGAGTTTCTGGAGACGGCGTTCCGCCTCTCGGAGACCACGCTCGGCTACCGGCTCCGGATCATCCCGATCGGCGACGGCCATGTCGTGACCGACGGCGATATATCGGTGGAATGCGCGACGCTCGATCACCGCATCAGGTCGTTCGGGTTCAGGATCGCCGAGAGGGAACGGCCGGGAAGCCTTGACGCCGCACGGGCCGTGGCGCTCGGGGCGCCGGCGGGCCCGCTCCACGGCAGACTGAAACGCGGCGAAACGATCGTTCTTCCCGACGGGAGGTCAGTATCGGGACACGATCTCTGCGGCGCTCCGATCCCCGGCCGGGTCGTCGTGATCTGCGGCGACACGACCCACTCTCCCGCCTCGATCGAACTGGCGCGCGGCGCCGACCTTCTCGTACACGAGGCCACGTTCGCCGGGGAGCACGACGACGTCGCCCGGATCAGCCGACATTCCACGGCGGGGATGGCCGCCTCCGTGGCGGCGGAAGCGGGGGTCGCCCGGCTCATCATCACGCATATCAGCTCACGATACGGCGGCGGCGGAGAGGACCGCCTCCTGGCTGAGGCAAGGGAGGTGTTTCCCGAAACGGAGATGGCACGGGATTATATGGAGTGGGAAGTCCCCAGGAAGCATTGATCGGATCACCCTATCGACTCAGAACAACGCCCGCACCTCCGCCTGTCCCAGATGGATCACGCGGTGCGAGGGGGGCTGGGCACGGCCGGTGTAGGTGACGGAGATCTGAAGGCTGGAGCTGAGACTGTAGTCGAAGGAGAGACGCCCCACCCAGGTCTCACCGACCGCGTAGCCGTCGGTGAGCTGGTAGGGGAGCGAATAGAGATCTCCTGTTCCGAGATTCTGCCCGGTAACGTTCGTCCGCTCGATCTCGGCGCGGATGCTTCCGAGACGTTCGATCGAGTAGATCCCCCGGACCTCGTTGGTGTTCTGGAAGGTGCGCCGCGGAACGGCCGGCAGCACATCCTCCGTAGAGGCGACCTTCAACCTCCACCCCAGCTCCAGCGCCTGCAACGGACGATAGCTGAAATCGCTCGCGGCAGTGAAGGTGGTGAGATCGTATGTCCTGTTGGAGACCGTGTCGGTGCTCCGGAGCAGTCCGGAGTTCCCCCCCAGATCGAGCTGCAGGCCGATATCGAAGGTCGGCTGCCACCGCGCCCGAAGCGACCGTTCCGTCGCCTCCGTCCGCTCGATCGCGTTGAAGAGACGGATGAGACCGCGACGAGATTGATATCGCAGACGGATGTTATAGTCGGGATTCGACTCGAAGAGATGGAGATCCTGCTGGACCACCGAGTTCCCCGTCACCGTCGTGGAATCGTCCTGGAACGCGGAGAGCCGCAGCAGGTAGATATCGCTCTCCCGCTCCGCCTGGCTCTTCTCCTCCACCCGCAGATAGGTCTCGCTCGTGAACGGGCTCAGCCAGGCGCCGACGCCGCTATCCCCGAACATGTTCTTCGGCTGCAGCCGCAGCCTGGCCGATGTGCGCAGATCGATCACCGGGAAGAGCTGCTCGGTCCGAAGGCTCCGCCTGATATATTCACCGTCGCCGGCGTTCGTCAGTCTGAACTCGTTCTCGGTCTGTACCCCGTTCGAATCGAGATCGATCCAGATATATTCCCCCTGCCCTATCGGAACAAGCTGGAAGATATACTGCAGACGCGCGGCCTGCTCGGTCTGCACCTCGTAGAGCGCCTCCAGATCGACTCCCCGACTGAACCCGTTCCACCGGGTCTGGGAGCGGGCCAGCACCGTCACGCTGTTCAGCCGCGAACCGGGATCGAGACCGGCAACCGAGTCGTAGCTCTTGACACGATATGTGAGATCGGCCGTGGAAGTGAGGTTCCGTACCCCCTTGAGGTCCCCTCTGAAGGTATACGTCTGTGCCGTGCCGTCGCGCAGGAACCGTCCGCCGCCCGAGGAATCGTATCGCACCGAGTCGTCGATCCTGAACCGCCCGCGGGCCGTCGCGCTCATGAAGGGGAGATCGATCTGGAGATCGGGACCCGCCTCGAAGAACCTGAACGATGTGGGAAAAAGGGTGTCGGTCCCCACCGTTCCGCGATCCTCCCGATCCTCCGTCTCGAACCTGAAGCCGGGGATGAACGCCCCGATCCGATAGTTCACCCCGCCGCGCTGCTTCAGCCAGAGCCCGTCGAGACCGCCCCGCACTGAATCTCCCGTTGCGATACGCTCGAACGTGTAGTCGGCCGTGGGAAGCGACTCCTGCGCAAGACGCGCCGAGTAGAGCTGCCGGAAGGAGGTGAAGACCGTTCTCTCCGGCGCCCCTCTTGTCAGATAACCGCTGGAGGCGGTCAGCTCCAGCGGGCGCAGCGGGAACCAGGTGAGATTTCCTTCCGCGATAACATCGCTGGTGTTCCCCTCGGCCAGCCGGACGCCGGTGTTCCACCTGTTGTTGAACTCCACATCCCCCAGCCGCTCCACCGACCTGAACTTCCGGTCCAGATAACGGGCGTTGCCGTTGAAGACCACCGACCCCAGGTTCACCGAGCCGAGCGTCAGCGAATCGCGGCGGGCCGTGGCGGTCGCCGTGAACGCGGTTCCCGAGAGCCGGGAGGAGGGATCGGCACTGAACCTGTTGAGCGCCGCGTCGCTGAACGCCAGCTCTCCCGCGATCGAGACACCCCGGGCCGGCGTCGCCCCGAGCTTCAGCGCCACGACCTGCCGCAGTTCCGGGAGCGGCAGGTAGACCACCGGCAGATAGGCGCCCGCTCCCTTCCCCACAAAACGATATTCCCCGAACGCCACGCTCTGATAATCTCCACGCCCGTCCGGAGCGGCGTCGAAGGAGACGTGGTAGACCGATCTCGGGTCGGTGGGAGCATAGACGAACACCGAATCGGGCGCGCCGTTGATGAGGGTGTCGATCCGGTAGTAGGTCCCGTTCAACGTATCGTTCCGCCCCACGAACCGCACGCCGCTTCTGACGGCGCGGCGGGGATCGGCGCCGACCGAGGCGAGGAGCGCGCGGTCCTCGTCGTTCAGCGTCAGATCGATCGTCGCATCCTGGTTGTCGGCCTCGCGGACGTAGTTCGCCGAGAGGGTGAAGGAGCTGTCGAAGAGGAAGCCGTTGTTGGAGAAGGCAATGAAGGAGCGGGAGTAGCGTCGATCGGAGTACTCGAAGTCGACGGTGATGCGGCTGGCGCTCGTAATCGGCCGGCGGGTCTGGAAGAAGATCTCGCCCGTCCCGTAATCGATCACGTAGTCGTTGCTCTCCCCCCGCGTCATCTCCACGCCGTCGACGAAGACCCGTTCGGTGCCGGCGACCACGATGATGTTCCGTTCCCCGGTCGGCCCGGTGAGCCTGTAGGGGCCCTGGTCCCGTTCCCTCCCCTGGATCTGCTGCGTCACGAAGCGCCCCGGCGCCACGGCGGCGATAAACTCCCCTCCGCCGTACGGACCGTATCGCGCCGTGGCGCGCACCCCCTGCAGCTTTCGCGAGAACGCGGTGTATTCGCTTGCCCCGTTCGCGGCCGTGAACTTCCCGAAGGTTCCACCGGCAAAGGGGGAGCGGACCTCGATGAAGATGTTGTCGACCTCGCGGAGGGTCTGCGTGTTCCCCTCCGGCTGGATCGGCGTCTGCTCGTCGGTCACCGCCCCGAGCACCTCCACATCCTCGGCGACGTTCCCGCTGAACTGCAGGCGCAGACCGCTCTGGAGCGTAAGATCGCGATTCGATCCGATCGTGAGCCCCCGCACCACCGAGCCGGAACGCTGGAAGTTCCGCCCGAAGATCTCGGCCGCCGTCAACGCTCCCGATTCCTCGGCCACCTCCCGCCTTCCCCCCGCCGAGTCCTCCCTGACCACGAGTTTCATCCGCGCGTACTCGCGCCGCAGATCGATCGGCCTGTAGCTGTATATCGCCCTCATCAGACGCGGCCGGGAAGTATCGGCAAGGAGAAGAAGGGTCGATGGTGTGAAACGAACCACGCCGAAGCGATGGTCGAGGGTGTAGTCGCCGGGGGAGCCGAGTCGCACGCTGTCGATCGTCAGGGAGAACGATCCCTGCACGATAAGATCGGCGGAGAGCATCAGCACGGAATCGGCCGGGGTCAGGCTCCGCGTTTCAACGGCACGCATCCCCTGACCGGCAGCGGGAAGCGCCGTCAGGAAGAGAAGGAGTGCGATGATTCCGGCAACACGGTGCATGAACGAAGAAGATCAACGCGGAAGTTGCGCGCCGAAAGGGAAAAGGCCCTCCCTGCTAGGTATCCACTTTCCCACCGTAGATCGCCCGGATGACCTCCTCCAGCGGCGGCTCGGCTATCGTGATATCCTCCACCGCATAGCGGTCGGTCAGGAACGCGATGGCGTCGCGCGTGGCGCCGGGACGCGCTCCCTCCAGTTCCAGGACGATCTTGAAGGGATCGGATTCCAGAACCCTCCAGGGACGATCGCCGTTCACTTCCTCGATGGTATCCGTGTGAGGCTCGGCAAGTATCGCCTCCAGCCGCTTGGTCCGCAGGAACCGCCCGCGAAGCTCGTCGACCGGACCGTCGAAGATCACCTTCCCCTCCGATATCACGATCACCCGTTCGGCGAGCGATTCCACATCCCCCGCGTCGTGCGATGTAATGAAGATCGTCGTCCCCTCCTCCCTGTTCACCTGCCGGACATGTTCCCGCAGCATCCCCTTGGCGATCACGTCCAGTCCGATCGAGGGCTCGTCGAGGAGCAGAAGGGAGGGGGCGTGGAGCAGACTCGCCACCACCTCGCACCGCATCCGTTCCCCCAGCGAAAGCTTTCTGACCGGGGTGTTCAGGTAGGGAGCGATCCCGAAGGAGTCGACGAGCTCCGCCAGCCGCTTCCTGTAGAAACTCTCCTCCAGTTCGAAGATCTTCGAAAGGAGATAGAAGGTCTCGACGGGGGGAAGATGGAACCAGAGCTGTGATTTCTGGCCGAAGACGGAGCCGAGACGGAAGGCGAGATGCTTCCTCTGTTTCCACGGGTTGAAGCCGAGGACGTCGGCCTCTCCGCTGCTGGGATGGAGGATGCCGGTGAGCATCTTGATGGTGGTCGACTTCCCGGAACCGTTCGGACCGATGAACGCGACCCTCTCCCCGCGGCCGACCTCCAGGTCGAGTCCCTCGACCGCGACGACCGTCTCGACATCACCTTTTCCGGCGAGCGCGCGTAAAAAACCGGCAAGACCGGGGTCACGTTTTCTGCGGCGGAACTCCTTACGGAGCCCCCGCGTTCGGATTGCAATCGAGTCGATCTGCCGCGTTTCCGTTCGCATGGTTCGGACAAGATAGTGAGATAATGAGTGGGGAAGGAACCCCCGGTTCCCCTCTCCATCATCTGAAGCTGATCTGAAGAGCTGCGATTTCCTGAATAACTTTTCCGGGATTCGTGTGTTCTTCCTCAGCGAGTCAGCCGGCCGATGCCCCACGGAAACCACTCGCTCCTTGCGTTATCCGATATTATGAGCAGGCAGAAGGTTCTTCTCTACAACCCGGACACCGTCTTTTTCACGATGCCCCTGTCGCTGCTGGCGATAGGATCGTATCTGGATCCGAACCGTTACGAGGTGCGGATCATCGACGGAAGACTGGAGTCCGATCCGATCCGGACGCTCCTGGAAGAGGTCGACGACGCCCTCTGTCTGGGAGTCACCGTCCTGACAGGCGACCCCATACGTGACGCTCTGAAGGCGACCCGCGCGGCGAAAGCCCGCCGTCCCGACCTTCCCGTCGTCTGGGGGGGCTGGCATACATCCCTCTTCCCCGATCAGACCCTGGCCGAGCCGGCCATCGACATCACCGTGCAGGGACAGGGGGAAGTGACGTTCAACGAGATTCTGGAGAGGCTGTCGACCGGAGCCTCACTGGAAGGGACGGCCGGCACCGCCTCCCGCGTGGATGGACGAGTCGTCGTCAACCCGCGGCGCGAGCTGGTGGATATGAACAAACTGCCGCCGTACAACTACGATCTGATTCCCGTAGAACGATATTTCGGCCTGAAGGGGGAACGGCAGCTCGATTATATCTCCTCCACCGGCTGCTTCTTCCGTTGCGCCTTCTGCGCCGACCCGTTCGTCTACGGCAGGAAGTGGGTCGCGATCAATCCCCTCCGCCTTGCCGACGAGATCGAGGCTCTCTGGAAGCGATACAAATTCCACGACCTGGCCTTCCAGGACGAAACGTTCTTCACCTACAACGACCGCGTGGTCGCCATGGCCGAGGAGTTTCTCCGCCGCGGCCTGAAGTTCACCTGGACCGCCACGATGCGCGCCGACCAGGGGACGAGGCTGACCGACGAGATGCTCCGGACATGCGTCCGTTCCGGCCTGCGATGGCTGATGATCGGTGTGGAATCGGGATCGCAGGAGATGCTCGACTGGATGAGCAAGGACGTATCGGTCCAGGAGATTCTCGACAGCGCCCGCCGCTGCGCCCGCTTCGGCATACGGGTGATCTTCCCCCATATCGTCGGATTTCCGGGTGAGAGCGACGCCAGCATCCAGGCTACGCTCGACATGGCGAAACATCTCCGCACGATGAACTCGCAGTTCGAAACCCCCATCTTCTACTACAAGCCGTATCCCGGTTCCCGTATCGCCGAAGAGGTGGTCCGCAACGGCTACAGGCTCCCGGAAACGCTGCAGGAGTGGGCAGATTTCGATTTCGTGGGGGGCTCCTCCGGACCGTGGGTCCGCCCCGACCAGTTCTCCCGGATCGAGCGGTTCAAGTTCTACAACCGGATGGCGGGGGGACGCCGGTCGATGGCGAAGTGGCCGCTGCAGAAGATGGCGCGCTGGCGGTGCAGACACGACTTCTATCGCTTCCCGATCGAGAAGGCGGTGGTGGAACGGCTGAAGCCGCTGCCGAAGCTTTCGTGAGCAGGGACTCCCGCAGGAGGAGGCCCGAAGCGTAGCAGCCGGCACGCCGCCGATCGCCGCCGCACGACCCCGGTTGCGTGGTTCAACACGAAAGAAAGAGCGGCGGAGGCGGTGGAGCCGCAGATCCGAGAAAGTCGGAGAGAAGGAGTACACGATCCCGATTCGATACTTTTTACCGTGACGTTATGCTGTGTGAAGCAACCGAACAACTGTATGAGCCGGTCGTCAGGGTTCTTGCCTACTACGATCTGTTCGAATATCCGCTCAGGAGCGGAGAGATCTATACGTTCCTTCCGCTGAGCGGGCTGGAGGAATCGGAGGTGGAGATTGCGCTCCGGGAGCTGACGGCCGAGGGACTGCTGCGCGAATCCCACGGCTTCTACTATCTGTCGCATCGCGATGCGGCCGTCGCCGAACGTCGTATCGCGATGGAGGAGCGCGGCGCGCGCCTCTGGGAGACGGCCGGATTCATGGCGGGGCTGATGAGCCGTGTTCCGTTTGTGCGCGGGATCTTCATCTCCGGCCAGCTCTGCCGCTATATCGCCGACGAGAAGAGCGACATCGACTACTTCATCGTGACCGAACCGGGGCGGCTCTGGATCGTCCGGCTCCTCTTCGTCCTCTTCCGACGCACCGCCCTGCTGAACAGACGCAAATACTTCTGCGCGAACTACTTCGTGACGACCGACAACCTGAAGATCAGGGAACGGAACCCGTACGTGGCGTGCGAGGTGGCGTCGCTGAAGCCGATCTACAACCGCGATCTCTTCGTCAGATTCATGCAGGAGAACACATGGGTCTCCGACTACTACCCGAACTTCTCGATGGAACGGATCGAATACCGCGCGGGAGTGACGGGGGAACGCCGGGTACGGAGCATCGCCGAGAGGATCATACCGCGACGCATGTCGGCATGGCTGGACGAACAATGCATGGAGATCACACGGGCGTTCTGGAAATGGAAGTTCCCGAACCATCCGGCCGCCGCGCGGGAAATATCGCTCAGGACCAGACGGAACGAATCGCGCGCCCACCCGAACGACGTCTCGGGGATTATCCTTTCACGATATTCGGAGTCGCTCCGCAGGTACGGCCTGAAGTACGAGCACGGCGACGTATGAGCGATATTCTTTTCACACACAGCTATTTCCTCCGCTTCGACCCGAAGGAGTTCCGGACCATGATGCCCTACCCCCCGCTGGGGACCCTCTACGCGGCCGCGGCCGCCAGGGAGCGGGGGTACACGGTCGCCCTGTTCGATGCGATGCTGGCGGAGTCGGAATCGGAGATCGAGGAGCATCTCGCCCGTCACAGGCCGCGGTTCCTGGTGATCTACGACGACGACTTCAACTATCTCACCAAGATGTGCCTCAGCCGCATGCGCCAGGCGGCCACGGCAATGGCGGATATCGGCAGACGATACGGCTGCACCGTGATCGTCCACGGCTCGGACGCCACCGACCATCTGGATCACTACTTCGACCATGGAACCGATTATATCCTGGTAGGTGAGGGAGAACGGACGCTCTGCGAACTGCTCGATGCTCTGAAGGGAGAGAGCGACACGGCGCTCCACGATATTCCGGGCCTCGCGTTCAGACCGAACGGAACCCTCCTCCGCGGTCCGAAGCGTGAGGTCGTGCGCGACCTCGACACCCTGCCGCTCCCCGCGCGCGACCTTGTCGACGTCGAACGCTACAGACGCGCCTGGATCGAACGGCACGGCTACTTCTCGATGAACATCGTGACGACCCGAGGCTGCCCCTACCACTGCAACTGGTGCGCCAAGCCGCTCTACGGCCAGGTCTACAACTCCCACTCGCCGGAACGGATCGCGCGGGAGATGAAACATCTGAAGGAGACATATAAACCGGACCATCTCTGGTTCTGCGACGACATCTTCGGACTGAAACCGGGATGGGTCTCCGAACTGGGACGGGAGGTGGAACGTCTGGACGCGGCGCTCCCGTTCAAGTGCCTCAGCCGCGCCGACCTGATCCTTCACGACGGCACCGTGGAGGCGCTCCGCCGCGCCGGCTGCGAGAACGTCTGGATCGGCGCCGAGTCGGGCGCGCAGAGCGTGCTGGACGCAATGGAGAAGGGGACCACCGTGGAACAGATCCACAAGGCGGCCGCCATGCTCCGCGGCGCCGGGATCAAGGCGGGGTTCTTCCTGCAGTTCGGCTATCCGGGAGAAGGATCGGATGAGGTGGAGGCGACGATCCGCATGGTCCGGACCGCCCTCCCCGACGAGATCGGCATCTCCGTCTCCTACCCCCTGCCGGGCACCCGCTTCCATGAGCGCGTGAAGACGGAAATGGGGGAGAAACGGAACTGGGTGGAGAGCGCCGATCTCGATATGATGTTCCAGGGGACGTACGGGACGGAATTCTATCGCGTTCTTTCCAGGTTCATGCACAAGGATCACCGGCTCCGCCTCGGGGTCCGGGCGTTGCGCGGGCTCGTGCGGCGCACTCCCTCGCGAAGCGAGCTGCGCAGGATCGCCCTCCTCCCCTACTACGCTCTCTCCGCGTTCGCCCTGCGCCGGAAGATGCGACGGCTGCAGACGGCTCCGCCGCAGGGACGTTCCGGTCCCCCCGTCTCGACGCTTCGCCTGCCGGTCATCGAGGGATGATCACGGCTCCGCCGACATATCCCTGTACGACATGCCGATAGCCGTCCCTCCCCGGAGAGCCGGTTCACCGCTCCGCGTGGCCTATATCCTTCCGGGGTTCGGAGCCGACGAGGAGGACTGGTGCATTCCGGTCTTCACCAATCTGGTCCGGTCGGTCGCGCTCCGGGCGGAGGTCGTCGTCTACCCCCTTCACTATCCGTTCCGCCGGGGATCGTACAGGGCGTTCGGCGCCGACATCCACGGACTGAGCGAACGGAAGCGCCGCGGCTTCGGACGACTGATGCAATGGAGGGAACTGGAGCTCCACCTGAAACGCCTCCATCGGAAAGCCCCGTTCGATCTCATCCACGGCTTCTGGGCGACCGAGACGGGATATCTCGCCTCCGGAATCGCCCGGCGTCTCGGTATACCGTCGGTGGTGTCGCTGGCAGGTGGAGAGATGGCAAGGATCGAGGGGATGACCTACGGCGCGCAGAAATCACCGATCCACAGGCGGCTGGTCGATCTCTCGCTCACCCGCGCCACCGCCGTGACCGCCGGTTCGGGCTGGCTGGCCGGACTGGCGCCGGAGCGGATCGGAGAGAAGCTGACGGTGCTTCCGTTCGGCGTCGACACGGAGATGTTCGCCCCCGCCCCTCCGCGATCGGGAACGCAACTGCTTGCCGCCGCCTCGATGATCCCGCTGAAGGACTATCCCACCCTCTTCCAGGCGATCACGACGGTCCGCCGCACGATCCCGGGAGTGGAGCTGGAGGTAGCCGGAGCCGGTCCCGAGATGGAGCGGCTGCGCCGGAGCGTCTATGAACTCGGTCTGGAGGAGATCATCCGTTTCGCCGGCCTGCTCCCCTACGAGGAGATGCCGGACGCCTGCCGCCGTGCCTCCCTCTTCATCCACGCCTCGCGTTACGAGGCACAGGGAATGGTGACTCTTGAAGCGCTCGCCACCGGACTCCCGGTCGTCTCCACACGTGTCGGGGTAGCCGCCGATCTCCCCGACCATCTCGTCTACACAACCTCCCCCGGAAACGCCGGGGAGATGGCCGCCGCGATCATCCGTTCCCTCTCAACTCCCGTTCATGCCCACCGCACCGCAACGGAGGGAGTCGACCTGATCCGCCGGACATATTCCCTCCCCGCCGTCACCGACAAACTCCTCACCCTCTATTCTTCTCTTCTCTCTTAACTCTCTTCTTTCTTAACTCTGTGCCCTCTGTGTCTCCCTGTTTATTTTTCTTCTTTCTCCCCCAATCATCACTAAGTTACCGCCAACAACTCTCAAACAACCATGAACTCCCAACCCGAAGCTCCTCTCACCGACTTCGACCAGCTCTGGAACTACGCGAAGCCGGACGAAACCGAACAGAAGTTCCGCGACCTGCTCCCCACCGCCGAGGCATCGGGAGACAGCTCCTACCATCTGCAGCTCCTGACCCAGATCGCCCGGACGCTGGCGCTGCAACGGAAGTTCGACGACGCTCACGAGATCCTCGACAAGGTCGAGCCGGTGCTCACGGAGGATCTCCCGAAGGTGACGGTCCGTTATCTGCTGGAGCGGGGCCGCACCCTCAACTCCTCCGGACGGAAGGAGGAATCCTCCCCTCTCTTCCAGCGCGCCGTCGACCTGGCAACGGAGGCCGGCCTTGAGAGCCTGGCGGTGGACGCGGCGCACATGCTCGGCATCGTGGAGCCGCACGAGGAGGCATTGAGGTGGAACGAGCGGGCGTTCGAGATGGCCGAGCGGGCAACCGACCCCAGGGCACGCGGCTGGATCGGCCCGTTGACCAACAACATCGGCTGGACCTACTTCGATATGGGGAACCTCGAGACCGCGCTCCGCTACTTCGAGAAGAACGTGGAGTGGCATACCGAGCGGAAGTCGAAGGTGGAGCTTCTGATCGCCAGATGGTGCGTGGCCCGTGTGATCCGCGGACTGGGACGGACCGAGGAGGCGCTGGAGCTTCAGAGAGCGGTGGAACGGGACTACGAGACGATGGGGATAGCGCCGAGCGGCTACTCTCCCGAAGAGATCGGGGAGTGCCTGCTCACCCTGGGCCGGGAGGAGGAAGCGACCCCATACTTCGCAAGGGCCTACGAGCTTCTTTCGAAGGACTCCTGGTTCGTCGCCAACGAGCCGAGCCGTCTGGAGCGGCTGAAGAGGCTGGGAAACGTGGAGAACTAAACAATATCGTGGTCCGGTCGCGGGACGGTTCGTGAGGATATGGAGGGATATGACATATCGAGAACGACCGGAGATCGCGGGAATTCTACCGGATGAAATCGAGTTATGCTTTCACCGGTTCGACGCACGTGAAGAGCAGAACGGAGGTCAGCGAGCCGCCGGACCGTCTTCGAGTTCGATTACGCAACCGCCGGTGAACGCCGGGGCAGAACTCTACCGTGGACCACTTCAATTTCCCGAACGGACGAGCCGGACCGATGCTCGCCGATTCGGGAATCATTACAGGGTTACGTGAGTAAGATCGTTCGGCAACCTACTGTTCACGACCAGCAGATGAAGTATCTCTGCCCCCTCTGCGCTACCCCGTTGCGACCCGACGGCGATACCCTCGTGTGCCCACGCGACGGCTACACGAACACGCCGGAGAACGGTATCCGTGATTTTCTCACGGGGGATGAGCTGATCCACCATATCGGATTCCTCAATCAGTATCACGAAATCAAGGCCGCGGAGGGAGAGGAGTCGGACGATCCCGAGTACTACCTTTCTCTTCCCGACGTTCCCGCGAACGATCCCAGAAAGAAGGAGTGGCTGCTGCGGACCGAGAGCATGGAGTGGCTGAGGTTCTTCCTCACCACCCTTTACGGCCGCCGGAAGCTGACGATCCTGGACGCGGGGGCGGGGAACGGGTGGCTGAGCCGTCATATCGCCGAATGGGGACATCATCCGGTGGCGCTCGATCTGAGCCTCGACGACAGGGAGGGACTTGGGGCGGCGCGTCACTATCTGGAGCAGCTGCCGGTCGCGATCGACCGGGTGCGCGCCGATTTCGGGCATCTCCCCTTCGCCTCGGGAACGTTCGACGTGGTGGTCTTCAACGGGTCGTTCCACTATGCCGAGAACCCCACGAAGGTGATGGCGGAGGCGGTGCGGGTGATCAAGCCGGAGGAGAGCATCCTGATCCTCGACTCCCCCATCTACACCGACCGCGCCAGCGGACTGCAGATGACGGAGGATCGCGAGATCCCGGCCGGCCGCGCCGGCTTCCTCACATACGACCAGCTCTGGTTCCTCGGCGACGAACTCAACCTCCATATGGAGGCGCACCCCCGCGCGCAGACATCCTTCCAGACGCTGAAGCGCCGCGCCGTCGAGCTACGACACGGCCACGAGGCGGCCCGCATGGACCGGATCGTGTATTTGAAGTATCCGGAAGGGATGTAATCCTCACGGCGACATCCCTGAACTCCGGGCGTCTATCGCTACCCGATATCCCGATTCTCCCTCACGGCCCTCTGCTCATCGTCGTTCAACCGCAGCGCCGTTATCGCCTTCTCCCTTGATGGGATGTTCAGCAGAAAGAGAAGAATCACGCCCCCGACCACGTAGAGAAAGAACTCGTCCCCCGTGCTGAGAAACGCCACGATGCCGAAGAGAGCCGGTCCCTCATGCATCGCGAACCGAACGATCGAGGAGGTCTGGTAGGAGACGAGCTTCGAGACGAGATCGGGCGCCTCGGCCCCCTTGTCGGTGATCCTGCGGGCGATGATATGGGAAAGGGGGATCATCATCGCGGCCATGATCGGCACCAGATAGCGGAACGGCTCCACGAGCTCGGGAGCATCCTCCATCGATTCCCCCGCCCTGACGAAGAAGGCTACCGCCAGAAAGACGAACTGGCCGATGAGAAGCGCGAAGAAGATGATGGTGAGCGACCGGAAGATCTGCCCGGTGTTCCTGATCTGAATCGGTCCGGCAGGTTGTATCATCATGACGGGATAGTCTGGTGATGTCGGCTGAACGGGCGGCGGAACCCTCCGCCGCCATGATCGTCGGTCCGGGGAACTCAGGCCGTCGGCTTCGGCGGCAGATCGCGCGCCTCCGGCTCATGGACGAAGCCGTGATGATTGTGGCTGCCGTCGCAGAACGGCTTGTTCTGCGACTGACCGCAACGGCAGAGCGAGATCACCGTGCGGCCTCCCAGACCGTACTCCCTCCCCTCCGCGTCGACGATGCGGAAGTTCCCCTCCACACGCAACGAGCCGTTTCTGTTGACCTTGATCGTTGTATCGCTCATGATAGTTATCTCCTGATCTGACATATTGAGAATATGGAACGACGCCCGACACGGACGTTCCCGGCCACATTGATATCTACCGGACCTCCATCCCAACATCGTCCACAAACGGAACGTGCGGTCCCCGTATCGGAAACCGCACGCAAAATACAACGATCATCCTCTCACCGGAGAGGCCCGCGCCCCCGGGAACTGAAGATCCTGGTCAGGTAGAGCGGAAGATCCACCACCCGTCGCCGATCTCCTCCAGGTAGTAATACTCTTCGGGAGAAACCCAGGGAATATCGTTCGGCGAATAGAGGTAGCCGCCGACGTTGTCGAACGTCCCATCCACGGTAAACTGCACCGCCCCCTTCCAGGGGAGATGGGAGTTGATGAAGCTGAGACGAAGCTGCTTCATGGCGGCCCCGAGGGTATCGAGGCGCATGGGGTCGAGATGGAGCTTGCGGGCGATCTTTTTCAGGGAGTCGAGTCCCTCCCTTCTCATCCGCTCGGCATACTTGAGCTGCCCCTGCATCTGCTCCCGTTCCGCCTTGGTCGCGGTCGCCAAATACGCGTCGGTCACCTCCTTCGGGATCTCCGTGACGATCGGGTCCCAGTAGATCACCGTGTAGTTGATCTGCGAGACGAACCTGTCGAACCTGCCGACCATCTGGAGGGAGTCGTTCCGGTGGAACTGATGCAGAAGCGAGCCGAAGGCCTTGCGGTTCTCGACGAAGTTCCGGCGGAGCTGCTCGTTGCTGAGCATCGGCGTCGACCACTCGCGGACGATGGTCGGCTTGAGAGCGTCGGGGAGCGCCCTGGTGGTGTCGAGTCCTTTCAGTTTCTCGGCGACATCCTCGATCCCGACCTGCCGGCGGATGGCGCTGATCCTCCACGTTTCAGCCTTCACCTTCTTCACGAAGAGGACCCAGTCGATCGTCATCGGCCCGAACCCCGGCACGGAGTCTCCGGTCGCCACGACCGACACGGTGGCGAGCGTATCCCCCGGCCTGATCGAACGGATCTCTCCGATCCGATACTTCATGTTCGACGAGAAGGCCAGGATCTGACCCCTCCTGACCGTCAGCTGTCCGGCGAGTTCATCGACCGCGTAGTTGGGGATGCTGTCGATCAGGATCCATTCGCCGGGAATGAACTTCATATACCGCTCCACGATCGCGCGTGCACCGGCCGAATCGGCGCCGGTCAGGGGAACGGGCTTGGGAGTCGGCAGCGGAGGCGCCTTCTGCGCAAGAAGCTCAGGCTGCGTAAGAAGAAGCGATCCGATCGCAAGAAGAAAACCGAGGAGATATCGACGCATGATTATACTGGGTCCTGTTCGATACGAGGCGTGCCGGCCGAAGCCGGGGCATGAGAAGCCGAAACGTTATGTTTTCGGGGGAGAGGAATCTCCTGTACGACGAAAAACGGCCGGATGATAGTGGAACCGCCCCTCTTCTCCGACATCGATCCAAACACCGGGGGGTGGGGAATTGTTAGCGGAGACGGCGAGAGTGGTATCTTCGCCCTTTGAACCCTCATGGAACGTATCGATCCCAAAAAGTCTCTCGGTCAGCATTTTCTGGCGGACAGGAATATCGCCGCGCGTATTGTGCGTGAGTTCGATCCCCGTCCGGGGGAGGTCGTGGTCGAGATCGGGCCGGGGGAGGGGGCGCTGACCGGGATGCTGGTCGAAAGCGGCTGCAGGCTGATCGCCGTGGAACTCGACCCGCGCGCCGCCGAACGGATACGGGGGAGGTGGGGAGAGGCCGTGGAGGTGCTGGAGCAGGATTTCCTGAACACCGACCTGGCGGCGATCGCGGCGCGGCACGGCGTGGAGAAGATCCGGGTGATCGGCAACATCCCCTACTACATCACGAGCCCGATCCTCTTCCATCTGATCGACGGACGGTCGGCCGTGGCCGATGCGGTGCTGATGATGCAGCTCGAGGTCGCTCTGCGCCTGGTCGCCGGAACACGGACCAAGGATTACGGCATCCTGGCGGTGGTCACACAGACCTATGCGACGGTCGACCGTCTCTTCAACGTCGGCCCCAAATGCTTTCGTCCCCCTCCCAAGGTGAACTCCGCCGTCGTACGCCTGGTTTTCAGAGAGATGGAAGGGGTCGCAGGCTACGACCGGGAGCACCGGAAGATCGTACGAACGGCATTCAACCAGCGTCGCAAGACGCTTCGGAATTCCCTCTCGCAGTTATTGAAACCGGAAGACCGTGGCAAAATTTTTGAGGAAGCGGAGATCGACCCAGGGAAGCGCGCGGAAGAGCTCTCAACGGATGATTTCATCCGCCTCGCCCGCGTATTCGCGCATGCGACTGCGAGTGGCGGACGGCCGGAAGACGCGTGAGTCGTTCCTGGAGATGCTGCGGCAGTCGCTCTGGAGCACGGAGTACCTGACGCTCTTCATGCTCTTCCTCTACACGGCGCTCGACCTGATCTTCATCTCGCAGGTGAAATCGTCGTTCGCCATCCTTCAGATGAACCTGCTGGTGGCGGTGGCGACCGTCGCCTTCGCCATGTGGTACGATCAGACGGGACAGCGGGTCCCCCATATCTTCCGCTCGTTCTATATCCTCCCGGTAGGATATATGTTCTATGCGCAGGTCCACAGCTACATCCCGCTGGTCAACCCGAACAATTACGATCATGTTCTGGCGGCATGGGACAGAGCGATCTTCGGGGTCAATCCGACCGAGTGGATCCACAGGTTCGCCCATCCGCTCCTGACGGAGTATTTCCAGATCTGGTACAACGTCTTCCAGCTCCTGCTGATCGTCCCGGCGATCGAGATCTACAGCCAGGGAGCGATGCGGAAGTTCCGGACCTACGCCTTCGTCCTTCTCTTCGGATTCTACTTCAGCTACCTCTGCTACTTCGCCATGCCGGCGATCGGACCCAGGTTCGAGGTCCACGATTTCTATGCGACCGACCGGGAACTCCCCGGCGTGCTGGTGACCGGACCGCTGCGCGACTTCATCAACGCGGGGAACAACATCACCGCCGACATGGCGGACCCGTACGACGTCGTCAATCGCGACTGCATGCCGAGCGGACATACGATGATGTCGGTCCTCGGCATCCTGATGGCATGGCGGTTCAGATCACGCTGGCGGTGGCTGATGACGATCGGAGGGATCAGCATCATCATCTCCACGATCTATCTCCGCTACCACTACGTGGTCGATCTGATGGCGGGGACGGCGCTTGCCTTCCTGGTCTATTTCACCTATCCCCTCCTCATGACTCTCTGGGAAAAGAAGCTGAAGGTAAAGGTGTGAAGGGATCAGGGTCGCGTCCCCGGACGGCATGGGCCGCGACGCTTCTCCCTTCCCTCATCCTTTTCCTGCTCTCCTCAACTCAGCTCCGGGCACAGGAAGAATCGGTCCGCGATTCGATCCTGAAGCTGCCGCTGATGAGCGATCCCGGCCCCACATCTCCGTTGGACCTGCTGGTCCCGGCCTCCATCAGAATGGGCTATGCCACGCGAACGTGGGTGCGCGATTCGCTTCCCTCTTCCGGCGATTCGGTAGGCGATCTCGACCTTGTCGATGTGATCTACCTGCGGGCGCTGCATGAAGCAGGTGGTGACCATACACTTGCGCTCTTCGCCGCCACGATCTCCGTGATGGAACATCGACATATCCCCCTGGCGATCGGGATCGACGTCCCGCTCACGCTGGAATCGCAGGAGGAGTTCGACCGCCGCGTCGCCAGACTGCCGCGCGTCCTCTTCGCCGACCGCCCCGAAGGCGACGACCGGGACAAACTCCAGCATTTCTTCGCCTCCGCCTGGCTCACCCTGGTACTGGACGACCCCTCCCTGGCCGACCTTGGAGGACTGGCCATCGAACGAGGCGAAGGAATCCTGCTCCAGGGAGGAGAAGAGGACAACCGCGACATCCGCGCAAACCGCCTGGGCCAGCATTTCGCCACCCTCCTCCTCCACCGCCCCCACGCCCTCCCCAGCACCCTCTTTAAAGCATGGAACAAGGAATTCACCCACCACTAACTCTCTCTTCTCTTACCTCTCTTCTCTTAACTCTCTTCTCTTAACTCTCTTCTCTTAACTCTGTGCCCTCTGTGACTCCCTGTTCATTTCTCTTCGTCTTCTGTCCGAATCCACCCCACAGTCCGACTTCCGGACAATCGCTTCATTTAAGAATCTCTCATTTCCTCCTGATTTCGCCGATTTGATACCTGGCACAATTATACAGGTGTTATAACACAGACGGCGATTACGCCGATCGACAAAACAGCAGATAACGAACACGAAATAAACAACGCACTCAGGAACACTCTCATGAAGAACCTCCTCTCGATCCTCGCCCTCTCGGTCATCGCTTCCGCCGCCGCCTTCGCTCAGTCGGCCTCGGTCACCAGCACCGCCACGATCGTCACCCCGATCACCGCGACGGCGACCGCCCCGCTCGCCTTCGGAACGATCACCAAGGGCGCCACGGCGTCGGTTGCCGCCAACAACGCCGCCGCCGGCGCAGTCTCCTTCAGCGGCGACGAAGCCGACAACATCACGATCTCGGTCCCGGCAACCGCGACGATCTCGACGACCTCCGGCGCAGGCTCGAACATGACGGTAACGCTCAACCGCGCAGCACTCCGCTCGAACACGACAAGCGCGCAGGGATCTGCCTCGACGCTGGACGCATCGAGCGGGACGGCAGCGGCGAATCTGAGCACGGACGGCAGCGGTGACGGAACGAACGGCGACGGTCTCGGCCAGCTCTACGTCTGGATCGGCGGTTCGGTGAGCCCGACGGCGACGCAGCAGCGGGGCAGCTACAGCGGCACGTTCACGGTGAGCGCCGTCTACTCGAACTAAGGATGGGACGCTGCTACGCGGCGACAAAGAATATTGGGGAGAGGCACGGCAACGTTGAATAAGAAGGTATAAGGATTGACTCCGGAGAGGTGAGCAGTGCCTCTGATTCGGTCCGGCTGGTTCAGGGGTGTACCAGACGGACCGATCTTTTTTAGGATAATACATAATAGTAGACTCGATCGCGCCAGCTCTGTATTCCTAGGGTTGGTCTATCGGCAAGGCAACAGCTTCGCACAATGGCAGAGCAATCGTTGCTCCTAAGCGACAAACGATGTAGTTTGCAAGTGTCTTTCTACTTCTACTAGGGGGTAATCACCTGTTGAGTTGGCTTATGCTTGTCTTCTGAGACATTACCATGCCTTTACAATCGCATTCCGATACGGAGATAGAGTTTACAATCCGGCTGCATAATGCGGCACAGCCGGATAGCGAGGTTCCCTTTGCCGTTCTCGCATCCGTGCTGGACAACATGCAGCAAGCATTCTATCTGCTCGCTATGGAACGCGAAGGGAAGGAGATTAATCAACGCGCCCGCATACCCACAGATATTGAGCGGCGCTATGTTCTACGAGCCTTGGTTCCCCAGGATGGGAGCTATGAACTTCCGGTCAGTGTAGGCGATCCCGGGGCTCATCTCTTTGCTCCTAGTTACATCCGTGAAGCACACGATCGATTCAGGAGATTTTCTACCGCGCTCGGGAACGGCTCTTTTGACGCAGTCCGCGAAGTCGTTCCGAATAGGGACTTGCGTAATCGAATACTACGCCGGTTTCAATCGATGATTCCGAAACCCGGTAGCGGATGGGAACTCGAGTTGGGATATAACGGCCACGGTACCATCAACTTAGGCGTCGCAGTCGTTCATCAGGTTGCATCGTTACTGAAACAGACTGACAGCAGCTCGGTAACGAACATTGTAACCGGCAAGCTCGTGAAGATCGACTTTGGTGCTCGCGCAATTACACTACTGTATCCGGTTACCCAGCGTGAGCTTGTCTGCTACTATGACCCGTCAATCGAGGAACGTCTCCTTCAGAACCGGCGTGAGCTTGTCCAGGTAATCGGCACGGTCGTCCTTGACGATCAGGATAATCCGAAGCAGATAACCGGAGTTGTAGAGATATTGGATGTTGATCTCTCACCCTTCGAGCTATCGGAGTTCCGATATAGTGGATATAGACTCAAGTTTCATACGCCGTTGGAGATCATCCCAACCCTTGATGAATCGCAGCAGGTATTTTGTCTCGAATATTCGGAGCTGGGAATCGATGTCTATGCTTCCACACGAGAAGAACTTGACTTCTTGCTTGAAGCAGAAATCGATGTTCTGTGGCGCAATTATGCACTGGCCGACGATAAGGAGTTAACCCCTGACGCCCAGGAGCTTAAAGACAGACTTCTGGGTATAATCGAGGAGATTAGGAATGCCACGTGATACGAAGAAAGCTCAAAGCGCTCTTCTCTCAAAAGGTTTTTGTCGTGACGACAGTCACCATCACTACTTCATGTATTGCACGACCGATGGCAAACGCACGACCGTCAAAACGCACACAAGTCATAACTCTAAGGAACTCAACGACTTCCTTATCGGACGTATGGCAAAACAGTGCAAGCTGACCAAGTCACAATTTCTCAATCTCATCGATTGCTCATTAGATCAGGTCGAGTATGAAAAGATACTTCGTGAGAGCTGCATCATTCCACCCATACCACCAACGGGATCGTCTGAGTAACCCCGTTCAGCCATAGCCGACGGCTTATCCCCAACTTCGATCGAACTCTGCGCCGAGCAAGCCGGTCGTGCATCAACCACACTAGCTTCCATATCACACACCCGTTCCTCCGGGGAGTCAGATCCTACTCCTCCATCCCCTTAACTATTGATCTCCCGGCGATCACTGTTCCCTTCCCGCCGCTTCCCTCCATTCGCTATCTTTCCGCTCCGAACACGCCAACCCGAACCGAACACGTATGACATTCGATCGCAAGGATCACACGGACGAATCGCTCCTCTCGCTCTACGAGGCGCTCCTTCTGCCGAGAATGATCGAGGAGAAGATGCTCCTGCTTCTGCGTCAGGGGAAGATCAGCAAGTGGTTCTCCGGCATCGGCCAGGAGGCGATAGCGGTGGGCTGCACCACCGCGCTGAAGCCGACCGATTATATCCTGCCGCTCCATCGCAACCTTGGGGTCTTCACGGCGCGCGAGATGCCGCTCGGCCGACTCTTCAGACAGTGGCAGGGGAAGCGGGACGGCTACACGAAGGGGCGCGATCGATCCTTCCATTTCGGTTCGCCGGATGACAGGGTCATCGGAATGATCTCACATCTCGGCGCGATGCTCGGCGTCGCCGACGGCATCGCCCTCGCGGGGAACCTGGCGGGGGATGACGGCATCGCCCTCGTCTTCTCCGGCGACGGCGGCGCCAGCGAGGGGGATTTCCACGAGGCGATCAACGTGGCGGCGGTGTGGGAGCTGCCGGTGATCTTCCTGGTGGAGAACAACGGCTACGGCCTCTCCACGCCGTCGTGCGACCAGTTCCGCTGCGCCAGCTTCGCCGACAAGGCGATCGGCTACGGGATCGACGGATACTCGATCGACGGCAACAACATCCTGGAGGTCCACGACACCGTCAGACGGATCGCCGACAGGATGCGGGTCGATCGACGTCCCGTGATTCTGGAGGCGATGACCTTCAGAATGCGGGGCCACGAGGAGGCCTCCGGAACCGCGTACGTGCCGAAGGAGCGGTTCGTCGAGTGGGGAGAAAAAGATCCTCTTGCGAGCTATGAGCGATTCCTTTCCGAGATGGGACTCCTGCGCGACAACCGCCGCCATGCTCTGCAGGAACGTCTGGGCGCGGCGATCGAACGGGCCGTGGAGGAGATGCTCGCCGCTCCCGAACCGACGCCGGACGAGAGGGAGGAGCTGGGTGATGTCTACGCCGTCGGCGCCGTCGAGCATGTGCGGCCGGAAGGACCCGCAACCGAGCGACGCTTCGTCGACGCGATCTCCGACGCGCTCGCGCAGGCGATGGAGCGTGATCCCGGGCTGATCGTCATGGGGCAGGATGTGGCCGACTACGGCGGCGTCTTCAAGGTCACCGAGGGGTTCGTGGAGAGATTCGGGAGGGAACGGGTGCGGAACACTCCGCTCTGCGAGTCGGCGATCCTCGGGGCCGCGCTCGGGCTCTCGATCCGCGGGCGCGCGTCGACCGTGGAGATGCAGTTCGCCGACTTCGTCTCCAGCGGGTTCAACCAGGTGGTCAACAATCTCGCAAAGACATATTATCGGTGGGACCTCCCCGTCAACGTCACGGTCCGGATGCCGACCGGGGCGGGGGTGGGCGCCGGACCGTTCCACTCGCAGAGCACCGAGGCGTGGTTCACCCACGTCCCCGGCCTGAAGGTGGTCTATCCCTCCAACCCCTTCGACGCCAAGGGGCTCCTGGCCGCCTCGCTGATCGACCCGAACCCGGTGATGTTCTACGAGCACAAGCTCCTCTACAGATCGATCAAGGGGCTCGTGCCGGACGCCTACTACACCATCCCGTTCGGCTCCGCCGCCGTCGTCCGGCGCGGAGAGCGGCTGACGATCGTGACCTACGGGCTCGGCGTCCACTGGGCAACCGCGCTCGCCGACGAGAGCCCCGGAGCGGGAATCGAGGTGATCGACCTGCGGACGCTGGTCCCCTGGGACCGCGAGACGGTCTTCGAGTCGGTGAGGAAGAGCGGACGATGCATCGTACTGCATGAAGACACGATCACCGGCGGCTTCGGCGCCGAGATCGCCGCGACGATCGGCCAGGAGCTTTTCGGGAGCCTGGACGCACCGGTGGCCCGCGTCGGCTCGCTCGACACCCCCGTTCCCTTCAACAAGGGACTCGAGGATCTCTTCCTGGGAAAAAGCCGCCTGCGCGACGCGGTCGAGAGGACGCTGCGGTTCTAGACCGACCGCCCCCCTTACATCCGCTCCGGCACTTCTATCGCAAGCAGATCGAGGGCCAGACGGAACTGACGGAGACAGAGCTCCGCCAGCGCAAGCCAGGAGGCGCGGCGGGCGGGATCTTCCTCCCGCAGGATATGGCACTTGTCGTAGAAGCGGCTGAACGCCTGCGCCAGGTTGTAGACGAAATCGCAGATATGGTTCGGTCCCCGCTTCCGCAGCGCCAGATCGAGCGCCTCCGGAAGCTGGGTCAGCAGCAGAACGAGCTCCCGTTCGTTCTCCCCCGGAGGAAGTATCGGACCGGGAGCGAACCCGCGCTCCTCCGCCTTCCGGAGAATCGACTGGACACGGACGGCCGCATAGAGGAGATAGGCGCCGGTGCGTCCCTCGAAGCGGGTGAACTTCTCCAGATCGAAAAGGTAGTCGCTGCTCCGATGATTCATGAGGTCGGCGTACTTGACGGCGGCGATGCCGACCTTCCGCGCGATCTCCTTCCGCTCCTCCTCCGGGTAGTCCTGGGCGATTCCGGCCTCGGTGATCCGTTTCTCCCCCTGCTCCACCGCCATCGTGATCAGATCGTTGAGCCGCATGTTCCCCCCCTCGCGGGTCTTGAAGGGCCTGCCGTCGGCGCCGTTCATGGTGCCGAAGCCGACATGCTCCATCTCCGTCTTCCCGGCGATCCCGGTCCTCCGCGCGGCGCGGAAGACCTGCTGGAAATGATGCGACTGCCGCTGGTCGACCACATAGAGGATCTGATCGGCGTGAAGCTCCTCCACCCGCTGTTCTATCGTGGCAAGATCCGTTGTGCCGTACATCACACCGCCGTCGGACTTCACCAGGATCAGCGGCGGGATCTCCTTCTCATCCCCCACGGGAGGAAGATAGATCACCTCCGCCCCTTCGCTCCGCTCCACATATCCCCCCTCCCGCAGCCGCTCGACCATCGACGGGATACGATCCTGCGTGTCGCTCTCCCCCAGCCAGAGATCGAAGTCGACGTTGAGCGCCGCGTAGTCGCGCTTGAGCGCAACGATCGAGACGTTCACGAAATGGCGCCAGAGCGCCTTGTATCCCGGCCGCCCCCCCTGAAGCTCGGCGGTGGCTGCACGCGCGGCCTCCATCACGACCTCGTCCCCCTTGGCGCGGGCCGAGGCCTTCGGGTACATCTCTTCGAGATCCTCTATCGTAACGGGAGATTCCTCGGGGTAGGGCCCGGTCTGCTCCGGATCGAAATAGATCATATCGGGACGACGCTCCCGCAGTTCGACGATCAGCATCCCCATCTGCAGGCCCCAGTCTCCCAGGTGGACATCCCCCACGACCTTCTCCCCCATGAACCTGAGGAGCCGCTTGATGCTCTCGCCGATGATCGCCGACCGCAGATGACCCACATGCATCGACTTGGCGACGTTCGCGCCGCCGTAATCGACGACCACGTTCTTCGGCGACGCGGCAAGGGGAACACCGAGCCGCTCGTCCAGCCGGATGCCGTTGATCCAGTCGCCGAGGTATTGGTCCGTCAGCGATATGTTGATGAACCCCGGACCGGCAAGCGTGAGCGAACCGAACATCTCACGATCCTTCAGCGCCGTCAGAACCGACTCGGCGATCGCGCGCGGATTCTCTCCGCGCGCCTTGGCCACCGCCAGAGCGCCGTTACACTGGAACTGCCCCAGGTCGGGACGAGCCGAGACGACCGCTTCGCCGAAGCGCCGTTCAGCTCCGATCGATTCGAATGCGTCGCCGAAGATGTCGGATATGGTATCGAGCAGGGATTTCAATACGGCCTCACGGTTGCTTGAACTTGATGGAGATAGGACGAGCTGCGCAAAATACGGATCACGGCTTCACTTCGACGATTCTGTCGTCGCCGTCGCGCGCCGAGCCGCGACCGTCACGGTTGCTGGTGCAGATGAAGATGCGCCCCTCGGGGGAGACACAGATATCGCGGAGACGTCCCAGCGAGGAATAGTGGGTCGTCTCCCCGACCACGCTCCGCCCGTCCGGGGCGAGCTGGAGGCGGCGGAGTCCCCCCTTGAGCGTTGCGAGCAGAAGGGAGTTCCGCCAGGCCGGGATCGCCGGGGAATCGTAGTATTCGACCCCCGCCACGGCGATCGTCGGGGTCCAGGCGCGTATCGGCTCGACGACGTTCGAGTCGCGGCAGAAGGTCGATTCGGCGCTCCCGTCGCACGGCCCTTCCACATCCGGCCAGCCGTAGTTTCTCCCCCTCTCGATGATGTTCAGCTCGTCGTCGCTGCTCGCTCCATGCTCCGAGGAATAGAGGATTCCGTTGGAGGCAAGGTCGAGTCCCTGCGCGTTTCTGTGGCCGCTGCTCCAGACCAGGGTTCGCGGATCGGGGTTGTCGGCGGGGATCGAGCCGTCCGTGTTGAGGCGGAGGACCTTGCCGTTCAGCCGCGACCTGTCCTGTGCTCCGGGCTGATCCTGGGCGTCGCCGGTGGTCATCAGCAGCGTTCCGTCGGTGAGGAACTGAAGGCGGCTGCCGTCGTGCGTGGGCCATCCCTTCAGGCCGTCCAGCAGGACGGCGGGCTCGACGAGTTCATCGCTCCCCGCATCGTACCTGTATCGGACGAGTCGTTCCACGATCTTTCCCTCCTTCAGCCAGGTATAGACCAGAAAGACCTGCGGCGATCCGACGAAATCGGGATGAAGCGCCATCCCGAGCAACCCCGCCTCGCTCTCCTCATGGACGTCGGAGATCTTCAGGAGGACCTTCTTCTCCCCCGTCCCCGGATCGATCCGGCTGACGATCCCCTCACGCTCCGTGAGCCAGATCCGACCGTCCGGACCCCAGATCATCTCCCACGGTGTCCTGAGTCCTGTCGCGACGGTCCGTACCTCACCCGTCTCCTGCGACGGAGCCGGGGTCTCGTCCGAGGCGCACGCCGCCAGAAGAGAAACGATCAGAAGACCATAGACTCTATTCATATCGGATATCGAGAAAGGTGATCGAGGGATGACGCGACATGTCGATCAACCCGCCTCCCGGGGAGCCCGTTCCCGATCGATCGACGCTCGGCGCCGAATATAGAGATCGGCCCGCCCCCTCTCAAGCTCTGAGACAGACTGTTGAAATGAGCGCCGCGCCCGCAGCATCTCCCCCGCCCGCAGCATCTCCCGCGCTCGATTCCCCGCCGCACCGTATCTTGAACGCCTCCGTGACCGGAACCGCCGGACATGGACAGGATATATCAGCATACGACATGCGGTCATCAGCTCCCCGTCTGAACATCTTCTATCGCTCCACCGGCGGCGAGAACACGAAGGGACGCCCTCCCTACTATGGAAAGGTGCTTGCGCTTCGGAGCTTCCTCAACGCCTTCAGGCATGTGCGGGAGCGCGCCTCGATCACCTTCGTCAACGACGGCCCGATGCCGGAGGAACGGGTCGAGTTCATGAAGAAGTGGGGGGAAGTGGTCCCGCTGCCGGGGCTGGGAAACAGTCCATCGTATCGGGAAACGATCAGGATGGCGACGGCGCTCCCCGCCGACCAGCTCGTCTACTTCGCGGAGGACGACTACCTCTACACCGAAGAGGCGCTCATCGCGCTCCTTGCCGCCTTCGACGAACTCCCCACGGTCGACTACGTGACCCTCTACGATCATCTCGACCGCTACACCAGAACCGACGACTCCCGCTCCGGACGGAGCCGCATCTATCTGGCGGGAGGTCGCCACTGGCGGACCGTCGACTCCACCTGTATGACCTACGGCGCCCGGATCGCCCGGCTCCGGAGCGACGCCTGGATTCAGCGTCTCGGCACCATCCCCCGCACCCCGCGCGACAGGACCATGTGGCGGATGACGCAGGGGGAGAAGTGGTTCTTCTGGAAGCTCCCGAAACGAACCCTGATCGGCCCGGTCCCCTCCCTTGCCACCCACATGGATCTGAACGGCATCGCCCCGAACGTCGACTGGGATGAGGTTGCCGCGCAGATACGGGAGATCAGGCTTCCCGGGGAATAATGAAGAAAGCCCCGTCCGACATCGCGCCGACGGGGCCTTATCATATCGTCCGACGATCGAACCGGTCTACCCGTTCCTGCTCGAGTCGATATTCTTGACCTGCGGCTCCTGCTCGACCGCCCCTTCGGCTCCGTCGGCCGGCGTGACTTCCTGCTGCGGCGCCTCCTGCACTTCCTCCGGCAGATGGTTCTCCTGCGGCTCCACCGGCGTCTGCTGCTGTCCTATCTCATCCTCCATCGCCCGCCGCAGCACGGCGCTGTCGACATCCTCCGCCTTCGACTTCACGTAGCGGCGGCCGTAGCTGAAGGATCGGGTCTTCTTCTCCACCTCGGAGAACGCCTGGCGCTCCTGCAGCATGTAGCGACGCACCTCGGCGACCTCTTCCGGCTTGTTGAGCGCGGTGTAGGCATCCACCAGCAGCCGTTCCACACGGTTCCGGATGTCGCGGCGGCGCGGGCGTTCCTGCACCTGGAGCCACTCCTTCCGTTTGTACACAGGTTCGATCACGGCCAGGATCCCCTTCGGCTTCTTCTGCGACTCGGCCCGCTTCACCAGCTCCGCGAGCCGGGGATAGGGATCGTAGCGTCCCAGGTCGTCGATCTGGTCGCCGGTGCGGCGGACGAGCTTGTTCACCACCCCTTCGATCTCATCGGGCTCGGGAGTCTCCATATCGACCAGCGCCGAATAGTTCGAGCGGGGAAGGAGTTCCACCTGCATGTGGTCCTGGTTCAGCGCGGCCTTCGTCTTGAGCCTGTAGATCAGCGCCTGCACCGTCTCCACGTCGATATCGGTGTCGACCATGCCGAGCCCCATCCTGATGAGAAGATCCCCCTTGGCGCCGGTGAGCATATCGCCTCTGCGGATCGCCTGCGACATGATGAACTTCCCCTGGTTGTACGACCGCTGAACGTCCCCGAGCGGGAAGGTCTTGCGGTGACGCAGGAACTGGAGAGCAGTGGCGGGGTCTTCGTAGCCGAGCAGCTCCAGCACTCCCATGACCTGGCTGAAGGTGACCTCCACGTAGTAGTCGATCTTCCTCTTCCTGGCGAGCTTCGCCACGGCGGTCAGGAAGGTCTTCCGTCCCCTGAGCGCGCGGACGTTCGCCATGAACGAGAGATCGTCGGCGATGCCGTAGCCGGTGACCGGGGTTCCGCGGGGAATGGAGCTGATGGTGACGCCGACCGAATCGCGGGTCCTGATGCTGATCAGATGGATCGCGTCGGCGTGGTTGTCGTTGGAGGCGAGACGGTTGTCCAGCCCGACCAGAACGATATTGACTTCACGGGGAAGAGAATCGGCGCGAGCGGCGATCGCGTCGCTGTAGATGGCGTCGTAGAGATTGTCGGTGATGACCGTGGCGGAGACGAGGGGGGCGGGAATCGGCGCGAGCCAGGCAGCAACCTGCCAGACGGTCAGACCGATGACGACGAGAAGAAGGATCTTCCCCCAGCGTCTCTTTTTTGGTACAGGAGTAGACGTAGGCTCAATCTGCTTGTTCATGGGCTGCAAATATACGTGCTTCGAGTCGTTCGGCGGGTCTGTGTCGGCAGGGAAATCGGCGTTCGGAGCGGGATGCGCCGTCACCGGGGACTCGCCGGTCTTACACGTCCGTTGCAGCCTGAAGTTACCGGGAGGTAACGCGGAATTTATCGCGAGCTTACGAGCGGTAGTGAAAAGGGCCGCAGATGCGGCCCCCGATCATCGAAGATTATCCCATCCCCTGCGGCGAGGTGAACGGTCCACGCCTCCCCGACGGATGTTGCAGTCCCCGTCCCAGAACCGCCGAATCGAGCCCCGCGGGCTCCGGATCGATATCCCGGATGCCGGTTCCCTGCGGCTCGGAGCAGACCGGAAGCCACCCCGGCCTCCCCAGAAGTCGGGCGTACATCGGAGCCGGAATCGAAAGCTCCTCGACGGCCCCGCCGGCCGGAAGGCAGCGACGCAGCTCCTCGGCGTTGCCGGAAAGGACTTTCGCCCCCCACTCCGGCTCGATCAGCAGAGCGCGACCGATCGCCACGAGCGAGACGCCGTCGGCCAGAGGGGCCACGGCAAGCTCCGGAGTGTTGAGCGATCCGCTCCCGATCACCACCGTCCTTCCCCGCACCTGACGGGCCACAAGCGCGGCGCGCGGACGCCGATCGGCCGGGTTGCGGAGGCTGCCGGCGTAGTAGTCCTGCGTGGAGACATGGATCCAGTCCGGTCTGCACGCGGCGAGACCTTCCACGAGCTGAAGCGTGTCGGCGATGGCGATCCCGGGGCTTTCCACCTCTTCGGGTGAAAGCCGATATCCGATACAGAAGGGGGTATAGGCGTTGCGACGCACCACCTCCTGCACCTCCTCCAGCACGGCGATCGGGAACGCGGCCCGGTTCTCCAGGGTACCCCCCCACTGGTCGGTCCGAAGATTGGAATGGGGAGAGAAGAACTGCTGGAGCAGATATCCGTTGGCGCCGTGGATCTCCACGCCGTCGAACCCGGCGCGGATCGCCCGGCGCGCGGCCTGGCCGAACGCCTTGATCGTCCGCTCGATCTCCTCCTCGGTCATCTCGCGCGGGGTCTCGGCCCCCGGTCGCTCCGCGGCGACGGCGCTGGCCGAGAGAGGGCTCTCTCCAATCACCCCGGAGCGGCAGAGCCTCCCGCCGTGATGAAGCTGCAGCACGGCGACGGCGCCCGCCGACTTGATCGCCTCCGCCGCCCGGCGCAGGCTGGGGATCATGGCATCATCGGCACAGCTCCACTGGCCGTCGAAGGCCTGGCCGTCGGGCGACACGTAGCAGGCGGCGGTGATGACCATCCCCACATCCTTGGAGCGACGGCGGAGATAGCTGATCTCCTCTTCGGTGATCGTTCCGTCGGGATTGGAGGAATAGGTCGCCATCGGCGCCAGGACGAGCCGATTCTTCAATGTGGCATCGCCCGCGTGGAACGTCAGCGATTCGAACAGAGGGATATGTTCTGGCTTCACCGGCTCTTGGGGGGCTAACAGGTGTAACGAACCCGGGAGCGGTCGGCTCCCGCATCTCGTAACCGGAGGCGGATACGTTGCTCCACATGACGATTCAGAGAGAACGGACGTGTAGAGACGCAGCCGCCGCACCGGTCGGGCGCGAAGATACTGCGGAGGGGAACATCATGCCGCCTGAAACGGTGAAAAGATGCAAGAGGTACGCGAGTCCCCCTTCCTTCATATCTTTGCGCTCTCCGATTTCCCGCTCCAGGGGAGAATCCGGCATCTACCAGAACCGGCCCGCGGACGAGCCGGTGAACGGCCGGGCCGACATCCAGGATATTCCTCCGTGTCGTTCATTGAATCGATCCTGCTCGGTCTGATCCAGGGACTGAGCGAATTTCTTCCCATCAGCTCCACCGCGCACCTGACCCTTGCCGGGCATGCGTTCGGGCTGATCGACCCCGCCTCCCCGCAGCGCTGGACCGCCTTCATCGCGGTGATCCAGCTCGGGACCCTCTTCGCCGTGCTCGCATATTTCCGGAAGGATATCGTCGAGATCACCTCCGCGTTCCTCCGTGAGAACCTGCGGCGCGTCCCGTTCCGCGAGCAGTCGATCCGGTCGCGCAACGGATGGTATATCATTGTGGGAACGATCCCGATCGTCGTGATCGGGCTCCTGGCGAAGGATTTCATCGAAGGGGCGTTCACGAAGAACCTGATCGTGATCGGATGCAGTCTGATCGGGCTGGCGATCGTTCTGGAGATCGCCGAACGGATTGCGCGGCACAACCGCCCGATCGAATCGGCCACCTGGAAAGATTCCCTGGCGATCGGACTGGCGCAGTCGGTCGCGCTTATTCCGGGCTCGTCGCGCTCCGGCACCACGATCACCGCCGGACTCCTGCGCGGCTTCACCCGCGAGGCGGCGGCACGTTTCAGCTTCCTCCTCTCGATCCCGGCCGTGGCCGCCAGCGGGCTGCTGGAACTGAAGGAGGTGGCGAGGGATTTCGGTTCGTTCGATCCGCTCGCCTACGGGACCGCCATGGTCGTCGCGTTCGTCAGCGGCTACTGGTCGATCGCCTTCCTGCTCCGCTATCTGCGCACGCGGTCGACACGGATCTTCATCGTCTACAGAGTGCTCGCGGGGGGAGCGATCCTCCTTGCCCTCTATCTCGACCTCATAACGCCTTGAAGATCGCCTCGGGTCGAGATATTCCTGATTCGCTCGCGATCATCTTCCAATCATTATATCCGACAACGATATCCATGTCCTACAGAATCGCTTCAGCAGCTTTCCTCGCCTCGGCCCTTCTGCTCGCCTCGTGCGGCAAGAGCGCCGACGACGCGGGATCGAACAACTCCACGACGGCGATCGACTCGGCGCAGCTCGCGCCGGAGGTCCAGTCTCCCACGCCGGCGCCGGACCAGCCCCCCGCGCAGTCGGTCGTCACCCATATCGCGGTGATGAGCACCGACTCCGGTGATATCGAGATCGAACTCTACGGCAAGGAGGCTCCCAAGACCGTGGAGAACTTCGTCGGTCTGGCGAAGAAGAAGTTCTACAACGGGATCGGCTTCCACCGCGTGGTCCCCGGCTTCGTGATCCAGGCGGGCGATCCTCTTTCCAAGGATACCACCAAGCGCGCGATGTGGGGAAGCAGCGGCGAGAGCATCTACGGCAACGCGTTCGAGGACGAACTGAACCCCGCCACCCCGAGCTATCAGCGCGGCTATGTGGAGGGAACCGTCGCCATGGCGAACGCCGGCCCCAACACCAACCGCAGCCAGTTCTTCATCGTCTTCGGCGGACAGGTCGCCTCCGGGCTCCCCAAGAACTACACCATCTTCGGGTTCGTGCGGAAAGGGATGGATGTGGCGCATAAGATCGAATCGGTCTGGCGCGGGGCCGACATGATCGAGAACCCGGTGCGGATCAAGGGGGTGAAGGTCACCGAGGCTCCGGTCACGGCATCGGCCGGCGACACGGCGGCAAAGCCGCACTAGCCGAGGGGAGAACCATCGGAGCACGACGGCAGAGACCGGACCGCGCCGTCGTGCTCGACGCTTTCATATCGCAATCACACTCATTACGATCGCCTGCCGAGCGCCGGCGACATTTCAACGGCAACAATGAACCGAATCCTCTCCGCATTCATCTTCGCGGCGATCCTCTTCGCGGGATGTTCCTCCTCGACCGGCGGAAGCTCCGGCAAGAGCTCCGGCAAGAGTTCCGGCCCCGGCGATCCCGTCGCGACCGAGACGGCGATCATCAAGACATCGATGGGGGATATTGAAGTGGATCTGTACGGCAACGACGCTCCCAAGGCCGTGGAGAACTTCGTCGGCCTGGCCGTCAACAAATACTACGACGGCGTTCTCTTCCACCGGGTCATCCCGGGCTTCATGATCCAGACGGGGGACCCTCTTTCACGCGATCCGAACAAGCGCGCGGAGTGGGGAACGGGGGGCCAGTCGATCTACGGACCGACCTTCGAAGATGAACTGAATCCCGACGCCCCAAGCTCCAAGCGGGGTTACGCGACCGGCACGCTCGCCATGGCGAACGCCGGACCGAACACGAACGGGAGCCAGTTCTTCATCACCGTCTCCGATGTCGACCTGCCGCACAACTACACGATCTTCGGCGCGGTCCGCTCCGGCATGGATGTGGCGAAGAAGATCTCCAACGTCCCGACGGAAGCGCAGACTCCGGGGGGGCAGGAGGTGGCTCTTCCGAAGAGCCCTGTTTCCATTCTCAGCATCACGGTCAAATAGTCGGCCGGCCCGCCGACGGGGAACGCCCACGGGGAGACGGCTGTTGCCGTTTACGGGATGATGCATGATCGACGGCCGGCGCATCTCCCCGGCCGTCGCCGATGTCGCCGGCGATGATCCCTGGTATGATTCTTGTTTGTTATTCCATTGAACGTTACCGCATCACGGTTGTCCGATAGAGGCGTTCCGACCGAAACACGGTCGATGACTCGATTGATACGACGGACCGCGAGATATTGAGGGCGGGTCGAGCATTCGGCGTCGTTCAACGTTCAGGTTCGAAGGAGGAACCCCCATGAAGACGTATCTCAGAGCAGCAGGGATCATTGCGACGGCGCTTGTCGGCACGCACGTCATGGCGCTCTTCGCGCAGAGCAGCGACCAGCCGGAGGCGACGCACAGGGTCTCGATGACCACGTCGATCGGCATGGTCGAGATGGAACTCTACGGAAAGGATGCGCCGAAGACGGTGAAGAATTTCGTGGAGCTGGCCGGACGGGGATACTACGACGGGGTGCTCTTCCACAAGGTGATCCCCGGCCTGCTGGTGCAGACCGGAGACCCGAAGACCAAGAACCCCGCGCTCCGGCACGAATGGGGGAAGGGGGGAGAATCGATCTACGGCGCCGGCTTCCCCGACGAGATCAACGCGGCGACGCCGAGCTTCCGCCGGGGCTACGTGAAGGGGACGCTCGCCATGGCGAGCCGTCATCCCCTCCCGAACTCCAACACGAGCCAGTTCTTCATCATGCTGGAGGACAACGTCAAACTCCCCCAGCCGATCAAGCCGAACTACACGATTTTCGGCAAGGTGACCAAGGGGATGGAGACGCTCCATACGCTGGAACGGATGGAGCTGATCGAGGGGCTGCCGAAGACGCCCGTGAAGATCGTCGGCATATCGATCATCACGGTGACCAAGTAACGAAGAACCCGCGTCGAGACGCGGGTTCACTCTTTCAGGGGGTGGATATCGTGACCGTGCCGGACGGGCGCCGGAGATCAGAGCGGCCCGGAGCGCTCGGCGTAGGTCCGTTCCGTCTCGTGGATCCTGACGGTAAGCGAGATGAGACTGGGGAATCCGGAAAGTCGTTCTCCGATCCTTTCCAGAAACCAGCCGGCCAGATTCTCGGCCGTGGTGCGGAACGGCACCACGACATGCTTCAGCGGGTTGGCCGCGAAGAAGTCGAGCATCTCCCGGTCGGCGTCGTCACAGAGGAAGGAATGGTCGAGTCTGGCGACGATCGGCTCCACGATCTCCTTGAGATCGAAATAGTCGAGCACCATCCCGTTCACATCCAGATTCCCCTCGATCACCACCCGCATCCGATATGAATGCCCGTGGATGTTCTGGCACCCTCCCTTGTGAAACGGGAGTCTGTGCCCCATCTCCCAGTGGAAGTCCTTCGCGATTGTCGTGGTTGAAGATTCGCCGTTCATGGTACGCTGGTTCGTGTCGATAAAGATCGTGTGGCGTTATTTTCCGCGCGAGCGTTTTCCCTTCTTCTTATCGCTGTTCGATGCTTCATCAGCTTCCTCGTCGCCGGAGCCCGCGGTCACCGCCGCCCACTCGACCGTCGCGGCCTCCCGTTCGGAGGGGCGCATGCCGCGATGCTCCACAATGATCGTCGAGTGGAGACCGCCGCGGGTGGTGAAGGCTCCCGTCACCTTCATGTAGCGCGGGGCGAGGACGGCGACCAGATCGTCGGTGATCTGATTGATCACCGACTCGTAGAAGATCCCTCTGTTCCTGAAGTCGAGGTAGTAGTATTTGAGCGACTTCAATTCCACGCAGACCTGATCGGGGACATACTCCACCGTGATCGTCCCGAAGTCGGGGAGCCCCGTCTTGGGGCATACCGACGTGAACTCCGGGTTCACATGGATGATCGTGTAGTCGCGCCCGATGTTCGGGTTCTTGAAGACTTCCAGTTCGGTCATTGCCTTCTCGTTAGCCATGAATGCTCCCAGCCTGATATGATCTTCTCCGATGCGCGGCCCGCTCTACTCTTCAGCGGCAAGGCCGACGAATACTTCCAGATAGAGGGCATGAACGTCGCCGCCGAAGCAGATGAAGCGGACCTCCTCCAGTGTACCGGGGGAGGCGACGACCTTCTCCGTTTCGGCCCTGGCGATCCGGGTCGCCCGTTCCAGCGGGAAACGATAGATCCCCGTGCTGATCGCCGGGAACGATATCGATGTCAGCCCGTGGTCGGCGGCGATCGTGTAGCATCTCCGGTAGCAGGAGGCGAGCAGCTCTTCCTCACCGGAGGCTCCGCTCTTCCAGATCGGCCCGACCGTGTGGATGACATGCCTCGCCGGAAGATCATATCCTCCCGTAATCTTTGCATCCCCCGTGGCGCAGCCGTTCAGTGTTCTGCATTCGGCAAGGAGCCCCGGTCCGGCCGCCCGATGGATCGCCCCATCCACACCTCCGCCCCCCAGCAGCGACTCGTTGGCGGCGTTGACGACGGCGTCGGTATCCTGCCGCGTGATATCTCCCTCAATGATTCTGACCTTCATACCGTTCCCCCGGTCGATCGATCGTTCAGGAGCCGCCGGGCGGTCTCGATCACGACTCTTGGAAAGAGCCTGTGCTCCACCTCCAGCACGCGCGCCGCGAGCGTCTCCGGGGTTTCCCCCTCGCGCACCGGTATCCGTTCCTGGGCGACGACGGGGCCGGTATCGTACTCCTCATCCACCAGGTGGACCGAGGCGCCGCTTTCGGCGGCTCCGGAGGCGATCACCGCCTCATGGACGCGGGCTCCGTACATCCCTTCCCCCCCGAACTCCGGAAGGAGCGCCGGGTGGATATTGAAGATCCTTCCACGATATTCCTGTACCACGTTCCCCGGCAGCTTCCGCATATAACCGGCCAGCACGATCATTTCAACGCCGTACCGACGGAGCGTTTCGGAAAGGACGCGGGCATACTCATCGGCTGCGTCGAACATTTTCGGCGACAGCCGCATCGTCTCGATCCCCTCCCCCGCCGCATACTCGAAGGCGCCGGGAGCCGGATTGTTGCTGATGCAGAGAACGATCCGCGCGGGGGGCTGCTCCATGGAGAGAAGAGTGCGCTGGATCGCCTGAAAGTTCGAGCCGCGCCCGGAGGCGAAGACGGCGATGCGGATCGGATCGGTCATCGATGCTTCCTGATGCTGAACCCGTAGGCGATGATGCCGGCGCCGCTCAGGAGCGAGATCACACCGGATGCCTTGGCGATCGCCGTCGGCTTCCCCTGCGACGGCGACCCGTACGAGTGCCAGGTCTGCACGGCGCCGAGCAGCAGGATCGCAAGCCCGATAAGGAGAACCTTTCGTTTCGTCATATCGCTATATGATTCGAATCGCATGGCCTGGAGCGTATTGGAGGCTCCCGGAAACGGGCCGGCACGGAAAATACGAAGCCCTTGCGAAGATCGGTATCGGGCGGGGGGATCGTTACAGGAATGTACAGGGGATCGGGCCGGTCGATCGCGTGCGGGCTTCCCGAACAAGAGAAGCCCCTTCGAACGATCGTCCGAAGGGGCTTCGACATCAGAACCTATCTACCGGCGGCTCTTAGCGAGCGACCGTCAGCTTCTTGGTAAGGGTGAACCCGTTGCCGATCAGCTTGTAGACGTAGGTACCGCTCGGGACGCTCGTGCCGTTGTTGTCGGAGCCGTCCCAGACCAGCGAGTTGCTGCTGCCGGCGACTGCGTCCACCTGGAAGGTGCGAACGACGCTGCCGTAGACATCACAGATCTCGAGCTTGACCGAACCGGTTTCCGCAACGCGGAACTCGAACGTCGTGCTGCTGCTCATCGGATTCGGCGTGTTCTGAGCCAGAACATTGGCTGCCGCACCCGTGCTTGCAGACTCGATACGACCCTCACGCACATCCGTGTAGCTCACCGAGCCGTCACGGTCCTCCTGACGGAGGCGATACTGGTAGGTCACATTTGCGGCGACCTTGGTATCGGTGTAGGAGTATTCCTTCACCTGGTTGCTGGTGCCGGCTCCCTTGACGAAGTCGACATCGCTCCAGGCCTCGGCGCCCTTCACGCGACGCTCGATGTTGAACCCGTGGTTGTTGATTTCGGTCGCCGTCTTCCAGTCGAGGCGCAGGGAGCTTGCCAGCGGCGTCAGCTCGAACGAGGCGAGCTCGACCGGGGTGACAAGGCAGTTACCCGAAGCCTTCGGACCGAAGTACGGACGGATCATCGGAATCCACGAACCGCGCTGGTAGGTCGGGAATCCAGCGACACGACCCTGCCAGTCGAGGTGCGGATAACCCGGGTTGCCGAGCGGCGTGATCATCGGGCTCCAGCTTCCGGAACCGGTCGTCGTCTCGTACCAGAAACGGTTCTGGCGGAACTCCTCGTGAGCCGGGATGCTGAAGTTGCCGTTGCCCGGGCTGGCGTCCTCGCGGATCGTCGTCACCTGGCCCATGCGGCTTCCGTCGCCACCGAGCTCGAGACCGGTCTGACCGAGCTGCGAGATCGTTGCGAAGTAGATGCCCGGCTCCAGCACGTACGGCGTATCGAGCATATAGGTAACGAACTGGCCGAAGTTGTACGGCAGCGTCGACGGGATCGTCGGCTCACCTTCGCCGCGGAGCGCAAAGCGCTGCGTGCGGGGGAGGACGTTCTGAGGCGGCGCATTCACGTTCGTCGCCGGTCCCTGCTGATAGACCGAGTAGAGGACGTAATCGGGCGACTGGTTCGCCTGTCCGAAGTAGGCCTGGAATCCGCGGATCGTATCGCGGCTCAGGATACGGAACTGCATCGCGAAGGTACCGGCGCTGCTGCCGCCCGTCGGGCCGTACGGGCTTGCGCCGTTCGGATCGGGGTACGGAGCAACCAGGTTCAGACCCTTGCCGCTGAGACCGGCAACGTTGGCAACGTCGTTTCCGCCGTCGTCATACGCGAAGGCCGGGCCGAGCGTGAGATCGAAGTCCGTATAGGTGAAGTCGTTCGCATTGTACGAGTCATAGCCCTGCGGCAGAATCTGACCCGAGATGCGATAGCGCTGCGTGTTCACCGGAGGAGTGTTCGGGCCCGGCGTGACTGCCTTGCCGCACTCCTGAGCGTTCCACGGCGGGAACTGCTGACGCAGGCTGCGTCCTGCCGGGACCGAGATCACCGTCAGGTAGCGGTAGTAGCTGTAGAAGCCCGGAGGAGGAGGAACGGTGCGGTCGACCACGTAGAGTGCGACGCCGAATGCCGTTGCTGCCGTCGATCCGTTGTTCGAGACCTTCGCCCACAGGGGGATAGCACGGGCCTGCGATGCAGGAGCCTGCGTGTACGGCCAGTCGTAACCGACCGCGGTGACCTCGACTTCTGGCTTATCAGGCTCTACGAGCATGATGTTATCCACGTAGAATGGATCATCGTCATCGCCCGGAGGTCCAGCCGGATTACGGTGGTTGCTCGCGAGCACGCGCAGACGGAAGCGGAAGTACTTGTTCGCGTTCAGCGGCTTCGTCCAGCGCGACGGGATCGGAATGAAGGCGCGATGATACTCGAAGTCCTTACCGACGTCGAACTCGTCGACGACGATCTTTCCGATCGTATCAAGGCCCGAACCACCGCCACCGCCGAAGACACCCCAGCGCGGCGAGGTCGTACCCCAGTTGATGATCGCGTTCTTGTCGTTGAAGTTGGCATCGCGCCAGTTCTTCGCGTTCGTGATGTTGTCGAGACCGTTCGGGCTCGGCTCGGCGAACTCGACCTGGAGCTTATCCGGCTGCTGCAGCATCGACGACTTCAGCGTGTTGTACACCGCCTGCTCCGGACCGACGCGAAGAGCATCGCTCCATCCACGTGCGTAGGTCACGCGACCCGAACGCTGGTAGGAGAGGATCACGACCGGACGGCCGAGAACCGTGCTCAGGTTGATCGGGAACGAGATGAGCGTATCACCGACGTCCGAGCCGGGGTACGGCGCGCCGCCGATATCGATACGGTCGAGACGTGCGACCGGCGAGTTGATTCCCTTCGTTCCGGCCGGGCCTCTCGGCGGCGGCGGGTTGTAGGTGTTGGCGTCGCCGTCGACAACCTTGGCGCCGATCGAGACCCAGCGCTGCACCGACGGGATGTCACCATCTTCCGGCGAGACCGAGTAATCGTCGAACGTCGTGATGTACGGCACTTCCTGACGGCTGATGCCGAACATGCGGATACCGGTGGTATCGTCGAACGGCCAGCGGTCACCGTAGATCTGACCCGTCGGGCCGCGATCGGTGGCGATAACCTCTGCCTTGAAACGGCCGAGCTGCTTCAGAAGCTGAGCGTTCGTCACGTACGGATCGAACACGATCGTGTCGATGTTCGGCGTGGACGTGTTCGGGTTCATGTTCCCCGGCAGCCAGTCCATCGGATAGAGCGACTTCGTCGACTTCGTTTTCTGGTAGACCGGAGGAGCCGTGATGTTGATCAGGTCACGGATACGGAAGATCACGTTGAACGAGATCGGCTGCGGCGTGTAGTTGACGCCGGTGACCCCCTGACGGTTGCTCGAGACGTTCTCGACGATACCGACCGGACGGACGACGCCGAGGGTCTGGTGGCCGAGCAGGAGCTCGTAGTTGTCAGGCTTGTCTCCCTTCGGCATCGGCTCGAACTGGCCCGGGGAGTTCCGCTTCGGAACTTCGAAGGTCACGTTCAACACGCGAACCACGTTCTTCCACTGCTTGAACTGAACCGCGAGGTTGATGTGCGGCGGAAGCGCGTCGCCGTTCGTGAAGACACCACCCTGCTCGTCGCCACCACCCGGGTTGGCGCTGAAGAGGTAGTTGGTGTATTCGCCGTCATGGCTCTGGACACCGACGGTGGCGTTGGCACGGAACATCGCGTTCGACGGGATCGTGAAGATACCCTGCGTAGCGTCCGTGTAGACACCGCGGAAGTCGCTGTAGTGCATCGTGACCGTGCTGTCCTGACGGTTGAACACCACCTGATAGCTGGCGCTCATGCCACGACGGGGAAGGTTGCCCGTCATGTTACCGAGGATCGCAATGTTCTTGCGGCCGAGCATCGTCTGATTCACATAGTAGATGATCAGCTTGTTGCCCGTCTGATCACGGCGCCAGTAGACGCGGCCGTAGTCGTCCGGCAGGTTCGTCTGCGGATCGAACTGGGAAAGCTCGGTGTCGTCCCACAGCGGGGCAACGACCGACTTCAGGTTGGCGTTCGGGAACGCCGTGTTCTTCGGGTTACGAACACCACCAGTCTTGTTCGTGGTGTTGCCGAGCGCGACATACTGGAAGCCGTAATCGTCCGGCGTCGCATCGGTAAGCGCGTTCGAGCGGGGACGCGGATCATCGCTCCACGGATCGTAATCGATCTTCGCACCGGCCGCATTGTAGAGATAGCGGCGGTTCGCAAGGCCGATAAGGCCGTTCGTGGAGACGTAGAAGCTGTCGTACTTACGACCGTAGAAATAGAACGGGAACCCGATGGCGATAGGACCGGCGAACGCGTCGTTCGTCGAGTCGGTCGCATCATCCGGGTTGCGGAAATACTCGTAGCCCAGGCTCGACGGGCTCGTCCACGTCGAGGCAGGGACCTGGTTCGGACCGGAAAGGATACGACGCCAGCTCCTGGCCTCGATACCCGTCGTGTCGACGAACGAGTACGAAGGGGCCCACGGAGCGCCAGACTGGGGAGCGTCGTTATCGGTCACGTAGTATCCGGTCGCCAGCGGCGACTTCGTCGGGATCAGCGGGACAGAGGAACCGGGGTACGATTCGAAGTTCGGAACCAGATCGCTCGGGTTACCGTCGTTCGATCGACGCTGCGGATCTGCACCCTCATCCTTGTCTCCATCGCCTCCGCCTGCATACATCGCGCTGGGCAATGCAAACAGGACGGCGCAGAGCAGTAGAAGCATCCTTCTCATCTGATGCACTCCTGTGTAAAGTGTGAATTGAGGTATACGGAAAGCTGTATAAATGAAGCGTTCAAGGTCTGTTGAAGAAGATCGCCGCACGGGAGAGCTGCGGCGAGCGGATGCCCGGTTGACCGCCGGAGCGGAGACCGGGGAAGCGAGGAAGAAGCCGGGACATCGACGATGGCCCGATATGAGCCTGCGAGAATCGTCAATATCCACATCAAAGTCAAGAGTTATTTATCAATCCTGCTCCATCCGGGCAATCTCTCCCTCCTAACACAGCGACCGGATGTTTTGTTAGTAGCCTGATCGATATAAGCGTCGAGCGGACCACTTTTTTTCAGGAAGTGGTCCGCTCGATCGATTTTGAGCGAGAATCCGACTATTTGACGACCACAAGGGTCCGGCTGAGCATCTCACCGCCGACCATCAGTCGGTAGTGATAGACTCCCGCCGCCAGTCCGCTCACATCCACGCGGGCCTCGTACCGGCCGGCGTCACGATGCCCGTCGACCAGCTCGGCGACCTGCGTTCCGGCAGCATCGTAGAGAGCAAGGCGGACGTTACCGTCGCGACGGAGCTCGTAGCCGATCACCGCGGTCCCCTTGGCGGGGTTCGGGATGCTCTGCTCCAGACGATCACCGGCGCCCGTCACGGCATCCTCGACACCGCTGGTGGCGTTCGTCAGCGCCGATGCGCCGATGCGCATGCCGGTGCCGCCCAGGGTCACCGTCTGCGGACCGTTCGTGCCGTCGCTGCTGACCGTCAGGGTCGCCGTGGAGGCTCCCGGATTGACCGGACGGAAGACCACCTCCAGATACTCGGTCTGGCCCGGCTGCAGGATCAGACGCGGCAGAGCGCCCAGCAGGTAGCTGTTTGCGTTCGGTCCGGCGATCGTCGTCGTCCCAAGGCGGAGCGGCACCGTGCCGTTGTTCGTGATCATCACGTACTCGCGCGCCGACTTGCCGACCGGAATGCTCGCATTGGTGAAGAGCGAGGTCGGGTTGAGCGCGAGCGTACGGGAACCTGCCTCGCCCGTCAGCATGATCCGGATCGTGTCGCCGTTGTCGGCGATCAGAAGCAGCTCGGCGTTACGGGTTCCCGGCTGGCTGCCGGCCGCCGGCGTGTGGATGAAGCCGAACTCCATCCGCTGAGCCGGCATGAAGTAGAACGGCACAGTCGGCCACGGCTTCGACGGGTCCATCGCGAACTCGTTTGCGTCGGGTCCGACGATCTTCATATCCTTGATGATCACGACTTCACGTGCCGTGTTCTCCAGGCTGGCGACGCCATCCTCGGTCGTCGGTCCGTCGATCAGGACCGGGTCGAAGCGGAGCGAGGCCGACTCGAGACCGACCTTGCCGCGACCGAAGATATCCAGATAGTAGGCGCCACGCTCGGTAAGGCCCGGGATGAAACGCGTGGAGTCGTTGGTCTGCAGCAGGATCGTCGCGCGACGCGAGCCGCTGCGCGACGGCGTGAAGCTGAAGGTGATCTCGCCCGAATCGCCCGGAGGAAGTATGTACGTATCGTTCGTCTGATCGACCGCGGCGTTCGGGAAGACGCTCAGGACCTTGAAGTCGGCGGCGTCGCCGCTGGAGATCCGAAGCTTCTTCCGCTCGACGCGAAGGTCGCAGCCGCCCGGATTGTAGAACTTGACGGTCTCGGTAACGGTCTGGCCGACCATCGTCGTCGGGAAGACGACCGGTTCCGGGAGCGTGAGGTCGGTCGCCGACGTGGAGAGCGACGAGCCCATGCCGCGGCCGAAGAGGTCGAGCACCAGCAGGCCGTCGCGCGTCACGCCGTTCTCATCCTCGCCGGTGAAGTTCGCGGCGTTGGTGTTGATGAAGAGACGGGTGAAGCGCTTGCCGGGATGCTGGGGAACGAACGTGATGTAGATCGTCCGCTGTCCTGCCTCCGGGGTCTCGACCGGATACTGGTTCGGACCGTTCTCCGGCACCGGAGCGATCCCCGGCACCTCGGAGATGAAGTAGTCGACCGTCGGGACCGGCTGGTTGCCGTTGCGACGCAGCGGGTAGGTCGGGACTCCCTGGCCGTAGTTCGTGTCGGTCTCGAACGCCTTCGTGCCGAAGATGCGGAACATTCCCTCACCGATGTTCTTCACGGTGATCGGAACCGTCACGGCATACTCGCCGACGCAGATGAGATCCTTCTTGAAGAGCTCCGACGAGCGGCCCAGCTTGACACCCTCGACGAAGAAGTCGGCGCCGGCAGCGCGCGAATAGGCGGCGAGCGTGTAGTTGCGGGTTCCATCTTCCGTGGTCACCGAGAGCTGGGCAAGCTGCTGACCGACGCCGGTCGGCGCGAACCTGATGACCGGCGAGGAGGTCTGGAGACCGGAGAGCGACTGGGTATACGTGGTCACCGGCTGATTGCCGTTCGGATTGAGCAGACGGTACTGCCCGGTCGGATCGGTGATCGTATAGGTGACGTTATAGCTCGAATTCGTATTGGGGTTCGTGTTCGCAACCGTGAACGGCTGGAAGTTCTGGGTGAAGAGACGATCGACCCTGATGGTGCTCATCAGGATGTCGTTGTTCGCCATGGTTGCCGTCCCCCCCTGTGCGACGTTCCCCGTGTACTGAACGCGCGTCGTCCCGACACCCTGAAGGTTGAAGACCCGGCTGAAGCCGTTGTTGTCGGTGACGGTCAGCGTTGCCGGTCGCAGGCCGACGCCGTTCGGTGTGAACGTAAGCGTCGGCGTGACCGACTGCTGGCTGTTCAGCGTTCCCGAGGCGGGCGTGATCGCATACTCGGAAGCGCTCGACCCGGTGATCGAATACGAATAATTCATGGCGAAACAGGCCGGGTTGGTCGCTGTGCCGAGGCTCGTGGTGAACGGCTGCCGGACTCCCGCGTTACCGCGCTGAACGCTGTAGTTCGCCAGCAGATTGTCGTTGTTCGCCATGCCGGCAGTCCCCCCCTGCAACGTGTTGCCGGCAAGCCGGATGTTCGACTCGCACGGGACGCTGATATACATCAGGTTCGCGGGGAGGGTCGTCGAGGCGATGTTTACGCTCGCCGGATCGCTCGAATTGAAGAAGATGGTCGCCGATCCGGCGGCCGGCACCCAGCGGACGTTGTTGCTGCTGCTGGTCGTACCATTCGCCGCCATCCCGATCGACGCGGTGGTCGAAGGGCTCGTGGGCATCTGAAGATAGAGGTACTCGATCTTGTTCGAGCCTTCATACAGACGCACCTGGTAGCGATACTTCACGTTGACCGGAGTGATCGATCTCTCATCATAGTGCACCGTACGCCATTCGATCGTCAGAACACGGTTCGGCGAGGTTCCGGTCAGCTTGTAGAAGACTCCCGTCCCCGCGTTGACATCGGTCGTGAGGTGCTGATCCTCCCAGAACGGAGCGATGATCGGGTTCCCCGTCGTCGTTCCCAGATCGTTGCTGTAGGTTGTCGCGATGGTCGAAGTAAACCCGAGGGTTCCGTTGACGCCGGCCTGGAACTGCGTGTAGTCGACCTTCTCGAAGGTGAAGGTGAATCCGATGTCGACAAGCCCCGATCCGCCGTCGTCGCGGTTCGAATAGCTCAGCACGGAAGCCCCGGTCATGTCGGTCCCGATCCCGGTGCCGAGGCTGTAGACGAAGTTACCGCTCATCGTGCTGTACGCAGAGCCGACTCCGGCCAGCGTCAGTACGACGATTGCCGCGGCAACGCGGCAGAGTCTTCGCACGCAAATAGAGCGTAGAAGGTGTTGCATGTGTTCTCCCCTAATATGTTTTCTGGAGCTGTTGAGTACGATACAGGCTCAAGACGAAAGCGCTTCGAGGCGAAAGAGATTATGGAGTTAATGATTGGGGGCGGATCATGCTCCAAAGGAGCAAATCCGATTAAATTTCTTTAATCGACGGGTTTGCATGCTGCGTTGCGCTAAGTTTGCAGCAGCTTTGTTGAATGCTCCTCTCCTGATTGTCCGGTTCACCGACGACTGTGACGATCCGATTCGGAACGTGGAGGTCGCCGATGCATCGGGATGAAGACCGGGTATGGGTTCCGACACATAAATGAATGTATCGGGCCCGCTGCGGCCGGTTATCCGTTAAAGATTGTTAAAGGGAAAGGAGGGGGCGGTAGAATAGGTTTCCCAGGCTCCCCCCAGTGCCTTCTTCAAATATATACCAAGTATCAAAATATAAAAGCAGAATTTGCATAGTTGCGATATTGCGCCGCGAAGAGCGCGGAAATGAGCACGAAGCAAGGTTTTTGGGGAACAGGAATCGTCAGGGATTGTTATCACCACTGTCGGAACGTCCCGCGTACGCTCCCGAACCCTCATCGACCCCGAACAGCCCGCGCCCGAAGGATCGAACCTCCCGCGCACGCTCCCGAACCCTATTCAACCAGGAAGCTCTAAAACATGAACCAGCTGCATACGCTCCTCGAGCACGGCCAGTCGATCTGGTACGATTTCATCAGCCGCGACTTCATCGCCCAGGGGGGGATGCGGGAGCTCGTGGAGAAAGGGATCAGAGGGATGACCTCCAACCCCACCATCTTCGAGAAGTCGATCTCCAGCGGCGCCGCCTACGATGATGAGATCCGTGAACTGGCCGGTCGGGGACTCTCCACGGCGGAGATCGCCACGGAGATCTTCATCACCGATATCAGGAACGCCTGCGATATCATCCGCCCCGTCTACGACGAGTCCGGCGGCGCAGACGGATTCATCTCGATGGAAGTGAACCCCAAGCTCGCCGCCAGGACCGAGGAGACGATCACCGAAGCGCGTCATATCTGGAGCGCGATCGACCGCCCCAACCTGATGGTGAAGATTCCCGCCACGCCGGAAGGAATCCCGGCCATCCGCCACGCCATCGCGGAAGGGATCAACATCAATATCACCCTGATGTTCTCGCTCGACCAGTATCGGCAGGTGGCCGACGCCTACATGGCGGGACTGGAGGATAGAGTTGCCCGGGGTGAAGAGATCGCCGGCATCAGCTCGGTGGCAAGCGTCTTCGTCAGCCGGATCGACGTCATGGTCGATCAGATGCTGGGAGCCGTCGGCACGCCGGAGGCGATAGCGATGCAGGGGAGCGTCGCGGTCGCCAACACGAAGCTGGTCTATCAGGCGTTCCGCGAGATCTTCGGGAGCTCGAATCCCCGATGGGAGGCGCTGGCGGCACGCGGGGCGCGCCCCCAGCGTCCCCTCTGGGCCAGCACCTCGACGAAGAATCCGGCCTACTATGACCTTATCTATGTAGACAACCTGATCGGGCCGGCCACCGTCAACACGGTCCCGCCGGAGACGCTGGAGGCGATCCTCGACCATGCCCAGATTCGTGAGACCGTGGAGGAGGGACTCGATGAGGCGCGCGCCGCGATCGAGCGTCTGGGGGAGGTCGGAGTCGACCTGGACGAGGTGATGGAGAGGCTCCTGAAGGAAGGGGTGGAGAAATTCGAGAAGTCGTTCGATTCTCTCTTCGAGAAGATCGAGGAGAAGCGCGCCGCGCTGGCGAACGGAGACATTACGGTCTGACCCGAGGGGGAAATCAGCCCCTTGCCGATCCGGTCAGGATCACGTAGCTTCACGGGCGTCGTTCATCATCGAATTTGGAATTGAGTGAGCGACGCCCTCAAAGCGATCGGAACCATGTCGATCGGAACGGCGATACGCGAATCGTCACGATCGATCGTTATCTATAACACATCGTACAACAGGACTCTACGAGACGACAGGCAGATACACCAGATACATGTCAGCACGGAGTAGCTCTCCAAGGAGGCCGTATTCCCCAGGTTTGCACCTATATCCGATGACGGGGTAGTCGCCCAGCAGGTATCGACATCGCTCGGCAGCAAGGTTCTGATCCTGAACCAGAACTACGAGCCGTTGAGCATCTGCAACGTTCACAAGGCGATCGTACTCCTCTGGCTCGGCAAGGCCGAAATGGTGGCGGCGCGTCCCAACCGTCAGATTCACACCATCCGCTATCGCTATCCCTATCCCAGTGTCGTACGGCTTTCCATGTATGTGCATGTGCCGTACAAGAAGGTAGAGCTGACACGGAAGAACATCCTTCGTCGGGACAACTTCCGGTGCGCGTACTGCAACAAGAGCACCCCACCGCTGACGATCGATCATATCATTCCAAGGTCACGCGGCGGGACCGACACATGGGAGAACCTCGTCTGCGCATGCGTCCGATGCAACAACCGCAAGGGGGACCGCATTCTGGAGGAGACGAACATGCGGCTTCTCTTCAAGCCGTTCCGACCGAACCACGTCACCTTCATCCGGCATGTGGTCGGAACGGTGGAGAACGAGTGGGAGCCGTATCTGTTCATGACGTGATCGGCGGGAGGTACGTTAAGCTGTAAAAGGGCCTAACGTACTTGGCAGACAAGCGCACGACCATGCAAAGATGGCGGGCATCGCACGATCAAAGATGCTCCAAGTAATAGTGCTAAGAATGAAGTAATCGATGTTTACGCGACTTCAGGCCGAGCAGATGCTCTACGAACTGCTCTCATCGCAGTCCGAGATCGATGAGGCGGAATGCAAATCGAGCGCGTCCGAGCGAGTTCAGGATGCGATCTGTGGAATGAGCAACCGACGTGATCGTAATGGGGGGATTGTGTTTGTCGGTGTAGGACCAGATTACACAATCGTTGGTATACAGGATCTTGAGAAGGCACAGGAGAAGATTGTCAACTGGGCGAACGACTGTTTCAATGTCGAGCTTCGGGTATCGCCGGAGATTCTGGAGTATGAGGGAAAGAAACTCATCGCAATTATCGTTCCGCCTGCACCGCCGGGATTTCGTCCGTGCTACTTCAAGAAACATTCCCCATATGATGGAGCATGGATTCGAGTCGGCAACTCGACCCGGAAGATGACCCGTGACGAAGTAGGCAGAGAGATCGCGGCCGATAATATCGCTCGCGGGCTTGTTCCGTCCTTCGATATGATGGCAATAATGGGGGCACGCCCTGAACTGCTCGACGAGCCACCAATCTTACAATACATTGATTACGTCAAGCGGGCTCGTCCCGGGTCGCGCATTGATCGACTTGACCGTCATGATCTGCTGAATAGCCTCCGAGCGATTGCACAGGGAGACGATGGGCAGTGGCATCCGACGCCAATGGGGCTACTCTTCTTCGGTCGTGATCCACAGCGCGAACTGCCTCAATCTTCCATTGAGTTCATGCATCTGTGGGGACCTGAGCTGACAAGTCTTGGACCGGACGGCTCTCGATGGCGATTGAACCGCGAACTGGTCGGTACGTTGCCGGAAATCATTGATGAGGCCGAATTGCTTCTCCTTGAACGGATCGCTACACGCGGGCATATCGATGCATTTCGCCGTCAAGACGACCCGGAGTACCCACGATTCGTCCTTCGAGAGGCAATCGTCAATGCAGTAGCTCACCGCGATTACACCCTTCGTGGTTCTCGTATTCAGATCAGGCTGTTTCCGGATCGGATCGAAATCCATACGCCCGGTGGACTCCCTGCGCCTGTTACTGTCGATAACATCGAAGACGAGCAGGCAACACGCAATGAGGCGATTGTGAGAATGCTTCAGGATCTCGGCTACATGGAACGCCGTGGCTATGGCTTCAACGGCATCGTCTCCTCAATGCGTGACGCCGGACTGGCTCCTCCCCAGCTTTCTGACAACGGGGCATCGTTCAATCTCTCGTTGAAGAACCATGTCCTGATGTCACCCGAAGCATTACACTGGCTCAAACAGTTCGATCGATTTCAGCTTATACCACAGGAACGTCTGACCCTAGCCTATCTGCGAGTGAACGAGCGGCTCTATAACCGGGACTTCGTCCGTCTGGCAGGTTGTACGAGCACGGAAGCCACACAGGCACTACGGCGCATGGTAACCAAGAAGGTTCTTGAGATGCAGGGTACGCGCGGCGGTGCCTACTATGTGCTGCCCCAAACCGGCATCCGTCAACAGTACGATCTTTTCGATTTCCTTCGCTCTGATAGTGAGCAGGTGCTGCATTTAGCACAACGGGATGGGACCGTGAGTGCCGCGAGTATCAGGAAGCAGCTAAACTGGTCAAGGCACAAGATCACCCGTGTTTTCCAGGCGCTCGTGAAAAAGAAACAGTTGATACCTCATGGAGAACGTAGAGGTCGATCCTACACGCTTCCGGAATGAGGAAGTAGAGATGTTTGCCGCATGTTTGCCGCATGTTTGCCGCATGTTTGCCGCACTATGGGACTCCAATTGGTACGTTTTGCCGGAAGATCAGGGTACAATGCTCATTATGGAGATAGTACTTTGGGCCTAGGCCTCCTTAGTAGGGAATCATGACCGGACAACATAAAGCGGGCAGTGGAAGCATGATCTTCACTGCCCGCTTTATGTTTATTCTGTCGATCTAGGCCTTTCCCCCAGGGGTCATTCGCTCGAAGCCTAACGTCGCCACCTGTGGCCTCTCAGCGCGCCTCGCGTGTGATCTTCGGGGCGATCGGCGCCTTCCGGAGACGTCCCCACGCCACGAAGGCGCAGGCGACCGCCAGGGTCAGGCCCGGCCCGATCGCCGACGGCTGGGTCTCGCCGCGCATCAGATGGAAGAGGACGGCCAGGACCATCACATTGGTCAGCGCGTAGGCGGCGATCAGCGTCAGATGGGGCCGGATACGGAGCATCGCCGGCAGGAAGAGGCCGATCGCCCCCGCCAGTTCACTCACTCCGATGAAACGTACCAGATACTCCGGCAGCCCCCCTGCCGTGATCTGCGAGGCAGGCGCCGTCAGCTTGGTCACGGCGACCATGCCGAACATCACCGCCAGCAATCCCTGGACCACCCAGAGAACAATGTTCCAGCGTCGCGGAGACGCTGCGAGATTCGCATTCGAGACAACTGTCGTGCTCATGATGTATATGCAACTAGTGAGAGATGTATTGTACAGTCCAGAATCATACATGCTTGGATCATGCGGACCTGGACCATACAAAGCAGTATTATGCATATATGAACCATTGCTGCAAAAAAAAGGCTCAGCCGAGTGAAGAGAGGAGCCTTCCCAGCGCCTGACGATCGGCGTCGGAGAGCATGGCAGCAAAGCCGGCCTGGAGGGAAGCGATTTCGCGAGTACCGGCGGCGGCGCGCTCCCGACCGAGCTCTGTCAGCTCGGCACGGACGATACGCCGGTCGGAAGGATCGTTCGTCCGTTGAACGAGGCCGTCCGCTTCAAGCCTGTCGACAAGCTGGGTCATGTTGGAACGGACGCAGTGAAGACGACCGGCAAGCTCCCCGAGCGCAAGGGGCTCTCCCGCTTCCATGAGAATCGAGAGAACACCATGCTTGGCATGCGACAACCCGACGGTCTCCAGCGCCCGCTCGATACGGTCCTGCAGGAGATGAGCGGCGTGCAGCAGCGAGAACATCCCGACATCTCCCGATGTGGGAACTCCCTGCGACCCGCCGTTATGCTCGTCCGGATTGTTCATATATGCAACATACAGCCGTGCAACCGTTCAGTCAAGAGGGAATCGTCCATGTTACGTATTGCTAGGAAGCTGATCGGGCGACACGGATGCAACGGTCCCAAGTCTCGGTGACGGTCTGTTCCTCGATTGTAGTTCTGAGTTCACGACTACCTACGAGGGGAAAAGAAGCTTGGATTGCGTCTCATTACCGAAGACTCATTTTGCGATGAACCGTCCGTTCTCTAAGTTCGCATGCTGCATTCCTGCCAATTCATGAATCCCATGAGTTTTTAGGTATAATAGGGGAATACCTACAGCAATGCTTTAGGTTCGAGAGGAGAGGGACGATCCCCGCCGGGACGCTCCCGTGGGACAGATTCATGGTGGGACTTTTTTGGAAGTCTCCCTCCCGCCTTCCTTCTCGACCGCTACTCTTGTGCATCATTTTTCCGGTACAGATCTATCGTTCGAGGAGGAGAACCCTTTCATGCGACCTATTACATCGCCGCTGATGGTAATGGGCTGCGCTATCCTGTTCGGGTCGTTGGGAACGACCGCGGAACTCCATGCGCAGCCGACAACCCACCCCCAGCCGACCGTTGACCGATACGGTCATCTCGGCATCGGCACACTGACGCCCGACCCTTCGTCGATGCTCGACATTCAGGGAACGGACGGCGGCTTCCTGATTCCACGGCTTACCACTGCCCAGCAGAACGCCATCCTGCAGCCGGCGCCCTCACTGATCCTGTTCAATCTCACGGAGAACGCGTTCCACTTCAACGCCGGCACCTCCGGAACGCCGAACTGGATCCCCCTGATCGATGCCGCGAGTCTGGGAAACATCCTGGCGGATGAAGTCTGGACGACCGAGGGGAACAGCGGCACAAATCCCGCCCAGCACTTTCTCGGGACGACCGACGCCGCCGATTTCGTGATCCGTACGACCGATATGGAGCGGATGCGGATCCTGGCCGGCGGAAACATCGGGATCGGCACGACCACCCCGACCGCCCGGCTTCAGGTCGATGAAACCGGAGGGGGGGCGGCAAACGCCCTGCGGAGCTCGACCAACGGCTCCGGCAACGCAATCGATGCGGTGACGACGGGAAGCGGACGAGCGGGCTCGTTCCAGGTCAACAACGGCGCCGGCACCGCATTCGCAGTGGCGGTCTCCTCGAACGGCGACAACGACGCGCTCCATGTGGAGCACTCCGGCGATCTCGGTAACGCCGGCGAGTTCCAGACGCTCAACGCCGCCAATACCAACAGTACGCTCGACGTTGCGACGGTCGGCGGCGGCAACGCGGGGAACTTCGTCGTCAACAACGGAGTCAGCACCGCCAGCGCGGTGAACGCCCAGACCAACGGCGCCGGCGACGCTCTCAACGGGACGAACTCCGGTATCGGCGGAAACGCCGGCAATCTCGAGATCACCAACCCCCTCAACGACGCCAATGTGCTCGATGCCGCGACGGTCGGTACCGGCGCGGCGGGGAACTTCATCGTCAACAACGCGGCCAGCACCGCCAACGCGGTAAACACGCAGACGAACGGCGGCGGTGATGCTCTCAACGCCACCAATTCCGGTACGGGCGGAAGTGCGGGAAGCTTCCAGACGACCAACGCCGCGAATCTCTCCACGACGCTCGATGTGAACACGGTCGGCGGCGGCAACGCGGGACATTTCACCATCGACAACAGCGCCAGCACCGGCATCGCGGTGCTTGCCCAGACCAACGGCACCGCCAACGCGGTCGAGGCCCTGAACAGCGGCACGTCCGGAGCCGCGGGCCTCTTCCGTACGACCAACACGACCAACTCCACCAACACGGTCGATGCGTTGACCTTCGGCGCCGGCAGTGCGGGGAGCTTCGCGGTCAACAACGCCGCCAACAGCGCCAGCGCTCTCAACGCCCGGACCGACGGGACCGGACATGCGCTCAACGCCGATAACTCCGGCACCGCCGGAAGCGCCGGTTTCTTTCGAACGAACAACTCCGTCAACAACAGCGCAACGGTCAATGCCTTGACCGTCGGCGGCGGTAGCGCGGGCGACTTCGCCATCAACAACGGAGCCAGCACCGCCGAGGCAGTGGAGATCGAGACCAACGGCATGGGCCATGCTCTCGAATCGGTGCACTCAGGCACAGCCGGAAGCGCGGGAAGTTTCGAGACCAGCAATGCCGCCAACAACAGCGATGTCCTTGAGGTCTCGACCGTCGGCGGCGGCAGCGCGGGCGACTTCGCCATCAACAACGCGGCCAACGGCTCCGACGCGGTGAGGAGCGAGACCAACGGCACCGGCAATGCTCTCTATGCAGCCAACGCCGGCACCGCCGGCAGCGCGGGTAACTTCCAGATCACCAACCCGGTCAACGACAACAACGTTGTGAACGGATCGACGGTCGGCGGCGGTTCGGCGGGCAACTTCAGCATCAACAACGCAACCAGCAGCGCCGACGCGGTAAACGCCCAGACCAACGGCACCGGCGATGCTCTGAACGCCGTGAACTCCGGCACCGCCGGAAGCGCGGGGGACTTCGCCGTCACCAACGCGGCCAACAACGACAACGCGGTCGATGCCACGACCCAGGGGGGCGGAAGCGCCGGCAACTTCACCGTGAACAACACCGGGAACAGCGCCGACGCAGTGAATGTGAGCACCAACGGCACCGGTGACGCGCTCAACGTCGTGAACTCCGGCGCCGCCGGAAATGCCGGCGCCTTCAGCATCACGGACGCCGCCAACGCCGGCAACACGATCGAAGCCTCGACGGCGGGAACCGGGAATACCATCGAAGCGCAGAACACCGGAACCGCGGGAAGCGTCGGACTCTTCGATATCACCGACCTCTCGAACACCTCCACCGCCCTGGACGTGGGGACGATGGGAGAAGGAAGCGCCGGCCGGTTCAGCATCGGCAACGGACAGAGCCCGGCCGACGCCCTCGTGGTCACGACGATGGGAAGCGGCAACGCCATCGGCGCCGGCGGCGACATCTCCCCCCTCACGAACGCGGTCTACAACCTCGGCAACTCACTCGAGCGCTGGAATCGGATCTACGTCGACGGCCTTGCCAGCATTCATATCGGAACGAACGGGAACGAGGTCGATTTCGGCTACGACTACAACAGCAACCTGATGTTCTACGATTTCACGGGGGACCTCACCCCGGAAGTCGTGATGGGAGATGACGGAAGTCTCGCCCTCGGCTCGAACACGCTCGATCCCTCGGCGATCCTCAGCCTGAACTCGACGACGAAGGGACTCCTTCTCCCCCGTCTGACCTCGACCGAACGGAACAACATCGTCAACCCCGCCACCGGACTGCTGGTCTACAATACCACGACCAACAGCTACGATTTCAACTTCGGAACGCCCGGCGCCCCTGCATGGGAAGGATTCGTGACCACCGGCAGCAACTCCGGATGGCTCACCGAAGGGAACACCGGACTGACGGATGGAACGAACAATCTCTTCGGCACGCTCGACAACACGCCGATCCGGTTCGTGACCGGATCGGGAGGACCGCATGAGCGGATGAGAATCGACGCAGCCGGCAACATCGGTATCGGCACCACCGCGCCGATCGCCACGGTCGACGTCCTCGGCACCAACTCCGACATCGTCCTGACCTCGGTCGCCGACAACCTCAACGACTCGGATATCAGGCTGCGCCGCGCCCGCGGAACCGTCGGCGCGATGACCTCGATATTGAACGGCAGTTACGACGTCGGCACGATCCGCGGACAGGCCTATGACGGCGACGAGTTCGTCAACACGGGCTTCATCAAGTTCTCCACCGACGGCAACGTCGGGAACAACGACATGCCGGGCCGCATCGAGTTCTTCACGACACCCGACGGATCGGTCACGCCGGAGCGCCGGATGATCATCATGTCGGACGGTCTGGTCGGTATCGGCACGAGCAGTCCGGGCAAAACCCTCGAGGTCCAGGATGAGGATGCCGATATCAGAGTGACGTCGCGGCACGACTCGCAGATCTCGCAGCTCATCCTCCGCCGCGCCCGCGACAACGGCGGCAGCGAGGAACCGGTACAGGACGGCGACGATGTCGCGGAGATCGTCGGCGCCGGCTGGGACGGAAGCGCGTACGAGGGGGCGGCCAGAATCCGCTTCACCGTCGATGGAAATCCCTCCAACGGATCGGATATGCCGGGTCGCCTCGAGTTCTTCACGACGCCGGACGGCTCCAACTCCGGACTCGAACGGATGCGTATCGAATCGGACGGACATATCGGCATGGGAACCAGCGATCCGGACGTGAAGCTCGCAATCGACGGCGGCCTCGCCATCATCAACTCGAGCGCAAGCGCCACCACCGCCACGACCAACCTTGCGGTCGCGAACCGTTCCTACGTCCAGGTCTCATCGAACGCCGCCCCGGCGTCGCGCGCCGTCACCATCGCCAACGGGGCCGAAAACGGACAGGTTCTGGTGGTGCAGTGTACGGCAACAGGCGTCAACGGCGTCAGGCTCAGCGACGGCGGGAACATCAATATCAGCACCGCCACTTACGACATGCTGGAGGATGATACGATCACGCTGATCTGGGACGGCGACGAGTGGATCGAGACCGCCCGCTCGAACAACTGATCGGGTCGTGTAGAGGATGAACGCATGTGGAGGAGGGAGATCATCCCTCCTCCACTTTTTTTGCCCCGATCCCGGCGGGAATGCTGTTGTTGAACGAATCCCATCCAGACATCCAATATCGACACACGATGGATCAGTCCAGGCTCACCTTCAGAACGGCAACGGACGCCGATATCCCCGCTCTCGCCCGGCTCAGCTTCCATTCCTTCCCGAACGCGACGCCGATCGCGACCCGCGAGGAGGGACTGCGGAACAATCCGATCTTTCCGGTCGCGATCAGACTGGTGGGGGAAGGTGACGGAACCATCCTGACGACGATGGCCTGCATCCCCTTTACGACCTGGATAGGGGGCGCCCCGCAGAGCATGGTCGGCCTGGGAGGAGTCGCCGTCTCCCCCGAAGGACGGCGGTACGGATATGCCTCCGACCTGGTGACCGAGGGGCTGCGCAGAGCACGGGCCGGCGGAGCGACGATCTCCACCCTTTACCCCTTCCGTCACGACTTCTACGCCTCGCTCGGCTACGCGCTCTGCGTGGAACGGAAGGTCTGGACCTTCAACCCGGCAGATATGCCGATCTATGCGGAACGGACCCGCGTACGGCTTGCCGCTCCGGAGGATCTGCCGGCCGTCGCCGCCTGCCACGATCGGATCATGCGCCGCTCCACACTGATGGTGGAGCGTTCGGAGCGTTACTGGGAGGAACGGATAGTGAACGGCGGAACGAGCTTCGCGGCGGTCTATATCGACGAGGAAGGAACGGTCGGCGGTTATCTCGTCTTCAAGTATAAAAACAGACCGGGAGCGGCGGGAGAAAGCGACATGATCCTCTTCTCTCCGGAGATAGCGGCCGAGGATGAGAAGGCAACCCGCGGCCTGCTGGGATATGTCGCAACGCTACGCGATCAGTTCCGCACCGTCAGGCTCCTTCTTCCCCCCGACGAACGGCTTGAACTGAGGCTGAACAACCCGCGTGACGAAGGGGCGATCATGGGACCGATCTCGGAGCAGTACGGCCCGAAGCATCTCTTCGGCGTCATGGCCCGGGTTCTGGACACCGCGGGAGCGCTCCGTGCGCGACCGCGCTACAACCGGGCCGAGGGAAGGATGAGGCTGATCGTCGACGACGGAGGGATACCGGAGAACAACGTCCCCCTTGATTTATCGTTCTCAGATGGATATCTGACGATCGCCGACGCTTCGGAAGAGGGGACGGCGACCGCCTCGATGGGGATCGGCCCCTTCACCCAGCTCTATCTGGGCTACGTCACCCCGGACGAAGCGCTCCGGGCGGGAGTGATCACGGCCGACCCGGACGCAGCCGATCTGATGGCGCGGGCCTTCGCCGGACCGAAGCCGTGCCTGAACGATCTGTTCTGAGAAATGAGGAGGGTCGCGTCGCGATACGTCTTTTACCAGAGGCCGATGATCTTCCACCAGAGCATGCCGATCAATCCCCAGATCACGATGTTGGGGATCGAGGCGATCAGGCCGAAGCGCCACCAGGTCTTCTGCTTGATGTAGTTCGCGCCGAAATATATCGGAGCAGGAGTCGTTCCGTAGTGCGTGAGCGAGGCGCTCAGGTTGGAAAAGAAGGTAAGCGTCAGCACGGCGACCCACGGCGGCGCCCCCGCCGCAAGAACGACGACGAGGAACGGGATATACATCGCCGTGACGTGCGCGGTGATGCTGGCAAACGCGTAGTGGGCGTAGAAGTAGATCAGGGCCAGAGTCGCCAGCGCTCCCCACCAGATCCATCCCTCGGTGAAGCCGGCGGAGGCCTCCGCGAACTTGTTGGTGATGCCGGTCTTGGAGAGGGCATCGGCCAGGCCGACCAGGCCGCCGTACCAGATGAAGACGTCCCATGCCTCCCGCTCTCCCAGCATATCCTCCCAGTCGATGATGCCGGTCAGCAGCAGAGCGGCGATGCCGGCAAGGGCGACGGCCGCATAATGGAATCCGTGGTAACCGGTCGTCATCCAGAGGATGCCGATCAGCCCGAAGATGCCGAGCATGAGCCATTCATGGGCCGACATCCGCCCCATCTTCCTCAGTTCCTCGGAGGCGATCGCCGTCGCGTCCGGTGTCTCCGTGATCTCCGGCGTGTCGATCCTGTAGAGGATGAACGGCACCACGAGCAGCGCCACGAGCGACGGGACGATCGACGCGAGCAGCCAGGTCGTGTAGCTCAGCTCCACGTTCGCCGTGGTGGCGGCGAACTTCGCGATGATCGCGTTCGACGCCTGCCCCGTAAGGAAGGTGGCGCAGATGATGACGTCGGACTGGTAGAGGAGCGGCATCAGATACGCTCCCAGCCGTTTCGACGTCGGTCCGGGACGGGATTCGTACGCCTCCGAGATGCTCCGCGCGATCGGGAAGATGACCCCTCCGGAGCGTGCCGCGTTCGAGGGGATGACCGACGCCAGAACCATGTCGGTGGCGATCAGCGAATATCCGAGCCCGAGCGTGCTGTGGCCGATCGATCGTATAAAGACGTAGGCGATCCGCTTCCCCAGCCCTGTCTTCACCATCCCGCAGGAGATGAAGAAGGCGGCCAGCACCAGCCAGACGATCGGGTCCATGTAGCCGCGCAGAGCGTTGGAGACGGTTTCGGTGGCCGTTGCCCCCGGCAGAACGCCGGTGACCGCCACAGCCACGACCCCGAGCAGCACGATCGCCCCTCCCGCCAGCGGCCGGACGATCGACCCGACGATGGTCGCCATGAAGATCGCGAAGAGTCCCCATGAGTTCATGGTGATCCCCTCCGGGGGAGGAATCAGCATGATCCCGAAGCCGACCAGCAGGATCAGCCCCCATTTCCACCATGAGTGCTCCCCGGCCATCGCGTGCGGCCGCATCTCCTCCATGGAAAGCTGAGAAGGATCGACCGCAATCGCGATCTCCCTGGATCTTCTGAACGTACTGAAGCGACTCATGTGCTCGACTGGTTGATACGGACCGGCCGGTCCGGCGGAATGGAGTACTACGCGGCAGACACATAGTATAACACTCTCGCCTCACATACGAACGCCCTTCGTCAAAACAGGAAGAAGGAGAGGAATAGTTGAACCCGACAGCATCCGGATCAGGCGTGCATCCACAGAGCGCGGACCCCGCCCCGGCCGGCAACGGCGGCGGATCGTTCATCCGCCCGGCCCTGGAGGAACCGCTGAGCTACGAGCCGTGGAGCGCGGTGCTGGCGGCCCACGTCGATCCCGAAGGGTACGTCGATTACGAGGGGGTCGGACGCAATCCCGACTTCCGGCGCTTCATCGGCATGATCAACGGCGCCCGCCCGTCGGCGATGCCCGCACGCGAGCAGCTCGCCTTCTGGACGAACGCCTACAACGCGCTCACCTTTCAGCTGATCATCGACAACCTTGAACCGGAGATGGGAAAGCAACTCGGCAGCATCACCGAGATCGCGGCCGGGCCGGCAGGGGTCGGAACGGAACTGACGAGCCCGTGGGATCTGGAGGTGGCGGAGATCGAGGGGGTGAGGATGACGCTTCAGCAGATCGAGGATGAGAAGGTGCGGAAACTGGGGAACGCGCTGATCCACTTCACCATCAACTGCGCCTCGATGAGCTGCCCGCGCGTCATGCGCGAGGCGTACGAGGTGGAGAACTACCAGGGGATTGCGGAACGGGCGGCCGTCGACTACCTCAACGACCGCCGGTGGAACTACCTCCGCGACGGCGAACTCCACCTCTCGATGATCTTCGCATGGTACAGGGAGGATTTCGTGAAGAGCGCCGGCTCCGTTCCGGCATATGTTGCGCGCTACTGGAGCGACCCGGCCGAGGCGCGGCTCATCGCCCTGATACCGCCGGAGGAGATCCGCTACGAGGAATACGACTGGGGACTGACGGCGCGGGAACTACCGTGAGCCCGGGAGAGCATCGGCGAGACGACGATCCAGCTCCCAGAGGGCCGTTCTATTGCTCTCCCACGAAGCGCGGGCAAGCGCATCCTCGTAACGGAGCCACTCGTGGGCGACATGCTCGGCGGAGAGGCGGATGATCCCCTCCGGACATTCGATGCCGAAAGCATGCTCCGGAATCACGTAGAGCCCCGGCCACAGATTCCCGTCGCCGAAATGGACCACCGGAATCGATGTCGTCGCATCGAGAGCGACCAGTCGCGCGTCGGTTCCGATCCCCGCCTCCTCGAACGCTTCGCGGCGGGCGGCTCCCTCAGGCGTCTCTCCCGCTTCACCCCCGCCCGCAATCCCCTGCCATTTTCCATCGTCGCTCCTGCGGAAGAGCGCATACTCACGGCAGCCGTCGCCGGATCGACGGAAGGGGATCACCAGAACCTGAAAGGGAGCGCGGGGCATGGCAACATGATGATTCAAGGAAGCGCCCCGTCAGGGAGCGCCCGTATATACAGGGGTCGGAAGGGGCTCGACGACAACGGTATCCACGGTCGACTCCTCGACCTTGACCTGAGGCGGCCGTGTCGCCTCCTGAACCGTCACCACGACGTCGTCGAGCGCCCAGCTTTCGTTGGCGAGAATCTCGTCCGGATCGACGAGGGAGGCGCCGAACGAGAGCCGCACGCTCTTTCCGGTATGGGGAAGGGTACGGGTGATCCTGTACGCGGCATCCATCGGACCGTCGAAGATCCCGCTGAGGGCCCAGGTGTAGCCGTAGCAGTTGACGGCGGCGGCGGCGGCGCGCGGGCGGCGCGAGGCGGGATATCGGGCGGGGTAGGACTGAGGCGACGTCGTGTTGGAGAAGGATGTCTTCAGGGTCTCCTTCCCATCCACGGCGAGCCGCCAGATATCGGGACCGTATCTGGCGTCGTTGCCGTCCCACGATCTGATGATGAGAAGATCGAACGAGAGGGTGATCGAATCGTGCGGCGGCAGACCCTCCAGATCGAGGTGGACGGTCTGGTTCCCGAACTCGCCGAGGACTTTCTCTGTTCTGTCCGGTGTCGTGGAGACGCCGATCCCCTTCTGTCGCGAACGATCCCTCACGACGGTCGACCAGCCGGCCAGGTTGTTCCCCTGGAACGTGTTGCGATAGATCGCGGAGACCGGACCGCTCTCCTCCTGCGCCGCCGCGGCAGGAAGAAGCAGGGCCAGCATCAGCGCGACCGGCGGGCTCGTCGATATGGAGATCATCCTGTTCATTGACCGAAGTATCGTTCCGATGGAGCTTCCCCCGTCGGAACCGGACCGACCGAGACCATGAAGAACCTCATCCACATGGCGACCGAAATCCTCACGCTCGGCGTCGACCACTGGGTCACGCTGCGGCTGGACCGTCGGTACTGTTCACCGCCGCTTCAATCCACGCTCTATGTGGACGGAAACGAAGTGGCAAGATTATCGGTGTTCCTGCTCACCTACGTCAAGGTCGACAGAGGAACACATCACTTCACGATCAGAACACGCGAAGGGCTCATCTGGGCGACGCCGGAGGAGGGCGTCGATGTGGAGAACGACGTGGAACTGCGGGTCTTCCTGGTCTGAGCCTTCTACGAGGGAACCGTCTCCCGGCTCAGCAGCTCCTCGATCGCCTCACGGATCTCCCTGCTTTCCGGAGGCATCCTGTGTCCGAACCGCTTCACGATATTCCCCTCACGATCGACCAGGAACTTGACGAAGTTCCAGCGGATCTCCTCGGCGTGAATCGGCTCGGTCTCGGAGGAGGCGAGAAGTTTGTAGAGAGGCGATCCCTCATCCCCGAGAATCTTGATCTTCGCGAACATCGGGAAGGTCACCCCGTACTGCGTCGTGCAGAACTCCCGGATCTCCTCGTTGCTCCCCGGCTCCTGCTCGCCGAAATCGTTCGAAGGGAATCCGAGGATCGTGAAGCCGCGGTCGCGGTACTCCTCGAACAGCTCCTGCAACCCCTCGTAGTGATGCGTGTATCCGCACTGGCTCGCCACGTTGACGATCAGCATCACCCTTCCCCTGAAATCGCCGAGGGAAACATCGTTCCCCTTGATATCCTGCATCGTTATATCGTAGATCGACTGCACGCGATTCTCCCTGTATCGATATGGATGTTCCCTCCCGCTCCCCGTTCCGCCGTCCGGCGTTATCGGTCGACAAAACGTTTGCGCGTTCGCGGCCCACAGGCTACATTCGGGCCGACGTCATGCACAGAGGCGCATTGTCATGCGGGAGAGCTGAATATACGCAGGAGCCGATGTTCGAGCCGCGATCCGGAAAGGAACCGCAACCCGGTGGGGACGCTATTCATCCGACCGTTTCACACGCCCACAGATCCTATCCACATCAACCATAATTCGATTCGGAGACATCAATGGCATTACGACTGGGAGATATCGTTCCCGACTTCACGCAGGAATCGACCGAAGGGCCGATCAGCTTCTACGACTGGGCCGGCGACCAGTGGGTGATCCTCTTCTCGCATCCGAAGGACTTCACGCCGGTCTGCACCACCGAGCTCGGCTCCGTCGCACGGCTGAAGAGCCAGTTCGACGAAAGGAACGTGAAGGTGATCGGCCTGAGCGTCGACAGCCTTGAGCAGCACGGCGGCTGGATTCCCGATATCGAGGAGACGCAGAACGTGAAGCTCAACTTCCCGATGCTCGCCGACGGGGACCGGAAGGTCGCCGACCTGTACGACATGATCCATCCGAACGCGAACGATTCGATGACCGTCCGCTCCGTCTTCATCATCGACCCGAAGAAGAAGCTCCGTCTGACCCTCACCTATCCCGCCAGCACCGGCCGCAACTTCGCCGAACTGCTCCGCGTGATCGACTCGCTCCAGCTGACCGACAGCCACAGCGTCGCCACCCCGGCGGACTGGAAGGATGGGGACGACTGCGTGATCCTGCCGGCGCTTCAGGACCCGGAGGAGCTCGCCAAGAAGTTCCCGAAGGGCTATACCGTCCTGAAGCCCTACCTGCGCATGACCCCGCAGCCGAATAAGAACTAAGAGGCGCGCACGATCCCCACCGTTCCGGAGAGGGGTTAGTGCGCCGACCGGCCGATTTGGTTACAACGACACAGGGCCGACGGATCTCGCGATCCGCCGGCCCTGTTCCATTCTCCCGGAAGCGCCGCCCCTTACGTCGGGACGCCGCCGCTCTCCGGATCGGCCACCGTGGAGACACCGGCCGAGACCACCTCGGGCATATCCTTCCCAATGAGAAGCTGACGGAGCACATACTGCAGGATGCCGCCGTTCTTGTAGTAGAGAAGCTCCTGCGGCGTGTCGATCCGCACGGTGGCGGAGAACTCGAACGCGGCCCCTTCCTCGCGCACCGCCTTGACCTTGATCGTCCTGTCGGTCGGGAACCCTTCGGCGAAGAGTTCGTTCAGACCGGAGATCTCGAACCGCTCATGCCCGGTGATCCCGAGCAGCTCGGCGTTCTCCTCACGCATGAACTGCAGCGGAAGGATTCCCATGCCGACGAGGTTGGAGCGATGAATCCGCTCGTAGCTCTCGGCGATGACGGCGCGCACACCGAGCAGACGAGGTCCCTTGGCGGCCCAGTCGCGGCTGGAGCCGGAACCGTACTCCTTCCCGGCGATCACCACCAGCGGGGTGCCGCTCTCCTGATAGCGCATCGACGCATCGTAGATCGACATGACCTCGTTCGTCGGCAGGTAGGTCGTGTAGCCCCCCTCGGTTCCCGGCGCCAGGCTGTTGCGCAGGCGGACGTTGGCGAACGTCCCGCGCATCATCACCTCATGGTTGCCGCGGCGCGACCCGTAGGAGTTGAAGTCCTTGGGATCGACGCCGTGCGACATCAGATAGATCCCCGCCGGGGAATCCTTCTTGATGCTCCCGGCCGGGGAGATATGATCGGTCGTGACGCTGTGTCCCAGCACCGCCAGCACCTGCGCATCGTGGATATCCTCCATCTTCTCCTGCGCGTTACGCGACATATCGGTGAAGTAGGGGGGATTCTTGACATAGGTGGAGTCCCCGTCCCAGGCGTAGAGTTCTCCCTCCGGAACCTCCAGCGAACGCCAGTGGTCGTCGCCGGTGGTGACCTGCGAGTAGGAGCTCCTGAACATCTCGGCCTGTACCGCCGCCGCCATCACCTCCTGTACCTCATGCTGCGAGGGCCAGATATCCTTGAGGTAGACCTTCTTGCCGTCGGCGTCGATATCGATCGGATCATGATGGAGATCGATATCCATCCGTCCCGCCAGCGCGTAGGCCACGACGAGCGGCGGGGACATCAGGTAGTTCGCCTTTACATCCGAGTTGATCCGTCCCTCGAAGTTTCTGTTGCCGGAGAGGACCGAGCAGACCACGAGATTTCCCTGCGTGATCGCGTTGGAGACCTCGACCGGAAGCGGACCGGAGTTGCCGATACAGGTGGTGCAGCCGTAGCCGACCGTGTGGAACCCGAGCTGGTTCAGGTAGGGGGTGAGCCCCGCCTTGTCCAGATACTCGGTGACGACCTTGGAGCCCGGCGCCAGCGACGTCTTGACCCACGGCTTGGAGGTCAGGCCGTGCAGTGCCGCCTTCTTGGCAAGCAGACCGGCGGCGACCATCACCGAGGGGTTGGAGGTGTTGGTGCAGCTCGTGATGGCGGCGATCACCACCGAGCCGTGATGGAGCAGATGCTCCCGGCTCTTCATGGCGAACCGGATCGCCGACGCATGCTTGGAGTAATCCTCGATATGCGCATCGGGGTTGCCTCCCTCCCCTTCCCACCTGCCGATCTGCTTCGGGGCGTTGATCGGTCCGGAGGGGCTGAGCATCAGTCGGATGGCGTCGTGGAACGACTGCTTGGCATCCTTGAGGGGAACGCGGTCCTGCGGGCGCTTCGGGCCGGCGATGCTCGGCTCCACCGTCGAGAGGTCGAGCGAAAGCTGCTCGGAGTATTGCGCCTCCGGGGTCTCCGACGTATGGAAGAGCCCCTGCTCCTTCATGTACCTCTCCACCAGGTCGACCTGCTCCTCGCTCCGTCCGGTGAAACGGAGGTAGCGGAGCGTCTCGGCGTCGACCGGGAAGATGCCGCAGGTGGCGCCGTACTCCGGGGCCATGTTGGCGATGGTGGCGCGATCGGCCAGCGGAAGCGAGGCGAGGCCGGGCCCGTAGAACTCCACGAACTTCCCGACGACGCCGTGATGACGGAGCATCTGGGTGACGGTAAGGACCAGATCGGTGGCGGTCGCCCCTTCGGGGAGCACCCCTTCCAGCCTGAAGCCGACCACCTTCGGGATCAGCATCGACACCGGCTGACCGAGCATCGCAGCCTCCGCCTCGATACCTCCCACGCCCCAGCCGAGGACGCCGAGCCCGTTGACCATCGTGGTGTGGGAATCGGTGCCGACAAGCGTATCGGGGTAGGCGACGGGGTTCCCCTCGGCCGGGTCGGTCGCGAAGACGACGCGGGAGAGATACTCGATGTTCACCTGATGGACGATGCCGGTCTCCGGCGGGACGACACGGAAGTTCCGGAACGCCTTCTGTCCCCAGCGAAGGAAGGCATAGCGTTCGCGGTTCCGTTCGTACTCCAGCAGGGTGTTGATCTCGAACGCCCCGTCGCTGCCGAAGGCGTCGACCTGCACGGAGTGGTCGATCACCAGCTCGGCCGGCTGCAGGGGGTTGATGCGGGTGGGATCACCCCCCATCGCCCCCATGGCGTCGCGCATGGCGGCCAGATCGACGATGGCGGGAACGCCCGTGAAATCCTGAAGGAGCACGCGGGCCGGAGTGAAGGAGATCTCCCGCTCCACGCTGCTCGTGGGGCTCCAGGCCGCCAGCGCGCGAACTTCGTCCGCCGTCACCTTCAGACCATCTTCGGTACGGAGCAGATTTTCCAGAAGAATGCGGATGGAGAAGGGGAGTTGGGGGAGATCGACCCCTTCGGAAGCGAGGGCGTCCAGACGGAAGATGTCGTACGTGCGGTCACCGACCTGCAACGCCGAACGTGCGCTGAAGCTGTTGGCCATGGTGCTGTTCCTTCTATTTGTCAACGTGGACATGACGTGCGCAACGTCTCACGCTTCAGGGGCCCGATCGATACGGCGCCGGCCCTGCATCGAAGCCTCGGAGGGGAGGCTCCGGATCGCGTGGGACGAACGCGCAACTTCGGGAATCACCGGAAGGGGTGCAACGGGGAGATGGTGACAATGGGTAGTTGCAGGGAGAATGCAGATCGAGCACACCGGATAGGCCGTCCGGTGTGCTCGATGAACGATGCCTGCGAGAGAATCGCGCGCGATATCGAACGGAACTCAGCGGGCG
>CBINGZ010000030.1:0-69123 GCA_966250335.1 uncultured bacterium | reverse complement strand
AGTTGGGCAAAGTTGGGCAAAGTTGGGCAAAGTTGGGCAAAGTTGGGCAAAGTTGCGTTTAGACGGAATGGTTGCGCGTGAGGCCGACGACAGAGCGTCCGCCGGAGGCCTTTCTTCCCGCAGGCGGAGATACCCCATCCCCGCATGTAATCCCACTCACGATGTTATCTTTGAAACCGGCGTAACATCCACATAATCAGAACCCGGTTAATCAGATACAGATATGGGTAGAGCATTTGAATTCCGGCGCGCACGCAAGGAGAAGCGCTGGGACAAGATGGCCAAGGCGTTCACCAAGATCGGACGAGAGATCGCCATGGCCGTCAAACAGGGAGGGCCCGAGCCCGAGACGAACCCGCGGCTCAGGGTCGCGATCCAGAACGGCAAGGGTGTCAACATGCCGAAGGATCGGATCGAGTCGGCGATCAAGCGCGCCTCCTCCAAGGACGCGGGTGATTACCATGAGGTGGTCTACGAGGGGTACGGTCCCCACGGCGTCGCCATCGTGGTGGAGACCGCCACCGACAATCCCACCCGCACCGTCGCCAACATCAGGAGCTACTTCACCCGCGGCGGCGGATCGCTCGGCACCTCGGGATCGCTCGATTTCATGTTCGTCCGCAAGGGAGTCTTCAAGGTCAGCCCCGAGGGGGTCAACATGGAGGAACTGGAGCTCGACCTGATCGATTTCGGCGCCGAGGATATCCAGGTGGAGGAGGACGGTATCTATATCTATACGCAGTTCTCCGATTTCGGCGCCATGCAGAAGGCGCTGGAGGAACGGAAGCTCAACGTCGTCAGCGCCGAGCTTCAGAGGATTCCGACCACCGTCACCGAGCTTTCCGAGGAGCAGGAGGACGAGATCATGAACCTGATCGACAAGATCGAGGAAGACGACGACGTGCAGTCGGTCTACCACACCGTCAAGTAAGGATCGTATCGATGGAGTCGCCGGTTCGTATCGGGATCATCGGCACGGGGTTCGCGAAGGCGACGCAGATCCCCGCCTTCCGGGCGTGTCCGAACGCCCGGATCACCGCTCTTGCCAGCGGTCGGGCGGGACGCGCCGCCGATACCGCCGCCGAGTTCGGTATTCCGTTCCACACGGGCGACTGGCGCGAGCTGGTCGCCCGCGACGACGTCGATCTCGTCAGCATCGCGACGCCGCCGGTCCTGCACCGTGAGATGGTGCTGGCGGCGCTGGCGGCGGGGAAGCACGTTCTCTGCGAAAAGCCGACGGCGATGAACGCGACGGAGTCGGACGAGATGCGCCGCGCCGCCCGCGAGTCGGGGCTGCTGGCGGTGATCGATCATGAGCTCCGTTTCCTCGACTGCCGCAGAAAGATGCGGGAGATGATCCATGCCGGCGAGATCGGCGTCATCCATCACGCGGCCGTCACGGAACGGCGCGACTCCCGTTCCGACCCCGCGCGGGGCTGGAACTGGTGGTCGGACGAGGAGCAGGGGGGCGGCGAACTGGGGGCCCTCGGCTCCCACGCGTTCGATGCCCTCCTCTGGCTGCTCGATGCCGATGTGACCTCCCTCTGCGGCCTCCTCTCCGCCCACGTTCCCGAGCGTCGCGACCCGGTCTGCGGCGAGATGCGCCGGGTCACCGCCGACGATGCCGCGCGGGTCCTGGTCCGCTTCGCCGACGGTCCGTTCACGGCCGGGGCCACCGGGATCGTGTCGCTGGCGGCGGTTGATTCCGGGGCGCAGGAACATCGGGTGGAGATCTTCGGGACGACCGGAGCGCTCTCGGTCGATCGGGAGGGGAGACTTCTCAGATCGGAGCGGGGGAGCGGCAGGTGGACCGAGGTTCCCACGGCCCATGAGCGTCCTGCCGCCGGCATGGCCGACACCGAATGGACGCGGGGCTTCACCCTGCTGAGCCGAAGCCTTGTGGATGCCGTCGGGCGGGGCCTGGCAACCCTTGAAGGAGCCGCCACGTTCGAGGAGGGCCACCGCACCCAGCTCGTTCTCGACGCCGTCAGACTCTCCCACCGGGAGGAGCGCTGGGTCTCCCTCGTCTGAAATCTCTCCGCCTCTTCGCGGAACCGAACCATCACATTCTCTGTTCCCATCCTTGCCGAACGGTCCGTGAAGGCCGGTCGTGGTGCGGCCCGGACCGAACCGGCTGCCGCATTCCGTCGGCCCGGCGCGGCCGGCTCTCGGAGCAGAGGAACGAATCATCGAGATGGCGATCGACGGCGGGAACAATCCTCCCAGGATAGCTCCCGTGAGGGTGTCGTACGGCGGGGGGAGCCGGGGCCACGAGGTCGTATCCCGTTCACACGACATCCTGCCGCTGCCGATCCGGCGGCGGATATTTTCGACCACCATCAGCAACGTTTCTTCACGAAATCCATCCCGTGCGCATCAACGCCTGGTGCGATATACCCGGGTTAATTCATCTTGAATTATTCGATGATTACGAAATCGAATAGTTCTTACAAAACGTCAGCAAATCATGCTCTGCGAATAAATTCGCGGAAGGGAATCGCCCTTTTAACGGTTTCGTAATTGCAACAAGATGCTGCGTGGCGAGGCCCTTCCATCCGTGATGGAAAACCATGATCTGCATCATGGTTTGAGCGCCGACACAGGTATAAGTTGTGTTCGCAGCACCATCAGGGAGAGCGCACCGGACTACATATACGTACGCGTCGTCGGGAAATGGAACGAGATGTAAGCGGAAGTTGACGGCGTGTACGAAATGCGGAGTGATGGTGTATGTTTGGCCCCGTCTTTACGGAAGGCAGGGTCATAACGGATTTTTCGTGCGACGTGCGGAACTCCCGCGAAGGTCGTAATGCAGACGGCATCGGCCGTCGAATTGCGCGGATCGGGATGTGACGCGCTCTCCTCTTCCGACAACATTTCGTTGCCCCGGGTCCGCGGGGCGAGCAACTTCGATGGCCCAAATCTTTCATCGCAGTACAAACACGATTTCGCGCGTTACCATTCTGGGCGCGGCATTATTGATCGGCGGGTCGCTCTGGCTGCTCGCCTCGATCAACCGATCGTCGTACAACACGCAGGTCGGGGTTGCGCGCGATCAGCCGGTTCCGTTCAGTCACGCGCGACATGTGGGAGGGAACGGCATCGACTGCCGCTACTGCCATACATCGGTGGAGAATTCCCATTTCGCCGGAATTCCTCCCACCGAAACGTGCATGACCTGCCACTCGCAGATCCTTCCGGATGCCCCGATGCTCGAGCCGGTGCGCGAGAGCTTCCGCACCGGAAAACCGCTCCAGTGGACCCGTGTCCACGACCTTCCCAAGTTCGTCTACTTCAACCACAGCATCCATGTCGCCAAGGGTGTCGGCTGCCAGACCTGCCACGGCCAGGTGGACAAGATGCCCCTTATGTGGAAGACGCAGTCGCTCCAGATGGAATGGTGCCTGGATTGCCATCGCGACCCCGCGAAGTATCTGAGACCCCGCGAGGAAGCGTTCAATATGAACTGGAAGCTGGAAGAGGGGAATCAGCTCGAGTTCGGCCGGAACCTTGTCAAGCAGTACAAGATCAACGTCAAGCAGCTTACGAACTGCTCTATCTGCCATAGATAATGTCGAATGCCATTGATCAGCACGGCACGAGCGATCGTGACGGAAATATCGCGGAGACGCAGGCCATGAGCGACGATCGTCCGTACGGGACCAACGGGGCCGAGGCGATCGGCGCCGCTGCGTCGATCCCCATGGGGATACAGCTCCCCGTGATCGACGGGAACGGGACGGAGGCCGCCGCCCCGGCCGGATCGAGCACGATCGATCTTGCCGCGATACAGGAGCGCCTCACCGGGAGCCGCGGCCCGCAGTACTGGAAAAGTCTGGACGAGCTCGCCGAGACCGAGGCGTTCCAGGAGCATGTGAAGTACGAGTTCCCGGCCGGGACCGACCTGATGCTCGACCCGGTGAGCCGGCGCAACTTCGTGAAGATCATGGGCGCTTCCATCGCCCTGGCCGGCGTCAGCTCCTGCGTGCGCCAGCCGGAGGAGAAGATCGTCCCCTACGTCCGCGCCCCTGAAGATGTGGTGCCGGGCGCTCCGCTCTATTACGCGACGGCGGTCACCAACGGCGGCTACGCCATCGGCGTCCTTGCCGAGAACCACATGGGGCGTCCGACGAAGATCGAGGGGAACCCGGATCACCCGGCCAGCCTCGGCTCCACCGACGTCCTGACGCAGGCTTCGATTCTCTCCCTCTACGATCCCGATCGCTCGCAGACGGTCATGCGTCGCGGCTCGGTCTCGACGTGGAGCGAGTTCGCGACCGATCTGGCGGGTCGTCTGGAGAGCGAAGGGGGGACCGGCGGCGCCGGGCTCCGTATCGTCACCGAGACGATCACCTCCCCGACCCTGGCCGATCAGCTCGGGAAGTTCCTCGATCGCTACCCGGCAGCCCGGTGGTATCAGTACGATTCGGCCGGACTCCACAACACCCGCGCCGGCGTCCGCGCCGCGCTGGGACGCGACGCCTCGATCTACTACGATCTGGAGCCGGCGAAGGTCATCCTCTCGCTCGACGCCGATTTCCTCGCCTCGATGCCGGGAAGCGTCCGCTACTCGCGCCAGTTCAGCAACGGGCGCCGCGTGCGGAAGCCGGGTGATCCGATGAACCGGCTCTATGCGGTCGAAAGCACGCCGACGATCACCGGCGCCAAGGCCGACCATCGTCTTGCGATGCGTGCCAGCGACGTTGAGTCGATCGCGAGCGCGATCGCCGCCGGGCTCGGAATTTCGGGAGCGGTCGCCGGATCGCTCACTCCGGAGCGGCAGAAGTGGGTGGCGGCGGTCGTGAAGGATCTCCTTGCCAACCGCGGCGCCTCCGTCGTCATGGCCGGTGAGCCGCAGCCCGGGGCGGTGCATGTTCTTGCGCATGCCATCAACCAGTTCCTGGGGAATGTGGGCGGCACCGTACGATATATCGCGCCGGTGGAAGCCGTTGCTCCGTCGAGCGCCGCGACCGCGGCCGCTCCCGTACAGGTGGACAGCACGACGGCGGGAGCCGCCCCGGTCATGCCCGGAACGGTCGCCGACCAGATGGCCGGCCTGCGCGAGCTTGCCGCCGACATGGCGGCCGGCAGGGTGACGACGCTCATCATGATCGGCGTCAACCCGGTCTACAGCGCCCCGGTCGACCTCGAGTTCGAGAAGGCGATCGATAAGGTCCCCTTCCGCGTTCATTACGGGCTCTACAACGACGAGACCGCATGGCTCAGCCACTGGCATCTCCCCGCATCCCACTCGATGGAGATCTGGAGCGATGCCCGCGCCTTCGACGGGACGACCACGATCATCCAGCCGCTCATCGCCCCGCTCTACGACAGCCGGTCGATCCATGAGCTGGTTGCGATGCTTTCGGGAACGTCCGGAACATCGGGGCACGATATCGTTCGCGCCTACTGGAACGGCAGGATCGAAGGGGACTTCGAGAAGTCGTGGCAGAAGGTGCTGCACGACGGGATCGTCGGCGGCGCCGCGGCGACCTCCGCGCCGGTATCGGGCGACGGGGCGGTGAAGCTTATCCCATCCCCCGCTCCCTCGGCCGCCGGGCTCGAGATCAATTTCCGCCCCGACGCCTCGGTGTGGGACGGCCAGTACTCCAACAACGGGTGGCTGCAGGAGCTCCCCAGGCCCCTCAGCCTGATCGTGTGGGATAACGCCGCCCTCGTGAGCCCCGCGACCGCCAAGGAGTACGATGTGCAGAACGGCGACGTGGTGGAGCTCACCTACCAGGGACGGAAGATGACGGCGCCGATATGGATCGTGCCGGGACATCCCGCCCAGGCCGTGACCCTCACGCTCGGCTACGGCCGCACACGCGCCGGCCGCGTGGGGAACGGCACCGGGTTCAACGCCAATCTCATCCGTACCTCCTCCAACCCCTGGTTCGGGCTTGGACTGGAGATGCGGAAGACCGGCGAGTTCTACGAACTCGTCACCGTGCAGGACCACTACAGTTTCGAGGGGCGGAACATCCTGCGGGCCGGCACGGCCGAGGGTTTCCGGAGCAACCCCGACTTCGTCAGGGAGATGGAGCACGGCAACCAGCCCTATGTCTCCCTCTATCCCGACTACGTCTACGACGGCTACGCATGGGGGATGGCGATCGACCTGACCGCCTGCACCGGATGCAACGCCTGCACCATCGCGTGCCAGGCCGAGAACAACATCCCGGTCGTCGGCAAGAAGGAAGTGGGGATGGGACGTGAGATGCACTGGATCCGCGTGGACCGATATTTCGAGGGAGACCTCTACGCCCCGCAGGTCCATTACCAGCCGCTCACCTGCATGCACTGCGAGGCGGCCCCGTGCGAGGTGGTCTGTCCCGTGGGAGCCACCGTCCACAGCGACGAGGGGCTGAACGAGATGGTCTACAACCGCTGCGTGGGGACCAAGTACTGCTCGAACAACTGTCCGTACAAGGTCCGGCGCTTCAACTTCTTCCAGTATACCGACAAGAACACGCCGAGCCTGAAGCTGCAGAAGAACCCGGACGTGACGGTCCGGAACCGCGGCATGATGGAGAAGTGCACCTACTGCGTGCAGCGGATCAATCTGGCGCGCATCGAGGCGAAGAAGGAGGACCGCGCGATCCGTGACGGCGAGGTCGTGACGGCCTGCCAGGCGGTCTGCCCGACCGAGGCGATCATCTTCGGCAACATCAACGACAAGGAGAGCAGGATCGCCGAGGTGAAGAGGACACAGTTGAACTACGCGATGCTCGCGGAGCTCAACACCAAGCCGCGCACCAGTTATCTCGCAAAGCTGCGGAATCCCAATCCTGATCTGGTAACGACAGAGAACAATGTCTAAAGACGATACGAGAATCGGCGAACAGGAAATGATGGGGGGAAAGGCCCCGGTACGGGACGCCGATACCGGCGCGCTCCTTCCTTCCTCGATCGACCCTGCCTTTTCGGTGCTCGGTCCCCGGCTGAGCTACGGTTCGATCACCGACAAGATCAGCGCGATCGTCCTGCGCAGGAAGACCAAGCGCGGCTGGATGATCGGCTTCGGGATCTCGTTCCTGCTGCTGAACCTCTTCCTCTATTCGGTGGGATACCTCTTCGTGGAGGGTATCGGCATCTGGGGTATCAATATCCCGGTCGGATGGGGATTCGATATCATCAACTTCGTCTGGTGGGTCGGTATCGGCCACGCCGGAACGCTGATCTCCGCCGTGCTTCTGCTTCTCAGGCAGGACTGGCGAACATCGATCAACAGGTTCGCCGAGGCGATGACCCTCTTCGCCGTCGCCTGCGCCGGCATGTTCCCCATTCTCCATCTGGGACGTCCGCATCTCTTCTACTGGCTGCTTCCCTATCCCAACACGATGGATATGTGGCCGCAGTTCAGAAGCCCGCTCCTGTGGGACGTCTTCGCGGTGTCGACCTACGCCACCGTTTCGTTCCTCTTCTGGTACGTGGGACTGATCCCCGACCTTGCGACGCTGCGCGACCGCGCGCAGAAGCGTTTCGCGCGCGCCTTCTACGGGCTGATCGCCCTTGGCTGGCGCGGCTCCGCCGTTCACTGGAAGCGCTACACGACCACCTATCTGCTGCTGGCCGGTCTGGCCACGCCGCTGGTCCTCTCGGTGCACACGATCGTCGGTTTCGACTTCGCGGTCTCGGTGATCCCCGGCTGGCACGCCACGATCTTCCCTCCATACTTCGTCGCCGGGGCCATCTACTCCGGCTTCGCGATGGTGCTGACCCTGGCGATCCCGCTCCGCAGAGCGTACGGTCTGCAGGACTTCATCACGCTCCGTCACCTGAACAACATCTCCAAGGTGATGCTGGCGATGGGGCTGGTGGTCGGCTACGGCTACGCGATGGAGGCGTTCATGGCGTGGTACAGCGGCAGCGAGTACGAGTGGGCGATGATCGTCAACCGGATGACCGGCCCGTACGGCTACACCTACTGGCTGCTGATCCTCTGCAACGTGCTGATCCCGCAGGTCCTCTGGCTGCGTCGCTTCCGCACCAGCACGGTGCCGCTCTGGATCGTCTCCATCGTCATCAATGTCGGAATGTGGCTGGAGCGTTTCGTGATCATCGTCACGAGCCTTCATCGCGACTTCGTTCCATCGTCCTGGGATATGTATGTTCCGACGTTCTGGGACTGGTCCACATATATCGGAACGATTGGACTGTTCCTGACGCTCTTCTTCCTCTTCATCCGGTTCCTGCCGCTGATCTCGATCTTCGAGATGCGTGAACTTCTCCATGTGGAGAAGGGAAAGGAAGAGGGCCACTAGTAGATAAGGTACTCAGGCATCATGGCAGGCATTATGGAAAGACCTCCCATATATGGATTGTTGGCGGAGTTCGACACGCCGGAGAAGCTGGTCGACGCCGCACAGAGAGCGTATCAGGCGGGTTACCGCCGGATGGACGCGTATTCCCCGTTCCCGGTGGAGGGGCTCTCCGACGCCGTCGGGTTCCGGAAGAACAGGCTCCCGATGCTCGTCTTCATCGGCGGCGTGATCGGCTGTATCGGCGGGCTGGGGTTGCAGTACTGGGTATCGGTGATCAACTATCCGATGAACGTCGGCGGTCGCCCCTACTTCAGCGTGCCGAGCTTCATCCCGGTGACGTTCGAGACCACGGTGCTCTGCGCCGCGCTGACGGCGGTCTTCGGCATGATCCTTCTGAACGGACTGCCGATGCCGTACCATCCGGTCTTCAATGTGAAGCGGTTCCGGGAGCACGCAAGCCGCGACGCCTTCTTCCTGGCGATCGAGGCGCGCGACCCGGCGTTCGAAGGGGCCAGGACACGCGGGTTCCTGGAGAGTCTTGAGCCGCGCCTGCTGGTGGAGGTTCCGCACTAGAACCGGCCGGCCGACGGTCCCGCGCACGAGATCCGGCGGGGGAACGGAGGATCGGGATATACTTTGAAGCGAGACATGCGAGTCGTAATACGATATCTACTCCTGGCCGCGGTCCTTATGGCCGGCTGCAACGACATGTACGACCAGCCGAAGGTGATGCCGCTGTCGAAGAGCGACTTCTTCCGCGACGAACAGGGGGCCCGCCCGCTGGTGCCCGGAACCGTCGCGCGCGGCCATCTCCGCACCGACGATCATCTCTACACAGGACGCACCGCCGCCGCGCGGACGCCGGGAGATACGGGAGCGGCCGCCTCCGGCTATGCCGCGACCTTCCCGATGGAGGTCACCCGTACCGTGCTGATGCGCGGCAGGGAGCGCTACGGCATCTTCTGCTCCCCCTGCCACGGCGGAACCGGCAACGGTGACGGAATGATCGTCAAGCGAGGATTCAAGACGCCGCCGAGACTGAGCGAGGAGCGGCTGCGGAGCGCGGCTCCGGGCTACTTCTTCGACGTCATTACCAACGGCTACGGCACGATGTACAGCTACGCGTCGCGTGTTCCGGTCGAGGACCGCTGGGCGATCGTCGCGTATATCCGCGCGCTTCAGCTCAGCCAGAACGCGAACGCCTCCGATCTCTCCGCGGACGAGCTCGGCAAACTGCAGGGAACAGCGAAGAAATGAACCATACAACCGCACATGGAACCCCGGCTCCGGACGCGATCCAGGGGAACGACCCGGCCGTCCGCCCGACCCTGGACCGGATGAAGAGCAGGGCGATGATCGCCGGCGCGGTCGGCCTGATCCTCTGTGTCGTCGGCCTTCTGGTCGACACCGAACAGTTCTTCAGGTCGTACCTGCTCGGCTATCTCTACTGGCTCATGATCCCGCTGGGGGCGTTCGCCCTCAAGATGCTCCATAACCTGGTCTCCGGCGCATGGGGCTTCGTGATCCGCCGGTTCGTCGAGGCCGCCATGAAGACGCTGCCGCTGATGGCGCTCCTCTTCGTGCCGGTGATCCTGGGGATGCATCATATCTACGAGTGGACGCATGAGGATGTGGTCGCCGCCGACGAGGTGCTCCGCCACAAGGCGGCGTATCTGAATACGAGCTTCTTCATCATCCGCGCCGTCATCTACTTCGCGCTCTGGATCGGGCTGGGATATATCGTCAACCGGATGAACGCCAGGCAGGAGAAGTCCTCCGATCCGGTGCTGACACGGAAGATCCAGGGGGTGAGCGCCGCTGCGCTGATCACGCTGATCCTGACCACGACCCTTGCCTCGGTCGACTGGATGATGTCGCTGGAGCCGCACTGGTTCTCCACCATCTACGGCGTCCTCTTCATCGTCGGGGCCGCGCTCGGTGCGCTGGCGCTGATGAACGTCATGGTGACCCGTTTCGCCTCCTATCAGCCGCTGGCCGGCATCCTCCGTCCCCGCATGTTTCACGATCTGGGGAACCTTCAGTTCGCGATCACCATGCTCTGGGCATATATATCGCTCTCGCAGTTCCTGATCATCTGGTCGGGGAACGTGGCGGAGGAGACTCCGTGGTACGCGATCCGCATGCACGGCGGCTGGGGGGTGGTCGGCTGGGTGCTGGTGATCCTTCATTTCACCGTCCCCTTCCTGATCCTTCTCTCCAGGAAGAACAAGCGGAACGCGCAGATCCTGGGGGGCGTGGCGCTCTTCATGCTCGTCATGCGCCTGATCGATCTCTTCTGGCTGATCGTCCCGGCGTTCCATCAGGGGCACGGCGGCGGAGTCGAGCATGCCCTCTTCGGGTTCCACTGGCTCGATCTGGCCGCGCCGCTCGGCATCGGCGGAATCTGGCTCGCCTTCTACTTCTGGAACCTGCGCGACGTGACGCTGGCGCCCCTCGGCGACCCGCGCCTTCAGGACGCGCTGGAACGTATCGCACACGGAGACGAGCATGAGGCGGAGTCGGTCACCGGCCACCTTCATGCGGGCTACGACCATATGATGCAGGAGCAGAAACATGGCTGAACCGAAGCAGAAAGGCGAACCGGAGAAGTTCATAGATAATGAGGATGTGCGTCCGGCCGAAACCAGGTCGCACGCCATGGCCTCCACGCCCGAGCATGTCCACGAGGGCTCGGATGTCGCGATAGCTCCCATTGCGAAGTTCCTGGTCGTCCTCTTCGCCGGCCTGGGTGTGACGCATCTGGTGCTCTGGGGGCTCTTCGAGCTGCTGGAGTCGCGCAGGGCCGAGCACGACAAGCCCCGCTCGCCGGTGGCCGACACCGTGCGGAGATACCGTGAGCCGGCGCTCCAGGAGAATCCGTACCTCGATCTGGACGCCTTCATAAAGGAACAGGATTCGGCGATGAACAGCTACGGGTGGGTCGACTCCACCGGACGCGTCGCCCATATCCCGATCGACTCGGCTCTGGAGATGGTCGCCCGTACGGGGCTTCCCTCCCGCGGCAGGACGGTCGTGATCGATTCGGCGCAGGTACGCCGCGCCGACAGCGTCGTGACGGGAGAGGGAGCCGCCCCGGCCCGGCAGTAGGTCGTGACGCGACGGAGATGAACTGCCCGTTTCCGGGGCTGCCCGTTCCCCGGGCTGCCCGTTTCCCGGGCGAGCGGACGCGCATCGAGTGAGTACTACAGCCGAATGAGGATGATCATGAACAGGATGAAGAAGAGTATCGTACTGGGATTTCTGCTGGCTTCCTTCGCCGTTCTCCCGGCGCGCGCCGACGAGCGTGTGCGCACCGGCGCCGAAATCATCAACGACATCACGATCGCGCAGAATCTGAACGCGCAGATTCCGCTCGATCTCCGGTTCAAGGACGAGGCGGGGCGCGATGTGAAGCTGGGGGATTACTTCGGCGACAAGCCGGTAATCCTGACCCTTGCGTACAATCGCTGCTCGATGCTCTGCACCCAGGTTCTCAACGGCATGGTGAAGTCGCTCCGGGTGATCAAGCTGGAGCCGGGGAAGGACTTCAAGATGGTAACCGTCAGCATCGACCCGAGCGAGACGCCGGCCGAGGCGATGGAGAAGAAGCTCTCCTACGTCCGCTTCTACAACCGTGAGGGGGCCGCCAACGCCTGGAGCTTCCTGACGGGGGAGGAGAGGGCGATCAGGCAGCTCGCCGATGTTGTCGGATTCCGATACGTCTACGATTCGGTCTCGCGGCAGTATGCCCACGGCAGCACCATGATGGTGATCACCCCCGACGGGCGGGTGGCCGCCTACCAGTTCGGCGTCGAGTTCTCGGCGAAGGACCTTCAGCTTGCGCTGGTGGACGCCTCCGGCGGAAAGATCGGATCGCCGGTCGATATGCTGATGCTTCTCTGCTACTCGTACGACCCGCTGACCGGCAAGTACGGGATGACGATTCGGACGTCGCTGCAGATCGGGGCCGCCGTCACCGCACTGGGGCTCGGGGGATTCCTGGTGGTGATGATGCGCCGCGAGAAGCGGAAGAAGGTCCGCGACGCATCGCTGGTCCGGCTCCGGTCCGGGATGAACAACTAATCCGAATTCTTTGCCTTAGATCTTTCTAACGAGCCATGTGGGATTTTCCCTTATTTCCGGAGCAGGCCTCCACGGTAGCGGGCAAGGTGGATGCGGTGTACCTCTTCATCGTGGGGGTCACGGCGTTCTTCACCCTGCTGATCTTCGTCCTGGTCGTCTACTTCGCGGTCAAGTACCATCGCGGTCGTGTGGTCGACAGGAGCAACCCTCCGGCGTCGAACCATATGATGGAGGCGATCTGGATCATCGTGCCGCTGGCGATTGCGCTCGTGATCTTCGGCTGGTCGACCAGCGTCTACTTCGAGGTCGTCCGTCCCCCCTCCGACGCGATCACCTACCATGCGATCGGCAAGCAGTGGATGTGGAAATTCCAGAGCCCGGACGGCAAGCGTGAGGTCAACGAACTCCACGTTCCGGTGGGGCAGCCGATCAATATCATGATGACCTCGCAGGATGTCATCCATTCCCTCTACGTGCCCGCCTTCCGTATCAAGAGCGACGTGCTGCCGGGGCGCTACACGAACGTCTGGTTCGAGGCGACGAAGCCGGGGACGTATCATCTCTTCTGCACCGAATACTGCGGCACGCAGCACTCCATGATGATCGGCCGTGTGATCGCCATGCAGCCCCGCGACTACGAGGCGTGGCTGGCGGGCGGAGCGGCGTCGGAGACCCCGGCACAGGCCGGCGCGCGTCTCTTCAACCAGTTCGGGTGCAACACCTGCCACGGTGAGAGCGCAGGATCGCGCGGCCCCTCGCTGACGGGAGTCTACGGCAAGGAGGTCAAGCTTCAGAGCGGCGAGACGGTCACGGCGAACGACAACTATATCCGTGAGTCGATCTACACCCCCACGACCCAGGTCGTGGCTGGGTATCAGCCGATCATGCCGACCTACAAGGGGCAGCTGAGCGAGGATGACGTGATGCAGATCGTCGCCTATATCAAGTCGATCGGCGGTCAGGGGGCGACGGCCACCGGCGCCCCCCCTTCCCAGGCCGCTCCCTCCGGCACGGTCCCCGCGACCAGGGCATCCGAGACTACGACACCGAATACGACATCAACGGCAAACTGAGCTAGATGGAAACGGTACAGACAATCACGAACACGGAGCAGGCCACCGACCACCCGACCACGATCGGGGGTGAGCCGGAGATGCCCGCCAGCCACTACCTGAACGCCGGGTACGGCATCAAGTCGTGGCTGCTGACGAAGGATCACAAGCGGATCGGACTTCTCTATCTGATCTCGATCACCGTCTTCTTCATCGTCGGTGGAGTCTTCGCCTCGCTGATCCGGATGGAGCTGATGACCCCGAAGGCCGATCTCGTCGATTCCGAGACGTACAACCGGCTCTTCACCATGCATGGGATCATCATGGTGTTCTTCTTCCTGATCCCCTCGATCCCGGCCGTGCTCGGCAACTTCCTTGTGCCGCTGATGATCGGCGCCCGCGATCTGGCGTTCCCCAGGATCAACCTGGCGAGCTGGTATCTCTACGTGGTCGGCGGCATCATCACCATCATCGTCATGGTGGCCGGCGGCGTCGATACCGGCTGGACGTTCTATGCCCCCTACAGCACGGGGTACTCCAACTCCTATGTGCTGCTGACCGGCATCGGAGTCTTCATCATGGGATTCTCCTCCATCTTCACGGGGTTGAACTTCCTGGTGACGGTCCACAAGATGCGGGCCCCGGGGCTGACGTGGTCGCGTCTTCCCCTCTTCATCTGGGCCAACTACGCCACAAGCCTCATCATGCTCCTCGGCACGCCGGTGCTGGCGATCGCCGTGGTGCTCCTGGCGACCGAGCGGATCTTCCAGGTCGGCCTCTTCGACCCGGCCCTCGGCGGTGATCCGGTCCTCTTCCAGCATCTTTTCTGGTTCTACTCGCATCCGGCCGTCTATATCATGATTCTGCCGGCGATGGGGGTGATCAGCGAGCTGGTCAGCGCCTTCTCGCGCCGCCGCGTCTTCGGCTATTCGTTCATCGCCTTCAGCAGCCTTGCCATCGCGGTCTTCGGGTTCCTGGTGTGGGGACATCACATGTTCGTCAGCGGCCAGTCGGCGTACGCGGGGATGGTCTTCTCCTTCCTCAGCTATATCGTCGCCATCCCGTCGGCGATCAAGGTCTTCAACTGGATCGCCACCCTCTTCAAGGGATCGATCTCCTACAACACGCCGATGCTCTACGCCATGGCGTTCATCGGTCTGTTCACCATCGGCGGCCTGACCGGTCTGATCTGCGCGTCGCTCGGCGTGGATATCCATATCCACGACACCTACTTCATCGTCGCCCACTTCCATTATATCATGGTGGGAGCCACCGTGATCGCGTATCTGGGGGCGATGCATTTCTGGTGGCCCAAGATCACCGGCCGGATGTACCCGGAAGGCTGGGGACGTCTCTCGGCGCTGGTGATCTATCTCGGATTCAACCTTACGTTCTTCCCGCAGTTCCTTCTGGGATATCTCGGCATGCCGCGGCGCTATCACGTCTACCCGGACGAGTTCCAGGTGCTGAACGTGATGTCGACGGCGGGCGCCTCGATCCTGGCGGTCGGGTTCGCGATCCCGCTGGTCTACTTCATCTGGTCGCTCCGCTACGGCCGCGTGGCGGGACCGAACCCGTGGCGCGCGACCGGCCTGGAGTGGGAGACCTCCTCCCCTCCGCCGACCGAGAACTTCCTGCAGACCCCGATCGTGACCGAGGAGGCCTACGCCTACTCGACCGAGGAGGAGGAGGAACGGTATCAACAAGTTCAAAAGGAGTTAGAGCGTGTCGCATAGTCATGGACATAGCGAGGCCCACCCGCACGGGCTGGCGCATCAGTTCGATGATCTCGACCAGCAGCACGAAGCCTCGTCGCTGGGGATGTGGGGATTCCTCGTCACCGAGATCATGTTCTTCAGCGGCCTCTTCCTTGGATACACGCTCCTGCGGTGGCATTTCCCGGAAGCGGTCGTCGAGGCCAGCCGTCATCTGGACGCGACGCTCGGCGGCATCAACACCGGGGTGCTGCTGATCAGCAGCCTTACGATGGCGCTGGCGGTCCACGCCGTGCAGGAGGGGAAGGGGAAGAAGGGGGCGATCTTCATGGTCGTCACGATGATCCTGGGCGCCGCGTTCCTCGGCGTGAAGGCGTTCGAGTACACCCACAAGTGGCACGACCATCTCTTCCCCGGGCTCAACTTCATCTCCGACAGCCCGAACGCGAAGGGGATGGAGATGTACCTCTATCTCTACGTGGTCATGACCGGCCTTCACGGGCTTCACATGATCATCGGCCTGGGGGTGGTTGCGCCGATCGCCTACAAGGCATGGAAGGGGCGCTACACGCCCGAATACAACAACCCGGTGGAGATGGTCGGTCTCTACTGGCACTTCGTCGACATCGTCTGGATCTTCCTTTATCCGCTCCTCTATCTGATCCATCCGGTCTGATGAAAAGGGGGAGGCGACCCGGGCGGAGCCGCTGAAGGGCGGTTCGGGGAGCGGATCACGATCGGTTCAATCGTCAACGTTTACACGGCAAGTCATGTCCGGACATATCATACCCAAGAAAACGTACTACACGATCTTCGCGATCCTCATGGTCCTGCTGGTGCTGACCGTCGCGGTCGCGTACGTCGACCTGGGACCGCTGAACATCTTCGTGGCGATGACGATCGCCATCGTCAAGGCGGTGCTCGTGGTGCTCTACTTCATGCATGTCCGCTACAGCAGCAGGCTCACCTGGGTCTTCGTCGGCGCCGGGGTGCTCTGGCTGGTGATCCTGCTCGGGCTCACCTTCACCGACTATGCCAGCCGCGGCTGGGTGCCGTTCGGCGCCGGACGCTAGAGAACCTTTGGGGTACAGGCTATCCCCCTCCGTCGGATACATGATTTGTCCGGTGGAGGGGGATGTTTTTTGTTCGGGGGGATGAATGTGTCGCGTCGAATACGATCCGAACGTACGGGCAGGTTGTGGAAAAGGCCCGCTGTTATGTTCTCCGGCGATCGGGTGTCATCTCTTCCGGCATCGCCGTAGATAACGCCGGTTTCCCGCCGGACCCTCCGGCTCTCGTCGATTTCCCGGTGATCGATCTCCCGTCCCGCGATAACTTGTTCCGCTCCGGAATCCCTTGAGCGGGATCGGTCCTTCCATTCTTTCATCCGCATTAGTGCAACGATGACGCTCTTCAGATCCCTCGTTCCTCTCGTGGCCCTCGCGGCGCTTCTCATCGAAGGCTGTTCGCTCGCCTACAGTCCCTACGCCAACCCTCCCGCGCGACCGCTCCGGAAGGAGCAGGGGGAGGTGGTCGGGGCGCTGAGCGCGCTCGCCGAGACGCGCCGCGACGGATCGACCGGGGCCGGGTTCGGCGCCTATGCCGACGCCGGCAGCGAGCTCTACGGACGCTACGCCTTCAGCGACAGGCTGACTCTTGGAGCGCGGATCTGGATGCGGATGGCGGCCTTCGAGGATCTGAACCTGGACGGCTATTCGTTCGACGCCCTCTACATGCTCAACGATTCGACCTCGGCCGTCAGATACGCCCTCATGCCGAGAGTCGCCTTCATGATGAACGGCAGGCGGATCGACGGCCGGGCGGCGTTTCTGGGGGGCGTTGCATGGCTCCCGAAAACCTGGATTCTCGACCCCTATCTTTCGGCGAGCGTCGGTATCGGGGAGCATCTCGGCCCCGACTCACTGACCGCCGGCCAGTGGGGAACCAACGTGACCGGGAACATCGGAGCCTCGGCACAGATCTTCAGCGATCTCCGTATCGGGTTCGAGCTGGCGACGATCGTGACCTCCAATCATTACGATAAAAGAGTCGAGTGGTATCCGGTTCTTGCCAGCGGGTCGCTTGCCTGGCGGTTCTGAGTTCTCCTCCGCACGAACCTTTCAACAATCGGGCTCTCCTTCCCCATGAAATCGCTCTTCCTTCTCTCTCTCCTTCCCGCGCTGCTCCTTGTATCGTGTCAGGAGCCGTTCGATCCCGTGGAGCTCCCTCACGCGAATCCCAATCCGCTCATCGACTCGACCGGGAGCGTTCTGATCACCGGGGTCGTCGACCCGGTGGAATTCGTGATGATGGTGACGTCGCAACCCGGGACGAGCGATTACCCGGTCGGCGACACCTTCAGGCTCCGTCAGATCGGGGTGGAGGTCTTCGACAGTTCCCCCGGAGACTCGCTCGACGCGCAGGCCGCCCGTGCCGGCATCACCCCCGATTCGGCTCTGGCGCTCGGGATGAAGGCGCTGGCGTTTGCCGACTCGGTTCTGCGGAATCGGGAGGTGGAGATAGCGCGCGATCCTCTTCAGCCCAATCAGGACGCGGGGGGAGCGTTCCTCCGTCACATCCGGGTGACCACCGGTTTCGACTCGATGAAGAACACGTATATCAGCGAGGATTACGCGGAAGCCCTGCGGAAACGGGGCCTGGCGAGGAAATAGCGTAGGATCGGGTCGAGCGGTTCTCCCCGCCGACCCGATGGGGCGGATTAGGTATTTATTAGGTAGGGCCTTCCCCGCTCAGGAAAATTGTATCAGAGTCGGAGTTGATTCCACGTTTTTGCGGCAATTCCCAAGAGTCGATGTGGCCCGGTCCGAAGGGCCGGGATTTTTATCCTAACTTGATCTACTTACCTGTTGTAATAATGATCGTTACGCGAGTATATTGATCGCTGTTACGAGGAGGCGCAGGTTCAAGCACTACAATGAAAGCCTATGAACAGCGCAGCCTTTATGCGTGTGCCGCCACCTGTCGTGGGCGCCACACCGGACCACCACCCCCGCTTCCGATCACGAGATGATGAAATCTCGGAAACCGATCCGTCGCGCTCGCTTCTGACGGCCGTCGAGGAGTTCCGGTCGTCACGCGTTTCCAGCGACGCCGAAACCACGGCCGAAAATCTCTGGAGAATCGGGGACGCCTACAGGCGTCTGGGCCGTAATCAGACAGCGCTGCGATATCTCACAAAGTCGCTCGATCTTGCCGTGTCGCTCTTCCGTGAGCAGCCCTACATGAGCAGCCTGCTCCGCTCGCTCGGCCACGCACGCGCGCGCCTGGGGCAACATCGGGAGGCGATGAGTCATTACGAGGCGGCGCTTGAGGCCGCGCGCCGTTCCGACAGGCAATGCGATATGGGAGCCGCCCTCGACGGGATCGGCGCGCTCAGGCTGCGCGCGGCGGAATATCGTGAAGCGCTCGCGGCGTTCGAGGAGAGTCTCAATATCTGGGAGGCGATCGGCGATCCCGCCGGCCTCGCCGTTGTTGCCGACGGGGTCGCGCAGATCTATGCGCTCCTTGGGGATGACGAACGGGCGGAAGTATGGTTCCGGGAGAGTCTGCGACGCGCCCGTGAGGCCGGATCGCGCGGGACCGAGGCCGCGGTGCTCGGAACGACCGGGGCCTATCACCATGAGCGCGGCCGTCACGACGTCGCGCTGGAACATTTGTATCGCGCCGTGACCATTTCCCATGAACTGGGAATGCGGGAATCGGAAGCGACATATCATTTTGCGATTGTACGGGCCTGCGCCCGCCTCGGGGAATTCCAGAGCGCGTTCGAACATCTGCGGAAAGGAGTCGATCTGACGGCCGGCACCGGCGACACGATATGTCGCGCCGCGCAGCTTGCCGCCGAGGCGTCGATCCATATCGGAATGGGAGCGATCGAGCGCGGCCTCCGGCTCGATCTCGACGCGGCGGATACCGCCCGCACCGTCGGTTTCGTCAGAATGGAACACGATCTCTCTCTTGAGATCTCCGGGCTCTACGAACGGCTCGGCGACCCGGGCGGCGCCCTGGGCTACTTCAAGCGTTCCCACGAGCTGACCCTGACGCTCCTCTCGCCGGAGCTGCGCCGGGGGCTGTCGCGGATCGAGTCGAGGTTCGAGGCGATCAGGATGACGGACGAGAAGGGGGAGTACAGAGTGAAGGTCGCCGAACTGGAACAGGAGGTGGAGGCGAAGGGGAACGAGCTGACCTCCGTGGCGCTCCATCTGGCCCAGCGGGAGACCCTGCTGGAGGGGATACGGAAATATATCGTGCCGTTTCTGAAATCGGATCAGCGGGAGGTTGCCGAACTTGCCGCCGCGGTCCTGCGCCAGATGGGACACGACCACCACGAGGATGCCGCCTGGAAGCTCTTCGACCGCCAGTTCCGCGAGCTGCATCACGACTTCGTCAGGGCGCTTTCGCTCCGCTGCCCCAGCCTGACCCCGATGGAGCTGAAGATCTGCGCGCTCCTGCGGATGAGCATGTCGAGCAAGGATATCGCCGGAACGCTCACCACCTCCGTCTTCACGGTCAACACGCACCGGCGGAACATCAGGAACAAACTGGAGCTGCCCGACCACGCGAACCTCTCGACATATCTTGCTGCCATATAATAATCGATCGGAATTCCACCCCCCTCCCGCATACCCGCGTGCGGTGGACCGTTTCGGCCGCGCCGGGATCACCGGCGCGGCCGAAACGGTTTATTATCCTGCTGCATATTGGGTCCGGATGATTGGTGGTATAGCTCCCGTAAGGAATACCCACCTGACGTTGCTATGGTATCCGAGTGATGCATCCATTTGCCACGGACATGGCTCCCGAAGGGCGCACCGATTTGTAGCCGCGACGCGATATTAAATTTCCCCAAGCCCTGAAGGGGCGTACCATTCTTCTCCCCAATGAATGAGGAAGAATGGTGCGCACCTTCGGCGCTAAAGAAAAAGATGGGGATGGCGTTGCTACAAATGGCGCGCCCCTTCGGGGCTTAAGATTGTATGGGGGATATCGTTGCTGCGAATGGCTTGTCTCCTCTTTCTGTGCCGATGACGCCCGGAGTCCCGCTATATTTGCGGATGTTCCGGGCATTGCCTGCACGGTGCTCAATCACGGAATTTATTTATCGAACAACGAGATAGAATATGAAATCGAACGAAGACCTCAATGACGACGACCGCGAGGAGATCCTCCGTCTGGTGCTGATGGAGGCGGGTGGAACAGAGGTCGCCGCGCCGCTCGCCGAGTTCCCGGCCGAGGCGCGGAGCACGTTCCGCCGCGTTGTCTGCGAGGCGCGTCTGGTCAACGGAAAGCTTGTCGAGGCGGAGGGGGAGATGAAGTTCGGCGGAAAGCCGCTCCTTACCGATCGCGGCAGACGGAGACTTAAGGAGATCGACGAGCGGCGGAAGGGAGGGGAGAACGCTCTCTCCGATGAGTGAAAAAACGAAGCGGCGACCCGATCCGGGTCGCCGCTTCGCGTAATGAAGGTTCCTGCGACGTGTCGGTTACGGACGTCCCGTCACCTTGAACATGAAGTCGCGGTCCGTCGGATTGCAGTTGACGTCGCTCGTCTTCACCAGGAAGACGTTCTGCTCGACACCGACCGGCGCCAGACGGCTCGCCGTGACGAAGCCGCAGTTGATCGGGCCGGTGCTGTTGTCGGCAAGCGTTACCGTCACCGAGGAGCCGGTCAGAGGAATCTGCGCCAGGGTATACGGATCGATGACCCGGATGATGACCTGGTAGAGACCCGGTCCCAGGTGGTTGACGGCGCGGACGCCGATGTCCGATATGATATTCCCGGCGGCGTCGATGTCGCCCCACGAGTAGACGATGTTGTCGGTGTAGGTGGCGCCGCGCATCGGCTCGCGACCCGATATGGTGAGGCCGTTGTTCCTGTCGAACACCAGCGAATGACCGTTGTACGATACTTCGAACGCGTTGGAACGGATGGACGCCGCGGCGTCGCCGTTACCGACCATGAAGATCGGCTCGTTCAGCTGGGTAAGGCTCGCCGTCGGGATGCCCCGGAACGGGATGCTGCCGCGGTTGAAGTTGTTCACGCCGGAGACGGTCTGGCCGTAGCTCTGCACGATGTTCAACTCGCCGCCGGTGATCGCGCCGTTGTATCCCACGTCGCCGGCCACGTTCAGCAGGACGCGGTTCCCCTCGCCGCCGCTGATCGTGCCGCTCGGCGCCTCGACGACGTTCCCCGCGCCCCCTGCGATGGTGGCGTTGGAGGGATCGGTACCGGTCGAACCGACGCTGATCGCGTTGCGGAGACCGCCGCTGATCGTCGACTGCGTTCCGTTGTTCCGGTTCTGGCGTCCGCCGCCGACGGTGCTCGAAGGCATCGACGCCGCGTTCCTGATACCGCCGCCGACCGTCGACTGCTGGCTGGAGGAGGAGTTGTCCTGTCCGCCCGCGACAGTCGATCCCAGACCGGTCGAGAAGTTGTTCACGCCGCCGCCGACCGTCGAGGTGACGCCGTTGGCCTGGTTGTTTTGGCCGCCGGCCACCGTTGCATGGGGACCGTTGGCAACGTTCGCCTCACCGCCGCCGATCGTGGAGTGCTGTCCGTTGGCCTGGTTGTTCTGTCCGCCGCCGATGCCCGACCACGTTCCGCTCGTGACGTTGGTCTCACCGCCGCCGATGGTGGAACTGGAACCGTTTGCCTGGTTGCTGTTGCCGCCGCCGATGAAGGTGAGGTCGGCTCCCGCAACGTTCACCAGACCGCCGCCGATCGTCGACAGGAATCCGTTGGCCTGATTGCCGCGGCCGCCGATGATCGAGGCGAAGTCGGCGTTGGTTGCGTTGCCCGCGCCGCCGCCGATGGTGCCGTAGGGACGGTTCGCCGTGTTGCTCACACCGCCGCCCGCGGTCGTGTAGTCGGCAGCGCCCACGTTCCCCTGTCCGCCGCCGACGGTGGCGTAGAAACCACTCGTTGTGTTGGTCTGACCGCCGCCGATAAAGTCGTAGTCGGCCAGTGTCTGGTTCGACTCACCGCCGCCGATGACGGAGGCCATTCCGTTCGTGGTGTTCGTGTTGCCGCCGCCGATGAAGCCGTAGTCGGAGTTGTTCGAGTTGCTCGTACCGCCGCCGGTAGTGGCGTAGATGTTGTTGATCACATTGCCCTGACCGCCGCCGATAAAGTCGTAGTCGGCCAGCGCCTGGTTCGACTCGCCGCCGCCGATGGTGGAGGTGGATCCGAGGGCCCGGTTGGTGTTGCCGCCGCCGACGAAGGTGAAGTCCGCACCGGCGAGGTTCGACAGACCGGCGCCGATCGTCGAGAGGAATCCGTTGGCCTGGTTGCCGCGACCGCCGATGATCGAAGCATAATCGGCGTTGGTGGCGTTCCCCGCGCCGCCGCCGATGGTGCCGTAGGGACGGTTCGTCGCGTTGCTCTGACCGCCGCCCAGTGTGGTGAACGGGGCCGGCGTGACGTTGAAGCTGCCGCCGCCGAGGGTCGACTGGTTGCCGTTCGCCGTGTTGTTCTGACCGCCGCCGACCAGGGAATGCTGACCGCCCGCGACATTGTTCTGCCCGCCGACGATCGCCGACCAGGCGCCGCTGGTCCGGTTCGCCTCACCCCCCGCGATCGTGCTGTTGTCGGCCAGCGCCCTGTTGCTGTTGCCGCCGCCGATCGTCGTAATACGGTTGTTGGCAACGTTGCCGACGCCGCCGGCGATCGTCGAGTAGTCGGCGTTCGCCTGGTTGCTCCGGCCGCCGCCGATCGTCGCTGCCGTCGTCGCCACCGCCGTGATGTTGTTCACGCCGCCGCCGACCGTGCCGAGCGACGAGTTCGACTGGTTGCTGGCGCCGCCGCTGACCGTCGACTGCGTGCCGCTCGCGATATTGTTGTCGCCGCCGCCCACCGTCGACCCCGCTCCGGTCGCCCGGTTGACGCGACCGCCGCCGATCGTGGCGTGTATGGCCGGCGCGCGGTTGCTCTCACCGCCGCTGATCGTTGAATGCTGTCCCGACGCGTCGTTGAGCTGGCCGCCGCCGATCGACGACCAGACGCCGTTCGTCAGGTTGTTCTGTCCACCCGCGATGGTGCTGTAGTCGGCCTGCGCCGTGCTGAAATCGCCGCCGCCGATCGTGCTCCAGCGTGCGTTGGCCTGGTTCCCCGAACCGCCGCCGACCACCGACACCGTGTTGTTCGACTGGTTGCTGCGACCGCCGCCGATGAACGCCGCGCTTCCTGCCGTACCTATGATGTTGTTGACGCCGCCGCCGACCGTCCCCAGCGGCGCGTACACCTGGTTGATCTGACCGCCGCCGATCGTTGAGTAGTCCACGGTCGCCGCGTTCGACTGGCCGCCGCCGACGAACGAGTAGCGCCCGTTGGCCTGGTTCCCCTGACCGCCGCCGATCGCTGCATTGTTGAGGCTCGCGACGTTGGACTCGCCTCCCGCGACCGTCGTCCAGAGATCGACCGCCTGGTTGTTCTGTCCGCCGCCGACCGTCGAATAATCGACTGCCGCAACGTTGGACTCACCGCCGCCGACCGTGGAGGCGATGCCGTTCGAGTTGTTGGTGTTGCCGCCGCCGATCGTCCCGAACTGGGCGTTCGCCAGGTTGTTCAGACCGCCGCCGATCGTCGTGTGATCGGCCTGTGCCTGGTTGGTCTCGCCGCCCCCGATAGCCGAGCGCGAGCCCGAGATGAAGTTCTGAACGCCGCTGCCGATGAACGAAAAGCGGTTGACGATGCCGTTGAACTGGCCGCCGCCGATGAAGGAATGATTGGCCGCCGCCCGGTTCCCCTCGCCCGAGCCGACGCCGGCGTAGACCGCCGTCGCCGAGTTCGTAAGGCCGCCGGAGACGGTTCCGTAGCTCTGCGACACGACGTTGCTCTGTCCGCCGCCGATGGTCGGGGCGGTGATGCCGAAGCCGAACGCTCCCACGCTGTTGTTGGTGCCGCCGCCGATGACGCCGAAGCGGACGGGCGATCCTGCGATTGCGACGGTGTTGGAGCCGCCGCCGCTGATGTTTGAGTAATGAGAGGCGGCCAGGATACGGTTGTTCCCAATCGGATCGCCGCCACCCGCGATCACGGCGCCGTCTGTTCCCACGGTAACCACGTTGGCCGCGTTTCCGCCCACTATGCTCGGGGTGTTGACGCCGCTCGGCTGGTAATACATTATTCTCTGATTGTTGGTTCGCACCTCGAAGGGGACGCCGGACGCCGCCGACGTTCCGATCCAGTCACCGGCGATAGGGACGGCGAGGACGCCGGCCGCATCCCGACCGTCACCTCGCAGCGTCCAGAAATCGAAGGTCGTCCCCTGGGTGGATGCTCCCTTCTTCTCGGTCGATGCATCGCGCGAGGTCGCTCCGATGATCACGCTGCCGGTCGTCTTGTCATAGGTAACTCCGTTTCCGATAAAGTTCACGGGCGATCCGACCCCGGTGATCTTTTCGCCGTTGATCTGCACTTCGGAGATATAGTCTATTGCGAGCTTATCCGCCGTCACGGCTCCGTCCGCGATCTTTGCCGTGGTGACGGCATTGTCGGCGACGTTGATCGCGTAGGGAGCGGAGGACATCCGGGTCAGGGGGCGCATCTCGCTTCCGTCGGCCAGGCGAAGCCCGACCCAGAGCGGTGCGCTCATTTCCCTGCTCTGCGGCAGGGCGTTGACGCCGCTGCCGAGCTGGACGTTGAAGACTCCACCGACGACCTGCGTCGCGTAGGTGTCCTGCCAGACGACTTTCGTTCCGGCCTCGTCGCCGTAGAGCGTCACGGTCACCGGATATTCGCCGTCGCGGAGGGCCGCCCCCTCGCTGGAGGTAAGGAGTCCCTGATAGCTGATGATGCGGGGTATATCGGACGACGGTATATCCGACGTCGGGAGCTGCTGTGCCAGGCAGGTGCCGGAGACGAAGAGTGCGCCGGCCACGGCGAAGGTCCGTGCCAGTGTCAACGTTCGATTCATGATAGTGGTCCCCTTGGATATGGTGAGTAGGAAGGAGTTGGCGATCCGATATGATTATTTCGTGACGCGAAGGATCAGCGATCGGCGCGTGCCGCCGTTGACCAGGATGGCGGTGTAGTTGCCCGAGGGGAGCTCCGTGCCGTCCACGCGGACGGCGACGCGGCCTCCGGGCCGGATCTCGTCGAGAAGGGTGGCGATGTGGGCTCCCGCCGCGTCGTACAGGTCGATCGTGACGCGACCCGGGGCCAGATTCCCCGCAGAGAGCTCTGAGAATTGTGTCACCGGGTTCGGGGTGGCTGTGAACGCGATGACGGCATCACCGGTGGTAGGTGACGTGACCCGCGATCCGTTCTGCGGAGCCGCGGGGGGACGCCAGAATCCCTGGGATGCGCCCGTCGATCCCTGAGAAACACGTCCTACGATATACTGCCCGACTGTCCCGTTCAACCTGACCGTCGCGTCGGCGGCATGGCCGCCGCCGGAACCGACGACCGTCGCCCCGGACTGGGCGAACGCGGACGCCGATAGCAACGTCAGGACAAACGCAACCACAGCCGGCAGCCTGTAAAGGCGTGGACTGGTCATAAGACCTCCTATGGTTGGATGATGAACCCCTTTCCCGCCGGGCACTCAGCGGAAATCGGGAACGTATGGCGATGATCTGGGGGGACACCGAAGCGATCTATCGTGAGCGGATGAAAGATATATCTGAATCGGTGGATTGGTATTCGGTAATTATTAGGTATATGGACGTAGAGATCGATTCCGCGGGAAAAACAGAGTTTTTGCCGTCCGGGAAAAAGGAAGGATCGCGATGGGTGGGTTTTTTTGAATTGCGTGCGATGATTCCTTCATAATGGACGCGGCCGCATAGACTCCCCCGGGGATGAAAACGGCGGCCCGGAATACCCGGACCGCTGCGGCCGCCCATCCCTATATTATCGTGATGCGATCGTGCGCTGCGGCCGCCCCCACCTTGAAGGTGAACGGGTGGTCGATCATGGCGCATGATGCCTGATTCTCCTGCGGAGCCGGCGATCTTGACGACGAACGAGCTCGGCCCGCTCGGCGGCGTGTACGTGACGGGGCTCGTCTCGATCGTGGTGCAGGAGCGAAAACAGGGGCGGCCGGATTATTCCGGCCGCCCCTGACCTGTACGTATCGTGTCGGGATATCCGAACGATTACGGCCGTCCCGTCACCTTGAAGAAGAAATCACGATCCTGCAGAACGCAGTTGTTGTTCCCGGTGCGGACCACGAACGTGTTGAGTTCGCCTCCCGCCGGAACGATTCTGCTGACCGTGATCGAACCGCAGTTGAACCCCGTGGCCGTTACCGGCTGGTTGTCCTGCAGCGTCGCCGTCACCGATGCGCCGTTGATGGCGATCGGCGCCCGGGTGTAGGGATCGATGACGCGGATCGTGACCGTGTAGACCCCCGCGAAGTTGCGCACCACGTTCAGGACGCCGAAGTCGGACATGATGACGCCGGCGCCGGTGATGTCCCCCCATGCGTAGATCACGTTGTCGGTGTAGGTCGCGCCGCGGATCGGCTGGCGGCCGCCGACGCCGCTCGTCTGGCCGTTCCGGTCGTGAACCGTCGAATGTCCGTTATACGATACTTCGAACGCGTTGGAGCGGACGGCTCCGGGAATGTTGCCGTTGCCGACCATGAAGAGCGGTTCGTCGCGCTGCGCGGTCGTGGTTGTGCCGGCGTAGATTCCCTGGTAGGGGATGTTGCCGCGCTGGAGGTTGTAGACGCCCGCCACGGTCTGGCCGTAGCTCTGCGTGATGTTCTGCTCACCGCCGGTGATCGCCGACACGCGTGCGTCGTTCGCGGCCGTCAGAACCGCCAGGTGCCCGGTGCCGCCGCTGATCGTCGCCCCCTGTGCGTTGATCATGTTCGCCGCGCCGCCGGCGATCGTGCTGTTGTCCGGATCGATCAGGGTGATTCCCGCTATGATATTGTTGGCCGACCCTCCCCCCACCGTCGACTGCACACCCCCCGCGGTGTTGAAGTTGCCGCCGCCGACCGTGGAGGCGAAGCCCCCCGCGGTGTTGAAGTTGCCGCCGCCGACCGAGGCGAAGGTGTTCGGCGTCAGGTTGTTCTGTCCGCCGTTGATCGCCGACCATGCGCCCGGTGCGATATTCATCTGACCGCCGCCGATCGCGGCGTGCATCCCCGGCGTCTGGTTGGCCTCACCGCCGCCGACCGTCGAGAACGCGGCCATCGTCTGGTTGTTGAGACCGCCGCCGATCACCGAATGCGGTCCGTTGGCGATGTTGAGCTGACCGCCGCTGATCGTCGCCCAGGGGGCGAACACGTTGTTGGCCAGGCCGCCGCCGATCGTTCCGTGGTTGAGGGTGACGACGTTCGCGTCACCGCCGGCGATCGTCGAAACCGGGCCGGTTGCGGTGTTGAAGAGACCGCCGCCGACCGTCGTGTTGTTTCCTATGGCCGTGTTGTTGTTGCCGCCGCCGACCGTCGCGTTCGGGCCGTTCGCCATGTTGTTGTTGCCGCCGCCGACCGTCGAACCGGCGCCGTTCGCCTGGTTGTTGGTGCCGCCGGCGACCGTGCCGCCCGGAGCGTTCACCTGGTTGTTGTTGCCGCCGCCGATGACGCCGTCGATCGCCACCGCCGCCACGATATTCATATTGCCGCCGCCGACCGAGGAGTTGGGGCCGTTCGCCCGGTTGGCCGTGCCGCCGGCGACCGTGGAAGCGCCGCCGTTGGCCTGATTGTCGAAGCCCCCCCCGACCGTCGCGTCGTTCGCGGCCGCTATGTTGATCTGCCCGCCGGCGACCGTGGAGGCGATACCGTTCGCCTGATTGCCGATGCCGCCGCCGATCGTGGAGTTGACGCCGTTCGCCGTGTTGGCGTTCCCGCCGGCGATCGTGGAGTTCACGCCGTTGGCGGTGTTCCCCAGGCCGCCGCCGATGGTCGCTTCGTTCGCGGCTGCTATCACGACGTTCAGATTACCGCCGGCGACGGTGGAGTTCGTACCGTTCGCCTGATTGTTGGCGCCGCCGCCGATGGCGGAGCTGAGGCCGTTGGCCTGGTTGTTGTCGCCGCCGGCGACCGTGGAGCCCATGCCGTTGGCCTGGTTGCCGCCGCCGCCGCCGACCGTCCCGTCGACTCCCGCCGCTATGTTCCCCTGCCCGCCGCCGACCGTGGAGGTCATGGCCATCGTGGTGTTGAGCATGCCGCCGCCGATCGTCGAGAAGGGGCCGTTGGCCATGTTGGTCTGGCCGCCGTCGATCACCGCGTTGAAGCCGTTGATGATATTGCCGATACCGCCGCCGATGGTTGCGTTCGGGGCCATCGCCTGGTTGGCGCCGCCGCCGCCGATCGTCGCGCCGTTCGCCGCCGCCGCCACATTGTTGGTCCCTCCACCGAGGATGGAGGAAAAGGGAGCCAGCGCGAAGTTGTTAAGACCGCCGCCGACGGTCGAGTGCTGTCCGCCCGCATTGTTCGACTCACCCCCTCCCACGAACGACCAGAGGCCCCCCGCCACGTTGTTGAAGCCGCCCACCACCGCCGCGTGGTTGTTCCCCGCCACGTTGTTCTGACCGCCTGCGACCACTCCCCATGCTCCGAATGCGAGATTGTTCTGTCCGGCACCCACCCCTGCATAGATGCCGCTGGCGTCGTTCATCTGGCCGCCCCCGACCGTGGCCCACTGGTTGCCGGCGATGTTGGCGTCACCGCCGCCGATCGTAGCGTGATCGGAGCCCCCGAAGATCGTATGCCCCTGTCCGCCGCCGATCGTGGAATAATCGGCCCCGGCGAAGATCGTGTTCGTCGCGCCGCCGCCGATTCTGGAGAAGGGAGGGTTCGCGATATTGTTGCTTCCGCCGCCGATCGAGGCATGGTTCCCCGGCGCCTGGTTCGCCTGGCCGCCGCTGATCGCCGCGTGCGGTCCGTTCGTGACGTTGGTCTCTCCGCCCGAGACGACCGACCAGGAACCGTTGGCGGAGTTCTGCCGTCCGCCGCCGACGGCTGCATGGTTGACGGTCGCGCTGTTCGTCTGTCCGCCGGCGACTACCGAATGCGGTCCGCTCGCGGTGTTGGACTGACCGCCGGAGACGACCGCATGGTCGGCGCTCGCCGTGTTGCTCTCTCCGCCGCCGACCGTTGCGGCCGTGGTGATCGCGGCGGCGGAACCGACGGTGTTCGACCGTCCCCCTCCGAGCGCTCCGTAGGTCGATGCGAACCCCGCGCTTCCCACGGTGTTGGAGGCGCCGCCGCTGATCGCCGAATAATCGGATCCGGTGATGATCTGGTTGAGGCCGCCCGCCAGCGCGTTGCCGCCGCCGGCGATGACCGCGCCGCTGGTGGCCGCTGTGATCGCGTTCGTGACGTTACCGCCGATGATGTTCGGCGTGGTCACGCCGTTCGGCTGGTAGAGCATCACTCTCTGATTGTTCGTCCGTTGCTCGAATGCGACGGCGACGCCGGTTCCTATCCAGTCGCCGGCCACGGGCACAACGGGGAGTCCATTATCGACGCGTCCGTTACCCCGCATCGTCCAGAAGTCGAAGGTCGTTCCCTGGGTGGAGGTCCCCCTCTTCTCGGTTTCGACCTGCTTCCCGACTTCTCCTCCGATGATCACGCTTCCGGTGGAGCGATCGTAGGTAACTCCGTTTCCGATAAAGTTCACCGGTGTTCCCTCGCCGGTGATCTTCTCGCCGTTGATCTGAATCTCGGAGATGTAGTCCATCGCGAGCTTTTCCGCCGTCACCGCTCCATCCGCGATCTTTGCCGTGGTCACCGCGTTGTCGGCCACGTTCAGCGCGTAGGGGGCCGCCGTCATCTGCGTCAGCGGTCGCATCTCCGTGCCGTCGGCCAGGCGAAGCCCCACCCAGAGCGGCGAGCTCATGATCTCTCCTTCAGGGAGTGCCCTGCTTCCCGCTCCAAGCTGGACGCTGAAGACGCCGCCGACGACCTGCGTCGCGTAGGTATCGTGCCATACGGCCTTCGTCCCGGTCTCGTCCGTGTAGAGCGTGACGGTTACCGGGTATTCTCCATCACGAACTGCCGCTCCTTCGTGCGAGGTGAGAAGTCCCTGGTAGCTGATGATCCTGGGTATATCGGCCCGTGATGCGTCGGCCGACGGCACGTTCTGTGCCAGGCAGTTGCCGGAGATGAAGAGCGCGCCGACCGCGGCGAACGCCCGTGCTGACGATAGAATTCGATTCATGATACTGTGCCCCCCAAAATGGAGTTGGTGATATGAAGCGATGACGTCGCGATGCCCGGCGCGGAACGCCGGATTGCCCATATTCCATCGTGACGATACATATCCCGTCCCTTCGGCAGCTTCCACGAACATCCTGATCGGATGCCTGTGTCCTGTATCCGTTACTTCATAACCCGAAGTATCAGCGAACGGCGGACTCCCTCGTTGAGGAGCACGGCCGTATAGTTCCCCGACGCCAGATCGGCGCCCTCCAGACGGATCGATGCGTTTCCGCCCGCGTGCATCTCATCCATAAGTTTTCCGACGTGCGCTCCCGCGGCGTCGTAGAGATCGATCGTAACGCGACCCGGCAGCAGATCCCGTATCGTCAGATCGGAGAACCCCGAGAAGGGGTTCGGCGCCCCGGTGAAGGCGACGGTCGTTTCCCCCGTTGTCGGGGCCTCGGGCGCTCCGTGCGCCTGTGCGGGGGAGGGAGAACGCCAGAATCCCTGGGATGCGCCCGCCTTCCCCTGTGCCGTGCGACCGACGATCGGCTGGCCCACCGTGCCGTTGAGCCTCACGTTCGCCGCCGCCGCATATCCGCCTCCCGAGGCGACGACCGTGCCGCCGGATTGCGCGATTGCAGGGGCCCACCCGCAGAGCAGGGCGAACGCGGCCGTGGCCAGCAGCCGGTCAAGGCGTTGACTGGTCATGAAACCTCCGTATGGTTGATGATGAATCCGTTGCCCGCCGCTGAATGCGGCGGAGAGTAGGATCGAGTTGACGTTTCAGTTGAAACCGGCCGGTGACGCAGAGCGGCAGGAGGGGGCGATGTCTATCGGGAGCGGATAAATATATATCGAGATCGGTGGATTGGTGTTCGGTAATTATTAGGTACATACGATATACCTATCGTTCGCCCGGAATTATCGGCTTCAGCTCGCGGCGAAAGGGAATATGGCCACTATTATCTGTTCGTGATATCTCCCGGTTTCTCTCCCTGGAGTTCCATGTGGACTCCTGCCTGCTTCTCGATATGGCTCCCGGGGAGATATAAACAGGCCCGGCGGCTCGATTCGATCGAGCCGCCGGGCATTTCATGGAAGATCGTCTTCCGATCGGTCGTCCGCGCTTACGGGCGTCCGCTCACCTTGAACATGAATTCGCGGGGCTGCAGGTTGCAGTTGTTGTCCCCCGTCTTGATGATGAAGGTGTTCAGTTCCGTGCCGAACGGCACCACGTTGCTGACGGTGATCGAGCCGCAGTTGAACGAGTTGATCGGGGTGTTGTCCACCAGTGTCGCGGTCACCGAGGCGCCGGTCAGCGCGATCTGGTTACCCGTGTACGGATCGACGACGCGGATGGCGACCCGGTACTGTCCGGCAAGGCCCACCGGCGTCACGCTGGCAACACCGAACTCGTTGACGATGCCGCCGGCGGCCGTGACCTGGCCCCATGCGTAGAGGACGTTGTCGACATACGTGGCGCCGCGGATCGGCTCGCGGCCGCCGAGGACGCTCGTCTGGCCGTTCCGGTCGTGAACGACCGAATGTCCGTTGTACGATACTTCGAAGGCGTTGGAGTTCGTGAATCCGACGTCGCCGTTGCCGACCATGAAGAGCGGCTCATTGAGCTGTGCGACCGTCGCACCGGCGATACCGCGGAACGGCACGTTGCCCCGGGGAAGATTGCCCACGCCCGCGACCGTCTGTCCGTAGCTCTGCGCAACATTGAATTCGCCGCCGGTGATCGTCGCGTTCGAGGCGTCCTGCCCGATGGTCATGATGATCTGGTGTCCGTCGCCGCCGCCGATCGTTGCGCCCGGCGCCTCGATCATGTTGCTCGAACCGCCGGAGATGACCGAGTTCATCGGGTCGGCGCCCGTGACGCCGATGTTGATGTTGTTCCCGGCGCCGCCGCCGATCGTCGACTGGGTTCCGTTGACGTTGCTCCCCTGACCGCCGCCGATCGTGGAGTGCTGCGCGTTGGCGCTGTTGGCCTGGCCGCCGCTGATCGTCGCCCAGACACCGTTGGCGTTGTTGCCGTCGCCGCCGCCGATCGAGGCATGCTGCCCGACCGCGTTGTTGCCCCGGCCGCCGCCGACCGTCGTCCAGGGGCCGTTCGCCTGGTTGTTGTCACCGCCGCCGACCGTTGCGTGCTGCGGGCCGGCTGTGTTGAACTGACCGCCGCTGACGGTCGTCCATGGACCGTTGGCGACGTTGCCGTCGCCGCCGCCGATCGTCGAGTTCTGTCCGGCGGTGAGGTTGTTGCTGCCGCCGCCGATCGCCGACGTGCCGCCGTTGGCGTTGTTGCCGATGCCGCCGCCGATCACGGTGCTGGGGCCGTTTGCCGTGTGGTTGATACCGCCGCCGATCGCCGCGTTCGCCGCCGCCGCCGGAATCAGGTTGTTGTTGCCGCCGTTAATGGCCGAGAACTGCGAGAGCGCGCGGTTGTTGTTGCCGCCGCCGACCGTCGAGTGCTGCCCGCCCGCCTGATTGATCTGTCCGCCGCCGACCGTCCCATGGGCGCCCGCCGCGCTGTTCTGCTGTCCGCCTGCGACCGTTGCATGGGTGGCCGGCGTGGTGTTCGCCGTGCCGCCGCCGATCGACGCGCTCTGTCCGGCTGCGATATTTCCGGTGCCGCCTGCGACCGTCGAGGTCACACCGTTACCGGCGTTGGCGGCGCCGCCGCCGACCGTGGCGTTGTTGCCGTTCGTCTGGTTGTTGAGACCGCCGGCGATGGTGGAGCCGGTGGTGTTGACCGTGTTGCTGTTGCCGCCGCCGATGGTCCCATTGATGGCCAGAGCCACAACGAGGTTGTTGTTGCCGCCGTCGACCGTCGAGAACTGCGACAGCGCCCGGTTGTTGTTGCCGCCGCCGACCGTCGAGTGCGCTCCACCCGCGATGTTGATCTGTCCGCCGCTTACCGTCCCATGGTTGGTCGTCGCGGTGTTCTGCTGTCCGCCGGCGATCGTGGTGTTGGCGGCGTTTGCCTGGTTGTTGGTACCGCCGCCGATCGCTGCGTTCGTTGCCGCGGCCGTCGTCACGTTGCTGTTACCGCCGTCGATCGTCGAGAACGGTCCGTTCGCCTGGTTGTTCCGTCCGCCGCCGACGCTTGTGTTCTGGGAAGGCGCGAAGTTCGATTCGCCGCCGGCGATCGTCGACCACGGACCGGTGGCGTTGTTGGTGAAGCCGCCGCCGACGGTTGCATGATTGTTTCCGGCGACGTTCGTCTCGCCGCCACCGACGGTGGAGGAGATGCCGGTGGCATCGTTGCCGATACCGCCGCCGATAGTGCCGTTCGTCGCCGCGGCCGGTATGACATGGCCCACGCCGCCGCCGATCGTCGCGGACTGCGCGAATGCCTGGTTGTTCTGTCCGCCGCCCACGGACGAATGCAGTCCGTTCGCAACGTTGGTCTCACCGCCGGCGATGGTCGACCACGCCGCGTTTGCCTGGTTGTTGAAGCCGCCGCCGACCGACGCGTTGTTCCCTCCCGTGGTGTTGGCGTCGCCGCCGGCGATCGTCGAGGCAACCGCGTTGGCGGTGTTGCCGCCGCCGCCGCCGATCGTCGCGTTGGCCGCTCCCGCCGCCACGGCGTTGTTGATGCCGCCCGAGACCGTCGTGAAGGGCGCGTTCGCCTGATTCCCCTGTCCGCCGCCGACCGAGGCATGCTGTCCGTTTGTGGCGTTGAGTTCACCGCCGGCGACCGTCGACCACTGCGCGTTGGCGTTGTTGGTCAATCCGCCGCCGACCGTCGAGTACATGTTCGGGGCGTTGTTCCCTTCGCCGCCGCCGATCGTGCTGTGCTGCCCGTTGGCGTTGTTCAGCTGCCCGCCGCTGGCCGTCGCGAACGGTCCGCCGGCGGTGTTGTTCCCACCGCCTCCGACTGTGGTGTGGTTGACCGTCGCCGTGTTGCCGTCGCCGCCGCCGATCGTGGAGGCGAAGCCGTTGGCGTTGTTGTTGTTGCCGCCGCCGACGGTTGCGTAGTCGACGGTCGCGTTGTTCATCTGGCCGCCCGAAGCGGTCGACCACATCGCCGTGGCCTGGTTGTCCTGTCCGCCGCCGACCGTTGCGTGGTCGATTGCCGCAACGTTGTTCTCACCGCCGGCAACCGTCGATGCGGCGCCGTTCGACTGATTGTTGAGACCGCCGCCGACGAACGACTCGTTGCCGGTGGCCGTATTGGTGTTGCCTGCCGCCACGCCCGAGCGTCCACCGGAGGCCGTGTTGCCGCGTCCGCCGGCCACCGTCGCATGGCTGGCGCTCGACGTGTTGGCTTCACCACCCCCCACCGTGGCGTATGTGATCACTCCGCCCGCCAATCCGGCGGTATTGCTCCGTCCGCCGCCGACCACGCTGTGGGCGGCCGTGTTCCCGACACCGACCGCGCCGATCGTGTTGCTCTCGCCGCCGCTGATCACTGCGTAGTTCGATCCGTTCAGGATCTGATTCAGGCTGACGCCGGCGTTGCCGCCGCCTGCGATCACCGCACCGGTTGTCGCCGGGGTGATGACGTTCGCAACGTGACCGCCGAGGACGTTCGGTGTGTTCACCACGCCGTTCGACTGGTACCGCATGATCGTCACGCCGTTGGTCCTGATGTCGAACGCCGTTCCGTTCCCCGTTCCGATCCAGTCACCCGGGATCGGGAGGAGGACACCCGCGGCGACGAAGGACCGGCCGTTGCCGCGCATCGTCCATCCGTCGTTGATCGTTCCCAGCGTGTTCGGGCCCCTCTTCTCGCTCAGCGCATCGGACGCGCTCGATCCGATCAGAATGCTCCCTGTAGCCTTATCGAAATTGACCCCGTTGCCGGCGAAGTTCAGCAGTCTCCCGTTGCCTGTGACCTTCTCGCCGTTCACCTGTACCTCTGAAAAGAAATCCACTCCGAGTTTCTCGGCCGTGACCGATCCGTCCGCGATCTTTTCGGTGGTGATGGCGCCGTCGGCAAGAGCCGTGGTGCCGACTGCTCCGCTTGCGATCTTTTCAGTGGTGATGGCGTTGTCGGCCACGTTCAGCGCGTAGGGCGCCGACGTCATCTGCGTCAGCGGGCGCATCTCCGAGCCGTCCGCAAGGCGGAATCCGACCCACATCGGGGTGTTCATCATATCGCCTGCGGGGAGCGAGGTGGCGCCGCTCCCGAGCTGCACGTTGAAGACGCCGCCGACCACGCTCGTTGTATAGGTATCCTGCCAGACGACCTTCGTTCCCGCCTCGTCCGCGTAGAGCGTGACGGTGACCGGATACTGGCCGTCGCGGATCGTTGTTCCTTCAGGTGTGGTGAGAAGTCCCTGATAGCTGATGAGCCGCGGTATATCGGTGCGCGGTGCATCGCTCGGCGATACGTTCTGCGCAAGGCTGTTGCTTGAGATAAGGAGAGTGCCGGCGGCGGCAAACGTCAGTGCCAACGATAAAGTTCGATTCATGGTAGCGTTCCCCCCAGAATGGAGTTTGTGCTGTGAAAGAGGAGTCGGCACGATGTCCGGCGTACGGTGAGGTGCGCCGGGTTGCCCGTTTCTCATCGTGACGACACATACCCGTCCCCGCGGACGGCTTTCACACATATCCCATCAGGATGTGTGCGTCCGGTGTCCGATTCCGCTCGTTGCTACTTTATGACCCGCATGATGATCGACAGGCGCGTTCCGGCGTTCAGCAGCACGGCCGTGTAGTTGCCGGAGGGGAGATCGGCGGCGTTCAGATGGACGCTCGCCTGCCCGCCGCTGCTGATCTCATCCATCAGCGTGGCGACGTGTGCTCCCGCGGCGTCGTACAGATCGACGGTGACGCGGCCCGGCGCCAGGTTCTGCAAGGTCAGATCGGAGAAGCTTGAGAATGGGTTCGGTGCGCCTGAGAAGGCGACGACGGATTCGCCTGTGGTGGGGGCGGCGACTGGTGATCCGTTTGCTGAAGATTGAGGCGTGGGCGACTTCCAGAACCCCTGTGAAGCGCCCGCGGTCCCCTGCGAGACACGGCCGACGATGTACTGGCCTACTGTGCCGTTGAGCCTGACGTTCGCGGCCGCCGCGTGTCCGCCTCCTGATCCGACGACCGTGGGGCCGGACTGGGCGAGCGTGGGCGTCCATGAAGCCAGCAGGGCGAACGCTGCCGCGGCCAACAACCTGTCGAGGCGTTGACTGGTCATGGTGACCTCCGTATGGTTGATATGGTGACTCCTTATCCCGTCGTGATATTCCTACGACGGGTCCGGACGTATGGCGATGATCATGTGCGTGTCGATGGGTCGTTCACGACCTCTGCGTGGTTAGTGCAGAATCTCTATCCCACCGTGACATTCCTGTTAGAGCGGCCCGGCAAGGGGCGATGATGAAAGGGAGTGTGGACCCGGTCTATCGGGCCCGGATGAAAGATAATCCGGGATTTGCCGATTGATACTTGGTATATTTTAGGTATCCGATATGTATGCGATATGTTGTGTGATGATGCCGTCGGCCTTCACGGTCAGTCGCTTCAAGTTGATGTTGAAGGAAAAAAGAATCAACCTATCGTGATTATCATATCCTAACGTTCACGGAACGATCCCCGCGGAACGGAGAAGGCCCGAACGAATCGGGCCCCCTCTCGATACAGATATTGAAAACGATCCGCAGATTCTACGGCCTGCCGGAGACCTTGAACATGAAGGGAATATCCTTCTCGTCGCATCCGGCGGTCGACCATTCCTTCGTCCGGATCACGAACGTGTTCGGCTCCAGGATGCCGGTCATCGGGTCGAACCACTGGACGAGGGGGGAGGTCGAGATCGTCCGGCACGGAGGATGCGGCGCGAACTCATCCTCCACGATCGTCGCCGTGATCGATGCGCCGTTGAGGTTCATCGGCAGGGAGAGGCCGGTGACGGGATCGACGACCCGGATGACCACCCGCACGACGCCGGCGCCGATCACAACCGTCTTCAGAACGCCGAAGTCGGAGACGATGGCGCCGCCTGCCGCGATATGTCCCCATGCGTTCAGGACGTTGTCGGTGTAGGTCGCTCCCTTGATCGGCTGGCGACCTCCCACGATCGACGTCTGTCCGTTTCTATCGTACACGATCGAGTGGCCGTTGTACGATACTTCGAAGGCGTTCGATCTGGTGGGGGTGGGAAGCGTGTTGGCGTCGCCGTTCCCCAGAATGAAGAGCCGATCGTCGGAGGCTGCGATCGCGGGTCCGGTCGGGCGCCACGGCATCGTCCCCTGCGCCCTGTTGTAGAATCCGGCCACGATCTGTCCGTAGCTCTGTGCGATCAGGTTGTCGCCGCCGGGGATCGCGGCGTTGACGCCGCCGTCGGTCGGAAGCCCCGCGTTGTTGATGATGTTTCCGGAGCCGCCGCCGATCGCGCCCTCGTTCGTGAAGATCTGATTCCCCAGTCCTCCGGCAATCGCCGAGTAGTCGGTGGCTGCGTCGATGTTATTGGTCGCTCCTGCGCCGATGAACGCATGGCTGCCGTCCGCCAGGTTCTGCCATCCCGCGCCGACCGCGGAATAATCGGCTGCCTGGTTCTTCTGTCCGGCCAGAACGCCTCCGTAGGTGCTCGTCGTGATGTTGTCGAGTCCACCGGCGATCGCGGACTCGACTCCCAGAGCCTGGTTGCCGCGGCCCGCTCCGACGAACGATCCGTTCCCCTGTGCGGTATTCGACGACCCGCCGCCGACCCCTGAGTAGACGCCCGACGCGGTGTTGCCCACGCCGCCGGCCACCACTGCCCAGTCACTCGACGCGGTGTTGTTCTCTCCGCCGCCGACCGTGGAGTAGTCGGCCGCCGCATCGTTGTTCTGCCCGCCGAGAATAGCCGAACGGGTTCCCTGTGCCGTATGGTCGCGTCCGCCCGCGATCGTCGACCAGCTTCCGGTGGCGTCGTTGTCCTGGCCTCCGCCGATGAACGCATCCTCGGCGGAAGCTCCCGTGTTGTGCGACTCGCCGCCGACGATCGCCGAGCCCTGGCCCTGCGTGACGTTTCCCAGGCCGCCTCCTATGAAGTTGTGGTTGACCCGCGCCTCGTTGTCCTCGCCGCCGACGATCGCCGAGTGAGTCACGTTCGAGGTGGTGTTGCCGAGCGTGTTGTTCTCTCCGCCCGCGATGACGCCATACTGGACGAAACGGGTGCCCGGGCCGATCAGGTTGTCCGCGCCGCCGCCGATTGTAGCGTAATCCGAGCTGTTCTGAATCAGATTGGCCGCGGCGCCTGCGTTGCCGCCTCCCGCGATTGTCGCGCCGATCGTGGCCGCGGCAACCGTGTTGGCAAGGTGTCCGCCGACGACGTTCGGCGTGTTCGCGGCGTTCGGCTGGTAGCGCATGATCGTCTCACCGTTGACCCTGATGGTGAAGTTGTTGCCGGTCGGCGCTCCCGGAGGATCGCTTGTCCCGATCCAGTCCGTAGCGGCGGGATAGGTGATACCGACTCCGCCTTCAGTCCTGGCGTCGCCGATGATCGACCAGTACTGATCTCCGAATCCCGCCGTCGTCGCCCCTTCCTTCATGCTCGATGTCTCACCGGAGCTCGTTCCGATGATGACGCTCCCCGTGGCCCTGTCGAAATCGACTCCCGATCCGATAAAGTTCAGCGGCGTCCCCTGTCCCGACACCTTCTCTCCGTTCACCTGAACCTCGGAGACGTAGTCGATACCGAGCTTATCCGATGTAACGGCGCCCGCGGCGATCTTCGCCGTGGTGATCGAGTTGTCGGCCACGTTGAGGGCATACGGCGCGGAGGTCATCCGGGTGAGCGGGCGCATCTCCGTCCCGTCGGCCAGACGAAGCCCGACCCAGAGAGGGGTGTTCATCGCGGTCGTCGTCGGCAGCAGGACGTTGCCGCTTCCGAGCTCCACGCTGAAGACCCCGCCCTGTACCTGCGTGGTGTAGGTGTCGTGCCAGACCGCCTTCGTTCCGGCCTCGTCGGCATAGAGAGTGATCGTGACGGGATATGCTCCGTCGCGCACGTTTTTACCGTCGTTCGACGTGAGGACTCCCTGATAGCTGATGACGCGCGGAACGTCGTTCGACGGTGTCTCCTGCGCCAGGCAGTCGACGGAGATGAGAAGTGCGAAGGCAACAGCCAGCCCCCGCGCCATTGAAATGGTGCGATTCATGGTATTGTTTCCTGAAGTTGTGAATTAAGTGGTATCTGCGTGAGCCGCTGCGGAGGAAACGTGGAGTGAATACGTATCATCCCGCGACCTGCCCGTTGCCGTGCAACGTTACGTCACACGAATATCCCGGATGGATATTCGCCCCCCTGTGGTGCCGTCCTCTTATTCACGATGTATATCCTGCTTCGCGATATACGTCTTACTTCACCACGCGCACGATCAGCGCGCGGCGCACATTTCCGTTGACGAGCACTGCCGTATAATTCCCGGATGCGAGTTCCGTTCCCTCAAGGCGGGCGGAGGCGCTCCCTCCCTTGTGGATTTCATCCAGCAGCGTGGCGACGTGCGCTCCCGCCGCGTCGTAGAGATCGAGCGTGATCCTTCCCGGCGTCAGGTTCCGCATCGTCAGTTCGGAGAACTGCGCGAACGGGTTCGGCGCCCCGGTCAGCGACACGACGGCTTCACCGGTGGTGGGGGAGTTCACTGCATCGTTCTGCGATGATCCTGACGGCCCGCGCCAGAATCCCTGCGACGCGCCGGCGGCCCCTGCCGCGACACGCCCGACAATCGACTGTCCCACCGTGCCGTTGACCCTGAACGACTCGTTCGCCGCATGACCGCCGCCGGTCCCGATGACCGTGCCGCCGGTCTGGGCCAGCGCGGTCTCGGCTCCCGCTGCAGCAAGGGCAAAGGCTCCCCAGGCCAACAGCCTGTACAGGCGTTGACTGTTCATGTGAACCTCCATATGGTGATATGAGAAGAAATTCCCGTCGCGGTGGAGTGAGGCCGCGGGTCGGGAGAGATGGCGATGATAGGGGTGTACGGACCCGTGTCTATCGTGTGGAGATGAAAATAGCAGATCGCAGTCCGATTGATGCTCGGTAATTATTAGGTAGGGAGAATAATCGGGGGAATTGAGCCGGAACCGCCGGTTCACGAAACGATAATATTCGATAAACGGAAACGGGGAGCTCGGAAATGCGGCGCCCGGTACGAATTCTCGTACCGGGCGCGGGTCTCATATTCCTATCGTAATACGTTCGCGGAATGTTTATGCCAGCACCGCCTCTCCTCTCGCAACCCGATTAAACGTGATTTTCGGGTTTTTCTCCTGCGTTGCGTTGATATGCCATTCGCTTTCGAAGAGGATCACCGGATGTTCATCGCTATCCTTTACTACCTGCGTGCCGCCGTACAGGATCATCCCCGCGATATTCTCCGGCGTCCCCACAAGCCATCGTGCCGCGACATAGGGGAGCGGGGCGAGGATCACCTCGACGTTGTACTCCGATTCCAGGCGGAACTTGACGACGTCGAACTGAAGCTGACCGACCGCCGCAAGGATCGGATCGGTGCTGTTCGGGGACCACATCACCTGGATCGCCCCCTCCTCGCGGAGCTGTTCCAGCCCTTTCTGGAGCGATTTCCTCTTGGCCGGCGACGGCGTGCGGACCGACGCGAACTTCTCAGGGGAGAAATGCGGAATCGGCTCGAAGTGAACTCCCTTCCCCGATGTCACCGTGTCGCCGATCGCGAAGACACCCGGATTCATCAGTCCGATGATATCGCCGGGGTATGCCTCCTCCACCGTCTCCCGTTCCTGCGCGAACATCTTGTGCGGTCGGCTGAGCCGCACCTGCCGTCCGCTCCGGACGTTGGTGACCGCCATATCCTTCTCGAACTTCCCGGAGCAGACCCGGAGAAATGCCACCCTGTCGCGATGCTGCCGGTCCATGTTCGCCTGGATCTTGAACACGAACCCCGTGAAGACCTCCGATGCCGGGTCGAGCGGGCCGTGCTCGGTCATCCGCGGGGCCGGGGTGGGGGCGTACTGCACGAACTGCCGCAGGAAGAGATCGACGCCGAAGTTGTTGACGGCGCTGCCGAAGAAGGTGGGGGAGATCTCGCCGGTCAGGAAGCGGGAATGGTCGAAGGCGACCCCGGCTCCTTCGATCAGTTCCAGGTCGTCGCGCAGTTCGGCCAGCTCGCGGACGCCGATCAGCGACTCCAGGCGCGGGTCGTTCAGGTTGGTCAGTTCCACCGGGGCGCGATATGCGCCGTGCTGGGTCCGCTGGTAGAGATGCGCCTCGTTGGTGCGCCTGTCGTAGACCCCGGAGAAACTGGGGCCGGAGCCGATCGGCCAGTTGACCGGATAGGGGGCGATGCCGAACTCCTGCTCCAGCTCGTCGATCAGCTCCAGCGCCGGGCGGCCGGGGCGGTCCATCTTGTTGATGAAGGTGAAGATCGGTATACGACGTATACGGCAGACCTCGAAGAGTTTCCGGGTCTGCGGCTCGATTCCCTTGGCGGAATCGATAAGCATCACGGCGCTGTCGGCCGCCGTGAGGGTCCGGTAGGTATCCTCGGAGAAGTCTTCGTGACCCGGCGTGTCGAGCAGGTTGACGGTATGGTCCAGGTACTCGAACTGCAGCACAGTGCTGGTGACGGAGATGCCGCGCTGCTGCTCCAGTTCCATCCAGTCGGAGGTGGCGCGGCGCTGGTTGCGTCTGGCTGTGACGGAGCCCGCCAGGCGGACCGCTCCGCCGTAGAGAAGAAGCTTCTCGGTGAGCGTGGTCTTGCCGGCGTCCGGATGTGAGATGATCGCAAACGTCCTGCGGCGATCTATCTGCTGCTGTAGTTCCTGATCCATAGAAATGCTCCGGGTCATGCGAATCGCAATTGGTGTGCAAGATATCAATAGTGGTCGGGAGGTCGGGTAACGGGATGTTCGGTCCGGGGGATGTAACCTTAGGATCAAACCCCGCACTTACGTATCATGCCCGCCCTGGAATCCGGAAGAGCCTTGAGATCCGATCGAGCGATTATCCTGTTCGTGCGTGATGAACGCGAGGAGGCGCGGTTGAAGCCGCTCCCCCGGCGTTACCGTGCGCTCGGGTATAGGTCGGTCAACAGGTCGGTGGCCGCGCGTCTGGCGCCGGTCAGGGAATCCGGGGTCGATCTGATCATCGCGACGGGAGGAAGTCGCGACGCCGCTTCTCCCCATACGGTTCTGCGCCAGCGCGGGACCACGTTCGGTGAGCGTATCACGAACGCGGTCGCCGATGCGTTCGCGCTCGGGTATCGGAGCGCGGTGGTGGTCGGCAACGACTGTCCCACGATCTCGGTCTCCGATATCCTCGATGCCTTCCGCGCCCTTGAATCGGGCGCTCCGCGTGCCGCAGTTCCGGCACGCGACGGCGGGGCGGTGCTGGTGGGGGTCTCCCGCGAGGGATTCGACCCCGCAGGCCTGACCGCCCTTCCCTGGACCACCTCCCGCCTCTGCGTATCGTTTCTCGATCTTCCCGGCGCCGTGGCCCTGCCGAGCGTGGGTGAGGATTTCGACGAATGGGTGGGGGCGCGCGCCGACCTGGCGCTGAAGGCCCTGCTCGGATCGTTCCACGAGGCTTCCTCCCGCCGTCCCGACTATCCTCCCTTTCCCGTCATCTCTCCTTCCGTGCGCAAGGCGATGACCCGCTTCTTCCTCACCGCTCCTCCTCTCCGCTGAACACGCCGAACCTCTCCTCTCCGTTCGTCCGGTTCCTTCCACAGGACCTGTGAACGGTAGTCCCGTGTGCGCCCACCGGCCCGCGCGGTCCGCGCTCGCGTTCATCAATCTCAACTCATCATCAGATCCGTGCCTGCTCCGCCCTCTCTCTCGTGCGGCGCCGGCACACGTACAAGCATATCATGAAGGGACACATACCTGTTTCATCCGCCGTCCGTATATCGGCGTGCGTGATATCCTTTTTTGCCTTCACGGCCGCGGCGGCCGCCGAGGATCTGGAGGTCACCGTGCTCAACGTTCTCACCAGGGCCCCGGTGGAAGGGGTCGAGGTGGTGCTCGTCAACGGCTCCATCGGCTATCACGGGTCGGCGAAGAGCAACGCCCAGGGAAAGGTCAGATTCACCGGACTGACGACCTCGGGCTCGTATGAGGTGCTGACGGCCGGGAACGACGATTTCAACGAAGGAAGGATCAGCGGGATCGTTCTGCGATCCAATGCCGACCGCAGCGTCAACCTGGCGCTGGTGCCGAAGAAGGTCGTGGAGGCGAAGGAGATCGTTGTGGTCGCCTCCGGCGCCGGTGAACTGAACACCATGAACGCCGAGGTCTCGGCCACGATCAACGCCGCGCAGATCGCCGACCTCCCGGTGGAGGGACGCGACGTTGCACGGACGTTGTATCGTCTTCCGAACGTTACGCAGGCGACCGGGTTCTTCACGGAAGCTCCGAACGTCGGTATCAACGGTGTCAACGGACTCTATGCCGGCTACCTGGTGGACGGCATGGACAACACCGAGAACTTCCTCGGCGGACAGAAGTTCGCCATGCCGGTCGGGTTCACGCAGAGCGTCACCGTCCTCTCCAACAACTTCTCGACGGAGTTCGGCAGAACCGGAAACGGCATCATCAACGTCACGACGAAATCGGGGAGCAACGACCTGACGGGGGAGGTCTTCTACCTGACCCGCCCCGGTCCCTCGATCGACGCGAGCAGCCCGTTCGCGCAGCGCGATCTTTCCGGCAATCAGGTCCGTGACGGGTTCCAGCGCCATCAGGCCGGGTTCGGTCTGGGAGGGGCGATCGTCCGCGACCAGACGTTCTTCTACCTGAACTTCGAGCACACGCTCGATATGAAGGACAATCTGCTGAACGTGCCGCAACTGAACGTCAACGAGACGGTGCGCGGAACGAACAGGTTCTCCTACGGGTCGGCGAAGATCAGCCACTTCTGGAGCGACAGGTTCAGTTCGTCGCTCCGCGCGAATCTGGGTCTCGTCGATCTGGAACGGCAGGCGGGAGGGCTCCAGGGAGGAATCAACTTCCCCTCGGCCGGGAACAGCCAGCAGCGGAACTCGTTTCTCCTGGGATCGCAGAATATCTACACGGGAGATGATTTCACGTACGAGGGGAACATCCAGTACAGCCGCTTCCGGTGGAACTACGACCAGCCGGTGAACCCCTCCAGCCCGCAGGTCGTGGTGCTCGATTCGGCGAACGTCGGCATCGCCGTTCTCGGCCATCCCGGCTACATCTTCGACGATGTCGAGAACACGATCAACATCCAGCAGAAGATCAGCATCGACAAGGGGCACCACAGGTTCAAGTTCGGCGCCGAGCTTCTCTCCGCCGGGTTCGCGCTCACCGGCGGCGGCAACCCCAACGGCAACTACACGGTGAAGCTGACCGGCGCACAGCAGCAGGCGCTGGCCGCGCGGAACCTGGGGTCGAACCTCGGTATCAACGATATACCCTCCGACGTCGATGTCGTCAGGTACAGTGTGGAGCTTCAGCCGAAGGCGTTCGGACGGAGGCAGAATATCTTCAGCTTCTATGCCGAGGATCTTATCTCGCTCAGCAGCGATCTGAACGTGACGATCGGGCTCCGCTACGATTACGACGACCTTTCGGTAGGGGGGGGCGAGACAGGCGACTACGACAACATCGCCCCGCGATTCAGCTTCAACTACAAGCTCGACGAGCGGAGCGTGGTTCGCGGCGGCTACGGGCTCTTCTACGACAAGATCCTCTACGCCGTCTACAGCGACGCGCTCCAGCAGAACTCCACATCGGAAGGATATCGTCAGCAGATAGAGTCTCTCATCGCCCTGGGGATCCTTCCCGCCGATACCGATATCGACAAGGCGACGTACGACGGCAATCTCAGCGCCGACAGGACGAGCGGCGTGCAGTATCTTCAGGGGCCGGCCGGGGAGACGCTCCAGGCCGACCGCGCCACGGCGACCAGCGGCGAACGGCGCATCCTGAACCCGAGCGGGTATCAGAACCCGTACACGCACCAGATATCGCTCGGCTACCAGCGCCAGCTCGACGAGAATATCCTGTTCGGTGTGGATCTGATGTACACGGAGTCCCGCAACCAGTTCAGGATGCGCGATCTCAACGCCCCCTCCGCCTACCCGGTGACCGATCCGAACAATGTCGTGGTGCGAACCGTCGCCGACGCCGACGCCACGCGCCCCGTGGCGGTGACGGTCGGCGGCTCCAAGAGCATCGTTGTGTCGGAGACCGCCGGGAAGGCCCGCTACATGGCGGCGACGTTCAACCTGACCAAGCAGAAAGGGACCGACCCCTACGCCTTCAGCCTCTTCTACACCCTCTCCGAGTCGTACAACAACACGGAGGATATCAACTTCAAGGCGCAGGACGCGAACAACTTCGACAACGAGTGGGGTCCATCGGTCAACGATAGAACTCATGTGATCAGCGGCGTCTTCTCCTACTATCCGATCGAGGAGCTGACCGTGACCCTGGCCGCCCTGATTCAGAGCGGCCAGCCGATCAACCGCGTGGCGGATGGAGCGAAGTTCGGAACAACCGATCTGAACGGGGACGGCACATCGTACGGCGATCAGTATGTCGGCAACATCGACCGCTATCCCGGCGAGTCGCGCAACAGCGACAGGCTCCCCTGGTCGAAGACCTTCGATCTCGGGGCGCAGTACAACCTCCTGGTGGGGGAGAAGGCGCGGGTGGAGCTCCGGGCCGATGTGTTCAATCTCTTCAACACCGTCAACCTGAGCGGCTACTCGAACAACGCGACGCAGAGCAACCAGATCCAGGCGGGTCCGGCGGGCTCGACGGTGATCCAGCGCAACTCGGCGCCGCCTCGTCAGTTCCAGTTCGGATTGCGATACGCTTTCCGTTGATGCCGTGAGAGGGATTCTCCCGCAATCCCTTCCGGACGAAGCCGATGTGTGAAAGGACGACAGGGGTGCAACGGCAGACTATTGCCGTTCACCCTTTCGTCGTCATGTCAGGATTGTGAATTTTACTCGGAGAGCAGCGGAATCATGTCGGATATCTCTTTTCGTTTCTGTCGCAGCTCGATATCGCGGCGCACGACTCCATCATTCCGCGTGTGCGGTATCTTTCTGCTCTGCGCACTTCTCTCCTCCTGCGGAGAAGGGGAGCAACCGGAGAAGGAGAGCGACCTCGCCAAACTGTCGTGGACCGATATTGAAGCCCGCGCGCGCGGCGCCACGGTCACTCTCTCCATGTGGCAGGGTGATCCCTACATCAACGCCTACATGAAGGAGTACGTGATTCCCTCTCTGAAGGAGAAGCACGGGGTCACGCTCAGGATCGTCGGCGGCCAGGGCTCCGATCTGGTGTCGGCTCTGATGGCGGAGATGGAGGCGGGGAAGGAACAAAGCGAGTACGATATGATGTGGATCAACGGCGAGACCTTCTACCAGCTCCGGAAGATCAGCGCCCTCCACGGCCCGTTCGTCGACAGGCTCCCGAACGCGGCCCATGTCGATTTCGACAACAGGTTCATCAACACCGATTTCCAGCAGAAGGTGGAGGGGTACGAAAGCCCCTGGGGGAACGTGCAGCTCGCGATCATCTACGATACGCTCCGCACCCCTGAGCCTCCCGGGACCAGAGCCGCGCTGGAGGAGTATGTGCGGAAGCATCGGGGCCGCTTCACGTTCGACAACTCCTTCACCGGCATGACCTTCCTCAAGTCGCTCCTGATCGATATCGCGAAGGAGAAGGGGGATGATCTCTCCGGTCCCTTCGATTTGGCGCGGTACGATACGTATGCGACGCTCCTCTGGGAATATATCAATCGCATCAAGCCCTATTTCTGGAAGGAGGGGAGGACCTTCCCCGCCGGTGTCGCGCAGCTTCATCAGATGTTCGCCGCCGGCGAGATCGATTTCACGATGAGCAACAACGACGGCGAGGTCGACAACAAGGTGCTGCAGGGGGCGTTCCCGGAGACGTCGAGGGCATACGTGCTCGACGCGGGAACGATCCAGAACAGCCACTACATGGGGATCTCCGCCCGCTCCGGAAACATCCCCGGCGCGATGGTGACGGCGAACTTCCTGATCTCCCCGGAGGCCCAGCTCCGCAAGCTCGATCCGGCCGTCTGGGGGGACGGCACCGTGCTCGACGTGGCGCGGCTTCCCGAGGAGTGGCGGGAGAAGTTCAGGTCGATTCCGGGGAGGAGGTTCGCGCCGCCGCGCGAGCAGATCCAGGGGAAGGCGCTGATGGAGCTGGCGCCGGAATATATGATCAGGATCTTCGACGACTTCCGGAAACATGTCATTGAGAGCTAATGTAGAACGTATCGGATACGGTCTCTTTATCGCGGTCGCCGTTCTGCCGACCGCGATCAGTCTCCTCTATGCGTTCGCGTACAGCATCGGGCTGGCGGGGCTTCTGAACGACGGGTTCACGCTGGAATACTGGAGCCGCCTGTGGGAGAGCGGCGAGATCGCCGCGTCGTTCGGCGTCAGCCTGGCGATAGCGGCGACCGCCACCGCCGCCTCGGTCGCCGTTGCCGTTCCCCTTGCGCTCTATCTGCGCCGGTCGCTGAACCGCGGGATGCTTTCTTATGCGATATATCTGCCGCTGGCGCTCCCCGGGACCGTCGCGGCGTTCGTCGTCTTTCAGCTCCTCTCGGGCGCCGGGTATCTGGCGCGCGTTCTCACGGCGCTCGGGATCATCTCCGATCCCACGGGGGCGCCCGATCTGGTGAACGACAGGTTCGGGATCGGGATCATCGCCGCACAGATGATGATCGCCGTCCCCTTCTTCCTGATCTTCTTTGCGCGCATCTATGAGGACCGGGGGCTCCGTGAACTTGAACGGACGGCCGGGACCCTCGGCGCCGGCCGCCGCGCGCTGCTGAGGAGAGTGACGTTGCCGATCCTGCTCCGAACGGCGTTTCCCACGATCCTTCTCCATCTGGTCGGCGTCTTCGGCGCGTACGAGGCGCCGCTCCTCCTTGGGGCGCAATCCCCGCAGATGGTCTCCGTGCTGATCATGAGGAAGTACGCGATGTTCGATCTCGGCCGGAAGCCGGAGGCGTTCATCTGCGCGATCCTCTACACCGTGGTGTCACTTTCCCTGATCGTGGCTGCATACAGGGGAATGGGGGAGAAGGAAGGTGAGGGATAACCGGCGCGCCGATATCGGGAGATCGCCGGGAAGGGGCGCGGCCGTGGTGATGGTGGCCGTCGCATCTATCGTTCCGTTGTTCTATCTCGGGCTCCTCTCCTTTTCGGAGCGATGGGTCTATCCCGATCTGGTTCCGAGCGCCGTGACGCCGGGACGGTGGCTCCAGCTTCTCTCGGGCCGGGGGGAGCTTGCCCGGAGCATGCTCCTTTCCGTTCTGATCTCGGCGACCGTGGCGTTCTTCGCGACGTGCGGAGGGTTTATCGCAAGTCGATATGTAGCGTATCACGAGCGCCGGCGCCTTCTGCTGTTGCCGGCATATCTGCCGTTCGCGATGTCGCCGGTGATCCTGGGGACCTGCATCCATGTCCTCTACATCAGGATCGGCCTGGCCGGGAGCATCGCGGGGGTCGTCTTCGCGCAGCTGATCTTCACGCTCGGCTTCGCTCTGATCTTCTGTATGAGTTTCTGGAACCGCGAGCGACGCGAGCTGGAGGGGGTGGCGGCTCTTCTGGGGGGATCGACCCGTCAGATCTATGCCCGCGTGCTGATGCCGGCCGCGCGCGGAATGCTCCTGATCTGCTTCCTGCAGACGTTTCTTTTCTCATGGTTTCAATACGGCATCACGCTTCTGATAGGGGCCGGGAAGGTCCAGACGCTGACGATGCTGGTGTTCATGTATATCGGAGAGGCCAACATCTACCATGCGGCGGTCAGCAGCGTTCTGCTCACGCTGCCGCCGGTGCTGATGCTCTGGGCGGGGAGGCGGTTCGTGTATGGAACTCCTGTGCGATAGAATTCCGATCGATTATGAGTAACGGCGATACATATCCGACCGGCCCCGTGCTGGCGGTCTCCGGGGTCGACAAGGCCTACGGTAAACATATTGTGCTGCGAGGTGTGGGGCTCGATGTGGAACAGGGGCGCACGCTCACTATTCTGGGAAAGTCGGGGTGCGGCAAGACGACCTTGCTGAAGATCATTGCGGGACTGACGGAGGCGGATCGGGGAGAGGTGAGGATCAGGGGAAGGAATGTCGCCGCGGTTCCCCTTGCCGCGCGGAACGTCGTCTACATGTACCAGGAACCGCTTCTCTTCCCTCATCTGAACGTCTTCGAGAATATCGCATTCGGACTTCGTGTCCGGAATCTTCCGGAACGGGAGATCGGGCGGAGAGTCGACGAGATGATCGGCAGGCTGGAGCTTGCCGGGTACGAGAGGCGGATGCCGCACCACCTTTCCGGCGGCCAGCGGCAGCGGGCCGCGTTCGGCAGGGGGGCGATCGTGGGGCCGGAGGTGCTCCTGCTGGATGAGCCGTTCAGCAATCTCGATCCGGAGACCAGGGGGGCCATGCAGCGACTCTTCAGAAGCATCGTGGAGACATATCGGATCGCGTCGGTGTTCGTCACCCACGATCTGAAGGAGGCGATCATTCTCGGGGATGAGATCGCGTGTATGAACCGGGGAACGCTGGTGCGGTTCTCCAGCAGAGAGGAGTTCATCGATCATCCCGAGTTCGGCGCCAGGAAGGAGATCGATTTCTGGACCTCCCTGGAACGGGGAGCTCAGGAGCAGACGATATGATCAACACCGATTTCAACGGCATCGAATCGATCTACTGGGTCTTCACCCAGCTCTGCAACGACGAGTGCGATCATTGCTACAACGACTCCGGCCCGCGCGGGGAGCGGATGACGCTCGATGAATGTCTTGCCGTGATAGATCATCTCCCCGATCGCGTCGGCCGCATCATTCTCTCCGGCGGCGAGCCGCTCGCCGAGCGGACGAAGCTCTACTGCATTCTCGACGATTTGCGGAGAAAATATCAGGGAGCGACCCAGATCATGCTCCAGACCAACGGCGACCTGCTGAACGGGACGATCCTCGATCAGCTCCTCAAGCGCGGCGTCACCCGGATCGACGTTGCCGCCATCGACGAGCTGCACAGGCATAAGGGGAGCCGGAAGGAGCTTCTGGAGCGGCTCTTCCGCTCGCGCGGGATGAGCGGCGACGATCCCGATCCTCTGATCGAAAAGGAGAACTATCTGAAGCCCGACGCCCCGAGCTACGGCTTCTGGGGGGCGACCGAGGAGATGTGGCTCGGGGGCAACTGGGCCCGGGGGAGGGCGATGTCGACCGACATGTGGCTGCGGGATCATACCCACAATTTCTGCGCGATCCTCTCCGGCGGCAGGGGGTTCCTGGGGGGGACCGAACTTCCGCAGGAGATCTCGATCCAGCTCTGGAAGATCAACCCCTGCTGCCCCGGCACGAAGCACCCGCTTGGAGACGCCCGCATCGAACGGGTCTCCGACGTTCTCGCAAGAGTATCGAAGTCGGAGGTGTTCAGAGCGATCAACGAGGGGGACCCGTACGGCATGGGGGCCTCGATCGGAATAGCGCGTGAGCAGGCGACGGAGCGCGGAGCCGACCTGAAGAACATCTGCCTATGGTGCGACGAGTTCTTCGATCTCCACTACGATAGCGAACGCCTTGAGCCGAAGCTCGGCCTCCCCGTCATCCAGCCGGGCCGGGGGCGGCCGGGTTGAAACATCGCTAAGGGATTCAGTATGAGCCCGGCGATCATTTGTAATGCTATGCGATGTTATAATCTCCTGGGACGTTGGAGTCTCGTACCGTTTTTCTCTTCATCGACGGGGAGATGAAGAATGGGACGCACCTTCGGCGCTTAAGATTTCAAGGGGGAATGTCGGGGCTGCAAATGGTTCGCCCCTTCGGGGCTGTATAGACCGGAGACAACGGTAACAGGTGTATCGGGACATGTGTGTATCGGGACATAGGGGCCGCCTCTCCCAGATCTATACATGGGCTGGGGATGTGTTCGAGGGATGTCCCGCACAATGTTGATGGCTCCCGAAGGGAGCGCCTGTTTGTAGCCCTTCGGGTCGTGGCTATATATTCTGAAGCCCCGAAGGGGCGGCCCATTCTTCGTTCTCCGATAATTCATCGCCACGATGTAATTTCATGCGGGATTTTCGTGCCCGCATGAGCCCGAACATCGCCAACCGGTGTCTGCCGGGGCTACGTACATCTGGTGCGCGCCTACGGCGCTATCTCAAGGAGTAATATCGCCTGATGATGGTGTCGGCCTGGCGTTCTGCGGGAATCCGATCGCTTCTCATGCTCGAATGATTATCCGTTCGGGGCGTGAACAGCGTGCACTGAATGACGGATCTATCGATACTGCCTGCCATGAACGATATCGACACCGGAAGCCAGACCTTCCGCACCGCCCGCGCGGCCTTCGACGCGTTTGCCCACGGATGGGCGACGGGGGATTTCCTCGATTATATCGACATGCTCGCTCCGGATATGGAGTTCTGGTCTCTCGACGGGGCGCCCCGTCGATCCATCTCCGGCAGCCAAGGGCGCATGTATATGACGTACAAATGTCTCGACGACTCCCGTAAGGGGAAACGTCTGAAACTTCATGAGCCCTACCATATCGCCATGCACGGAAACCTCGTGAGCTTCGAGTTCCAGTGTGAATCGCTGACCGAGGGAGACTACTGGTCGAGATATGTCGTGATCGCATTCGAGACGCGCGGCTACCAGATCGTGGGCTTCAGGGAATACTACGGGCGGATGCTATGAAGAACTTTCTCTTTCCTCCATTCCTCCTTCTACTTGTCGGCTGCGCCGGCATGCACGGGTTCGACGAGAGCCAGGTTCCGGTCGTCACCGTGGGGAGCGGAGTGCGGCCGGTCATCTCCTGGACCCCGGCTGCGGCGTACGAACTCAACCTCTACGAAGGATCGAAGGATGGCGACGGCATCGGCGCGATCTGGACGGCGCGGGGAGGAGCGGGCTACGAGAACAACCTGCGCTCCCCCGTGACCTACGGCGTTCCTCCGGCCGGTTCAGAGATGCGCGACGCCCCGCCGCTGATCGCCGGCAGAACCTACACGGTGACGGTCTTCAGAAAGGATCCGAAGGGGGAGGGGGAAGGCTTCTTCAACACGCGGCGGCGATATATCGGATCGAAAACATTCGTCGCGTCGGAAAAGTAGGGAGCGGCGACCCCTTCAACATTATCTTCTACCGATACGATTTCTCGAACGTCGCATGATCTGGATACAACGTCGGTTCTCCCTGAAGCCCCGCTCCCGCGGGTTCCATATCGTCACCGACGAGGTGCTGGATCAACTGCCGGAGCTGCGTGAGGTCGAGGCGGGGATTCTCCATCTCTTCATCCAGCATACCTCCGCCTCCCTCTCGATCAACGAGAACGCGAGTCCGGACGTGCGCGGCGACATGGAGCGTCATTTCAACGTGATGGTCCCGGAGAACGCCTCCTACTACCGTCACACCGACGAAGGGCCGGACGACATGCCGGCCCACGTCAAGGCGTCGCTCCTCGGCGCCTCCCTCTCGGTCCCGATCACGCGGGGGAGACCGGCGCTCGGCACATGGCAGGGGATCTACCTCTGCGAACACCGCGACCGCGGCGGACCGAGAACGATCGTGGCGACGATCATGGGGGAGAAGAGGTGAGCCCGCGTCTCTCCGGGGAGGCTCGGAACGACCCGGATCAGGCGGGCTCCGCCTCCTGTTGCAGCGTGTAGTCGGATGATAGACAACGCGGCGGACAAATGTTCTCACCGGCGGCGCATCCGACCCGATCGTTCGGTCATCGGATCACAACATCTCCGCCGCTTCCTCGATCCTCGCCTCCTTCGATTCTCTCGTTCTGCGATTGAAGATCTCCACGATCCCTTCGCCGACCTTCTTGCCGACGGTGATCCGCACCGGGACGCCGATCAGATCGGCGTCGTTGAACTTGACCCCCGCGCGGTCGTCGCGGTCGTCCAGCAGGGCGTCGATCCCCTTCGCCAGAAGATCCTCGTAGATACGCGTTGCCGCCGCCACGATCTCGTCGGACTTCATGTTGACGGGGGTCACCACGACCCTGAACGGCGCTATCGACTCCGGCCAGATGATCCCCGCGGCATCGTGGTTCAGCTCCACGGCGGCCGCCATCAGGCGCTCCACGCCGATGCCGTAGCTCCCCATCACGATCGGCGTCTCGCGGCCGTCGGCGTTCAGGATGTTCGCCCCCATGCTCTCGGAATATTTCGTGCCGAGCTTGAAGATATGCCCCACCTCGACCGCCTTGAACACGTCGAGCTCCCCATCGCACTTCGGGCACCCTTCTCCTTGTTTCACCGTCCTGAGCGAGCTCCATCGGCCGACAATTATATCGCGATCGACCGACACGCCGCGCAGGTGATGCTCGTTCCTGTTCGCTCCCGTGGTCATTCCCTGGCGACCCCGCAACGTCTCGTCGGCGACGATCATGGTCACCAGGGGGTGGCTCTCGCGTCCCACGCCGACGGCTCCGAGCGAGCCCGCGGAGGCTCCCAGCGCCGCGACGATCTCCTCGGGATGCGCCGGCCTGACGTTCACGGCGCCTATAGTGTCGGCGAGCTTCGTCTCGTTCAGCTCATGATCACCGCGCAGGAGCACCAGGATCGTCGAGCCGTCGGCGACGTAGACAAGTGTCTTGATCTGATATTCCGCGGCCGCCCCGCCGGGGAACCGGACAAGGTCGTCGATCGTCCTGACGCCGGGGGTGGGGAACTCCTCCGGAGCGGAGAGCCGATCTCCGTCCGGGAGTTCGGGCAGACGCGAGAGGGCCTTCTCGACGTTGGCCGCGTAGTCGCATCGGGTGCATCGCGCTATATCGTCCTCTCCCGCGTCGGTGCGGACCATGAACTCCACCGAGCGGCTCCCTCCCATCGCGCCGGAGCTCGCCTCCACCCCCGCGAACTCCAGCCCGCAGCGGGTGAAGATCCGGGCATACGCGCCGTGGTGCGCGTCGAAGGCGCGGTCGAGTCCCTCCTGGTCGACGTCGAAGGAGTAGGCGTCCTTCATCGTGAACTCCCGCACGCGGAGCAGGCCCGACTTCGGTCTCGGCTCGTCGCGGAACTTCGTCTGCATCTGATACCAGATCTGGGGGAGCTGTCTGTAGGAGCCGATTGCGTTCCTGATGATGGAGGTGAAGATCTCCTCATGCGTCATGCCGAGTCCCATATCCGCGCCGCGTCTGTCGCGCAGCCTGAACATGTTCTCTCCCATCACTTCCCACCGTCCCGACTCCTTCCAGATCTCGGCCGGGTGAAGCGCCGGCAGAAGGAACTCCTGTCCGCCGATCCCGTTCATTTCCTCGCGGATGATCCCCATGACCTTGAGCCTGACGCGATGCGCCAGTGGGAGAAGGGAGTAGACGCCGGATGTCAGCTGGCGGATGTAGCCCGCGCGAACGAGCAGTTTGTGACTTGCGACCTCGGCGTCGGCCGGGTCGTCGCGAAGGGTGGGGATGAAGATGTTGGACCAGCGCACTCTGTTCGATCTCCGTGATATATCGCAGGATATTATTCCCGGCTCGATGCGGTCCGGATGCCGTATACCGGCGTCCGACGTCGATCCGGAAGGGGGTGAAGATACGATGCCCTCCCGTTTCTTGTGTTTCGGAGAGGCCGTGCCGGAGCCGGTGTGAGAATATCGTAACATCACGCCATTCTCGGAACTCGCCGTGATGGAGGGGTGTTGCCACTTGACCGGCGTCGGTACAGACGTCGGCCACCATGATTCGTTACCATCCAATTAACCGGAGGAGGCCATGTTCCATCATGTCAAGGAATTGCAGTTCAATGCGCGTGTTTCGGCCCCGGACCCCCGGTTCGCCAAGCTCCTTCTGGAGCAGTTCGGCGGCGGCAACGGTGAATTGAAGGCTGCGATGCAGTACTTCACGCAGGCGTTCGGCGTACGGAATTCGTACCCCGACAAATACGACCTGCTGATGGATATCGCGACTGAGGAATTCAGTCATCTGGAGATCGTGGGAGCAACCATTACGATGCTCCTCAACGGAGTCAACGGCGAGCTGAAGGATGCTGCGGAGCAGGCCGATCTGACGAAGCTTCTGGACGGCAAGACGGCGAAGGAGCAGTACATTCACGAAGCGATGCATCCCCATTTCTTCGTGATGTCCGGGGGAGGGCCGATGGTCACCGACAGCCACGGCGTTCCCTGGTCGGGAGCGTTCGTCAACGCCAACGGCGATCTGAGCGTCGATCTTCGTTCGAATATCGGGGCGGAGTCGCGCGCGAAGATCGTCTACGAGTATCTGATGCAGTTCACCGACGATCCCTACATCCATGAAACGCTTCGGTTCCTCATGACCCGTGAAGTCGCGCATATGCAGATGTTCACGGCGGCCCTGGAGACGCTGGAGCCGAACTTCCCCCCCGGAATCCTTCAGGGGGACCCGCGCTACACCCATCTCTACTTCAACATGTCCAACGGAGCGAGCGCCAGGGGGCCGTGGAACGAGGGGCAGGGGCCGTGGGGACCGGGGGAGAGCTGGGTCTATGTGGAAGATCCGGTGGCCCATGTCGTGGAAACGCACGGCCTGATAGGTCAACCGATCACGGGAAGCAGCATGACACTGGAGCAGACGGAGGATATGAGTCAGCAGCTGAGCGAGCAGCGGAGCGCCGAGGTCAACAGCGCGGCCCCGGCCGGAGAAAGCCAGTGGTCCGAGTACCCGCAGCAGGTTCTTGCCGGGCCGATCGGGATCACCGACGGAGACACGGGACCCGCCGCCGTGAAACGGCAGCCGCGTGGCGCGGAGCGGGGTTCGAGAGGGGGGACGAAGGGAGGATCGACGCGCCGGACACCCTCCAAATAGATTGCGGTGTCCTGCAGGGAGGAGAAGATGTAGAAATATCGTGTGAAGATTCAAAGGGAACGGGGATGAAGCAGGTCGTACGGCCGGCTTCATCCCCGTTCGTTATCGGTTATCGGACCGGGGCAAGGCGGAGAATCCGGTCGTCATCTCTTGCCGGGGTTCCACGTCCGTCGCGGTTGGACGTCGTGAAGTAGATCATGCCGTCGGGGCCTTCGATCACGTCGCGGATTCTGCCGTACTCCTCGGTGAACCATCGTTCCTGCGAGACGACGGTCCGGCCGTCGAGGACGACCCGGATGATGCATTCACCTCTCAGACAGGCGAAGAGGAAATTCCCCTTCAGTTGAGGGAATATCGTCCCCTGATAAAAGGTGCAGCCTCCCGGCGCCACGGCGGGGGTGTATTCAAGGAGCGGAGATTCCATCCCTTCGCGAGACTCCTTGTGATGGACGACGGGCCACCCGTAGTTCCTTGCCCGTTCGACGATATTCACCTCGTCCCCCCCTCCCGGTCCATCCGATCCCGAGGGACCATGTTCGGTCTGGAACATCAGCCCGGCGCCGGGCTGCCAGGCGAGCCCCTGGGAGTTCCTGTGGCCGTAGGACCATACCTCGGGTCGTGCGCCGCTCCGGCCGACGAACGGGTTGTCGGAGGGGACCGAGCCGTCGTCGTTCAGGCGGAGGGTCTTGCCGGCGAGGGAGCCGAGCTGCTGCGCCAGGTCGGGCCTGGTCGCGTCGCCCGTCGTGATGTAGAGTTTGCCGTCGGGTCCGAACGAGAGGCGACAGCCGGCATGGAATCTGGCGGCGGGGATTCCCTCGATGATCGTTCTGCGATCCGTCAGGCTGTTTCCCGATTCACGGTATCGCACCACCCGCACGTTCGTTCCATCCCCGGCGTAGGCATAGGCCATGTAGAGGAAGCCGTTGGCGGCGAAGTCGGGGTGAAGGACCAGCCCCATCAATCCGGTCTCCTGGTTCGACTCCACGTCATCGAGCGTCGCCACCGGCTCCTCGTGCAGCGTTCCGGCCACGATCACCCGCAGGCGTCCGGGGCGTTCGGTAAAGAAGATCCTGCCGTCGGGAGCGAACTTCAGATCCCACGGGACGTTCAGGCCTCCCGCCACCGTCTCCACACGGAACCGGACGGTCGCTGCGCCGTCGTCTCCGGAGGGGGTGACGATCTCACCCTCACCCTCTCCCTTGGGCGGTTTGCCGCAGGCTCCGGCCGTCATCCAGAAGAGCACGACGATTCCCATCAGGGGGAATCTGTTGAAAAGCGGGGCGATGCGATGCATGTGTCACCTCCTCATGTTCCTTTCGAGGGTTTCTTCGACTTCACGATCTGCTGCTTCTTGACGGGCGGGCGGCGGGTCTCCAGTTCGGTCGTCGGCCGCGTCTTCCGCTGCGGCAGGTCGAGGCGTACCGGTCTGCCGGTTTCGGCGGACTTGTAGAGGGCGCGGATGATCTCCACGTCGAGCGCCCCCTCACGGCCCGAGGGCTCCGGGTCGCGATCCTCAAGGATGCATTGCGAGAAGTGAAGAAGCTCCGGCGCGAACTGGTCGCTCGATGGGAAGGTCGTCTCTTTCTCCCTGGTTCCTATCGTCAGCCGATGCTTCGCCTCGCCGATATACTCGTACGCCTTCTCCACCGTCAGCGATCCCTTCGTTCCGACGACCGTATAGACACCCTGGTCGGCGGCGCCGAAACTGGTGACGAAGGTCGCAATGCGATCCTCGGGAAATCTTATCACCGCTCCCACCATCTCCTCGACCTCCCTGAACCGCTCGTCGCCGCTGTTCGCCGTGAAGGCGGTCACCTCCACCGGCTCCGCGCGGAATATATAGCGGGCGGCGTTGATGCAGTAGATGCCGATGTCGTAGAGCGTGCCGCCCCCCATCTCCTTCTTCACGCGGATGTTCCCCGGCTGCACCTGCATGGTGAAGATGGAGTTGAAGATCCGGGGATCACCCAGTTTCCCGCTTGCCGCGATCTCCGCAGCCTTCAGGTTCGCGTCGTCGAAATGGAGGCGATAGGCGGTCATGAGTTTGACGCCCCCATGCTCGCATGCGCGGATCATCGCCTCGCACTCCTTCTCATCCACCGCCATCGGCTTTTCGCAGAGGACATGAACCCCTGCTCTTGCCGCGCGGATGGTGTAGGAGCGATGCATGCTGTTTGGGAGTGCGATATAAACGGCGTCGATCGTACCGCTCTTCAGCAGCGCATCGTAGTCGTCGTAGGAGTAGAGGGCGGAGACGCCGTACTTCTTCCCCAGCTTCTTGAGTTTTGTCGGATCACCGGATACCAGCGCCGTCAGTTCCGAGTTCCCGGCATGGGCGAAGGCAGGGAGCACCGCCGCCTGCGCTATGTGGCCCAGCCCCACCACTGCATAGCGGATCTTCCTTGATCCGCTCCTTGATCGTTCCTTTGCCATTGTCGTTCGATTATGAGAATTGCCGTTATCGGCGTTGTGTAGTCGTCATCTCTCCTGTTGCGATCATCCTCACGACCGGGGAAGGGATATCGTCACGGCGTCATCACGATCTTGACGCAGCCGTTCTCCTTGCCGTTGAACATATCGTAGCCGGACGGAGCGTGATCCAGACGGAGCCTGTGGCTGATGACGAACCTCGGATCGATGCGCCCCTCGACGATCGTCCGCAGCAGCGGCTCCATATATCTGTGCATATGCGTGGGGCCCATTTTGAGCGTGAGCCCCTTGTTGAAGGCGGCCCCCAGCGGGATCTTGTCGACGAAGCCGCCGTACATGCCGGGGATCGACACGGTCCCTCCCTTGCGGCACGCCTGGATCGCCTGCCGGAGGACGTTCGGTCTGTCGTTCTCCATCCGCACCGCCTGCTTCGCGTAGTCGTAGAGAGCCGCGGCGGTCGCCCCGTGCGCCTCCATGCCGACGGCATCGATGCAGGCATCCGGGCCCCGGCCGCCGGTCCGTTCCTTCAGCAGCTCCAGCAGGTCGACATCCTCGTAGTCGACGATCTCCGCGCCGGCGTCCGCGGCCAGGGCGAGACGTTCGGGATAGTGATCGATCGCGATCACCCGTTCGGCCCCGAGGAGGAAGGCGCTTCGTATCGCGAACTGACCTACCGGGCCGCATCCCCATACCGCGACGGTATCGCCCGGTTGAATCGCGCAGTTCTCGGCGGCCATGTAGCCGGTGGGGAAGATGTCGGTCAGGAAAAGGACCTGCTCGTCGGCAAGTCCCTCCGGCACCCTCATGGTGTTGACGTCGGCGTACGGGACGCGCACGTATTCGGCCTGCCCCCCCGCATAGCCGCCGAAGAGATGGGAGAACCCGAAGAGCCCGGCGCCGGCCGCCCCGTAGAGGGTCTCGGCCATACCGGCGTTCGGGTTCGAATTATCGCAGAGCGACCAGAGGGTCGCTCTGCAGAAGAAGCATCCGCCGCAGGCGATCGTCGCCGGGACGATGACTCTCTCCCCCTTTTTCAGTCCGTGATTCTCCCTGCCGACCTCCACGACGATCCCCATGAACTCGTGCCCCAGGATATCCCCCTTCTTCATCGTCGGGATATGGCCGTTGTAGATATGGAGATCGGAGCCGCATATCGCGGTCGATGTGACCTGAATAATCGCATCGCGAGGATTCAGGATCGTGGGGTCGGGGACGTTCTCGACGCGTACGTCACCGGACCCGTGCCAGCAGACGGCTTTCATGAGGATGCTCCGGACGTTCTTGAACAATATCCTGTGGCGATAGCCTTTGTCACCAGGCGGGGGGATCGCTTGCCGGGAAGGACTCCCATGAGGCCTCCTCGACCGGGTCCCGCTCGTGATATCCGAATCGCTTTTCCAGATCGGGTCGTTCGCTGCCGGGGGGGATCGCCCGGGTGCCGTGGGTCTGTCCCTCGATCGTGGGGATCTCACCGGTTTCCATGATCCGTTTCAGTCGTCGGAGATCCTCCTCCACCTGCTTCGCAGGCTCTTCTCCCAGCAGTTTTGCCGCCGCCCTCCCCACCGTGCCGAGCGGAGCCCGGTAACTCAGGTGGAGATGGAGTTCGGTCCCTCTTCCCGCGGGGGCGGGGCGGAACCGGACGAGCCCTGCGTTCGGGATCTGCGATCCCTCCACGGCGCGCCACGCGATCAACTCGTTTTCCGATTCTTCTATGATCTCCGCCGTCCAGCTTACCGTTTTGTTGAACGGCGCCTTCGCCCTCCATCGGCTCCGGCCGTGCGAGAGGTTCTCCACCGATTCCAGATGCTTCATGAAGCGGGGGAGGTTGGAGAGATCTTTCCAGAGGGCGAAGAGATCCTCAACCGGGCAGTCGATCGTGACGGAGCAGCGTACCTCGGCGCCTCGTCCCCCCACCAGGGTGTCGAGCGTTCCCGCCGGTTTCGCTGCGGTGCTGATCCCCGCCGCTCTGTAGATCGGGCAGCGGCCGGAGAGACCGCGCAGGATAAGCGCTCCGCCCGCCAGCGAAAGCGCCCTGCCCCCCCAGGAGGAACGGGTGAGCGCATAGATCGCAAGCGCTCCGCCCCCAAGGGTCGTGGCCACGCGTTCCCCGTCCCCCATGTTCCGTCGTCGGCCGGGTCTCGGCTGCGTGTCGGATGCCGATATGGATGTCATGTCGTCACAGCGTTTGACCGGCGGGCGGAGGAGGCGTCGCCGGTTTGGTTGATGTTCCGTTGGAACCATAACATGGAGGTTTCCGGCGGGCGTTCCTTCACGGGACCCCACATCCCCGGCGACCGTTCCATCCGCTGCCGCCTGAACATTGGGCGGAGGAGGACAGGCACGATCGCCGGGGACCTCTATCCCGTACCGTGTTTCTAATCCCGCTCGTTCCGCCCGGTCACGGCGGTCGCGGGAACCTGTGCTCAGCTCGTCGCGGTTCCCTGCAGCGTGCTGCCGACGACGTTGGGGAGAGCGTTGCTCAGAAAAGCCGCCATCTCCTGTTCGTCGCGAAGAATATCGCGGCAGACACTCACCGTCTCCTCGTCTCCGAAACGTTCGGCGGCGACGATCAGCGCCTGGTAGCAGGCGATCTCGAAGTTCTCGGAGGCGTAGTCCATCAGGGCGTTCTTGACCAGCTCGTCCTCGAACATGCCGGTCGCCACCCCCTGTATCGAGCCCATGAGTCCTCCCATGATATTCTTCACCGTCGAGGTATCCTCGCCGTGCCGCCTGATGCAGCTTTCGACGAGGCTGGCGTGACGGTTCGTCTGGCCGATATGCTGTCTGAGTCGCCGTTCCAGTTCCGGCTGGGCTTTTGCATCATCAGCGTGATTCTCCAGAATCGGAATCAGCGCCTTCTCCATGCTGTAGGCGTCTTTCAGCCATGCCACCAGATGCTCCTTTCCTTCCATATCGTCTTCCGTTGTTATATGATGAATGGAACGTTCGGGGAGTACCTCCTCCCCGATGGATTGTCGTGTCGTTGCAACGCCTCTGGCAGATCCCTATCGCCGGGCCTACTGCGGGAGCAGCGGTCTCCGCTCCGTCAGATCGAACCGGTCGCCGTTGCCGAGCAGATGGAGCGTCACGCCGTGGATCGAGACGGTGGTCTCAAGAGCCGCATCGGCGACGTTGGAGTAACTCACACTCGATCCGTCCACGACATAGACGGCGCCGGAGCCGATCACCCGCAGCGTCCGCTCGGCCGTCACGACGACGGCCGTATCCTCATCGATTCCCAGTCCGATATTCTTCGGGTTCTGCGCTATCGCTCCCAGAAGCCTCCCCATCCGTCCCCGTTCGGCGAAATGCTGGTCGATGATCACGCCGTCTATCAGTCCCAGTCCCGGGGCCATCCTGAGCGTGTCGCCGATCTTGTGCGATGTTTCGCTGCCGCCGGCGGCAAGCATGGTGGTCGGCATCACCGAAGCGCCGGCGGACGTCCCCGCCACGAATCCGCCGTTGCGATATATCTCCAGAATGCTCGTGTAGACCGGGGTGTCCCCTATCAGACTCGTGATCCTGAGCTGATCGCCTCCGGTGAAGAAGACCCCGGAGGCATCCTTGAGCGTATCGACCACGCTCTGCTTCTCCGCCTCCTGGCGGCTTCCGACGGCGAGCTTGTGGATATGTCGAACTCCGAGTCTCCGGAAGATCCGGACATATTCCTCGTAGAGCTCCTCCTGTCGGCTCGAGGCGAGGGGCGCTATGACCAGCTTCCCCTCGCCGACCCGTTCGGCGATCTCCCTGAGCGTCTCCCGGTCTCCGTCACGCTCATGCCCGCCGATGATGATCAGGGCGCGCTGCCGGCTGTTCATAGCCTTCCGTTGAGACGAGGGAGCGGATTCGCGGCGACCGTCGCCGGTTCGTTGAGCGCGAAGCACTCCTCGACCGAGGTGACGGCGACCGCTCCCCTCCGTTCCAGGACCTCCATCAGCGTCTGCAGATGTTCGTAGCAGACGATGATCACCTCTCCGGGAATCATCTCGTCGATCGCGCGCATCACCGCCGCGTACTCGTCGAGGACGATGATGCACGCCTGTTCGGGACGGATACGTTTGATGGTGCGATAGAGCATCAGAGCCACTTCGCCGGAGGCCCGTCCACGGAGATCGCCGTCTTCCTTCAGGATGATCCGGTCGAAGTTCCCGGCGAGGCATGCGGCGGCTTCCTCCACCACGCTGTCGGCCCGGTCTCCGGGGACGGCGACCACCCCGGTCACCTTTCTGCCGTTGAAGCGGTTCGCCATCCTGACGAGAGCGTTGAAGGAGTCGGGATTATGGCCGTAGTCGACCATGACATATCCTTCTCCGATGCGAAAGAGATTGGTCCGTCCGGGGTTGTCGGCCGGGGAGAAGGTCCGCACCGCTTCGGCGATCCGATCGGTGGGAACCCCGTGGGCCACGGCCGCGGCCACAGCCGCCATGCAGTTGGCGACATGGAACTCCGCGATACCGCAGAGCGCGAAGGGGAGCGTGCCGATCTCCACGACCGCTTCCGACGACGCAGGGCCGCGATGCAGGACGATCCATCCGTCGACGGCGGTGACGGCGGTCCCTCCGCTCACGATATGATCGAAGACGATCGGATTGTCCGCATCCATGCTGTAGTAGATCACCGTCTTGCGGTGCGCGTGGACGCGCCTCCGCTTCACCATGCCGGCCGCGTGGCGGTTGTCGGCGTTGAGCACAAGGGCGCCGCCGTCGCGGACATGCTCGGCGACGAGCGCCTTGATATGGACCAGATCGTCGACGCTTTCGATGCCGTCCTGCCCGATATGGTCCGGTTCGATATTCGTGATGATCCCGATATCCGCTTCGTCGTAGCCGAGGCCGTTCCTGACGATCCCCCCGCGCGCCGTCTCCAGCACGGCGATGTCGACGGCGGGATCGGAGAGGACGGAGCGGGCGGAGCGGGGGCCGCTCATATCTCCCGTTGCGATCCGTTGATCGCCGATGTAGATGCCGTCGGTGGAGGTCATCCCCACGGTGAGCCCTCTGCTCGCCATGATATGCCGGATCAGCCGCGCCGTGGTCGTCTTCCCGTTGGTTCCCGTGATCGCGATGATCGGGATGCGGGAGGGGACTCCGGGGGGATAGAGCATGTCGACGATCGCTCCCCCGACGTCGCGCGGTGTTCCGCAGCTCGGCGACTGATGCATCCTGATGCCGGGGGCCGCGTTCAGCTCCACGATGCCGCCGCCCGGCGCCGGAGCCTTCGATATATCGGGCATGACCAGATCGATGCCGCAGACGTCCAGTCCGATGAGCCGCGCCGCGCGTTCGCAGAGGGAGCGGACCTCAGGGTGGACGATATCGGTGACGTCGGTCGCCGTCCCTCCGGTGGAGAGGTTCGCGTTGTCGCGGAGGACCACGATCTCACCGGTCGCCGGAACGCTCTCCAGACATTTCCCCGCGGCGAGGAGACAGGCAGTGGTGACGTCATCCACGTTAATGCGCGTCAGGCACTTTCTGTGACCTTCTCCCCGTCGGGGATCGAGATTCGTCAGCTCGATCAGTTCCTGCACGGTATGCTTTCCATCCCCCGTCACATGCGCGGGTCGGCGTTCGGCCGCCGCCACCATGGTTCCGTTGACCACCAGGACCCTGTAGTCCTGTCCCATCAACTGCTCCTCCACCAGAACCTGGTCGCAGAAACGGGAGGCTGTTTCGAACGCGCGTCGGATATCCTCCTCGGTCCGCAGTTCCATCGAGACCCCTTTCCCCTGGTTGCCGTCGAGGGGCTTGACGACGAGAGGGGGGGAGAGCTCGCCGAGGGCCGAGACCGCCTCCTCCGCCGATCGGACCACCGTTCCATGCGGCACGGGGATCGATGCTTCCCCCAGAAGCGCCTTGGTCAGGGCCTTGTCCTGGGCGATGTCGACGGCGATCATGTTCGTATGGTTCGTGACGGTCGCCTCGATCAGCCGCCGGTATCTTCCGTAGCCGAGCTGGATCAGGCTGGCATCGTTCAGGCGTCGTACCGGGATATTTCTCTTCCGGGCGGCTTCCACGATTGCGAGGGTGCTGGGGCCGAGCTCCGTATCCTCGATGATCTCGTGCGCCGTCCGGAAGCAGGCCTCCAGATCGAAGGGGACGCCGTTCCGGACGGCTTCAACGATCTCCACGGCGGCGCGGACCAGATGCTTCATGGCGTGCTCCGCCTTGTACTCCACCACGACGTTGTAGCGTCCGGGGGTTCCGGCATAGCGGGTCTTGCCGAACCCGACCTCGATTCCGGCATGTCCGCTCAGTTCCAGTGCGATATGTTCGACGATATGCCCCATATAGGTGCCGCGTCGGAGCCGTTCCACGAACCCGCCGGGATGGCCGGGGGAACAGTGGTGCTCGTGGAGGCCGGGGAGGAGCGCCAGCAGGCGGTCGACGAACCCGTCGATCTCGTCACTTGCCGTATCGGCCAGATCCTCCAGATCGAGCGTTGCCACCAGAACCGGCTCGTCGGTGTAGACATTCGGCCCTGGGATCGATTTTATTGATTCAATCTTCATACGATATTCTAATGCTTTGCTCGTTTCGAATTCCTCGTCTTCGGCAGCGGCGTTCTGTCATCCATCCGGAAGCGATATCCGGCGGGGAGAACATGGAGTGTGATGCCGAAGAGCGCCAGGTCTTCCGTCTCGTTGATTTCCGGGAGATTGGTGTAGGTCAGTGAAGAGGCGTCGACGGCCAGGACTGCGCCTGCCCCGATCACCTCCATCGTATCGTGAGCGACCACGACCGCCGTGTTCTCGTCGATGCCGATTCCGAGATGTCCCGGATGGCGCGCGACGGCGGAGAGGAGCCGTCCCAGCCTTCCCCGCTGGGCGAAATGCTGGTCGATGACGACTCCCGGCAGAAAGCTCATGCCGGGGCTCAACTGCACGGTACCCGACTGCGGGTGGGTGAGGGCCGGCCCTCCGACGATCATCGTATCGGCCATCACCGCCGCTCCGGCGCTGGTTCCTCCCACCACCATGCCGTCGCGATGACGCGCGTGGGAGTGGGTATCCAGCGGTGTCCCCGCCAGCAGGTTCGTGATCCGCATCTGATTGCCCCCCGTGAAGAAGAGGGCCGTGGCCTTGTCGATGCACTCCAGCAGTTTCGGTTCGGTCGCCTCCTGGCGGGTTGCGACATTGAGGACGGAGATGTCGGTCGCCCCTAGTCTCCGAAAGACTGCGATATATTCATCCCCCACTTCCTGCGGCAGTTCGGTCGCCACGGTGACCACGACGATATGGGATCGCTTCCCACCGGCAAGCTGCACGAACCGTGTGAGAATCGGGCTTGCTCCTTCCTTCTCCTCGGCCCCACCGATGATGACCAGGGGGCCCGGCGTCACTTTCTTCATCTGCTCCTCTCCGGTTCATCGAATTGTCCGTTGCTGTCGTCTCTATGGAACTCTCTCCGGTTGCCGATCATATCGTCATGGGACGACACGGTCCGGCGCTCGGTCGTACGACAGGTGCGGGGATTGATCACATGGTGGGACATCGGGTGTCGTGAGGCTGGAAGGGACCTCGGTTAGAGAACTTTCTGTTGTGGCCGCTCTCCGGAACCTCTCACGAAATCTGCTCATGAGTCAACACGGCGGAGGGTAGGCGGGGTTCCCGGGTCACCTTTGTGATATAACGGACAGATAGCTTGTGCAATTCAGGAATTCCCATTATATCGCATCCCGGGCAGCAGATTCCATTCCGTAATCAATAGTTCGAGACGGGGTTCCTACCGTTCATCCCTTCTCATCACCTGTGCCGATAGCGACAGAGTTCGCCGGCTCATCCCTTTCATTATTATGCAGCAGTATCTCCTCGGCAGATTCCTGTCGGGTCCGGCGGGGTCGTTCCGTTTGGTTGCGCTTATAGTTGTCGTTCTGCTTACGGCTGGATCAATCGGGTCGGCACGAGCCGTCGGCGACTCCTCCCGAGTGGAGGCGGTGAAGCCTGATATAAAGGTGGATACGGTGATGCCCGCCACCCATATCCTCGCCATCGGACGTTTCAACGACGATTCTCGTCCCGATACTCTCTTCGGCGGGTTCGACTCGCATATGAATATTCGTCCGGCGTTCATCGCCTGGGGGGATTCATCGAAGAAGGGAGGGGAGCGTACGGAACGCACGGAGTTCCGTTATCCGGCGTGGAGCGAGCTGACCGGCTCATCCGCGATTCAACGCATCAATCGCGACGATCAACTCGACGATATCTGCTTCTATCTTCGGGGGCAGTGTCGATTGCGCGAGGTCGGTCAGGAGGGAGATGGTCGCGATACGGATGCCCGCAGCGCCGACGGCCGCACCACGAGCCTTCGCGATACGATGCGGGCTGTGGTGATCTTCGGTCAGAAGGATCTCGACAAGGTCCGTGTGATCGATATCGATGACATCACAGGATTTCAGATCCATCCCTTTTTCGCTCTCGATCTGTGGAATCAGGAGAAGCTGGTGGAACCGAAGGGGCGTGATCTCTCCGGCAGGAAAAGCTATGAGCTTACCGAAATACTTCTGGAGGAGGAGCGGGCTCGTAAAGAAGCTGAGGTGCAGCCGGGGATACTGCAGCCGGTCGGGAATACCGCGCCGGTCGAGATAGCAACTGTTGTTGTGCCTGACTATCACGTCAGCGTTTATCCCAACCCCGTGCCTGGCATCGCCAGCGTCGAGGCAAGCACGCTTCCACAAGGTGAGTATCAGGTCTCGGTGGTCTCCGTCGGCGGCAGCATCGTTCACCGGCAGGAGGTCTCCGTCGGTCCCGACGGTGGGCTCCTTCGTCTCCTCGATCTCGATGATCTGCCCGGTGGCTATTACCTCGTTCGCATCGAATCTCGGAATATCGTTGTCGGATCATACCCCATCATCATTACGCGCTGAGAAGAGAATTCATGTCGCGTAGATTCATTGTCGCCGCCCTCACGGCGCTGCTCATGTGCGTGCTTGCCCAGCACTCCGTGGCACAGTACTCCCAGGATGCCTTCGACCTCAAGAAGACCCAGGAGCTCTACTCCGAACGTGGGACGATGGAAGGGGCCGCTATCAACGTCGACGGCAAGATCACCGTCTCCAACTCCAACGGCAACGTCGGCTATTCTTATCCCATCTCTTCAAGCTCCGTCGCGGGCTTTCCCCTGGATGTCTCGCTGAACTACTGCGGATCGGTCGCCTTCACCGCCTACAAGCAGTACGACCAGCCCAGCCTCACCTTCGACGAGCACGGCATGGCCGCCGGCGGCGCCGAGCAGAAGGCGTGGTCGAAATTCCATCAGAACCGCCCCGCATGGATCATCGGTGTCAACGGATTCGCCGTGCAGGCGTTGACCTCCGGCATTCGGTTCCACTGTGATCCTGTTCGTGTCGATGAAGGGCTCGCCGGCAACACCGACAAGTTCTCCTTCAACGACAGCGACATGGTCTGGACCGTCGACGGCTACGACGCCACCAACCGGATGGCCGACTTCTCAGTCTACAACTCTTCCAGCGCCACGACCAGCGCCGACGTCTACACCGATGTCATCAAGGTGCTCCGTGCTGACGGCGGCATCATGCAGCTGCACAACCGTCGTGAGCCCAGCGCTGCAACGGCGGCTGACGATGCGCGACTATACACGGGCACCTACTTCGTCAACGAGGCCAACGCCAGGGGCTTCGCTCTGGTCGAGTTCGACAGTGCGATGTATCCCGGGTGGCTGCAACTGCGTGACGGCGATACAGCTCTTATCGCGAAGTACATCCCGCGCAGAATGCGATATTTCCCCGGCGACGGGCTGGAGTACATCTTCCGCGAGTGGAAGATCCCCTACGGCACCGATGTCTACACCCGCGAGGTGCCGACCAGCTACGGCAGCCAGGATGCCGGGCCGACCATCTTCTACCTGGAGGAGATCGCCGCCAACGGTGTGACATTGACAACGTTTGAACGATCGCGACACTATCCGATCACCGACGACGGCGTAGGCACGCTGACGAGCGATTCAACGAAGGGGCGGGCACTGATGACCGGCTTCGAGGGGCACACGTTCCACTACAGCGGCAACGCCATGCTCATCGAGGCGCTCGGCCGATCGACGATCGTGCGGTTCGACTCGGTCGTCGTCGACGGACGGGCGACGACGGCACTGGAGATGCCGCTTGCCTCGCGGGGATATGCATCGCAGTCGGCGCTGGGACTGGCGACGCAGGCTGATGCCGCGATCAGCGACAAGCGGTCGTACCTTGGCCTGGTCACGAAGATCATCGATCCGGAAGGCCGCGAGACGAGGTTCTCCTACGAGCCGTACGTGCGTGTCTTCCAGGATTTCGGCTTCCCGCGACCGACCTCGGGAACGGCGGTGAAGCTCCACGCAAGGAACTGGCGGCTGCGCACGGTCACCGAGCCGACCGCACAGTACAGGATCGAGTATTACAACGGCGCCTCCACACTTGCCGAGGGAACGATCGGGACATCGCTTACCGCCGACTCGATCGTGCTGACGCCGGTCAACCGCGGCACCTACCCGTTCGCCCACACGAACATGGCAGGCTACCTCCGCAAGTACACCCGCGACGGCGATACACTGCTGAACACCGATCACTATCTCTACGAGGATGATCCTGTCGGCGCAGGCACGAACGTCTACCGTCGTACGACCCACAGCATCACCGACGACGTCACCGGACACACGACCTCCTCCGCCTACGATTTCAAGCGGTTCCAGCTCCGCGACTTCAACATCTGGACGCCGCCGGCGCAGCACA